>JAFUEH010000027.1 GCA_017463985.1 Eubacterium sp. | reverse complement strand
GACATATTCTTCACTCCATTCTATTTGGTTTTCGTCGACTCTATTGTAATGGCTTTTTCGGAATATGTCTCGTTTTTTGTTTCCTTTTTTACAAAAAAACAAATGTTGAGGTATCCCTACCCCAACATTTATTATAGAACCATAAAAAAGCATTGCAACCGCTAGGCTTGCAATGCTTTTTGCTTTTATAATGGGTTTGTTAAAGATCAGCGAAGCTTGTAAATATTCCCCTCGTAGGGACGCAGACAATCTGACGCATCGTCACGCGTAGAAAGGAGCTTCTCCATGCCGTTGACATCCAGCGGATGCGCGGCAGGCTTTTTACCGAGGTTCAGCTCGATGTAATACAAGTCGTCACCGTACTCACGGTAGTAGCAGTAAAGCGGCGCCGAAATTCCCTCGGCACGGCGGAATTCGCCATAAACAAGGCCCTTATTTTCCTTACGCAGTGCGATAGCCTTTTTATAGAAATTCAGCACGCTGTCCGGTCTGACCGCCTCATCCTCAGCGTTATAGCGTACATAGTCACCGGTGACACGAAGCCATGGCTTACCGGTCGTGAAGCCGGCGTTTTCGGCATCGCGCCACTGCATCGGCGTTCTGCCGTTATCACGCGTACCGGTCTTGATACGGAAGAACGCTCTGTCAGGCGCTTTGCCCTTCTCGAGCAGCTCGTGATAGGTACCGATCGCTTCACGGTCGTTGATTTCATCAATGCTTTCAAAATCGCCGTTACCCATCGCCAGCTCCTGACCCTGATAGATATACGGCGTACCGCGCAGCGTCATTTCGATCAAGCCGCAGACCTTGGCAATGTCCTCGCGGAAGAGACCGCTCTTATCCACCTTTGAAACGATACGCGGTTGATCGTGATTCTCAAAGAACACCGTCGGCCAGCAGTGATTCGTCAGCTGCGTCTGATACCGCTCAAACTCCTGCATGGCTTTATACAGGCTGAATTCATAATAATCGTAATTTGTATGGCCTTGATTGATCAGGAAGTCAAAGTTGAAAATCGTATCCAGCTCCTTGCGGTAGTCGGCTGTGAGCATTTTCGTCATCTCGATGCCGGCACCGCCGCATTCACCGACGGTATAAACATCGTAGTTGCCAAAGGATTTTTCACGCATCTCGCGCAGGTATTCGTGCAGACGCGGGCCGTAAAAATAATACTCAGCGCCCTTGTAACCGGTCAACAGACCGAGGAAGCTGTCCGCCTCCGGCAGACCGGGAACCTTAGAAATGAAGTTAATCACATCCATACGGAAGCCGTCGATCCCCTTGTCCAGCCACCAGTTCATCATGGCGTAAACGTCCTGACGTACCTTTTCGTTCTCCCAGTTGAGATCCATCTGTTTTTTAGAAAACAAATGCAGTGCCCACTGGTCAAGGTTCTCATAAAAATACCAAGCCGGTCCTTTAAACAGGCTGATCCAATTGTTCGGCGGCGTCGTACCGCCGTCGGTAGCATCACGCCAAAAATAGTAATCGTGATAAGGATTATCCTTTGACTTCAGCGCTTCTTTAAACCATTCGTGCTCATCACTGGTATGGTTCACCACCAAATCAATGATCAGCTTCATGCCGCGCTGATGAATTTCATCCAGGAGCGCGTCAAAGTCCTCCATTGTACCGAATTCTGCCATGATCTTACGGTAGTCGCGAATATCGTAGCCGTTATCGTCGTTCGGAGAATCGTAGAAAGGAGAGCACCAGATTGCAGTCACGCCGAGCGACTGGAGATAATCCAGCTTACTGCGGATACCGTTCAGGTCACCGACGCCGTCGCCGTCAGAATCGCAAAAAGAGCGCGGATAGATCTGATAGATGATCGCTTCTTTCCACCATTTTTCGTTCATCTCTCCCTCGTCAGTGATGACCTCATCCCTTTCAAGGTTAAACATATCGCAGATCGTCTGCACTGTCTTTTTGGTGAGCAGACCGGCGGTGGCGGTTGAAATATGCTTTACCTTCAGCTTGCCGATCGCGCCCTTTTCAATCAGCGTTCCCGGCAGGTGCAGCGCCAAGAGCAGCTTTTCGAGCATATCCTTCGCCATCGGGTTACGTATCGCTTCCTTAAACGAAGTATTCGGTGTGATTTTATTCATGATATTCATCCTTTCAGATAATTTGAAATTGCTTTGTTCCAGACATCATACAGGGCGTCCTCGCTCCATGCCGCGTTTGCAGGACTGGTGGACGGCAGACACACCGCCTCCATACCCGTTACAGCTGCCAGATGCCGACGGTACAGCGCGTCAGCTTTCTTGCCGTTCGTAAAGACGGCGCAGATAGGACACTGTGCCAGCAGCGCCGGTATATCATTCACCGTAATATCACGGATCGTGCTGTCGGCAGAGCCTTCCACCTCGCACGAGGCGATCACATCCCACAGCGCAATATTGTGCGCCAGGAGCAACTGCTTTTTTTCGGCAATATCGGCAGGGCAAGGCTCGCCGGTCACACGCGCCAAGACACGCCAAAAGCGGTTTTGCGGATGGCCGTAAAAAAAGCCCTGTTCGCGTGATTTTACGGAGGGAAAGCTGCCGAGTATGAGAATTTTGGAACGGCTGTCAAAAACCGGTTCAATCGTATGGTGTTTCATAGTTTCATTATACTGCTGTTTTTACCAAATTTCAATGTGAAGATACGTAAAAAATACCATAAATGATAAAATTTTAACAAATTTATTAAAAGCCCTTGCATTTTTGATGATTTATGTTATGATATTTGGGATAATTCATAAGTAATTCATTATATTAATTATTTTAGGATTAAGGAGTGTAGTTATGCAAAAGAAAATCAGCACAATTCCCTTCACGGGCACACCGGAGCAGGCTGCAAAGCTGCAGGAGGTGATCGAGGCCAACAAGAACGATAAATCCCGTCTGATGGCTGTCATGCAGGAGGCACAGGAAATTTACGGTTACCTGCCGGTTGAGGTTCAGCAGATGATCGCTGACGGCATGGACGTGCCGCTCGAGAAGGTTTTCGGCGTAGCCAGCTTTTATGCACAGTTTGCGCTGTCGCCAAAGGGCAAGTATAACATTTCCGTTTGCCTCGGTACTGCCTGCTATGTCAAGGGTGCACAGGCTCTGATCGACGGTCTGAGCGAAAAGCTCGGCATCGGTGTAGATGAATGCACACCGGACGGCAAATTCTCGATCGAGGCCTGCCGCTGCATCGGCGCTTGCGGTCTTGGACCGGTACTGACAGTCAACGATGAGGTTTACGGCAGACTGACCGACAAGGACATTGACGGCATTTTGGCCAAATATGAGGCATAAGGATTTGCGTAAATGAAAATCAAAGAAATTCAAAAGCTACTGGATGCTGAGGTGTTATGCTGCGAGGATAACACCGAGCGTGAAATATTTTCTGCGTGCGGCTGCGACCTGATGAGCGACGTACTGGCTTACGTTAAGGATCAGGCGGTACTCCTGACGGGGTTGGTAAACCCGCAGGTGGTGCGCACCGCAGAAATGATGGATATGGTTTGTATAGTATTTGTTCGTTCAAAATCCCCTACTCCGGAAATGCTGGCGCTGGCGCAGGAAAGCGGTATCGTGATCATGCGCTGTGACAAACGGCTGTATGAGGCCTGCGGTATTCTCTATTCCAGCGGTCTCAGCGGCAACAAGGTAAAAGCTTGAGCGAGCCGTTAGTATTTCACTTTGAAATAGACGGAGAGGATTTTGCTTCTGCCGGACAGGCATCTGTACAAATCAAAAAGAACTTAAGACAGTTGGGCTTCTCCCCGGAGATTATTCGCCGCGTTTCCATCGCGATGTACGAAGGGGAGATCAATATGGTTATCCACGCCAGAGGCGGCACGGCTGACGTCAAGGTCAGCGAGGACTGTATTGATATTATTCTCGCAGATAAAGGCCCCGGTATCAAGGATATTGATCAGGCAATGCAGGAAGGCTTTTCCACCGCCTCCGACACCACCCGTTCGCTCGGCTTCGGTGCCGGCATGGGCTTGCCGAACATGAAGCGGTATACCGACGCAATGCATATTGACACAGAGCTTGGCGTCGGCACCACTGTTACAATGAAAATATATATCCAATAAAGTAGTGATTATATGAATACCTACCAACACTCCGTTTTGCTTGATGCGGCAAAGTGCACCGGCTGCACCACGTGCCTGAAGCACTGCCCGACAGAGGCGATCCGCATCAAGGACGGTCACGCGGTCATCAACGACAAGCGTTGTATCGACTGCGGCGAATGTATCCGCAATTGCCCTCACCAGGCGAAGAAGGCGGTCTATTCTAAGCTACAGGCCATGGACAGGTTCAAGTATAAAATCGCCCTGCCAGCGCCGACGCTATACGGTCAGTTCGATAACCTTGATGACATCGACTTTGTCTTGGACGGACTGATCCAGCTGGGCTTTGACGACGTCTTTGAGGTGTCTAAGGCAGCGGAGCTGGTATCGGCCTACACAAGGCTGTACCTGAAAACAGAGGGCAACATCAAACCGATTATCAGCTCAGCCTGTCCGGTCATTGTCAGGCTGATCTCACTGCGTTTTCCGTCGCTTGCCAGCAATATCTTGCACATGCTACCGCCGATGGAAATAGCGGCTAAGCTGGCAAAGAAAAAAGCCATGGAGGAGCATCCGGAGCTGAAGCCGGAGGAAATCGGCACTTGCTTCATTTCCCCCTGTCCTGCCAAGGTCAGCTACGTCAACAACGGCTTTGCCGATTATAAGAGCAACGTGGACGAGGTGGTGTCCGTCAGCGACATTTACTTTCTGTTGCTGAATAAGATGTCGCCCGATAACGATGTAGAGCCGCGTTGCGACACTGGTATCATCGGCCTGAGCTGGGCAAGCTCCGGCGGTGAGGCCACCGCAATCTTCAACGAAAAATACCTGGCGGCTGACGGTATCGACAACGTAATCCGTGTGCTGGATCAGGTGGAAAACGGCAACATCACTAACCTGGAATTCATCGAGCTGAACGCTTGTCCGGGCGGTTGCGTCGGCGGCGTCATGACGGTACAGAATCCGTTCATCGCCAAGGCGCGCCTGCGTTCACTGCGCAGAGGTCTGCCGGTTTCACGTAATGCGCCGGGCAAGGACGAGTCCGATTATATTCCGGATCTGTATTTATTCGATAATCTGCCCACTTATGCGCCGATCACCCGTCTCAGCGACAACATTGGTGAATCCATGCGCATGATGGCCGATATACAAAAGCTGCGTGAGCTACTGCCCGGCATCGACTGCGGCGCTTGCGGCGCACCAAGCTGTAAAGCCTTCGCAGAGGATGTTATCAAGGGCAAGGCTCATGTCAACGGCTGCCCGATCCAGGAGCTGTAAGGAGAGAAGGATGACAGTAAAAGAATTGAGCGACGCCTTGGCGCTGACGGCAATTTGTTTGCCGGAGCCTGACAGAGAGGCGGACGGCGTTTATATAGGCGACCTGCTCAGCTGGGTAATGGGCAGAGCGCAGGCGGACAACGTATGGATCACCATTATGTCTAACGTGAACGTCATCGCCGTTGCAACGCTGGCCGATGTGGCCTGCGTACTGCTGGCGGAGGGCGTTACCTTAGACGAGGATATCCGCCATACGGCGATGCAGAAGGGGATCAATGTCCTGAGCACTTCTCTGCCGGCTTATGAAGCAGCCGTACAGCTGCATCAAGCGCTTTCATGAACAGATATTACTACGATCTGCACCTTCACTCCTGTCTTTCGCCCTGTGCAGACGACGACAATACGCCGAACAATATCGCCGGTATGGCGACGCTGTGCGGTCTGAATATCGTGGCGCTGACGGACCACAATTCCGCCAAAAACTGTCCTGCGTTCTTTGAAGCAGCAAAGCGTTACGGCATTATTCCGGTAGCCGGCATGGAGCTGACGACGTCAGAGGACATCCACGTGATCTGCCTCTTTGAAGCACTGGAGGCCGCCTTGCAGTTCGACAGCGAGCTGCAGGCGCACCGTATGCTGATACCGAACCGGACCGATATTTTCGGCAACCAGCTGATATTGAACGGGCAGGATGAGCTGATCGGCACGGAGCCGCACTTTTTATCCAACGCCACGGACATTTCGATAGAGGCGGTACCGACGCTGGTCAAGCCTTTCGGCGGCGTCTGCTATCCGGCGCACATTGACCGTCCTGCGAACGGTATCATATCCGTGCTCGGTACGTTTCCTCAAACGCCGTATTTTACTTGTGCAGAAATGAACCGGCGTGAGAAAACAGCAGAATATCTGGAAAGATACCCGTTGCTGCGCGACAAGCACATCATTGTCAGCTCTGACGCGCATTACCTAACGGATATGAGAGATAAAGAAAATTATTTTGAGCTTGACGACGAGCCGTATAGCAGTACGCTCGTTCGGCAAAGACTCTTTGAAAGGCTGAGAGTAGCACCATGAAAGAATTATCGCTAAACATACTCGACGTCGCTGAAAATTCGGTCAAGGCCGGTGCTGCACTGACCGAAATCCTGATAGAAGAAGATGAAACGCAGCTCACGCTGCGCATCAGAGATAACGGCTGCGGCATGACAGAGGAGCAGGTGCGCGCTGTCATCGACCCGTTTTATACAACGAGGACGACGCGCAGCGTGGGACTGGGTGTTCCCCTGCTGAAGCTGGCGGCGGAGCAGACGGGCGGCAGCTTTACCATCGAGTCAAAAGCGCAGACTGCGCATCCCGACAGCCACGGCACAACGGTAACGGCACGCTTTCATAAGCAGCATATCGATTACACACCGCTGGGTGATGTGGCCGCCTCTGTTGTGACGCTGATCCAAGGGCATCCCGACGCTGACTTTTATTTCTGCCACAAAACGGCAAAAGGTCAGGTCACGCTCGACACAAGGGAGCTGCGTCAGGTGCTTGAGGGCGTACCGCTGAACACCTACGATGTCATTAAATGGATGGAAGAATATCTGCAAGAGCAGTATTTGGAAATAAAAGAGTAAAATATTTGAGCATTGCTCATTGGAATGAGGAAGGAAGAAGTTTATGAAATCATTAGCAGAGCTTCAGGCAATCAAAGACAGAATGAAGGACAAGGTCGTTCTTCGCGAAGGCACAGGCGACATCCGTGTCGTTGTCGGTATGGCTACCTGCGGTATTGCGGCAGGCGCACGTCCCGTACTCAACGCCTTTGTGGAGGAAGTTAACAACGCCGGTCTTTCCGACAAGGTAACCGTGTCGCAGACAGGCTGCATCGGCATCTGCCAGTTTGAGCCGGTCGTAGAGGTTTTTGAAGCCGGTAAGGAAAAGGTCACCTACGTCAAAATGACTGCTGAAAAAGCGAAAGAGGTTGTGGAAGCGCACCTCGTAGGCGGCAAGGTATTAACCGATTATACCATCAGCAATGATGATTTAAAGTAAGCGGAGGTTTAGGTTTATGATTCGTTCACAAGTACTGATCTGTGGCGGTACCGGCTGTACCTCCTCGGGAAGCAAAAAGATTCAAGAGGAATTCCGAGCACAAATTGAAAAGAACGACCTGCAAGGCGAGATCAAGCTCGTTCAGACAGGCTGCTTCGGTCTTTGCGCGCTCGGTCCGATCGTTATCGTTTATCCCGAAGGAACCTTTTACAGCAGCGTACAGCCGGAGGACGTTAAGGAGATCGTTGAAGAACATCTTCTCAAGGGCCGTGTCGTAGAGCGTTTGGTATATAATGAGACCAGTGCTCCGAAAGAGGATATCACCGAAGGCGTTTCCCTTTCCGACACAGATTTCTATAAGGCTCAGCACCGTGTAGCGCTCAGAAACTGCGGCGTTATCGATCCTGAAAACATTGATGAATACATCGCTATGGACGGTTATGCAGCACTCGGCAAGGTGCTGACAGAGATGACGCCGGAGGATGTACTCGAGGAAGTCAAGAAGTCAGGCCTCAGAGGCCGCGGCGGCGGCGGTTTCCCGACCGGTATTAAATGGAGTCTCTGCGCCCCGAATAAGGCTGATCAGAAATACGTTGTCTGTAACGCCGACGAGGGCGACCCGGGTGCGTTCATGGACCGTTCCGTCCTGGAGGGCGACCCGCACTGTATTATCGAAGCCATGGCGATCTGCGGCTATGCTGTCGGTGCGACGAAGGGCTTTGTCTACGTTCGTGCTGAATATCCGATCGCTGTTGCCCGTTTACAGCTGGCCATCAATCAGGCTAGAGAATATGGCTTACTCGGTAAAAATATCTTTGATTCCGGCTTTGATTTTGATTTACAGATCCGTCTCGGTGCCGGCGCTTTCGTCTGCGGCGAAGAGACTGCGCTGATGACCTCAATCGAGGGTAACAGAGGCGAACCGCGTCCGCGTCCGCCGTTCCCGGCTGTAAAGGGTCTGTTCGGCAAGCCGACGGTTGAAAACAACGTAGAGACATTTGCTAACATTCCGCAGATCATTCTGAAGGGCGCCGATTGGTTTGCCTCGATGGGTACAGAGCGTTCTAAGGGTACGAAGGTATTTGCGCTCGGCGGTAAGATCAAGCACACCGGTCTTGTTGAGGTTCCGATGGGTACTACCCTGCGCCAGATCATTGAGGACATCGGCGGCGGTATCCCGAACGGCAAAAAGTTCAAGGCTGCGCAAACCGGCGGTCCGTCCGGCGGCTGTATTCCGGCTTCCTTGATGGATACTGAGATCGACTACGATAACCTGACAGCTATCGGCTGTATGATGGGCTCCGGCGGTCTGATCGTCATGGACGAGGACACCTGTATGGTAGATATTGCCAAGTTCTTCCTGGAGTTCACCGTTGACGAGAGCTGCGGCAAGTGCACCCCGTGCCGTGTCGGTACAAAGCGTCTGCTGGAGATGCTGAACAAGATCACCTCCGGCAAGGGCACGATGGAGGATCTTGATAAGCTCGAGGAGCTTTGCTACTACATCAAGGCTAATTCTGCCTGCGGTCTTGGCCAGACAGCGCCGAACCCGGTTTTGGCGACCCTTAAATTCTTCCGTCATGAATATGAAGCGCACGTCAGGGACAAGAAGTGTCCTGCCGGCGTATGTAAAGACCTGCTTACCTTTGTCATCGACAAGGATAAGTGTATCGGCTGCGGTATGTGCGCAAGAAACTGCCCGGCCTCGACCATTATTAAAACTGACTACACTGCTCCGGGACACAAGCTCCCGTCCTACGAAATTATCCCTGATAAGTGCGTAAAGTGCGGCGTATGTATGAACAACTGTAAGTTCAACGCTATCAGCAAGCAGTAAGAAAGGAGCAAGGTAACATGGAGAAAATGGTTAATTTAAAGATTAACGGCATTGCGGTAAGTGTGCCGGCCGGCTCAACGATTCTCGATGCAGCCCGTCAGACCGGCATTGAAATTCCTACCCTTTGCTTTATGAAAGAGAAAAACGAAATCGGTGCCTGCCGTATCTGCATCGTAGAAGCGAACGAGGGCAGAGGCTTCAGAATGGTTACCTCCTGTGTTTATCCTGTATCTGAGGGTATGGAGGTACTGACCAACACCGAAAAAATTCAGAAGGCCAGAAAGACCACGCTGGAGCTGATTCTTTCTGTGCATGACAAGAGCTGTCTTTCCTGCAAGCGCTCCACCAACTGTGAGCTGCAGAAGCTTTGCCGCGACTACGGCGTTGACCAGACAAGCTTTGCCGGCGATAAGCCGCATTATGAAAAGGACTTCTCTACCCCGCACCTGGTCAGAGACAACAACAAGTGTATTCTTTGCCGTCGCTGCGTCGCAGTATGTAAGGAGCAGTATGTCTCCGTTATCGGCCCGAACGACAGAGGCTTTGATACGCAGATCGGTCAGCCGTTCGGCAAGTCGCTGAACGACACACCGTGTATCTCCTGCGGTCAGTGTACAGCCGTCTGCCCGACCGGCGCCCTGACAGAGAAAGACGATACCGACAAGGTTTGGGCTGCCCTTGCTGACGAAACAAAGCACGTGGTTGTACAGACAGCGCCTTCGATCCGCGCCACCATCGGTGAATGCTTCGGCTTACCGATCGGCACGAACGTAGAGGGCAAGATGGTTGCCGGTCTCAGAAGACTGGGCTTTGACAGGGTATTTGATACCGACTTCGGCGCTGACCTCACGATCGTTGAGGAGGCTAACGAGCTGGTTGACAGGATCAAGAACGGCGGCACACTGCCGATGATCACCTCCTGCTCACCGGGTTGGGTCAAGTTCTGTGAATTCTATTATCCTGACCTGCTGGCACATCTATCCAGCTGCAAATCACCGCAGCAGATGGCCGGTGCCGTTATCAAGACCTATTATGCCGATAAGATGGGCATTGACCCGAAGGACATCTTCGTTGTATCGATCATGCCTTGTACGGCAAAGAAATTTGAGATCACACGTGACGATCAGAATGCTGCCGGTGTTCCGGACGTTGACGTGGCGCTCACGACAAGAGAAGCTGCCAGAATGTTTGACCGTCTCGGCATCAACTTTGCTAACCTGCCGGATGAGGAATTTGACTCTCCGCTCGGTGACGACACCGGCGCTGCCGTGATCTTCGGCGCTACCGGCGGTGTTATGGAAGCAGCAGTACGTACGGCCAATGCTTGGCTGAACGGCGCAACGGAAGCGATCAATCTGGAAGCTGTCAGAGGTACTGACCGCATCAAGGAAGCTACCGTCAACCTGGCCGGTCAGGACATCAAGGTATGCGTTGCCTCCGGTGCCGGTGCTGCAAAGGAAGTGATGGATCAGCTGAAGAACGGTAACCCGAACGGCTACGGCTTTATTGAGATCATGGGCTGTCCCGGCGGTTGCGTTAACGGCGGCGGTCAGCCGATTCAGCCGCAGTATATCCGCGACACGGTTGACCTGAAGGCTGTACGTGCCAAGGCACTTTATGATCAGGATCGGGATATGCCGCTCAGAATGAGCCACGAATCCCCTGTCATCAAGACGCTGTACAGCGAATGGTATGACGGCTTTGGCGGCCATAAGGCACACCATGACCTGCACACCAGCTATACCGCACGCAAAAAGTTCAGATAATCTATATAAGGGAGAGGGTTATTCCCTCTCCCGATTTCGATTTGCAGGAGGACATCTTCATGGATATTTATGAAGCAGTCAAGGTAAGACATTCTGTCCGTCAGTACCTCGATAAGCCGCTCGAGGCGGACGTGAAAGAAAAGCTAGAGGCACTGGTGGCACAGTACAATGCAGAAAGCGGATTGCATATTCAGCTGGTTTCGAACGAGCCGAAGGCCTTCTCCTCCAAGCTCGCCAGCTACGGCAACTTTCAAAACGTCAGCAATTACTTTGTGCTGGTCGGTAAAAAGCGCAAAAAGCTGGATGAGCTGTGCGGTTACTATGGCGAAAAGCTGGTGCTGGACGCGCAGATGCTCGGTCTGAATACCTGTTGGGTTGCGCTGACATATAAAAAGATACCGGAAGCATTTCAAATTGAAAAAGACGAAAAGCTGACGGTGGTCATCGCCCTCGGCTACGGTGAAACACAGGGCAAGGAAAGAAAAACAAAGGACGGCGAAGCCGTTTGCGACGATATGCAGTCAATGCCGAAGTGGTTTCAACGCGGCGTGCGCTATGCGCTGATGGCGCCGACAGCGACGAACCAGCAAAAATTCAAATTTGAGCTGATCGACAATTACAAGGTCAAGGCCAAAACCGTCGGGATCGGTCCGGAGCTGAAGGTCGATCTGGGTATTGTCAAATACCATTTTGAAATCGGCGCCGGTGTTGATAACTTTGAATGGGTGTAAATAATCATGAGCTAAATGTAAAAGCGGAACACGTGTTCCGCTTTCAGCTTGTCGAAAAAGGTCTATCCGTAGTGCAAGAGTAAAATGAAAGTGGACACAAAAAAGTGTTCACTTTCATTTTTTTGTTGTAAAATCAGATAAAAAGGAGGAATACAAAGGAGAACAAATAGAAAATATACACCTGAATTCAAAATAAAATGTGCAAAAGAGGTGATATCAGGTGAGAAATCGCAAATTGAAATAGCAAAAGAAAACGGAATGACGGACCGTAACATACGAAGATGGGTG
>JAFUEH010000037.1 GCA_017463985.1 Eubacterium sp. | reverse complement strand
CTCCGCTGTCGACACAAAATGAAAATCATTTTGTGAATGACAGCTCCGAATGTTTCTCCTCTCCGCACAAAATTTCACTGCGTTGCTTTTTGTGCGGTGTGAATAGCCAAAACCTTTCGCTTTTCGTGAATCAGCCTCTCGTCCAAACATCCTCCGCTGTCGACACAAAACGAAAATCATTTTGTGAATGACAGCTCCGAATGTTTCTCCTCTCCGCACAAAATTTCACTGCGTTGCTTTTTGTGCGGTGTGAATAGCCGGAAGCTTTCGTTTTTCGTGTATTAGCCTCGTAATCCGCAAACATCCAATAGGATGATTTATGTTTTTCTTGAAGCGTTGTCTTTCTCCTCACCGCACAAAATTTCACTGCGTTGCTTTTTGCGCGGTGTGAATAGCCAAAAGCCTTTAAGCTTCTCCGATCACGTTAATTTATTCAGGAATTTTTTTGGTTGCTACGAGATTAGAGATATAATAACCCGCATAATCGCCGCCCCAACCGGCGTTAGAACCGTAATATTCTACTGTCAGTATATCTATGTTTGATACATCGACGGAGAATGCCTGAGGCAATACATTTTTTGTAAAGGTAGTAGAGGTGTACAGCTTTTTGCCGTCGCCGTAGATGATAAAGTAGCCTGTCTGTTCATCGTTTTTAAAAGAAGAGGGAATAAAGGCAGTACCTGTCACATCATTATATGCTCCACCTAATTTATATGTCACTGTCACAAGTGAGGAGTCAACTGATGTTGCGCAGTAGCCTATACCGACCGGCTCCGGCATAACGGTGCCGTCGTTTGCTGTCAGCTTGTCCCAGTTATCTACGGAGTAATATACATATACCTTATTGTGGTTTTCAATGCTCAAATGATTTTTTTCACGGTGCAGCTCAAAGGGCAAGTACGCTTGGTAATATGCAACACTTTCGACGATTGCTTCATCGTCCGGACGGAGCGCCTGAGCAGATAGCGCATGATTGTAGGCTGCCTGTCTTTCATTACTTCTCAGCGCTTCGTCTGCCTTTGTCAGGTATTCATTAGCTTTTCTGGTTACCGCTTGCGCTAGCCGCTCCTGTCCTTGGACAGACAGATTATCTTTCAATGAGGTAATGTATCGGCTTACTTCCTCTGTATTGCCGGTTTCAATATAATTATCGATTGCAGAAAGCTTTGCATCGTAGATCTTGTAAAGCTGATCATTCACTTTTTCTACATTTGCCTCTGACAGATCGGACAAGTTGATGTCATCAATTTTTGCTTCCGTGGTTTCATAATCACCGCTTTCGATCAATGTGTTGATGGCTTCTATTTTATCAGAGAAGTAATTATCTTCTGCCTGTTGGAGCATTTCCTGCGCGGTATCATACCAGCTGTCGCTCATGTTTACATGAGAAAGATTGGCGATCGCGTTCTCCCAGTCGCCGGTATAATAATAATCCATTCCCGTTAGGATATTGTTTTTAGACTCCATCAGATATGATATATCATGTACATGATGTACGATTCCGCTTTGCTTTGCTGTTTGAATCAGATAACCGTTGCCGGTATCCAAAAGATTGCCGTAATCCGCCATCAGGAGCTCATTAAACTCATCTATTGAATAATTGTTGACATCCGCATAAGCCTGATCAAAGAAATCGTTTAATATTTCTTGAGTGACTTTTGCTGCGGGAGAAGGATTACTGCTATTACGGTTCGTGTCGGTATTGCAATATTTTTCGCAAACGGCTGTTGCCGCTACAACGTCCTTACTGTCTAAAGCGGCCTCCATGGCGGAACGCGCCTGTCTAGGCGAGATAACACAATAGAAAAACGTAAAAAATAAGAAAGCTGCAATAATGGCAAACATAGCAATCAGTGTAATCACTTCGCCCTTTTTCCATATTCGCTTCGGTGGTTTAACAACCGCTGTATCACCGAGCACTGTATTACCGAGCGGTGCGCCGCAGACCTCGCAAACGGTATTGGTGTCTTTGTTATTAATTCCGCAATGCTGACATCTCATGAATGATTCCTCCTTAATGCTTTGCTGTCGTGCAGAAATAAAAAGTGCGCAGCCGAAGCTACGCACAAAAAACACATAACTCCAACTGTCGCCAAACATAGTCACATAGATATAGTCATACCGTATGCAAATAAGAGCATGCATTTTTGTCAAGGGATAAAAAAGCATACGGTGTTGACACTTCTTATTTACTTGTGACTATATTTGGCAACCTCATTGTAGCATTTTGTATCAATCGAGTCAAGCAATATATGATGTTAGAAGTGAAGGTCTCCTCTTGATAGAAAAATATTCCCGAAATAAGTCTTGACAATTCTTTTCATCTATATTATAATACACCAGTAACTTGTGGCACGGCACCATAGCCAAGGGGTAAGGCAGAGGTCTGCAAAACCTTTATCCCCAGTTCAAATCTGGGTGGTGCCTCCATTAAAAAAGCTCTTGCGAAAGCAAGGGCTTTTTTAATTCATAATGCATAATTCATAATGCATAATTCATAATGCATAATTCATAATGCATAATTCATAATGCAGAATGTTGAATGCAGAATTTATAAGGCATAATGCAGAATGACGGTTGATTGATAAAACGAACCCGGCGGCTATTTCTTTTCGATATAGACGCTGGTGGAGGGGAAGGCGAAGGAAGCGCCGTTTTGCTCGACAAGCTCCTTGATCCGGTAGTTGACGCGGCCGAGCACGCGCTTATACTCGTGCACATCTGCCTGCGTGGTGTAGCAGAACACGTTAAACACCAGCGCAGAGTCGTCCATCCGCTCAAATTCCACGCGGACGGGCGAGGGGAGTATCTCATCATCGTGCGTGAGAAAGTCCTTGATTTCGTCCGCACAGCGCGTCAGCACGTCGTTCGGTGTGTCGTAGGTCAGGCCGTATTCCAGGTCGATCAGGCGGTGGCTGATCTTGCTGTAATTAATGATCGGCGCGGCGGTGATCGAGGAGTTCGGTATCGTGACGAGCATATCGTCAAGCGTGCGCAGCTTCGTGGAGCGCATGGCCACGTCCTCGACGGTGCCGACTGTGTCACCAAGCTTGACAAAATCGCCAACCTTGAACGGTTTTTCCAGCACGATAATAAAGCCGCTGATCAGGTTCGATACCGCGTCCTGCGCCGCCAGCGAAACCGCCAGTCCGCCGACGCCGATGCCGGTGATCAGCCCGTTGATATTATAACCGAGCTCGCTGACGATCATCACAATGGCCAGCGCCGTAACCAGCACCTTACAGATATTCGAGATAAAGCGCACGGCGGTCAGGTTGATCTTGTCGCTGTCGTCCGCATGCAGGAGCTTAAACAGGTTGCCGGAAAGGTAATTGAGCAGCATCCAGCAGATCAGCAGGATCACGGCGATCTTAAAGCATTTGACGATCGCGGCGCTGCGGATATTCAGATAAACCGCTAAGAAAAGCCCAAGTGCAA
Organism: Eubacterium sp.; assembly: GCA_017463985.1. GTDB lineage: Bacteria > Bacillota > Clostridia > Oscillospirales > Acutalibacteraceae > Eubacterium_R. The sequence goes on along the minus strand of JAFUEH010000037.1, from coordinate 66,493 downwards.
AGAAAAAGACGGACAGCGGCCGATACAGCGCCTGCGTCAGCGCCTTGCGGCGATCCTCGTTATTCTTAATCAGTTTTTCTAAAACATGCGTGACAGCCTTCGCCAGCTTATTACGCAGTAAGAGGAACAGCAGAAAAATCACGGCGCCGAGCGCGATGTTGATGACCGTGCGGTACTCGTGATACAGCTGCAGCACCCGATCGAGGAATTCCTTCACGTGAACCACTCCTTAATTAATAACATATTAGTATAATTTGTTATTCATTATACAATGTTTTGTGGCCGTTGCATGAATTGCCGTCGAATATTTACAGTTTGTTCACAAAAATCAGGGAATATATTCAAAATTTTTGTTGAATTTTTAAGACAATGATGGTATACTTTATTCATACGTATAAGGAGGGGACTGCCTTGAGTAAAGAGTCAAAACTTGCTAAAAAAGAAAAGAAAGCCGCCAAAAAAGCCGCCAAGCTCGAAAAGAGCCAGGCCGCTCAGTATGCGAAGCTTTGTAAGAACATTGATAAGAAAAATGCAAAAGGCGAGAAGAAAGCCAATAAAAAAGGCAAGCCGTATACGCCGATCCCGACCCCGACCCAGGAGGAAGCTTTTGCAGCAGCCAGCGGCGGCAAGGTAAAGAGAATTATTAGCCTGATTCTTTTGATCCTGCTGATCTGGTGCTTGGTTTATTTCCTCGTGATGTGGTTCGGTTATGTAGCGCCGTCTTACGTAGGCCCTGCGGAGGAAACAACCGAGGCCGGTACTGCCGCTGTTTATGAGCGTTACAGCAATCCTCACGAGATCACGACCACGCCGGACTACAGCGTAGCGGAGGCGAAGGTACTGCTCAAGCAGGTGCTGCACGATAACTGGAGCCAGCTTGGCTACAGCAGCGACCCGTCCACCGGTTCGATCAATTACACCTCGAATATCGTCAACGTGAACCATTCCGACTGTTATGTGTTCACCGCCGGCAGCAAGACGTATGCTGTTTCCGTGAAGCTCTCTTCCGTTTATGTGAACAATAACGGTAAGTACGAGCCGCTTACGTTCCATGACGACGAGATCCTGTTCGACTAAAATGACATAAGCCCCGTTCCGACGGGGCTTTCTTTTTTTGCAAAAAAATGTAAAATAAATGAAACCTTTTGGCTGGCTGCAGCGTTATAGTAGTGAAAGGGGTGAGACGATGACCGAAGCAGCGTTTACCGCCGCTGTGTCGGAAAACAGCGCACGGCTGTATTCCTTGGCGCTTTCGTATACGCGCTGTGCGGACGACGCGAACGACATTTTGCAAAACACCTTCATCAAGCTGTGGAACCGTCAGGAACGCTTTGAGGACGCAGTGTCGATGCAAAAGTGGCTGACGCGCGTTTGCGTGAACGAATGTAAAAGTTATCTGCGTTCGCCCTTCCGGCGGCGCACCGTGTCGCTGGCGGCGTGTCAAAATGCTTATCAGTTAGACAAAGATGCGGATTACGACCTACTAGCTGCCGTCATGCGCTTGCCGCAAAAAGAGAGGGTTGCGATCCATCTGTTTTATTTTGAGGGCTATCAGATCAGCGAAATTGCCGCCACGCTCCGTACGAAGGAAGCAACCGTAAAAACACGGCTCAGACGAGCCAGAGCCCATTTAAAAACGATGTTAGGAGATGATTACTGTGACGAGTTATAACAGGGTAATGCGCCAGCTGACGCCGTCCGAGGAGACGCTGCTGGCGCTCACGGCGATACCGAAAAAGCAGCAAAAAGCAAAGAATTTTCTACTGAAAAAAACCATGGTACTGGCGGTGGTGGTACTGCTGACGGCAGCGCTTTCGGGCTTCACCGCGTATGCCGCCACCGAGGTTTACGGGTGGCAGCGTCTGGAAAAGGATATTGTCGACAGAGGCGGCACGGTGACGGCGCGGTATTATGAAACGGCAGACGACGGCGAGCGCCTCAAATCCGTCGAGTACGAGTACGACTCCATCTATCACCATATCACCGGCAAGGCGCGGCTCGTGAACGGTGTTATCGTCGCGGAGGAGGCAGGGGAACTCAAGGAAGAATACCAATATCTTGCGGACGGCGAGGACAGCGTCGGCATATCGCTGAACCAGTACGCGGGCGGTGAAGATACAGACGAATAGTTAACATAAGATACTATCTTTCAATAAAAACGAATAGGAATAAGAAAAGCTCCCTGAACTGAACAGGGAGCTATATTTATACAAACGTTTAGTTTTTGAGGGAGTGGAGCGGTGCCGGAATCCTGCCGCCGCGGTTGATAAAGATCGCCGGTGATTTCGTATTGACCGCCATGACCGGACCGCTGCCGAGCAGACCGCCGAATTCCAGCTCCTCACCGACGGTTTTGCCGATCGCCGGAATGATACGGACGGCAGTCGTCTTGCCATTGACCATACCGATCACCGCTTCGTCCGCAATGATACCGCTGATGACCTCCGGCGTCGTGTCGCCGGGGACGACAATCATATCCAGACCGACGGAGCAGACGGCTGTCATCGCTTCCAGCTTTTCAATGGATAGTGCGCCGCTGCGCGCTGCCGCGATCATGCCGGCGTCCTCCGAAACCGGAATAAAGGCACCGGACAGGCCGCCGACGCTGGAGGAAGCCATAACGCCGCCCTTTTTCACAGCGTCGTTGAGCATCGCCAGGCACGCCGTCGTACCGGCGCCGCCGCACTGTTCCAGACCGATTTCCTCCAAGATATGCGCCACGGAGTCACCGACCGCCGGTGTCGGCGCTAAGGAAAGATCGACGATACCGAACGGCACACCGAGCCGCTCGCTCGCAAGCGTACCGACAAGCTGACCCATGCGCGTGACCTTGAACGCTGTCTTTTTGATCAGCTCAGCGATCTCGTTAATCGAATAATCGGGGTATTTTGCCACGGCGGCGCGGACAACGCCGGGACCGGATACGCCGACGTTGATCACGCAGTCCGGCTCGCTCACGCCGTGGAAGGCGCCTGCCATGAACGGATTATCCTCCGGTGCGTTACAGAAAACGACGAGCTTACCGGCGGCGATACAGTTCTGCGCTGCAGTTAACTCAGCGGCTTTTTTCACCTGCTGACCCATCAGCTTGACGGCGTCCATGTTGATGCCGGCCTTCGTAGAGCCGATATTCACCGAGGAGCAAAGGTGCTCCGTCGCCGCCAGCGCCTCCGGTATGGACTCCATCAGCGCCAGATCACCGGCTGCAAAGCCCTTTTGCACCAGTGCGGAATAACCGCCGATAAAGTTGACGCCGATCGTCTGCGCCGCTTTTTCGAGCGTTAAGGCGTATTTCACCGGATCACCGCCGCTGATACCGGCCATGATCGCGATGGGCGTCACGCTGACGCGCTTATTGATGATCGGAATACCGTATTCCTTTTCAATGCCTTCACCGACCGCTACGAGGTGCTCCGCCCTGCGGCAGATCTTATCGTAAATTTTTTGGCACGAACGGTCAATATCCGTGTCGCCGCAGTCCAAAAGAGAAATGCCCATCGTCGTGGTACGGATGTCAAGACATTCGTCCTGAATCATGCGGATCGTTTCTAATATATCGAATGTGTTAATCAAAGCAGCGCCTCCTATATTCTGTGCATGGAGTTAAAGAGATCCTCGCGCATGGCGTGGATAACAAGGCCGTTGTCCTTGCCAAGCTGCTCAAGCTGCTCCGCCAGCTCCGTAAACGGTACGCTGCTGCCGGACGTGTCCGCCATCATGATCATACAGAACAGCTCCTGCATGATCGACTGAGTGACCTCGATGATATTGACGTTATTTTCGGCACAGATACCGGATACCTTAGCCAAAATGCCGACCATATCCTTGCCGACAACGGTGATGATTGCGCGCATAGTGTTTTCCTCCGCAGTTTTTAAAATAGTAGTAGAAAATGATAAGAAATCAAAAATTCGTTAGAATTATAACAAAGATCACGCGTTTTTTCAATAAATAAGATAAATTATCTTTTAAAAACTGTAAAATTATATTTTATTTTCCTGTGATTTATGGTATGATAGGGTGATTTAGAAGCGAGGTACGCTATGAAATACGAAAATATCATCGATCTACATACCCATTCTGACGTTTCCTTTGACGGAGAGGACAGCTGTTTGGCGCTCTGTGAGCGCGCGATCGCGCACGGCGGTATCGGGATTGCGATCACCGACCACTGCGATATTGACGATCCGAAGCTCGACGTGGACAGCTTAGTCGCCAGGCAGCTTGACGGCTTTGTGGACGCGAAGCTCGGCGTAAAGGGGAAAATAGCCGTGCTCGGCGGTATCGAGCTGGGGCAGGCGATCTACCGCAAGGAGGAGAGCGAAAAGCTCCTGGATAATTTTAACTATGACGTCGTGCTTGGCTCTATCCATAATCTGGAAAATCAGCCGGATTTCTATTTTTTGAATTACAATGAGCTGGACGTGGATAAGCTGCTGCAGACCTATTTTGAAGCGGAGCTGGCGCTCGCCAAGTGGAATTATTTTGACGTACTGGCGCACCTGACCTATCCGCTGCGCTACATCGTCGGAAAGTATCGCAAGCCGGTTGACCTCACAAAGTACAGCGAAGTGATCGACGCGATACTGGAAACGCTGGTATACAATAAAAAAGCACTGGAGCTGAACCTCTCGTCGCTGCAGGCGCATCATCACGAAACGATGCCGCCGCTTTCGATCCTGCAGCGCTTCCACGACTTCGGCGGCAAGTACGTCACGGTCGGCACGGACGCGCATCAGGCGGAGAAGGTCTGCTTAAATATCGACAAGGGATACGAAATGTTACAGGCGTGCGGCTACGAGCATTTCACGATTTTTGTACACCGTGAGCCGTGGCTGATGCCGATCAGATAAGAAAGGAAAAATGATGGACAGATTACTTTATTTATTAGAAAATAATCCGCGGCTCAGCAATGCCGAGCTGGCGGTGCTGCTCGGCGTCACCGAGGAGGAGGTAGCGGAACAGATCAAGCTATACGAGGATACCGGTATCATCAAGGGCTACCGTGCAATCATCGACAAGGATAAGGCGCTGGCGCAGACCGTCACCGCGCTGATTGAAATTAAGGTTCAGCCGAAGTTTGGCCACGGCTTTGACAATATCGCTGAGCGTATTGCGCGCCTTGATGAGGTGGAGAGCATCTACCTGATGAGCGGCGGCTATGACCTCTGCGTGCTCGTGAACGACAAATCGTTCCAGGAGGTCGCGATGTTCGTCGCAAAGCGCCTGTCTCCGCTCGAGGACGTCGTGTCAACGACAACGCATTTTATCCTCAAGCGCTACAAGGAGCAGGGCGTTCCGTTCATCACCGCTGAAAAAGACGACAGGGGGACTATCTCACTGTGATGAATTACGATAAGTTCTTAAACCGTTCGCTCGTGGCGGTGAAGCCGTCGGGTATCCGCCGCTTTTTTGCCATTGCGGAGGAGATGGATAACGTGATCTCTCTTGGCGTGGGCGAGCCGGATTTCAAAACGCCGTGGCATATCCGTCAGTACGGTATTGACTTTCTGGAGCAGGGCAAAACGCGCTATACCGCTAACGCCGGTCTGATTGAGCTCCGTGACGAGATTTCAAAATATTACGCCAGAAAATTTTTAGTGAAATACGATCCGCAAAGCGAGGTGCTTGTCACCGTCGGCGGCAGCGAGGGTATTGATATGGCGATCCGCGCGATGACCGAACCGGGCGATGAGGTGCTGATCGTAGAGCCGTCCTTCGTCTGCTATAAGCCGATCGTAGAGGTTTCCGGCGGTGTGGCTGTGCCGCTTGTAACAAAGCAGGAGGACAGCTTTAAGCTCACGCCGGAGGCGCTCCGTGCCGCGATCACGGACAAAACAAAGATCCTCATCCTGCCGTTCCCGAACAATCCGACCGGTGCGGTGATGAACGAGGCGGAGCTGAAGGCCATTGCTCAGATCATCATAGAACAGGATATTATGGTCATTTCTGACGAGATCTACAGCGAGCTGACCTATACCGAGGAGGGACATACCTCGATCGCCTCCATCTATGGGATGCAGGAGCGCACGATCGTGATCAACGGCTTTTCAAAGACCTATTCCATGACAGGCTGGCGGCTGGGCTATGCGCTCGGCCCTGCGCCGATCATCAAGCAGATGACAAAGCTGCACCAGTTTGCGATCATGTCCGCACCGACGAACTCACAGTACGCCGCGATCGACGCGCTGCGTAACGGTGATGAAGATATCAAAAAGATGAAGCTTGATTACGATATGCGCCGCCGTTACACCGTCGACGGCTTCCGTAAGATCGGGCTGGATTGCTTTGAGCCGATGGGGGCGTTTTATGTGTTCCCATGTATCCGTTCCACCGGCCTGTCGTCAGAGGAATTTTGTGAACGGCTTATCAAGAGCAAGCGCGTTGCCGTGGTGCCCGGGAATGCTTTCGGTGACTGCGGCGAGGGCTTTATCCGCGTTTCGTATTGCTATTCGATTGAAAATATAAAAGAAGCGATCAGACGGATCGGTGAATTCGTAGAGGAGCTGCAACATGAAGGTAACCGTTAAGGCTTATGCCAAAATCAACCTGCTGCTGGACATCTGCGCACTGCGCAAGGACGGCTATCACGACCTGTTCATGCTGATGCAAAGCGTCGGGCTGTACGATACCGTCACGGTAGAGCGCGTCAAGGGCAGGAATATCACGATTTTCTGTGATGACAGCGATGTTCCCACCGATGAACATAATATCGCTTATAAGGCAGCGGAGGCTTTTTTCAGCGACTATAAGATACGCAAAACGAGCCGCGGTCTGCGCATCACGATCCAAAAGCGGATACCGCACGCGGCCGGTCTTGCCGGCGGCAGTGCTGACGGCGCAGCGGTACTCACGGCGCTGAATGAGATCTACGGTACGGGACTGACGGCACGGGAGCTTTGTGCTACCGGTGTAAAGATCGGTGCGGATGTGCCGTTTTGCCTGACGGGCGGTACGCTGCTTTCGCAGGGGATCGGGGAGATCCTCTCACCGGTGAAACCGCTCAGGCGCTGTTATATTGTCCTTGCAAAGCCTGATCAGGGCGTGAATACCGGCGCTGCTTTTGCGCAGTTTGACGAATTCGGCAAGGAACACGCGCCTGATTGCCTCGGGATGCTGTGCGCCGTGCAGGCGCGCGACCTGCAGGCGATTGCTGCGCGCATGGAAAATGTTTTTGAGCAGTTTATTGAGGTGCCGGAACGTATTTATATTAAAGAAACGATGCGGTCGCACGGTGCGCTCGGCGCTTGTATGAGCGGTTCCGGTCCGACGGTTTTCGGGCTTTTTGAAAATAAGGCCGACGCAGAGGCTGCCGCCGCGGCGCTGTCACCGCTCGCGAAGGATATTATTGTTTGCACACCGCGGCCAAGCGGCTGTAAAATTGTGAAAATTGAGGAATAAAATCAAAAAAACCTGTCCATCATGAAAATGAAAGGCAGGTTATTTTTATGAAGAAAACCGTAAGGATATTTGTACCGGTGCTGCTGTGCCTCTTGCTGCTCTACGGTGCCGCCGCACCGCTCGTAGCAACAGGGGAGCGCATTGCGGACAAGGTATTCCGGCTGCATATCTTAGCCAACAGCGACGGGGAAGAAGATCAGGAGGTGAAGCTGATGGTTCGTGACGCGCTGCTATTACAGGCCGCGCCGCTCTATGCCGACTGCCGTTCCTTGTCAGAAGCGGTCGCTGTCACCAAAGCGCATCTGCAGGAGCTGACGGATACGGCGCAGGCAGTCCTTGATGACAATGGACTGGCGTATACGGCGCGCGCCGTGATCGGCAAGGAATATTTTGATACGCGGTATTACGAAAATTATACGCTGCCGGCCGGACGGTACCGCTGCCTTAAAATTATCTTAGGCAAAGGGGAAGGGCATAACTGGTGGTGCGTGATGTTTCCGTCGGTGTGTCTTTCCGCCTGCGCAGACGGCTTTGACGGCGTGCTCACAAAGCAGGAGCAGGCGTTCATAGAGGACAGCGACATCACTGTCAAATTCAAGTTCCTCGAATGGTACGAGTCCCACTTCGGGCAAGAATAACAAAGAAAGAGGATCGTTTCATCAAAAAAGCCCGGCTTAACGTCGGGCTGATTTTGTATAGCAGGTATGCTTTATTCGTTCGCCTTGCGGCAGACAAAAGTACCTTCTGCCTTAACGGTGCGCAGGTTGACCTCGGCATAAAGCTTTTCGAGCCGTTTCTTTAAAGAGCTTGCCGTTTCATAAGGCGGCGTAAAATAGCCGGCCTTGGTGTAGAGCGTTTGGATAAAGCGATCTGTCCGCTTTACCTCGCCCTGAATGTAAAATGCGCCGCAAAAGACGCCTCCCGGCTTCAGCACGCGGCAGGTCTCGGCAAAGGCAGCGTCCTTGTCCGGAAACGCATGGAAGCCGTTGAGTGACAGCACGACATCAAAGGTGTTATCCGCAAACGGCAGACGGCCGACGTCTCCCTGCTGGAACGATACATTCTGAATACCCATATCCGTTGCCCTTGCTGCGGCGCGCGCCATCATGTCCTCAGAGTAGTCAAGGCAGGTGATCTCTGCCTTAGGCAGCAGGCGATAGAGCGGCATCGTCAAGATACCGGTACCGACGGGCACCTCCAGGAGCTTGCCCGAAAAATCCTCGGGAATACCGGATAGGGCGTATTCCAAATACCGGTCATTTTCCTCCTCGTTCATATCCCATACCAGCTTACAGACAGCTTTGCCGGAGGGTGAAGAGCAGGTGATCATCCCGTCATAGAAATTGCCCTGCTTTCCGAGCGTGTGATAGGCTTTTCTGATCTCATCTTTTCTGGTGCTCATGGCGCTTCCTTCCTTTTAATGATGTAAAACAAGTGCTTCTTACCGGTCACGGCACGGGTGAACGGCTTGTTAGCGTTCGCTAACTGTTAAGCCTATTATACCGCATTAGCCCAACGTTTTCAAGGCTGTATTCGCTCAATCCTCGTTATAAGAAAATAACATAAATAAAAAGCCGTCACGAACAAATTATCGCAACGGCATGGTGCTGGTGACCGGACTTGAACCGGTACGGTATTACTACCGAGGGATTTTAAGTCCCTTGCGTCTGCCTATTTCGCCACACCAGCACATCGGTAATTATCATATCCTATTTTTCAGTGCTTGTCAAGTAAAATTTTGCGCCAATTGTATTGACAAACGGACAAAAAATCAATATACTAAGTAAGGTGCTTTGCCGGCGTGATGGAATTGGCAGACGTGCCGGACTCAAAATCCGGTCCTGGCAACAGGGTGCGGGTTCGACCCCCGCCGCCGGCACCAAAAAGCAGGTTCATGTAACCTGCTTTTTCTTCATTAAGGGCGGATCGCTCAAAATGGCAGGTGAGACGGATGGGCGAAGTGATGCGCATGATCGGCGGTTATCTCAGGGCAATGGGCTTGCCCTGTCTTATTGCGCTCCCGTTTATCCTGCTTTCACGCTTCATTGTATACCGCAAGACGCGGCGCTTTGACTGGAAAAGGGAAGTGCTGTGCGTGCTTTTCTTCGTATATCTCGCGGCGGTGCTGTCACAGACGGTGCTGCCGGACAGCATTTTACACCTCGATTTTTCCGTTAATCCTTACCGCTTGCCGAACCGTGAGAACACTGTCATATATATCGGTTTCCCGATCGGATGGATACAGTGGATGCTGGCGCTCGGTCAGCTGTCGGAGGTCGTGCGGAATATCGGCGGCAACGTCCTGCTGTTTATCCCTTACGGCGTACTGTTTCCAGTGTTGTTCCGTCGGTACGGTAAGCTGACGGTGCTGTTTGGCTGTCTGCTGTCGGTGTTCATTGAGTCCTCTCAGCTTTTCTTTGACAGGGTAACCGACCTCAACGACGTCATGTTAAATACTTTTGGCGTATTATTAGGCTATTTACTTTACCGGGTCATTCGTGTTATAATGAAGAAGAGACAGGCTAAGAAGCCTGCACCAGGGGACAACGGAGAAACAAGATGAAGGATATTTTTATCAGCTATAAATCAGAAGAAATCGCGGAAGCGAAATGGGTCAAGCATCAGCTGGAGGCTAAGGGCTTCTCCTGCTGGATGGCACCGGGCAGCATTCCCGGCGGCTCCAGCTATGCGGTGGAGATACCGGCGGCGATCCGTGCCTGCAAGGTATTTGTGCTCGTGCTCTCAGCGGCAACGCAGGAATCACAGTGGGTGCCGAAGGAGCTGGACACGGCGATCAATCATAAGAAAAAGATCATGCCCTTTGTGCTCGAAAACTGTGAGCTGAAGGACGAATTCGGCTTTTACCTCTCCAATATCCAGCGCTATCCGGCGTATGAGGACAAGGAAGAGGCGTTAGCCGCGATGGTAAAGGACATCAGCGCGTTCATACATCCGGTTGTGATTACTCCGCGCGCGACCGAGCCGTCCGCCAAGGCTGATGCGTCGACAACCTCCGTGCTGTCGTTCACGGCATCGGATGATCCGTATTCGGCAAAGGAAGAGCCGCAGCCGATCGAAGAAGAACCGGCAGAAGAAAGATCGCAGCCGACCAAGAAGAAAAAGGTAAAAAAAGAGAAAAGAAATAAGAAGGATGAAAACACGGCGGCAGACAATGCGTCGCTTAATAAGAAAAAGAAGCGCAAGCGCGGCTTACGCATTGTGCTAGGTGTGATCATCGGCTTGCTGGTGCTGGTGATTGCGATCCCTTTGATCGTTAATGCTGCCGACCGCGTTACGATCGCAGGCGAGAAACGCTCGCGTTCCAGCCACTGGGTGGCGCTAGAGGAGGTCGAGCTGACAGAGAAGGACGTTAACACACTTGGCAAAATGAAGCATCTGAGCAGCGTGAGCCTCAATGACTGTCAGCTAAGTGCGACGGTATTTACATCACTGATGCAGCTGCAGATCGACAGCGTAACGGTCACGAACTGCGGCGTAACGGACGAATGGCTGAGCAACGTCAACTTGAGCTTTTCCGAGATAGGGGAATTGGATCTCAGCGGTAATCCGATCAGCGATCCGACGTTTATGCTGCCGCTGCTCGATCATATCTATACGCTCAAGCTGGACAATACGGCGATTACGGACTTTTCGTTTTTGAGCGATGCGACGTCGCTCGGTACGCTGTCGCTGCATGGTGATAATCTGACGGATATTAACTTCCTTGCCGGCTTGTCGTCGCTCCAAACCTTAGACCTTTCAGAGAACAATATCACTTCGCTGGCACCACTGTCCGGCTTACCGATACTGTCAGTGCTCAACGTCAGCCAAAACGCGTTGACTTCGCTCGAAGGGTTGGAATACGCGCTCGAGCTGACAGAGCTGTATGCGGACGGTAATGCAATCAGCTCGCTTAACGGGATTGCCAATTGCACGCTGCTGAGAACGGTATCGCTCAACCAAAATCAGCTGACCAAGTTTTCAGAGCTGGCAAAATCGGCCGGAACGCTGTTTGATTTGTCGGTGGACGGTAACGGTCTGCAGAGTCTGGAGGAGCTTGCGGATTGTACATTGCTGGAGAGTCTGTCAGTTAACAACAACCGCTTGAACTCTTTGGACGGCATAGAAAACATAATCGGTTTAACGACTTTATCCGCCAGCGGTAATCTGATCGACGATCTGTCACCGCTGCAAACCTGTCATGCATTAAGTACGCTGATTCTTTCGGATAACAGCCTGAGCGAAACGGACGCACTGTTTGACATCTTAAATACGACGGATTCAATCTATCTTGATCTGAGCAATAATGCTATCACCGACCTTACGCTGCCGCAGGTGACTTACAGTACGCTAGCGATCTACGGTAATCAGATCGATTATTCATTCCTGAGTGACTACGACTTCTCAAGCCTTGTTGCGGATTACAATGAGGCAGTTGACTATGACGCCTTTGCAAATAAGGCCGTAAATCTTTATCTTTTCAGCATACCGCTCGATCAGCAAAAAGCCATGGAGACCTTACTGGACTATCGCTTAACCGTCCTGTCTGATGATTTAGAGACAGCAAGCGGTCAGCTGGAAGAAGTGCTCATTACAGGGATAAGTGAACGCAGCCATAGTGACGGAGAAACAAGATGAAGGATATTTTTATCAGCTATAAATCAGAGGAAATCGAGGCGGCGTCTTGGGTCAAGCAGCAGCTCGAGGAGAACGGCATTTCCTGTTGGATGGCGCCGGACAGCATTCCCGGCGGCTCCAGCTATGCGGTGGAGATACCGGCAGCGATCCGCGCCTGCAAAGTATTTGTGCTCGTGCTCTCAGCTGCCACACAAACGTCGCAGTGGGTGCCGAAGGAGCTGGACACGGCGATCAATCACGGCAAAACCATACTGCCGTTTATGCTGGAAAACTGCGCGCTGAAGGATGAATTTAACTTTTACCTTTCCAACATTCAGCGCTATCCGGCGTATGAAAACCGTGAGAGAGCGTTTGACCGTATGCTGCAGGTCATTCAAGCGATCCTGAACCCACAGGAAAGCACGCCGAAAACAGCAGCGCAGACGTCGGAGGAACCCGCTGTGCGGGTGGTGCCGGCAAGGCCGAATACGGTGATTCATGCGCTGTATGATTACTATTATAAATGGGCAAAGCCCGCGGACTATCAGGCGATGTTCCGAGCGTCGTCCGTGAAAGCGTTATTGCTGAACAAATACTTTATGGAGGATTTGCTGCAATTCTTGCGCGAGCGCGAGCCGGACAAGGCAATGTTCGACGCGATCTATGAGGCGTACGATTTTGCCTACTACAAGCCGGAGGAGCAGGGGGCGCGCGCAGCGCTGTACCGCTATATGAAGGAGGTTTACGGAAAGAAAACGACCTACAAGTCGCCGTTCCGTCAGCCGCCCAAGCAGCGTAAGCGCGCACTGATCAACAAGATTTGTTTTATCATATTCACGGTGCTGTGCGCCGGTTGGCTGCTCATGCTCGGTCTGACCTTTGCGGACGACGGCGTGATGGACAACTACGATATCGCCGGATTGATCTTCTTTACGCTTACTTATGCGATCGTCGGCGCCATCTGGTGGCGAATCGTGTTCGCAATCAGAAAAAAGAATAACAAATAAACGAAAAAGAGAAAGCCACCCGTCATCCGGATGGCTTTTTTATACAAGCACATTGCTTTTGTATACTAATTAACAACGTTTTGCGGATGACCGGCGAGGAAGGCTTTTAAATTTTCCTCTAAAATGCGCTGCAAACGGGCGCGCGTTTCATAGCCGGCCCAGGCGATGTGCGGCGTAATAAAGCAGTTTTTCGCGTGGAGCAGGGGATTGCTTGCCTGCGGCGGTTCCGTGCGCAAAACATCCACGCCGGCTGCCTGCAGCCTTCCTTCGTTCAGCGCCTCCGCAAGCGCCAAATCATCGACGACAGGACCGCGCGAGGTGTTGATCAAAATCGCGCTCGGCTTCATCAGCGCGATGGCGTCAGCGTTGATCAGATTTTCTGTCTGCGGCGTCAGCGGACAGTGACAGGTGATGACGTCACTCATACGAAACAGCTCGTCCAGCGGCACAAAGTCAACATCCGGATAGCGTTCCGGCTGCGGATGCGGCGTCGAAACCAGCACCTTCATGCCAAAGGCCTGCGCAATACGGCTGACGCGCTGCCCGATCGAGCCAAAGCCGATGATACCAAGTACCTTGCCGTCCAGCTCCGTCAGCGGCGCTTTCCAGAAACAGAAGTCGTGACAGGTCGTCCATTCACCTTGATGGACGGCATCGGAGTGCAGCGTTACCTTGTTAGTGATCTGCAAAATAAACGCAAACACCAGCTGGGCTACCGCATTCGTGGAATAGGCAGGAATGTTAGAAACGGTGATACCGCGCTCCCGTGCCGCCGCACAGTCGATCACATTAAAGCCGGTAGACTGCAAGCCGACATATTTCAGCTTCGGCATCTGATCCAGCAGCTCCGCAGTAATGATGCTTTTATTGATAAAAAGCACGTCGGCGTCCTTGGCGCGCTCTACGATCTCCTCCGGCTTGGTGCGGTCATACACGACCAGCTCGCCGTATTGCTTGAACTGCTCCCAGGAAAGATCGCCCGGGTTCGTTGTATAGCCCTCTAGGTTTACGATTTTCATACTGTCACCTCTGCATTGTTATAGTACTGATTATATCCCTTTCGTGAAATAAAATCAACTTAATATTGATTACTTTTTGAGGATAGGTTATAATATTGGCAGGGTTAATAATATAATTCAGTATGATTTACATTAAGCGAACGTATTGTATTTTGGCGGCTGTTTTATTTACGGTGGCCGCTGCCTTGGGACTGCACGCCTTTGTCAGGGCGGAAAAGCCGGTCAGCGCACGGCAGGTAAGCTCCCGTTATACCGTCGTGATCGACGCCGGACACGGCGGCCGTGACGCAGGAACGGTCGGTATAGACGGTACGCCCGAAAAGGACATCAACCTGGCCATTGCGAAGGATCTGTACGACTTTCTGAATGTGTGCGGAATTCATGCTGTGCTGATCCGTGACGGCGATTATGAATATTATCCGCCTGACAGCGACCGTTCGCGTTCCGATCTTTATAACCGGCTGGATTTTGTGAACAGTATCCCGTCCTCGGTGCTGATCTCCATTCACCAAAACCATTTTGAACAGGAAAAAGAGTGGGGGACGCAGATCTGGTATTCCGCCAATACAGCGGAAAGTAAGCAGCTGGCGGACAGTATTCTTTCACAGACAAAGCTGTTTTTGCAACCGGATAATGAACGTGAAAACAAGGCGTCGGACGATAGCTATTATATCCTTTATCGCGCGTCGGTACCGTCTGTGATGATTGAATGCGGCTTTATGAGCAACCGTGCGGAAAACGAAAGGCTGCAGCAGCCGTCGTATCAGCAGGCCTTTGCTTATGTGATCTTACTGGGTATTTGTGAGGAAGTTTAAATGGCGACAAAAAATAAAACAGTTTTTGTATGCGCTGCGTGCGGCTACGAGAGCGCAAAATGGTACGGAAAATGCCCGCAGTGCGGCGAGTGGAACACCATGGAGGAAACGGCTCCTGTCACGACGTCTGTTAAAAAGAGCGGCAGCAGCCGTATCAGCGTGCCGAAGGTGCAGCAGCTTAAAGAAATCGATAGCACGGTGGAGGCGCGGATTCATACCGGCGTCAAGGAATTTGACCGTGTACTCGGCGGCGGTATCGTGGAGGGGAGCCTGATATTACTGAGCGGCGACCCGGGTATCGGTAAGTCCACGATCCTGCTCCAGATCTGTCAAAAGCTCGGCGGCGACAGCAAGCTGCTGTATATCAGCGGCGAGGAATCGGCCAGGCAGATCAAGCTGCGCGCCGACAGACTGCAGGTCAATACGGAAAATCTTTATATTCTTGCACAGACAGATGTTGCGACGATCGTTGAAACTGTCAAAGCAGAAAAACCGGCGCTGGTCATCATCGATTCCATCCAGACCATGGTGATCGACGAGCTGTCATCCACTGCCGGCAGCATTACGCAGGTGCGTGAATGCACTAACGTCTTTATGCACCTGGCGAAAAGCATGGGGATTCCGATCTTTATTGTCGGTCACGTAAACAAGGATGGCGGTATTGCCGGTCCGAAAGTGCTGGAGCATATCGTTGATACCGTACTATATTTTGAAGGCGAGCGCAACTATTCTTACCGCATCCTGCGCAGTGCTAAAAACCGCTTTGGGTCAACGAACGAGATCGGCGTATTTGAAATGACGCAGCTCGGTCTGCAAGAGGTGGAGAACCCGTCGCTGCTGATGCTTTCCGGTCGTCCTAAAAACACCAGCGGTACGTGCGTGGCGTGCACAATGGAAGGCTCACGCCCGATCTTAGCCGAGGTACAGGGCTTGGTGACCGCCTCCGGCTTTGGCACACCGCGCAGAATGTGCAACGGCTTTGATTACAATCGCATGAATATGATCGTAGCGGTATTAGAAAAGCGCGCCGGTTATTTCTTCAACGGCATGGACATCTACTTGAATATCGTCGGCGGCTTGAAGCTGGACGAGCCTGCGGCAGACCTGAGTGTGGCGATGGCGCTCGTGTCCTCGCTCAAGGACGCAGTGCTGGATGAGCACACGCTAGCGTTCGGTGAGATCGGTCTTGCAGGGGAGATCCGCGCCGTCAATAACTGTGAGCAACGCATCAACGAAGCAAAACGCCTTGGTTTTGATAAATGTATTATTCCGTTTCATAATTATAAATCGCTTTCTAAAGCGGTCAAGCTGGATGTAGATATCGTACCCGTCAGGACCATCCGCGCTGCCTTTGAAGCGATCAGTCAGACGCGCTGAAAGGAGATCAACTATGGCTTATATTATTGTTTTAGTCCTCGTGATCGCGATCATTGTTGTTGCGGTCAGACAGCAAAAAATCAATGCGAAACGGGAAGAACGCCTTGCTGAGGAGCAAAAACAGGCGGCGTATCTGCGGCAAGAAAAGGAAAACAGCATCGACGTAGACGACTATATCGAAGTTGATAGCGAAAGTAACTAGACGTATCAGATGATAAAGTATATTATCTTTGATTTTGACGACACACTTTCTGATTTTCAGGGGATAAAGGCACAGGCAAAAGAAAAAATCACGCCTTATTTAGAGGCGCAAGGGATCGACACAGCAGACTATTGGGAACATTATGAAGCGATCTTTGAGCCGCTGTTTGCACGGTATGTAAACCGTGAGTTAACGGTCACGGAGTATCGGCTGATGCGCTTTACGCACCACGGTATCACAACCACCGAAGCGGCTCGTTATAACGAGATCTATCTGGACACGGTGAGCTGCGCCAAGCTCTTTGACGACGTTGTGCCGGTGTTGACGAGCCTGCAAAAGAGAGGATACCCGCTATATGTGTTGACGAACGGACCTGCCGTTCAACGCCAAAAGATCGAAGCTTGTGCCGTCGGTAGTTTATTTGAAAAGCTATTTATTTCCTCAGAGCTGGGCGTCGGTAAACCCGACCGGGCGGTTTACGATTATGTTATCGCAGAATTGAACGCTTTGCCGGAGGAAATTCTCATGCTCGGTGATTCCTGCGAAAACGACTGTGTCGCCGCAGAACGCGCAGGCCTGATGGCTGTGCAGATCAACCGACGGAATAAATCCATCCGGCACTTTCACCGTCAAATCGACTCCTTATATGCAATCGATCAGTACCTCTCCTGATGGGGAGGTACAATTTTGTGTACCTCCAAAAAATTCCATAATTTCGCAAAATTAATATTTTGCGAAATAGAGGGGAGTGATTTTCGGTAAAATAGGCGATCAGGGCGATTCAACGGACGAAGTAACAGTTGATAATGGGATTGACGGTTATGTCTCCGTTTAGCTTATTGATCAATTATTTTATGGCGTTGCATATTATTCTATCATTATCTTCAAATTGTTTATGATAACTTTTCTGACAATTGGCTGAATGTAGCCTATTGTGTTGACGGTACTAATAATAGTTATCTATTAATCATTTCTATTCATTTTCAGCGAACCATTCTTTAATTTTGAATTTGCTATTGTCTGTTATTTAGGAACTGACTGTACGTAACTTCAATATTTTATTGGATTATTTGATTACGCTGAACGGCTGATCAGCGACGATCCTTCAGCGTTTTCTTATTATCATTGACTGTTGTTTGTCTTTCGATCGCTAATACTCTTTTGATTGATCTGATTTGTTTTTTTACGATAAATGTGTGAATTTTACTTGCATATTGATCTCCCCTTTGCTATGATAGAAGTGTATTACAAAAGTTTTGCGAAATTACAGGGATGATTTCATGAAAAGAGAAGATTTTTACCGTCTGCCGCCGTTGGTGCAGGATTACTTAATTTATATTGAAGCTATCAAAGGACACAGTGAACTGTCGGTGCTCGAATATGCCGGCGATCTGCGCACATTTTTTCGCTATATTGCGAAAGCGAAGGGCTTGTCCCCTGCTGATGTAGACGACAGTGACATCGACCTCACCGGCATAGATATTCAGATCATTCGTTCGATTACGCTGAACGATGCCTATCAATTTTTGATCTATTGCCGTAATGAGCGTAAAAACAGCGAGGCGAGTCGTGCCCGTAAGGTCGTGGCAATTCGGCGTTTCTTTGCTTATCTGACGGATAATTTAGGCCTTTTGGAAAGTAATCCGATGAAAAATCTCGATACGCCGAAGATCAAAAAGTCATTACCAAAATACTTGACGCTCGAGGAGTCACAGCGGCTCCTGTCCGTGATCGACGGCAAGTTCCGCGAACGGGATTATGCGATGATCACGCTGTTTCTCAACTGCGGTATGAGACTGTCAGAGCTTGTTTCTATCGATTATAACGATATTCGCTCTGACGGCACGCTCGTGATCACCGGTAAAGGCAATAAGGAGCGCACTGTCTATCTGAATCAGGCGTGTATTGACGCGCTGACAGATTGGATGAAGGTACGCCCAAACGACGGTGTGAAGGACCATGCGCTGTTTTTAAGCTCACGTAATCAGCGGATCAGTCCGCGTATGGTAGAAATAACCGTTAATAAATACCTTGAGAAGGCCGGACTCGGTGGCAGAGGCCTTTCCGTACATAAGCTGCGTCACACAGCGGCTACGCTGATGTATCAGCACGGCAACGTCGATGTGCTGCTTTTGAAGGAAATTTTAGGCCACGAAAACCTCGGCACAACGGAAATATACACGCATATCAGTTCCGACGCAACAAAGCGCGCGATCGACGCCAATCCGCTTTCCGCTGAAAAATCGAGCTTTAAAAATGAATAAGCTGCTTCAAAAGACAGTCGACGCCTGTGTTGACGAGCGCTAGCAGCGCTACTAAAAAACAGTACAACAGATTTTTGATCAGATACCCTTTCAGGTTCAGTCCTGACGCGGTATCTGATTTTTTTAACGTCCCGTCATAAATACTTTTACTGAGCGCGGCACCGTTAACGGCGGTATAAAGCAGCACTGTAGCAAGCGCAGCGACCTCCGGCGCAACGGCCAGCAAGGTATAGCCAAAACCGCGCCACCCGTATTCAATATAATAATATGCCATTGTCATAGCGGCTTCTGCGCCGAGGCATAGCGGCACCAGGCTCATGAACGGAAAGCCGAATAAGCAGAAGCCCATCAGCACCGTCAGCAGAAAAGCGAACAGATAAACTGTCAGCCTACTGATGAGCAGGAGCGGAAAGGCGGCGTATTCAACAGCTAAGCAGCGCTGAAATAAGGCGCAGGCCGTCGCGGAATCGGCATACAGAAAGCTCCCGAGCAGCAGTCCGGCAAGATAGCATAAAACGGAGAAAGCATACGCACGGTTTTCAGTCAGCAGCCGGTACAGCGACGCACCTGAAAGCGGCTGCGGTAACGGCGGACGCTTCATGACAGCTTAAAGCGCTTTCCGCGTTTTACAGCAAGCAGACCGCCCAGTCCGCCGGCAAACAGCATGATCGCCAGCTTTATCAGAAAATAGATGATATCGCAGCCGTTGAAGATCACGTTGATCAGGCTGTAAAACAGTAACGGTATTTCGCTGAGTAGCCCGAGCAGCAGCCCGTTGTTTTTCAGCTTATAGCAAGAAAAAAAGGAGATTGTCAGCGCAGAAAGTGCCACCGTAAATAAAGAAAAAATATTGGCATTGTCGAGCGACAGATCAAAGCGGTAAATGATTTCTGAGGCGATAAAGCTGTAAAGCAGTACGGCCGCAATAGAGATCAACAGTGTTTTGACGACAGACACGGCGACCAGTCGGTTGATTTTTTCAGTTGCGATTTTTTTCATAACAAAAACTCCCTTGAACATTCATTTAAGAATATTCAAGGGAGCGACTGCTTAGAACGGATTATTCCTCGATTTTCTTCTCTGCTTCCTTAGCAGTATCGGATTTATCAGTGATCTTATCCTCTTTTGCGTTTTTCTTTTCTTTCTTATCCTTGGCAGCGGCGCGAGCAGCCTCCACCTCCTTGCGGTGCTGTTCCGTCTTCGTGACATTCGTATTCACAGCCCAGCGCTGTAATCTCATCTTCACTCTGTCCGTACCGGTTTCGATCACGATATCCTCTTCGCGGATCTTAACGACCTTGCCGACAATACCGCCGATCGTAATGATCTCGTCACCGATCTCGATGGAAGAACGCATTTCCTGCTCCTCCTTCTGACGCTTTCTCTGCGGACGGATCATCAGGAAATACATGACAGCCACCAAGGCTACCATTAAAATAATGGATGAATACGGGCTGCCGGTGCCGGAAGCGCTTGAAGAACCGCCGGTAAGTGATTGAAATAACGTTATTGCAAGAACATTCATGTTGAATTCCTCCTAAATATTAAATAACATATTAGATTATATATGATTAGCGCGCGTTTTGCAAGAATTATTTTAAATTCTTGTATCCAGCCGATCGACATATTCATTCTTATAATCCGTAAAGCTGCCGTTTTCAAGATTTTCTCTGATTTCTTCCATTAAATGATTATAAAAATGGAGATTATGAATGACAGCCAAGCGCATTGCCAGCATCTCGTTCGCTTTAAACAGATGGCGCAAATAGCCGCGCGAATAATTCCGGCAGGTGGAACAGGTGCAGGCGTCGTCAATCGGGTGTTCGTCGAGCTGATATTTGGCGTTATTGATATTGATGATACCCTGCTTTGTGAAAAGCTGGCCGTGACGCGCGTTGCGTGACGGCATCACGCAATCAAACAGGTCTACTCCCCTGCTCACGCCCTCTAATATGTTCCCTGGCGTACCAACACCCATCAGGTACCGTGGCTTATTTTCAGGCGCATAAGGTTCAACGGCGCTAATGATGCGGTACATATCCTCCTTCGGTTCACCGACGGCGAGGCCGCCGATCGCATAACCGTCGAGGTCAAGCTTGGCGATCTCCTTAAAGTGTTCAATGCGCAGATCGTCAAAGGTGCAACCCTGATTGATACCGAATAAGAGCTGATCGCGGTTAATCGTCTCCGGCAAGGCATTGAGCCGTTCCATCTTTGCTTTACAGCGTTCCAGCCAGCGCAGTGTGCGCTCGCAGGATTCCTTGGCATAACGGTAGGTAGCCGGATTTTCTACACACTCGTCAAACGCCATGGCGATCGTCGACGCCAGATGTGACTGAATTTGCATACTTTCCTCCGGTCCCATGAAGATCTCCCTGCCGTCTACATGAGAATGGAAGGTTACGCCCTCCTCCTTGATTTTGTTCAGCTTGGCGAGCGAGAACACCTGAAAGCCGCCGGAATCCGTTAAGATCGGCCTGTCCCAGTTCGTAAAGCGGTGTAAGCCGCCCATTTCGTAAACAATCTGATCGCCGGGTCGCACGTGAAGATGGTAAGTATTGCACAGCATAATCTGCGCACCAACGTCCTCCAGATCCCGTGTAGACAAACCGCCCTTGATCGCGGCCGCGGTAGCTACGTTCATAAAGCACGGCGTCTGGACAGTGCCGTGTACGGTTTCAAATACGGCTCTGCGTGCAAAGCCTTCTTTTTTTATTACTGTAAATTTCATGGTTATTCCTTATCATGCACGGCGCTAAAAAATATCATTGCAGCCGGTAATCGTATTTTATCAGCAACATCATACCATAAAACAGGAATAGGTGCAAGAAATTCCTGCACCTATCTGTTAAAATAAATCACTAGCTAACAGTTCGATAAATGGTAGCGCCGTAGCGCCGAATTTAATATATAATTAACAAATAAAATTCAAGCAACCTCACAAAATTTATTTAGTAAAATCTTATACTTATTTTCTTGGCGACACTTGCCTGCACTTTCGGAATTTTAGCACTTCACGCCAGTATATAAAGATTATATGAAACAGCAGAAACAGTGGTACCATCCTTGTAACCGACTTCGATGACTTTTTTCGCCTCATCTTTTGCAAGGTATTTCTCATATCTTTCTTTTTCTTTTGCACTGGAAGCACTGCTAAGTAAATCTTCTATCACTTTTTTTGAAAATTCATCAAGCGTTAGGTTTTCTTTATCTTTGAACATAGACATTCTCCTTATTACTCAAGGTACTTAGAATAATAGGTGCAAGAAATTCCTGCACCTATTATTCTAAAACAAATCACTATGTGTTCCCGTTCTGGTTAAATAAAGGATTAATGCGTCATGATTTATTTGATAAATTAAAAGCCAGTCAGGTGTAATGTGACACTCTCTGCAGTCAGAATAATTGCCTTGTAACGGATGGTCTCTATATTTATCGGGCAAGACTTTGCCATTAGCTAATATATCGATAACATTTTCGAGCAGTCGAGTGTCATATCCTCTCTTAACAATTCTTTTATAATCCTTCTTAAATGTGGTTTCATATCTAATCGTCAGCATTCAAATCCTCCATTAATTCCGCAACAGAGTGAAACTCGCGGCTGAGATCGATACCGTTTCTCGCATTTTCAATTGCTCTTATTGTTTCTGCATTGGGCACATCTGTTGTGATTTCAAAAGGAATTCTATGCTCACGTACAACCGTTTTTGCAAACATATTAAATGCAGCACTCACAGAAATGCCGATTTCATTGCAAAAATTATTAAATTCAATTTTAGTCGCTTCGTCCATTCTAATATTGACGTTTGTTGTCGCCATATTAACACCACCTTTCTATCATATTATATGCAATATGATAGCGTATGTCAATCATATTGAAACATATTAATAAATGAACATCGCGTCGCCAAAGCTGAAAAAGCGATAGCGCTCCTCCACAGCGGTACGGTATGCATTCATGATATGCTCATAGCCTGCGAGCGCCGACACCAGCATAATCAGCGTGCTTTCCGGCAGATGGAAGTTCGTCACTAAGGCGTCCACACACTTGAATTCGTAGCCGGGATAGATAAAGATACCGGTATCGCCCTCATCCTCTTTGATACAGCCGTGCTTGGAAGCGACAGATTCCAGCGTTCTGGTAGAGGTAGTGCCGACGCTGATGACGCGTCCGCCGTTTTGTTTTGTTTCATTGATCAGCGCTGCCGTTTCTGCAGAGAGTTGATAGTGCTCTGTATGCATTTTATGCTGCGTGACGTCCTCCACCTTGACCGGTCGGAAGGTACCGAGGCCTACGTGCAGCGTCACATAGCCGATCTTTACGCCCTTTTGTTCAATCTCCTGCAGCATTTCCTTCGTAAAGTGCAGTCCGGCAGTCGGCGCAGCAGCTGAGCCAAGCTCACGTGAATAGACCGTCTGATAACGCTCACCGTCCTGCAGCTCCTGCGTGATGTAAGGCGGCAGCGGCATCTTACCGATACGATCTAACACGGTGTAGATCTCTTTAGCGTCACAGTCAAACTGGATGATACGGTTGCCGTCCTCCGTAATATCGGTCACTTCACACCTGACAAGTCCGTCGCCAAAGGTAAAGCGCGTACCGATCTTGGCGCGCTTGCCGGGCTTACAAAGACATTCCCAGGCGTTATTTTCTCGTTGCTTGAGTAATAAAAACTCGACGAAAGCACCGGTTTCCTCCTTCACGCCGTAGATGCGCGCCGGAATCACGCGCGTGTCATTCAGGATCAGGCAGTCGCCCGGCGCTAAATAATCCGTCAGGTGACGAAAGACGGTGTGCTTGACAGCACCGGTGTTTTTGTCCAGCAGCATTAAACGGGAGGAATCGCGCGGTTCCGCCGGCGTCTGGGCGATCAGATCTTGTGGAAGTTCATAGAAAAAGTCGCTTGTTTTCATGAATATTCTCCATAATTGGTAATTGACATCAGTTTACGTTGTGTGTATTATATATAGTGTAATATTATAAATATATAATATATGTTGCGGTATTGTCATATATTATATTGCAAAACATTGCAGATTACAAGCCAAAAGGAGAATTTTTTGTATGAAAAGGTATAAGGTCGGAATTGTAGGAGCTACCGGCATGGTAGGTCAGCGCTTTATGACGCTGCTGGAAAAGCATCCGTGGTTTGAGGTGACGGTGCTCGCCGCCTCCGCCAGAAGTGCCGGTAAACCTTACGGAGAGGCCATAGGCAATAAATGGTGCATGGATACGCCGCTGGCCGATCAGTATAAAGATATGATCGTAAAGGACGCAGAAAAGGATATTGAGGAGATCACCTCGCTCGTTGACTTTGTATTCTGCGCCGTGAATATGAAAAAGGACGAGATCAAGGCGCTCGAAGAAGCGTACGCAAAGCATGAATGTCCGGTAGTTTCTAATAACTCCGCTCACCGTTTTACGGAGGATGTTCCGATGGTCGTACCGGAGCTGAATGCCGAGCACATCCATATTATCCCGTCCCAGCGCAAACGGCTTGGCACAAAGCGCGGCTTCATTGCGGTGAAATCGAACTGCTCGCTGCAGTCTTATGTACCCGCTCTGTTTCCCCTGCATGAAAAATTTGGCGTGAAGGACGTGCTGGTATGTACGTATCAGGCGATCAGCGGCGCCGGAAAAACCTTTGAGACCTGGCCGGATATGATCGATAATGTGATTCCGTACATTGGCGGCGAGGAAGAAAAGAGCGAAAAAGAACCGCTGAAGCTGTGGGGAAAAATTGAGGGCGACAGGATCGTCTCCGCCGACAGACCGAACTTTACGGCGCAGTGTATTCGTGTGCCTGTGTCAAACGGTCATCTCGGCGCTGTATTCGTTCGCTTTGATCAAAAGCCGTCGAAGGACGAGATCATTCAGCTTTGGCAGGGCTTTGCCGGCAGAGCACAGGAGCTGGCGCTCCCCTCCGCTCCGAAGCAGTTTTTACATTATTTTGAAGAGGACGACCGTCCGCAGATCAAAACAGAACGCAACCTCGAAAACGGCATGGCTGTATCCATCGGCCGTCTGAGAGAGGATACACAGTACGATTATAAATTTGTTTGTCTTTCCCATAACACGCTGAGAGGCGCTGCCGGCGGTGCGGTATTGCTGGCGGAGCTGCTCGCGGCGGAAGGCTATATGGATTAATTGCTGAAAGGAGTAACCGATATGAAGGAACCTATTTTTACGGGATCGGGCGTTGCCATCATTACGCCGATGCATGAAGACAGAACGATCAATTACGAAGCGTTTGCAAAGATGCTTGATTTTCAGATCGAAAACGGTACTGACGCGATTGTTGTCGTCGGTACGACCGGCGAAGCTTCAACGCTGAACACCAGAGAGCACCGTGACGCCATCAAATTCACGGTAGAATATGTGAACCACCGCGTACCGGTCATTGCCGGCTGCGGCTCTAATAATACAGCCTACGGTATTGAAATGGCGCGTTCCGCCTGCTCCTACGACGTAGACGGTCTGCTGCTCGTGACGCCGTATTACAACAAAGCGACGCAAAAAGGCCTGATCAGCCATTACAGAATGTATCACGACGCTACGGATAAGCCGATCATTCTCTATAATGTTCCGTCAAGAACCGGCGTAAACCTGCTACCTGAAACGCTGGCTGAGCTGGCAAAGCTGCCGCGCATCAACGGCGTCAAGGAAGCCTCCGGCAATATTTCACAGGTCATGAAGGTAAGAGCGCTGTGCGGCGATGAGCTGAATATCTGGAGCGGTAACGACGATCAGATTCCGGCAGTCATGGCTTGCGGCGGCAAGGGCGTAATTTCCGTACTGGCGAATATCTGTCCGAAGGAAACGCACGATATGGTCATGGCTTACCTAAACGGCGAGCCGCAGAAATGTACGGACATGATGGCAAAATATCTGGAGCTTGCCAATGCGCTGTTCGTAGAAGTCAATCCGATTCCGGTCAAGGTCGCCTGCAACATGATGGGCATGGAGGCCGGTCCGCTGAGAATGCCGCTGTGTGACATGACAGACGAGCACACAGAATATCTCAGAGGCGTGTTGGATAAATACGGTCTTTTAAAATAACAAAGGAAGGGCGGAATCATTCCGCCCCTGTTATTATGCGGAGGAGATAAAATGACAAGAATACTATTGACCGGCGCTTGCGGCAAAATGGGTAAGGTCATTCAAAGCGTCGTCGCGAACCGTGATGACTGTGCGGTTGTTGCCGGTGTTGACAAATATCAGGACGGCACTACCCCCTTCCCTGTTTATGAAACGATCGCTGACGTAAAGGAAGAAGCAGATGTGATCGTTGACTTTTCAAATCCGGCGCTGCTTGACGAGCTGCTTGCATACACACAAAGCAGTCACGTCGCCCTGGTGATCGGCACAACAGGCTTTGATGACTGTCAGAAGAAAAAGATTGCTGACGCGTCAAAGGACAGTCCGATCTTTTTCACTTATAATATGAGCATTGGCGTCAATTTGCTGGCCAGCCTAGCCAAAAAAGCGGTGCAGGTGCTCGGCAACGGTTTTGATATTGAGATTATTGAACAGCATCATAACCAAAAGCTGGACGCTCCGTCCGGTACGGCGCTCATGTTAGCGGACGCGATCACCGAGGAGCTTGATAAGCCGATGAAATATGAATACGACCGTCACGCAAAACGTGCCAAACGCACAGCGGATGAGATCGGCATTCATTCCGTCCGCGGCGGTACGATCGTCGGAGAGCACACTATCCTGTTTGCCGGCAGAGACGAAAACATCACACTGTCACATTCGGCGCGCAGTAAAGAGATATTCGCCGTCGGCGCAGTCAACGCAGCGGTGTTCATGAACGGTAAAGCGCCCGGTATGTACGACATGGCGGCGCTGATCAATGAATAATGAAACAAAAAAATTCCTGGGTCTCAGTGGAGTCCCAGGAATTCTTTTATCAGCGCGTTATATTCAGCCGGTTTTTCAAACATGACCGGATGGCCGGCGCCCTCGACTGTGCAAAAGGCCTTATCCGGCGCTGTCAGGGCGTCAAACCAAGCTTTTGCAGGTTCAAGCGGTGTAACACTGTCGTTTGTGCCCATCACGATATACACCGGCATAGCGAGCACCGCAGCAGTATGGAGAAGATCCGGATCTTCCTTCGCCAGCGGAGAGTTGGCGCTCCATTTTGCACCGACCGCCAATTTCACCAAACCGCTAAAACCTCTGCTCCTGATCGCCGGTAAAGCGACCGGCAATAACGTCTTAGCGCCCGTGAATAGCTCCTCGCTGCTGTATCGGTGCGGCCGCTCCGCCTCCGCAAGCTGCGCAGCGTTGACAAGGCAGGCAACCTTTTCCGGATGCTGCTGCGCATACCAAACGCTGAGTACAGAACCGAAGGAATGGCCGCAAAGAACAACCTTTTCCTTTTGAAAGCGCCGGAGAAGGTACGTTACTAAATTGTCAATGTCAGAGAGGAGCCGCTCCTTCATTAAGTTTTTCTTAAACGCAAAGGAAAGGCTATAGGCGTCGCCTGCGCCACGTTGGTCAAAGGTGACGAGCGTTCCGTATTCCGCGAGCTCCTGCTGGTAATGCAGAACCAGCTCCGCGTCCGGCATCCCCGGTCCTCCGTGTAAAAATAGGAATATCGGCCCGTCCGGACGGTTACTCAAGAGGCGGATCGGATATTGCTGGTGATTGGTCTTAACCGTTTCTTTACTATTAATCAGATAATTATTCATGCTTTTTCCTTTATCATTCATCTATCGATCCTACTTTTATGCCTCGAAGAAATCCTTCATCGTGTGCTGCATGAGCTGCGGAATATCGATTGATTGCGGACAGTGCTCCTTGCAGTGTCCACAGCCGATGCACGCGTCAGCTTTCGTGTCGATCTTCGCGTATTCCTCGGCGCACTGATCCCCTGTTGCTTCCCCGTTTTTGTATTTGTTATAGACCGCAAAGACCGAGCTGATCTTTACGCCCTGCGGACAGTCGGCACAGTAATCGCAACCGGTGCACGGAATGACATCATTTTTATTCAGCAGCGCAGCCGCATTCCGACAGACAGCCAGCTCTACCTCCGACATCGGCTGAAAATCCGTCAGCGTTCCGATATTATCCAGCATCTGCTCCGGTGTATTCATACCGCTTAGGATCGTCAGTACATTGTCGTGACTGGCAACAAAGCGCATAGCCCAAGCGGCAAAGCTCTTGTCAGGCGCTGCTTTTTGGAACAGCTCCTTTACGTTTTGCGGCGGATCGGCCAGCTTGCCGCCGCGTACAGGCTCCATGACGATCACCGGAATACCGGCGTCCGTTAATATTTGGTACTGCTCGTCGGCACGCTGATTTTTCCAATCGAGATAATTCATCTGAATCTGCGCAAAATCCCAGTGGTAAGCCGCTACGATCGTTTTCAGATCAGCGATCGTGCCGTGGAACGAAAAGCCGATGTTCTTAATCTTGCCCTCCAGCTTTTTGCGCTCAAGGAACGCCAACGCACCGAATTTTTTGCACTTTTCCCAGTTTTTACCGTCCAGTGAATGCAGCAGATAAAAATCAAAATATGCCACGTCGCAGCGCTCCAGCTGCTTATTGAAGATCTTTTCCATATCCTTTTTCGTCGGACACATCCAGATCGGCAGCTTATCGGCCAAAAAGTAGCTGTTTCGCGGATATTTTTTTAAGGCAGTGCCGATGAATTTTTCGCTTTTACCGGCGTGGTACATATAGGCGGTGTCAAAATAATTCACGCCGTTCTCGTAAGCTAAGTCCACCAGCTCCTGTCCCTTTTTATAATCGATCATCGGGTTCGCTTCGCGCTTGATCGGCGTTTTGACCGGCAGGCGCATATTGCCGAGCCCCAGCCGGGATACGGCTATATTCTTAAATTTCACTCTGTCAATCATCTTAATCCCTCCCAGTGTTTTCATTATGACACATCAGCGATAAAATAGCAAGGGCAAACCGTCGGTCTGCCCCTGAAAAGATATTATTCGATTGTCCAGGTAACGCCCTGCGGCGTGTCCTTCAAGATGATGCCTCTGGCTTTGAGGTCGTCGCGGATTTTGTCAGCCGTCGCCCAGTCTTTATTCTTTCTGGCCTCCTGACGCTGCGCAATCATTGCTTCGATCTCGCTGTCGAGGTCGTTAGACTTTCTGTTATACAGCAGGCCGAGCACGTCGCAAAGCTCATCAAACAGATCGGCAGCCGCCTGTGCTGTGTTCTTTGAGACATTCTTATCCAGTATCTTCGTATTGATATCCTTCACCAGATCAAAGATGGCCGCTAAACCGTCGGCCGTGTTCAGATCGTCGTCCATTGCCGTAATAAACTGTTCACGGCGTGAGGCGATCAGATCCAGCAGCTCCTGACTGTCCGCTGCGTCAGCCGGTGCGTTCTTGATAGCAAAATCTAAGGAATCACGGCAGGTGTACAGCCTCTCCAGCGCTGAGCGGCACTGCTCAATAATATCCAGGCTGTAATTGATCGGTGAACGGTAGTGGGAGGAAATCAGGAAATAACGAATGACCTCGTAACCGTAGACGTCAGCGATTTCACGCACTGTCTTAAAGTTACCGAGCGATTTAGACATCTTGACGTTATCCACGTTAATATAGCCGTTATGCATCCAGTACTTAGAGAACGGCGCGTCGTTCGCAGCCTCAGACTGGGCAATCTCATTTTCGTGGTGTGGGAAGATCAAATCCTGACCGCCGCAGTGAATATCGATCGTTTTGCCGAGATACTTTCTGTTCATGGCAGAACATTCAATGTGCCATCCAGGACGGCCCTTGCCCCACGGTGACTCCCAATAAGGCTCGCCCTCCTTCGCCGCCTTCCAAAGCGCGAAGTCAAGCGGATTTTCCTTCTTATCCCCTACGGCAATACGCGCGCCGCTCTGCAGGTCGTCGATCGGCTGATGAGACAACTTGCCGTAGCCGTCGAATTTCAGCGCACGGTAATACACGTCGCCATCCACTGCATAAGCGTAGCCCTTTTCCTCCAGTGTTTTGATAATATCAATGATCTCGTCGATATTTTCCGTAGCCTTCGGGTGAACCGTCGCGTCCTTAAAATTCAGCCCGTGCGCGTCTGTCCAGAATTCGTTGATATATTTTTCTGCAACCTGTTCAAAGGTCAAGCCTTCCTCGTTGGCGCGCTTAATGATCTTATCGTCTACGTCCGTAAAATTCTGCACAAATTTTACGTTGTAGCCGCGGTATTCCATATACCGGCGCAGGACGTCGAACACGCAGAGCGGCCGTGCATTACCGATATGGATATAGTTATACACCGTCGGGCCGCAGGCATAGATTTTTACCTCGTTTGGATCAACCGGTACAAACTCTTCTTTTCTTCTAGATAATGTATTCAATATTTTCACTTTTTTTAGCCTCCAGCTTATTAATTTCTTGCTTTAATTCGTCGATCAGACGTGCGTTCGCCGTAATGGCAGTCATGACCGGATCAGGGAAGTTCACCTGGTCGAGGTCATCCACACGGGAGCCGTCGACCTTCACCACTCTGCCGGGTACGCCGACGACCGTACAGTTCGGTTCCACGTCCTTAACAACAACGGCACCGGCAGCGACCTTTGCGTTTTCACCGATCACGATCGGACCGAGCACCTTGGCGCCGGAGCCGACCATTACACCGCGCTCTAACGTCGGATGGCGCTTGCCGGTATCCTTACCGGTACCGCCAAGGGTCACGCCCTGATAGATCATGCAGTCGTCACCGATCTCTGTTGTTTCACCGATAACGATACCGTTACCGTGGTCAATACACACGCGGCGGCCGATCGTTGCGCCGGGATGGATCTCAATGCCGGTCTTATGGGCGCTGCGCTGGCTGATCGCTCTGGCAAGGAACGGCATATTATGCTTTAAAAACCACTGCGCTTTTTTGTGACTGCGCAGCGCTTTAAACCCGGGATACAGCAATATGATCTCAAGCGGTTGATGGGCAGCCGGATCATGATCAATGAACGCCTGTACACTTTCCTTATATTCGCTTAACCAACCTATTTGAATCACTCCTATCAAAAAAGCCTCTGCCGATTGCTCGACAGAGGCAGTTACCTGCGGTTCCACTCCGTTTTATACTCATCTACACGCAATAGATCAGGCGGATAACGGCGCCGACCGTCCTGTCATTTCCTACAGGAAGCTCACAGGCGCATTTCACCGGTCGCTTAATATAAGCCTTTCAGCAAGCGGCTTACTCTCTGCAAAAAGCAGACGCGGCTACTTCTCCTGTTCATTGCCTTTTGGTTATCTATTACCATTATAATCATTTGTCATAAAAATGCAAGCATTATTTCAACAATTATTCTTCCAGATCGTAATAATAGTCACGCAGGAGGATAGCATAATCCTTGGCATTGACGATACTGTCACCGTTCATATCGAGCGCCGCCTCATTGCTGTTGAGATAATCGTCAAAAAGGACGGACGTTTCGCTGCCGCATTCCGTGCAGATCAGGCGTACCGTATTGTCGTCCATAATGTATTCTGCAATGAAATGATGGTCACAATCCGGCTCCAGCTCATTTTCGGCAGCAGCATAGTAGGTGGTGGTATATGCCGGAGAGTGAAATACCATCCAATCCATTGTGACCGTGCCGACCGTTGTGATCTCCTGATCGCGCTGATCCGTCGGAATATAATGCTGCTGGGTAAAAGTGGTCTTGGCAATCTTTTTATTCCGCAAAACATTCCATGCGTCGTCATCCTGCGCTTCGCCACTGCCGTAGGCATAAGTACAGGAGCAGCTGACACTCTGAATCAAATCAACAAATTCGTCCGGATCGCTTAAGCGGTAATTCACATATAGCGTTCCATCCTGCGCATAGCTGTTCACCACCTGTACCATGGAATCAGTATCCACAGTTTCAATACCGAGTTCGGCACACTCCTCCGCCATCGTAGAGCCGGCCGGTACATAAAAACGCACGGTGCAAGCCTCTCTTATATGCTCTTTATTTTTAGTGGCGTTGTTATAATTATAAAAGTAAGCATCCGGGGATACATAGACATTCGCTTTATAATCCTCATACATATACTCAAACTGCTGGTAATAAAGACCTGCTAAGCACGGCAGGAACAGGTTCCTGATAAGCGTTCCCTGCAGCGCATCCGGTTTCATCGACGTTACGCGCGGCGCATAGATATTTTCCAGCTCGTTGCAGTTACTGAAAGCCGCGTTAGCAAACGTTCGGCAGTTACGCAAAACGACGGTTTTGATGGGTGAAAGAGCGAACGCCTCCATGTTGACTGCAGTGATATTCGGATTATCGTAATACCTCATATCCGTCTGGTAAAACGCATATTCCGGTATGGAGCTGGCGTAGCTGTCCATAGAAAGCAGGTCGGCATCAAGCGCATAGCAGTACATAAACTGATGCCCCTCCGGCTGCATACCGGTCACATTATCAAAACGGGCTTCAATCAAGTTAGCACAGCAGTAAAACGAATACTGGTAAAGGTAGGTAATATTATTCAATTCCACCTCCGTCAGGGCGTAGTTATCCGCTAAGCCGTACGGATATACCGTCGTCACGTTCGGCGTGATCAGGTACTGAATATGCGTTGCACGAAGACCTTGCTGGTCAATTATTTTCAGCTTATCAGATACAAGATACGGGATAGAGGTGTTATAAAACGCACGGTACGGGATCGTCGTCAGGTTAGAAAAGTCAAATTCCGACAGGACCTGTGCGTTCGCAAAAGCGGAATCCCCAACCGTTTGGATATTCTTCGCCTTTACACGCTGCAGGTTCACGGCGTCCTCAAAAGCGCTCTCATAGATCGTCGTACACGTATCCGGCAGGGCGATATTTTTCAGCGTTTTACGATTTGTGTCATTGAAAACGCCAGTGCCGAAGCCGGTAACGGTAACGCCGTTGATCTTATCCGGTACGATGACGTTCTCCTCATTGCCGAGATATTTGGTCACTACGCCGGTATCCTCGTCGATCAGGAAGTAATTATCCTCCTCATGACCGGCAAAATAGTACATCTCGTCCGAGCATTTTGCCGTCAAGCCGTAGGTCGTTGCCACGATACAGCACGGCTCTGTCAGCGTGATCGGACCAGTATAGCGTGTTTCGGGCTGCAGAATCTTCTTTTTCTGATAATCGTAGACCGTATAGACGACCACTGTCGGCTCGTCCTCTACGATCAGCTCGATCGTTACCTCTGTACCGGCAGGATAAATACCGCTCCCGAGGCTGAACATCGGTACATACAGCCCGTCCTCAATATAATCGTCATGATTCCTCGTGATCGGCTCGCCGTCAGGACCGGTGATCGGTTCTGTTGAAGGCTCTGTACTCGGTACTGTCGAAGGCTCCGTACTCGGCTCGGTTGACGGTTCTGTACTCGGTTCCGTCGAGGGTTCTGTACTTGGTTCAGTCGAGGGTTCTGTACTCGGTTCAGTCGAGGGTTCTGTACTCGGTTCCGTTGAGGGCTCTGTACTCGGTTCAGTCGAAGGCTCTGTACTCGGTTCCGTTGAGGGCTCTGTACTCGGTTCAGTCGAGGGTTCTGTACTCGGCTCGGTTGACGGTTCTGTGTTCGGCTCGGTTGACGGTTCTGTGCTGGGCTGCGTCACCGGTTCCGGCGGATCGTCCGGATTATCGACAGCACCGGATAAATACAAGATCGGCGCATAATTCACCGATTCATCATTCGACGGACGGCCGTTGTTCTTTAGATAAGTTTCAATATTCGTTGCACTGTAACGCGGATGCGTCAGCTTTACCAGCGCCGCCGCAGCACTGACAAAGGGCGACGCCATCGACGTACCGCTGAGTGTTGTGTAGCCACCGCCAGGATAGGTACTGCAGATCATATTACCCGGCGCCAGAATATCCACCAGATTGCCGTAGTTGCTCCAGGAAGAAAGGTTACTGTATTCATCTACCGAGGCTACAGTGATCGCATTCGGAACACAAGCCGGTTCAACAGTCGACACGTTAGCTGCCTTATTACCGGCGGCAACACACACCACGATACCGTGTTTTACTGCTGCGTTGATCGGTGCGGTGTAAGAGCCGCTCTTATTGCCTTGGATGCTGATGTTAATCACATTCACGTTGTCAGAGATGGCTTTATAGATCGCTGAGACGACAACGGATTTCGAGGTCTTGCCTTTGTCATTGAGAACTTTGTAGGCTCTGAGCTTGACGTTATCGGTCGTGTTGTCCGCAATAATACCGGCGACGTGCGTGCCGTGTCCGTAATCGTCATCCTCGCCGCCATAGCCTGTTTGCGTACCGCTCGTATTATAATCCGTTCGGATAATTCTGTCCTTTAAGAACTTGTGATTATAATCCACGCCGGAATCGATTACGCCGACAACGACTTCACCGAGCGATTCCGGATCTTCGATACGCCCAATATAATCGTCAACGCCGATAAAGCTGCTGCCCCACGAGTTATGCCCGTCATAATAAGCTGCGCCATCCTCATCGTCGTTATCAAAGAAGTAAACACCGTCAGGAGCCCGGTCAGTCTCCTCTGCGGCATACAGGATTTCGTCCTCGTCGACTGCCTCATCGCCGTATTCTCGGGTGTAATAATTCTTAGCACCCTCAGCTGCGCTTTCGCTATTGAACTGCAGGATATGCAGGTCGCCGTAGCCCTCCACGCTGTCGACACTATCCAGCAGATCAACGTGCTTTTTGGTGGTTACGATCAGCCGATTGGCCGCAGGCTGATCCCGATACGTTTCATTCAGCGTTGCAACCGCTTCCGAAAAAGCGTCGATCGTCATTTGCGGTTCGCGCTCAATCGATTGCAGCACCAGCGCAATGCCGCTAAACGCAACAAGCACCGAAAGGATTACTGTCAAAAGCTTTTTCATGTTCTCGCTCCTCAGATATATAATCAACTAAAAAGTGTAAATATTTTCATTAATCCGATACTATTATACATTATAAATAAATACTATGCAAGCAGCAAAAAACATTCATTTGTAAAAAATAATCAGCATTACTTGAAGCAGTCTAAAGCGCATCAAAAAAAACAGGCTACCGTAAAGCAGCCTGTTCATAAGAATATTAGAATGTTAAACTGATTCAATTACTTCACCGATCAGATCATAGCCGTTGCAATCGGTGATACGCACCTTCACAAATTCGCCAACCGTCAAGGGCTGATCGGCAGTGAAAATAATGCCGCTATCGATTTCCGGTGCGTCGAGATAGGACCTGCCGATATACTGTTCGCCGTCGAAGCTATCGATAATGACCTCGTATGTATTGCCTACCCTCGCGCGGTTGCTGTCGAGCGTAATGCCGTACTGAATGTCCATCAGAACCTCCTGGCGGCGCGTTTTGACAGCTTCCTCCAACTGATCGGGCATCGAAAAGGCGGGTGTGTCCTCCTCCGGCGAAAACGTAAAACAGCCCATTTTATCAAAGCGCGTATCCTTCACAAAGCGGCAAAGTGTTTCAAACTGCGCTTCCGTTTCGCCTGGGAAGCCGACCATAAAGGTAGTGCGCAACGCCAGGCCTTCTATTTTAGCTCTCATCTTTGTCAAAAGCGCTTGGTAGCTGTCGCCGTCACCGACGCGGTGCATCGCGCGTAATACATCCTTGTCTGCGTGTTGCAGCGGAATATCGATATAGTTACAGATTTTGTCCTCTGAGGCGATCACGTCAATCAGCGAATCGGTGATACGCTGCGGATAGCAGTAAAAGAGACGTATCCAGTGAATTCCTTCGATTTTTACAAGCTCCTTGAGCAGGACGTCGAGGCTGTACTTTCCGTACAGATCCTCGCCGTATTTCGTGGTATCCTGCGCGATCAGGATCAGTTCCTTGACGCCTCTGTCAGCAAGGGACTGCGCTTCGGCAACCACAGACTCCACGGTACGGCTGCGGAATCTGCCGCGGATAGCCGGTATCGCGCAATAAGCGCAACGGTTATCGCAGCCCTCGGCTATTTTTAAATATGCCCAGTGAGACGGTGTTGACAGCAATCTTTCCTCGTCAATAGACAAGCAGCCCTTGTCAGGGAAAAAGTCCGCTTCCAGGCCAAGCAGCGCCTTCTGACACACCTTCACAATATCGTTGTCAGCGCCAATACCGATCACGGCGTCGACCTCCGGCAGCTCTTTTTTTATTTCATGCTGATAGCGCTCCGCCAAGCAACCGGTCACCACGATCGCAGAAATCAGACCGGCCGCCTTATACTCAGCCACTTCTAAAATCGTTTCGATCGCTTCCGTTTTCGCCGCTTCAATAAAGCCGCAGGTGTTGATCACCATGACGTCGCTATCCTCGATATTTTCGACGATCTCAAATCCGGCGTGCGCCAGCTTATGCAGCATTGCTTCCCCGTCCACCTGGTTTTTCGGGCAGCCGAGCGAAATCATTCCAACCTTATAACTCATACTCTTCTTCCAAATTGCGAAAAGCCTCTCTGATGTCGCTATAGGAAAAGCCTTTACGCATCAGCGCGGCAATGACCTTTTCACGGCCGTTTTCCGCCAACAGCTTCGTTCTGTATTTTTTGACGATCAGCTCCTCGATCGCAGCGACATTATCGATTTCTGTTTCACTCAATAACGCCGTCACGATTTCACCCGGAACGCCGCGGCGGAACATTTCTTGCCGGATAAAGGCAGCGGACATATTTTTATTTTCTGTCAGGTGGTGTAAGAGCGCCTTGGCGTATTTTTCATCATCCAGATAGCCGAGCTCCAGCATCCGGTCGATCGCCGCGTCAGCGCTTTCCGGATCAACAGATCGCAATAGCTTTGTCTTAAGCTCCTTTACGGAATGGTCACGGCGTGACAGCAGGTCGAAGCACTTATTAACGGCCTTGCGGTAGTTGATTGCATGCACCAGCGCCTGCCATTCCTCTTCGTCGATCTCTGTGCCGTCCTTGATATAATGCTCCGCCCAAAAATCAACGTCCGT
The DNA here is from genome assembly GCA_017463985.1 of Eubacterium sp. Taxonomy (GTDB): domain Bacteria; phylum Bacillota; class Clostridia; order Oscillospirales; family Acutalibacteraceae; genus Eubacterium_R. Next base: position 29,900 of record JAFUEH010000037.1, on the reverse strand, counting down.
CGTGATCTGATAGGTTTCATCCAAGAGCAGATGAATTTTTTTACCTCTTCCCTTTTGGTGGCTGATGATCATTAGTCTTCGTCGTCATCGTCAATGGCGATGTCTAGCTTTGCCTTTGCTGCCGCCCTTGTTCTCGCCGCAGAAGCGTCAACCGGTGCAGAAGCAGCCGGTGCAGCCGGTTTTGCCGGTGCGTCAGACTCTTCCTTTGCATTTTGGCTCTTGATCAGGGCAATGACCTGACCCTCTACATCCTCAGCAAAATCCTTATCGTTTTTCAGCAGCTCTTTGAGCTTATCTCTGCCTTGGAAGCGCTGTTCACCGTAAGAGAACCAAGAGCCGCTCTTTTTAATAACACCAAGCTCAACAGCAAGATCACAGATCTCTCCGACACGGTCAATACCGGTGCCGTACATAATGTCAAATTCAGCCTGCTTGAACGGCGGCGCAACCTTATTCTTAACGATCTTCGCTCTCGTTCTGGAACCGATAAATTCGTTGCCAGGTGCTTTGATCTGTTCAATACGTCTGACGTCAATACGCATAGAAGCATAGAATTTCAGCGCACGTCCGCCGGTCGTAACCTCCGGATTACCGTAGATCACGCCAACCTTTTCACGCAGCTGGTTGATGAAAATAATCACGCAATTTGACTTATTGATCGCGCCGGCCAGCTTTCTGAGCGCCTGTGACATTAATCTGGCATGCAGACCGACATGAGAATCACCCATTTCGCCGTCGATCTCTGACTTCGGTACTAACGCCGCAACAGAGTCAACGACAATAATATCCAGTGCATTAGAGCGAACCAGCTGTTCCGTGATCTCCAGCGCCTGCTCGCCGTTATCCGGCTGGGATACGATCAGTGAATCAATATCAACGCCGAGATTAGCTGCGTAGATTGGATCAAGCGCGTGCTCCGCGTCAATAAACGCAGCGTCGCCGCCGTGCTTCTGTGCCTCTGCAACACAGTGCAGCGCCAGCGTCGTTTTACCGGAGGATTCCGGACCGTAGATCTCTACAATTCTTCCCTTCGGCAGACCGCCGATACCGCTGGCGATGTCGAGCGTCAGCGAGCCGGTTGATATAGCATCAACCTTCAGGCGGCTGTTAGAGCCGAGGCGCATGACCGAGCCGGGGCCAAATTGCTTTTCAATTTGCTTCATGGCAGATTCTAAGGCTGTTTTCTTGTCATTAACGGGTTTGGTGTCCTTTGCCATAATGTTGTCTCCTTTTAAATATAAGTAATTTATTTACCTGCCTATTATACAAAATCTTGTATATAAAATCAAGAAATTATCATAAAAAGCACCTTATTTTACACAGTAAAAAAATTAATTAAAAAAAGGCTTGCAATTTATGTAGATTTATGGTAATATTTATGCGTTGTAATTTTAGAAGGAGGTGTTCGCAAATGGCTAAATGTGAATACTGTGGCAAGGGCGTATCCTTTGGTATTAAGGTATCCCACTCACACAGAAGATCCAACAGAACCTGGAAACCGAATATCAAGAAGGTTAAGGCTATCGTTGACGGCTCTCCCAAGAGAGTTTATGTTTGCACAAGATGCCTTCGTTCTGGTAAGGTAGAAAGAGCATAATCTTATTAAAGTAAGATAAAATAGACCGTCTTTCAGACGGTTTTATTTTTTGTCAAAAAAACACCGCGCAGCTCGCAGGCCGCACGGCGGTTATCTTTTATTCACTATTTTTTACCTTCTCCGCGCTCACGGATGATAAAGCGCACCGGTGTTCCCTCCAGTCCGAAAATATCCCTCAGCTGATTTTCAAGATACCGCTGATAGGAAAAATGGAAAAGATCGGCACGGTTTACAAAGAATACAAAGGTTGGCGGACGGGTAGAAGCTTGGGTCATGTAATAGATCTTGAGCCTTCTGCCCTTGTCCGTCGGCGGCTGTACGCGCGCCGTTGCGGTTGCCAGTACCTCGTTGAGCTTACCGGTTGAAATACGCAGCGAATTCTGAGAATGAACCGTGGTGATCATTTCATAAAGCCGGTCAAGCCGCTGTCCAGTCTTGGCCGAAATAAACAGGATCGGCGCATAAGAGATAAAGGAAAAGTCGACTGCCAGCTTTTCACGGAACTCCTTCATCGTATTGCTGTCCTTTTCGACTGCGTCCCATTTATTAACAGCGATAATACAGGCCTTTCCCTGTTCCATAGCAATGCCGGCCACCTTGCTGTCCTGCTCGGTAAAGCCCTCCGTTGCGTCGATCATGATGACGCATACGTTTGCACGCTCCACAGCCATCCTGGCGCGGATAATACTGTACTTTTCAATATCGTCATTGACGCGGCTTTTCCGCCGCAGTCCGGCTGTATCAATGAAATTAAATTTACCGAAGCTGTTTTCAATATAGGTATCGGTCGTGTCGCGCGTCGTACCGGCGATGTCAGAAACGATCGCACGGTCAGTACCGCTGATTTTATTCACGAGCGAGGATTTGCCGACATTCGGCTTGCCGATAATGGCAACGCTGATCACCTCGTCGTCATCCTGCTCCTCCTCGGCAGCCTCCGGAAAATAACGCATGACCTCGTCGAGCAGGTCTCCGGTACCGTGACCGTGTACTGCCGATACGGCGATCGGGTCACCAAGACCGAGATTATAGAATTCGTAAAACTCCGGCTCCGGCGCGCCGACAGAATCGCACTTATTCACGCACAGCACGATTGGCTTATTGCTTTTTTGTAGCATTTCGGCCACCTCTTCGTCGCTGGCCACAATACCGCTTTTAATATCACAGACAAAAACGATCACATCAGCCGTATCGATCGCCGTCTGCGCCTGCGTGCGCATCTGTGACAAGATAATATCGTCACTGTAAGGCTCGATACCGCCGGTATCAATTAAAAGAAACTTACGGTTCAACCATTCGCAATCACCGTAGATTCTGTCACGGGTAACGCCTGGCGTATCGTCCACAATCGAAAGACGCGTGCCAATCAACTTATTAAAAAGGGTCGATTTGCCGACGTTCGGTCTGCCGACAATGGCCACAACAGGCTTTGCCATACGCTGACACCTCCTTCTTACAAAACAGAATAAAAGGCGGCACAAAGCCGCCTGATACTGCTATCTTAGTCCTTGCTGACAACCTCTTTGCCGTTGTAGTAGCCGCAGGTTCCGCATACTCTGTGAGGAACGGTGTAGCTGCTGCAGTTAGGGCACTTAACGAGAGTAGGAGCATCAAGCTTCCAAACGCTGGAGCGTCTCTTATTCTTCTTAGCCTTTGAAGTTCTTCTTGCCGGTACTGCCATGTTGATTTCCCCCTTAATATTTTAAAGCATTTTATTCTTCATCAAGCAACTGCAGCAGCGCAGCCATTCGCGGGTCTACATCCTGCTGACAATCGCATTTTTCATAATTTAAATTTTTACCGCACTTCGGACACAATCCTTTGCAATCGTCACTACAAAGCATTTTTTGCGGAAGAAACAGTTGAATTTCCTGATATACATATTCGTCTAAATCGAGCACATTATTTTCTACGACGATATAATCCTCGTCGTCCTCCTCGTTTTCAAGGTGCGCTACGACAACCTTATTGACCGTGAAGGAATAGGCTCGTTCAAAATCGTCTGCACATCGGTCACAGACACCAAAGAAGTCAAAGCTGACGGTCAGCTCCAGATGCGTTACATCCGCTTTGGAATACGCTTTGCCCTTTACATGAACACCGTTTTTGAGTGGTTGATAGGTGCTGTATTCAAAATCCTCGAGTGAAAGCTGATAATCGATCTGCTTTATCTCTTTATCTGAATTAAATAAACCTGTAAAGTCAATAAGCATAGTCATACCTCATGGTGCTATTCAACCAGCACCTAAGTATTATATATATAAGAATTAATTTTGTCAATAGATAAAATTAAAAAATAAGTGCGGTTTCTTATAAAATATCCTAAGAAGGCCGCCTGTAACAGGACAAAATAAAACCACCGGCGTGCCGATGGTTTTCATTCAGTGATTGGGGATTCCCTTAAACCTCTTCGCAATAATCGAAGATCTCAACAGGCAGATCCTCTTTGTCGCAGCTGAGCGTCAGATAGAAGTTAACGTCCGAAGCCTCGCTGAGGGTGGACAGCATATCAAAGAACTGGATCAGCTTCTGATAATCTCTGCCGACGATCTTGAAGGTGGCGTCGATCAGGATATCCGTTACGTCGTAATTACCGGCACAGATACCGGAAATAAAGCCGTAAAAAGCCTTGTGACCGTTGATAGCATAAGTTTCTGTTTCCAGCAATCTCGCCTTGGGTGAAATGTTATATATCAGCTTCGGCTCCTTTTCGATGCAAACAACGTTGCCGTCAGAAGCCTCTGTGCAATTATTAACCAGCTCAATCAGCCTTTTGGTTTTTCCTGCACCTTTATTACCAATAATTACCTTAATCATGTTTTATCCTCCACATTGGTTTAATGCAAACGAAGCGACGCAAGGTCTGTCTTCAATATTATACTATCATAAACCCAACTGTTTTTCAAGTCTTTCTTTTTCAGCTTCAAATCCCGGCTTACCGAGCAGGGCGAACATATTCTTTTTGTAGCTTTCTACGCCGGGCTGGTTGAACGGATTAACGCCGAGAATATAGCCGGAAACAGCGCAAGCCTTTTCAAAAAAGTAGATCAGATAACCGATATGGTATTCATCCAGCTTGTCGCATTCTATTACCAAATTCGGGACGCCGCCCTCCGTGTGCGCCAGCAGCGTACCGAGGCGTGCGCGGTTATTCACATAGCTCATGTTATTCCCTGCCAGGAAATTCAGGCCGTCAAGGTTCCCTTCCTGCATCGGAATTTCATAATCACTGTCCGTTTGCTTGAAGTCGATCACTGTCTCAAACATCAGCTTTTTGCCGGATTCCTGAATATACTGACCGAGTGAATGCAGATCCGTTGAGAAGATGCAGGAAACCGGGAACAAGCCCTTGCCGTCCTTACCCTCGCTCTCGCCAAAGAGCTGCTTAAGCCACTCATTAAACATAGCCATGCGCGGCTCGTAAGACACAAAGCATTCCAGCTGTTTTCCGTTTTCATAAAAACAGTTTCTGACAGCCGCATAGCGCAGCATTTCGTTCTTAGCCAGCTCGTCGCTGCAAAGCTCGTTCATCGCCGTCTCAGCGCCCTTGAGCAGCTCACCGATATCGATACCGGCCACGGCGATCGGCAGCAGACCGACAGCTGTCAGTACAGAGAATCTTCCGCCAACATCGTCAGGCACCACAAAGGTTTTGTATCCCTCACGGTCGGCCAGCTCTTTCAGCGTGCCCTTTGCCTTATCGGTCGTACAGAAAATACGCTTAGCGGCTTCCTCCTTTGAATACCGGCTATTGACCAGATCACGGAAGATACGGAAAGCGATAGCGGGCTCCGTCGTCGTACCGCTTTTTGAGATAACGTTCACGCAGATATCCTTGCCCTCACACAGCGCCAGCGTTTCGTTAAGCGATGAAGGACTGAGAGAATTACCGATATAGAAAATCTGCGGCGTATCCTTCGCCGTTAGGTTATAGTTCGGAGACTTTACCGCCTCGATCACAGCTCTGGCGCCAAGATAGGAACCGCCGATACCGATCACGATCAGAACGTCCGCATTTTGACGGATATAGTCGGCTGCCTCTTGTATCGCCGTAAATTCTTCACAGTATTCCGGCAGTGTGACCCAGCCGAGCTTATCATTGCCGAGACCGCTGCCCTGCATCAGGGTATCCATCGCTGAAACAGCGCGCGGTGCCATCGCACTGAGCTCCTGTGCCGTGAAGTAGCGATCGGCATATTTTTCGTTAAACAAAACTGACATATTCAACCTCTTATATTGATAAAATTTCTTTAAATATTATGCATTTTCATCATTATTGCATGATTATACTACAACTCTTTTAAAAAATCAATAATTTTTATATATTTAAAATCATAAGCAAAAGGATATCCGCCAGATCTACCTTTTCGACCGACTCCGGCGCTGTCAGGTCAATATTCCCTATCTCACGGTCGCCTGACATAATCACAATTTCTCCCAAAACATCTCCGGCATTAACAGGTGCGTCGACCGTGTCCTTCACCTGATACTGATACGTGATTTCCTCTGCACCCTTTTTGATCAGGATACTTTCGTCAGCGGCTGCCACCGGTTTGACAGTCTTTACCTTTCCCTGCTTAACGGTCACAGTGGTTATCTGCGTTTCATCAAGCTCCGGCACAAACAGCTGATAGGTCGCAAAACCGTAATCCAGCAGATTGACCGCCGTATCAAAGCGCTGTTCGCTCGTCTCTGCTCCCAGCACGACCGCCACCAGCGACATACCGTCGCGTTCAGCCGTTGCTGCCACACAGAAGCCGGCGTTAGAAGTCGTTCCTGTTTTCAGGCCGGTGATACCGGTATAAGTATTCACCAGCTTATTCGTGTTATTCAGCTCTGTTTTGCCGTCGCGCAGGTGATCGAGCCAGATCTGTGTGTAGTCAGTGATCAGCTCATGCCGCATGACCTCCCGTGCAATCACCGCTAAATCGTAAGCACTGGAATAATGGTTTGTGACGGTATCGTCAAGACCGTTGCAATTTTCAAAATGCGTATTCTTTAAACCGAGCGCCGACGCTCTGTCGTTCATCATTTTGACAAAGCCGGTAGTCGAACCGCCGATGTATTCTGCCAGCGCGGTACAAGCGTCATTAGCGCTCGCGACAACGATCGCTTTAAATAACTCGTCGACCGTCATCTGCTCCCCTTCCTCCAGCCATATCTGCGATCCGCCCATGGATACCGCCTCAGCAGAGGCCGTTACTGTATCCGTCAGATGAATACTTTCCTCCTCCAGCGCCTCCAGCACTAAAAGGATCGTCATAATTTTCGTGACAGAAGCCGGCGAAAGATGCTCATTTTCATTTTTCGCATAGATCACCTCGCCAGTATCCAGTGACAGCAGCACGACCGCCTTAGCCATCACCGCCTCCTCCGGAATGGCGTCCGTTTCGTCCGCACAGGCTGAAAACGGTCCGGTCATGCTGAAGATCAGCACCAGCGTTAATAAAAAGCTGCTTAATTTTTTCATGTTCATCACCGATTAATAATATTCAATTATGATTGTAATCATGAATCATTTTTGATATAATAAAGCATATTTGATAAGGAGCGCATTATGAAAGCTGCATTTTATACCCTTGGATGCAAGGTCAACCAGTACGAAACGGAATATATGGCGGAGCTGCTGAAAAATGCAGGCTTTGAAATTGTGCCGCCGGAGCAGGAGGCCGATTATTATATCATCAACTCCTGCACCGTAACGGCGACGGCTGACCAAAAGACAAGGCAGAACGTTCGCAAGTTTAAACGGAAACACCCCGCGTCGACCGTGATCCTGACAGGTTGTATGCCGCAGGCGTTTCCTGACCAGGCAGCAGCACTGACCGAAGCGGATATTGTTCTCAGTAACCGCAGCGACAGTGATATTCTTACCTTGATGAATCAGCACGCTACCTCCAAAAACCGCATCATAAGCATTCAGCCGCACGATAAGGACGACCCTTTTGACCCCTGCGCCATCAGCGCCTTTGAGGAACGTATCCGTGCGTTTGTTAAGATTGAGGACGGATGTGACCGTTTTTGTTCCTATTGTATTATTCCGACCGCGCGCGGCAGAGTCCGTTCCAAGCAGCCTGCTGATTTACAAAAGGAGGTCGCTGCGCTGGCTGCCGGCGGTATTAAAGAAATCGTTTTAGTAGGTATCAATCTCTCTGCTTACGGTAAGGGAGAAGGCTTTGACCTCACCGACGCTGTGAGAATCTGCTGTGAAAATCCAGATATTCTTCGCGTACGCCTCGGCTCCTTAGAACCTGATCACATTACCGACGAGATCATTGAAAAGCTGTCGGGCTTTGAAAAGCTGTGCCCTCAGTTTCATATCTCACTGCAAAGCGGCTGCGACAAAACCCTAAAGTCAATGAACCGTCATTACACGGCCGACGAATACCGTGCGCTTTGTCAGAAGCTGCGTGCGGCCTTCCATGACTGCACACTCACGACAGACGTCATGACGGGCTTTCATGAGGAAACGGAAGCAGATTTTCAAAAATCTCTTGCCTTTGTACAGGAAATCGGTTTTGAAAAGGTGCATACCTTCCCTTATTCCGAACGCCAAGGAACCGCTGCTTCAAGACGCGGCGACAGCGTACCGAAAGCGGAAAAGGAACGCCGTGCCGGTGTCATGATCGCTGCTGCGCAGGAAATCAGGGCGCGTTATATGCATTCCCTGATTGGCGAACAAGTGACGGTTCTCTTTGAAAGCTGTATCGGCAATGATACTTACCAAGGTTATACCAAAAATTATACGCCTGTCAGGCTGCACTCACCTGTTAACCTGATTGGATCAGAGAAACACGTTACCCTTACCGGTTATGACGCTACGGACGACTGCTGTCTTGCATCGCTGTCAACAGCTCACTGACTGCCTTTGCCGTTTTTTCACTGTGTAAACAGCCATAAGAAAACAGATAGAATCCGTCAACCTGCTCCAGCTTTGACAGATAACGGATTTGGCGCGCGATAATATCATCGTTATCGATAAACTCATTGATCGCTGCGTTATTTTTGGCGGAAGCATATTCATCCTGATTGCCGCATTTATAGAGCGGCAGACCGACATAGAGCGGGCAACCGGCAACGGCTGCCCATTTTTTGGTGGTTGCCATAAAAGGCTGCACCTCATTCAAAAAGCCGAAATAGATCTGCGGAACAATATAGTCAACATACCCCTCTGCGGTCATCCAGGTCGTTACGTCAGCATAAAGCTCGCCGTAGTCCTTAGCGATGTCAGCAGCAGGACTGATGCCGAACAAAACCGCCGGATTGGCCTCCTTAACGGCAGAATAGACGCTTTTTACCATCCGGCTGACCGTTTCACGCCGAAAATCAGAAAGCGACAGATCACCGCCGTTATCACGGTATTTTTGATAGGCAGCGCTATCGATTTCTTCTTGCTGCGTAGGATAAAAATAATCGTCAAAATGGATCGCGTCCACCGGATAGTTTTCGACGATTTCCCGAACGCCGCTGACGATCAGCTGTTCAACGCCCTCCCCTGCCGGATTAAAATAGATACCGTTTTCTGCAATATAAACATTATCATGCAATGCTTCATCTTCATACCACTGACGGGCAATATGATCCGCAGAAAGCGCGGTAATATCCGCTTGCTGGCTGACGCGGTAAGGGTTTACCCATGCTTCTACCCGTAAGGACGCCTCCTTTGCAAGGCTACAGATAATCGCCAGCGGGTCGTAAGGCATATCACTTCCTTGCTTGCCAAAACAGTATTGACTCGACGGAAAAACGGCAGAGCGGTAAAAGGCGTCGGCGCACGGACGGACGTGAACAGTGACGGTATTGAAGCCCATCGCAGCCAAGTCCTGCAGCGCATTGCGCATAGCTTCCCTAAAGGTCTGTTCATCCTTGCCGTCGGTAAATTGCTGCAGCTCATAATAGGTCATCCAAACGGAACGTACCGACAAATCCTCCGTTGCTTCGCTTTCAGATTCCCTTTGCGGCGCTGCGGCGGAGCAAGAGGATAGCGGTAAGCACAAAAGCAGGCAGATAATTGTCAGAATTATTTTTTTCATACTTGAACACTTCTCATAATTAGTTTATAATGGTTTTAAACAGAAAGAGGGGTTATTATGGAATACAGGCTTGGTAACGCAAAAAAAATAAAGTCACTTGGTGAAACAGAGCAGCTCACCTGTCCGAAATGTCAAAGCAAGGTGGCGCTTTCCGTTTTTGCGAACGGCGAGCTAACGCTGATTCCCACGTTTCCGCTCGTGCAAAGCGGAAAGGTGTATTTTGCCGTATGTCCGGCCTGCGCCGCTGTATTCCAAATTGAAACACGCGCCGGTAAAACCTTTGCGAAGGGCGAAAGGCTTGCGATCGGCAATTTTGATTTAAAGCCGTTAACACCGTTTGAAGCCGACGAAAAAAGCGACGAATAAAGTTCTTCATACCAAACAAAAGGCGGAGTGCTCCGCCTTTCTTTTTTATATCAAAATGCAGATCAAACCGCTGCAGCCCTCGTTGATTACCCGTTCAATCGTTTCCCTGAACTTGTTACGAGCGTCCTCAGGCATACGGTATAGCTTATTATTCAGTCCTTCGTTAACAAGTGAATGCAGCGATTTACCGAACAGATTGGTTTCCCAAATCTCAGAGGGATTATTTTCAAATTCCTTCAGCAAATACATGACAAGCTCCTCGCTCTGTGATTCACTTCCCACGATCGGCGCAACCTCTGTATAGGTGTTACATTTTATCAGATGAATAGAAGGTGCGTGTGCTTTCAGACGAACGCCGTACTTACCGCCCTGCTTCATAATCTCCGGCTCCTCGAGCGACAACTCATCGATCGTCGGCATCACGATACCGTAACCGTTCTCTTCCACCTGTGACAATGCTTCCTCAAATCGCTGGTATTGCCGGCGCATACCGGAAAGAGAGGAAATTTCACGAAGCAGCGCCTCGTCGTCAGCAATCTCTACACCGCACTTATCACTGATCAGTTGATAAAAATAGCGGTTGCTCATATCTGCTCTGACGGTAACGCGTCCGTCGGACAGATCAGTATCCACGACCTGAACGGCATCTATGTTTTCATTCTCTGACAGATGACTTGCGAAATCGCTGACAGTACGCACCGCGCCTATCTGACTGCCTGCTTCTCTGACGGAATGAAGGATACCGGCACGTAATGGATCGCCGTCATCTAATGCATTAAACCATCCCGGAAGCTCAACGCCGACTGAAGATACCGGAAATTCGTACAATATTTGCGCCAATATATTTTTGATTTCGCGCTCTTGCAGCGCCAGACAGTTCACCGGCAGCACAGGCACGCCGTAGCTTTGGGAGAGCGCCGCGCACAGCGCTTTTACCTCTGCAGCCTCAGGATCAACACAGTTCATCAGCACAATAAACGGCTTGTGAAGCGCTTGCAGCTCACGGACAACCCGTTCCTCAGCTTCTGCATATTCCTCTCTCGGAATCGCGCTGATCGAACCGTCAGTGGTTACGACAAGACCGATCGTCGAATGTTCTTCGATCACCTTTTTGGTACCAAGCTCCGCCGCCATGTTAAACGGGATTTCCTCCTCATACCATGGCGTCATGACCATTCTCGGCTGATTTTCCTCTATATATCCCTCGCTACTCGGCACAATGTAACCGACGCAATCGATCATTCTAATCTTAAGATGAATATTCTCAGGCAGGGTGATCTCAATCGAATTTTCGGGAATGAATTTCGGCTCCGTTGTCATGATGGTTCTGCCAGCCGCTGATTGCGGCAGCTCATCCTTAGCGCGTTCCTTCTTGAAATCATCATCAATATTAGGAATAACCAGCGTATCCATAAATTTTTTTATAAAGGTTGATTTTCCGGTTCTGACCGGTCCGACGACGCCAATGTAAATATCACCGCCGGTTCTTTCTGAAATATCCGCATAAATATGATCTGACATACATTCACCTCCCTACGCTCTTTGAATGATGATAACTTTATTGCCATCCAGCGTTTCGCCGGAAATATTATTATCGCGCGCAATCAGTGCGGCGTCTGATGAAAACTGCTTAGCAATGCTCCACAAGGATTCTTTTTCCTTAGCGAAATAAACAGTCAGCGATGGATAATGCAGCGCTGCTTCATCAGCGTCAATGTCGGCAAGCACTTTATAATTGACGGTTCGGTAAGCAAATACAAAAGCAGCAATATTCAGCCGCAGCTCCAGCTGTCCGTTTTGCGCGAGGCGATAATCATAACTCAGCAGTGACAGTGAGGCGATCGCTTCATCGCGATCCTTGAGCGGCATCGTTAAGTCCGCACTGCCGGATACCGTGATGAGTTCTCCCTCCGCGTTACGGCAGAGCGTCAGTACATTTACCTTAGCTATCAGCTTATTTCCGCGGCATTTTGGCGTCGTCAAGGCGATATTAACCTCCTTTACCTCCTGCGCATCCGCAGACAGGTCGACCGAAACGGTTTCCGTCAGATGATCGGTCTCATAGCTGCCATCAGAGATACAGCTATAATCACTGTAGCTACAGCTGGATTTTCTGCCAAGAACATAGCCGTCACAGACGAGCTGTTGCTCCGTTTCACGGATAAATACGGTGTTAACAGACACCTCACCAAAAGCGGAAATCACATTCATTTTATCACCGGAGGAGACCTTAGCTTTCAGATAGACATTGCTGACGCTGATGTCGGAAACGGCGATATCGTTTTCTGCAATCCCGCCAGCATCGATGATTTTTGATACATTAAAGGAATATTCTGTTTTCAAGACTTCCTCCTCGGCCGTGTCGGAGGTATACATAACACTCAGGTTTACCAAGCCCTTGACCAACGCTTTATCCTTAATGACCTTTGTATCCGATACGCTGGCAAAGGCGCTGAAGCTCACGATCCGTTTGATCGGCTGCGAATCCGCCGGAATCATAAAGTCCTCGTCAAATTCAATACTGCTGATATTACTGGCTATCAGGTCAGCAGAATGAACCGTTTCTGTTTTCAGCTTTGCCTCATCACAACCGAGAATACAGGGACATTTCAGTGTATCGAATATCCTGATATCGATCACGGCGGCCGTGTGGATATCGATCCTGCGCTGGTTAATCACGCGGTAGTTCACATATTTTTCATTGATGACAGCGTAGACAAAAGCTTTATCAGATAAATTATCGACGCTGAGGGTCTTCGTAAAGCTTTCTTCAAAATCAGCAAAACAAAGATTGCCGTTTTCGTTGAGATAAGTAAGCCAGATATGACACCTCCCGTTGATCACGACCTCGTTATAATTGATGTCAGCGGAAGAAATGCTATGTGTTGCCGCACATTTGATCACCTTATAGATATCATCGCAATAGGCCGGCAACGATTCCTGGTAATCATTCTCTGCCTCTACGGTTCTTTCTGACACAGCCGTATTCCGTTCCAGACAGGAATAGTCCTTTTGAATGTCCATCGTTAATGCTCCTTTCTGTTTCTATAACATGGTATGCATATTGGACAAAGGATATGACAAAAAAGCAGAAGCCCGAGAGCTTCTGCTTGATAATCGCGTATATTAATAGTTTTTAGCTTCGCTTAAAGCTGCTTTTCAAGAACGGAAACGCTGTCGCCGTCAACGGTAATATCGTAAAGCTTATCACCGACAGGTACGTCCGTGACGCGGATATAGCGAATACCCTCCGGCAGCTGCGGTGCAACAAGAATACTGTTTTCCGCAGCGTTAACGTTGATACCAAGCATTCCCTCTAAGATCTGGGAAAGCAATGTAAAGGAAAGCTCCGGATAATCGCCGTTCGTTCCCTGAGAAGATCTCTCGTGCGGCAGATCTTTTTTTGAGAAGATATACTTCATCCAAAACCATGCCCGTTCCGGTTGATGTTGGACAAAGAATAGATCCGGCAGATAGGTCAGACTTTCAATATTATCCTCACGAGTGGCCGGATCGGTCTCTTTTTCATCAATATAATCCAGCAGTTTTTGATTACGCTCGCCGGCATACAGCAGCTTTTTTAAAGGAATAAAAATCAGCGTAGCGCCGCCGTATATCTCTTTCCCGTTCTTATACCAATGCGCGTGCTTGTTACCTTCACTGTCAATGGCGTAAGCAACACGGTCATTGTCGGGCATCACGCTCCAAACGGTATTGAAATAATGACGCAGCTCTTCAGCACGCTGCCGTTGCTGCCGCGCCGCCTCCTTTTGACCGCGCAGCGTTAACAGAGCGGCGTAAGCGTTAACGGCGCTGACAAGCGCAGCAATACTATCCCCTGCCTCTGCAGCATGAAAGCCGCGTTCATTATAGGTGGCGGAGATTTCAAAAATATCACCGAAGCCTTCCGGAATACCGTTCTTTTCAGGCAGCACCGCACCGTCCAGCCGATCAACCGCGTCGGTCAGAATATGTGACACAAACTGAAAGATCGCGTCGTCCTGAATGTAACGCTGATCCCCCGTCAGGCAATACAGCTTATACACTGTTTCCACGAGTTCAAACTGAGCTGTCAGTTCACGCACAAAGTGCTGCAGGTTCGGCGTATCCATATAATAAATACTGCCGTCAAAATTAAAAGCCCACGGAGCGAACCAGCCGGTTTCCTCACCGGCGTTGCTCACAAAGGTATAGAGCATATTATAATTCTCATTGTCTAACCCTGCGTAGTGCGCGCCGACTGCCTGATGGACAAAATCACGAATATAATACGCCGTGCGGTCGCGGTAGCCTGCCCAATAAGCAGGCCGGTAATCCTTCGGCTGTGCCCAAGCGGCCCGTGGCTCCTCCAGTACGATCCCCTCCGGTCCGTACCAACGTCCGCCGTCACCGCGGTTAATAGCGCCGTTTTTGGTGCCCGTCACGGTAAAGGTCATTATTTTTTTATAAGCCCAGTTAAAAATAGCTTCCAATAACGGCTCATTACTTTCCAGTTTCATCGTCTTACTTCCTGCTCTACCTATTGTCATATATAAGAATATTTTTATGGACATTCTTGACCGGTTCTTCTAAACAGATCGGCTCAATCACCACCGCATTTTCTTTTGAAAAGCGGTTTCCGAAAATCTGCATATTCTCGCACGGACCGGACTCATACCATTCGTTGCAGTCACAGGAAATATAAATATCTGCCATCGCAACAGAGGAAAAAGTATTGGCGCAAATCACGGCCTTTTTATCGGTCGTACAGAGAATACCGCGCGTCGGGATCGCCCGAAATACGCAGTCCGTGATCTCTACCTCCGGATGGTAATCAATATTGTCCGCCACGCTCAGAAGCGGCTGCAGGTCCGGCAACGGCTCATCGAACACTACGGCAACCGTCTTAGCTGTTATATTATTTTTAACCGATTTCACCGTATAAACGGTGCCGATCTGCGCCAAATTGCGTCGGTCGTAGAACTTCACACGGTCGCCGGGAAATAACGGTGCGTAGCCTCCCTGCTGACGGTGTGCAAATTCAAAAACCGCTTCGCGTTCGCTGATGATTTCTTTTGTTCTTAAAAAGACGCCATGAATATTGATCGCGTCATCATGGCTGTGCGTAAAAGTACAATCACGCACCGAGACCTTCCCCTTGCAGGAGCAGATATGCAGACAGTCAGCAAAGGACGTAACATGATACCCTGGCGCAGGTACAAAACGAAGCCGTTCAAAGGACAGCTCACGACATAGCTGAGACAGCCAGCCGAAGCCTGTCAAATAATTCACCGTGATATTCTCGCACCGAATATCCGCGCAGTTACCGAAAAAAACGCCGCATGTATGGCGGTTATGATTGGGACTAACGGCATACACTGCGTCTTCTTTAACCGGCGGCAGTTCAGCGTACTGAATTTGAAGCTCCCGTTCGGACAAACGGTTAATCTCCTTCACGTGAGAAAGCGGACTGCTCTCATTCCATACGCGAAATACGTTTTCCCCATCGTGGCAGACCCAGCAATCCGTCATATCGTTATCCGTAAAGGAAAAATAGCGCGCTTGCGAAAACGGACTTTCTGCAAAGAAGGTCAGACGGTTACTGTTTAATTCGTAAGCAGCCGTTGACAGCTGATAGGTTACGGAATGATTATTGATTGCCTTCACGGTAAATTCTACATTGCTTGGCGCCGCATAGCGCACCGTGAAGTTTTTCAGACGGATACGGGAGCACTGCAGCAAAGCTAAAGCGCATAAGTCGCCGTGAATAACAAAAACAGCACCGCCGCCGTCGAGCGTAATATCGTTCATTCTCTCTAACAAAATGGCGAAATGCTTGACGGGATTCGCAAAGGAATCTGTATTGGAAAAATGTACCGTGCGCGCCTGGCTGAAATCCTGATAAAAATGATATTCCTTTTAAGTAAAGCGCAGCTCATCGCCGCGCTTTAAGGTGCTGAGCGCTTTTTGCAGCGCCAGTGAAAAATTGTCTGCTGAGCCGAATCGGTCCACTTTAACGATCATAATATAAGCTCCTGTATTCCTTGGGTGTAATGCCTACGAGCCGTTTAAAGATCACCGCAAAATAGCTGCTGGTTGAAAAACCGCAGTCATAAGCGATCTCCGACACGGTCTTATCCGTAGACTTCAGGAAACCGCAAGCCTTTTCAATCCGATAATTCGTCAGGTAATCCATCGGCGTCATATTCGTATAGCGTTTGAACAGGTTGATACAGCTGTTGCTGCAGATATTCGCGCTATCCGCCAAATCGTTGAGCGTGACCCGGTCGTAATAATGGTTCGCAATATAATCCAGCATCGTTTTGATCGTCACAAAGCTTTGACGCCGTTTTTGCTTGATCGGTAAGGCTTTCAATAACGAAAAGAGCTGATTGACCATCGAAAACAGATCTTGCAGAATATTCAGATAAAGGTTTTCTGCGTTCATCTCCTTTTTACGGTAGATACGTCTAACGACTTCCGAAAAGGCTTGACTGTCTACCGTTAAATAGGTGTAGCCGCTGTTACAGATCGGTGCAATATAGTGGCGTTCAATATAAGGGTTATTACAAAACAGCACCGGATGTACGATCAAACAGATATAACGGCACTCCTCCTTAACCGCTGAAAAGCCAAAATGAATTTGGTTGCAGTTGACAAAAAGACTTTCCCCTTCCGTCAGGGTAATGATCTCGCCGTTAATACTGTAATTCATGCTGCCTTCCAAAACAGTGATGAACTCCCAGTCGCTGTGAAAATGCGCTTTGAAGGTATAGTTTTTCAGAGACGACAGATTGCCGTCCCGAATATATACCGGCATTTCAGGAAGATCATAGTTGATCGTCTCGCTGCCGTTTTCATTAATATTGTAAAAATCAAAGTAATTCTGTTCCATTATGTAATAATGTAATACAATTAAGTGAAATGTTGATATTTTACCGATAATTGATGTGATATGATAGGGCTGCAAAGGAGGGAGCACCATGTATCACATCAGAAAATACAAGCCGTCTGACAGAGAGCGACTTCGTTACATTGCTAAAGAAACAGCCTGGAAAAGCTATCGAAAAACAGAAAAGCGTGCGGAAGCCGTAGCAATCCTGTATAACGATTATTTTACGCAATATGAACCGGAAAACATTTTTGTCGCCGTGAACGACGATGATCAACCGGTCGGTTATGTGATCTGCAGCAGTAACTACCGTCAGTTCGTTGATAAGACAGAAAATGAATTGCTGCCGAAGGCAGTCAAGGTGTATCCGCCGATCCGCCTTGTTCACATCGGACTAATGCAAACGTTAAAGGGTATCAAGCTGCCGGAGAGACGCGTTCATTTTCACATTAACCTGCTGCCGGAAGCGCAGCGGCAAGGCTTAGGCACAGCACTGCTGGACGCCTTGAGAGCACATTTATACCGCAATGGCGTAGCATATATGGCAGCCTGCGGCGTTAACCGTTACGCCGGCAGTTATCAATTTTATAAAAAATACGGCTTTGTTACCTACCGCAATCTTATGGGCGGCAGAGCAACGCTCGGGATCATGTCAAAGGAGAACAAAAATGGCTAAGTATTCATATAAAGAGATGGAGCAGCGCAAGCTGGACGGCAAACTATTCACCGATACACCGCGCGGCTTGATAAAAGCAACGCTGGTTAAGCAGCTGGTCGGACGGTTTAACCGCTCGTGGGCGATCAATATACCAAAGCGCTTTATTATTGAAAAGCTGGTATTTAAAAAATTCAGTATGTCCTGGATTGAACCGCCCTTTAATGTAAGCGTCGGCAAAAATACAAGCATCGGCACCGGCTGCTATTTCAACTTTAATATGACCCTCGTAGACGACGGCCCGATCAATATCGGTGATAACGTCCTCTTTGGTCCGAATGTCACCGTCATTACAACCGGCCATCCGGTACATCCGGAGCTTCGTGATAAAGGAGCTGCCATGTACTGCGCGCCGGTAAACATTCATAACAACGCTTGGCTTTGCAGTAATGTCGTCGTACTGCCCGGTGTTACAATCGGTGAAAACAGCGTGATCGCCGCCGGTTCCGTTGTCACAAAGGATATACCAGCCAATGTGGTGGCCATGGGCAATCCCTGCCGCGTCGTCAGAGAGATCAACGAAAACGATAAGCAATACTACTATAAGGAAAAATCTATCGAATACGGCAAGCTGTAACCGATCAACTGTTTACCGGAAGGGCAACTCGCATGAATTGCCCTCCTATTTTTGTTAGTCATTCGCTACGTTTCTTATTCGTCAGAGGCTTCTGCCTGTTCAACATTGCCTTCCATAACGACGCCAGTTTCCTCTTCAATCTCAACGACAGTATCTTCGTCCGCAGGCGCAGCCTCCGATTCTGCTTCGTCAAACTGCTTTCTCATTTCGACGACAGCATTGTGGATATCCTCTTTTGTCTTGCCGGTCAGCTTCCAGAAGAAGAACGGAACGCCAGCCAAGAACATCATCAAGCCGTGGAATACCGTATAGAAGAACAGCATCAGGATCTTTGTTTTAGTCGTCTGATCCGGATTCGGCATTAAATCTGTCGGCTGAATATACTGAATGATCGAATGTTCGCCATAGAGGATTTTCGGAGAAAGCGCACCGGCGATCGTGCCGCTGATGAATGTGCCGATTCCGATCACGAACGGCAGTGAAGCGTCCAGGCGCTTGCCGGTTTTAAGCTCAAGATCCTCCAAAACGTCAGCCTGGAACATGGACGGCAGCAGGTTGGAAGCGCCGAACTGCAGACCGATCAGGAACAGGAACACGATAAAGACGATTCTTAAGGCAGTATTTTCTGTAGTGAAATAAATGTAACCGATAATGAAGGCACCGACGTTCGCAATAATCGAATAGATACCGCTGGCGATATACAGCACCTTAGAATTAAACTTCTTCAGCAGGAAGTTGATCAGCAGCATACCGACAGCCGTACCGATACCGGTCGGGAGACCGAACAGCAGAAACTTGTTGGTAGCGCCAAGCAGTGCAGCCGCAAGGAACGGACCCATATAGGTAGCAATGCCGCGGAAGCTCTTTAAAAACTCGGAAACAATGATCGTCCAGGCATATTTATTAACCAAAACGTCCTTGTAGCCCTCCAGCGGATTTTTCTTTTCGGCAGTATAGGCAACTCTTTCGTGTACCATCTTCATGCCAAGCAGCATCGCGATAACGCCCACAACGCCGCAGAGCGACGCACCGATAATATACTGCAGCCCTTCGTTGTCCTTGAAAGGCGGAATTAAACCGATCACCAAAAGGATTACCAGCGGCGCAGAGTTACCGACCGCGGATACGATACCTCTGAAAGAAATAACCGTATCACGCTCGCTCATGTTCGGCGTCATAACGACCGCAACCATGTTCACGGAATTACCGAAGTTGGTAGCAATAGCCCATGAAACAGCAATGGTGATGATATAGATCATCAGGAAGGTACCGGTTAAGCCCTTCGGCGTGATAAAGGTGAGCACCAGCAGGATCGCAGCAGGAACAGCAGCAATTAAGCCAAGCGGACGGAATTTGCCGCCCTTGCCCATCTTTCTACCGTCGATATACATGGCAATAAAGAAATTCAGAATAAACGGAATGATGCTGGTGACGATCTTGAACAGTGCGTTCTGGTCATCCGTGATACGCAGCACGTTCACAAGATAAGCGTCTCTGAACGAGCCCACCATGCCGGTCATGTTCGTATAGAAGAACACAGCGACAAGGTAAAGCACAAATTCACTGGGCTTTACATATTTTTTGTCATCTTTTACAGGGAGTACATTTTCCATCATTTTCTCCTTTCAATTTCATTATGTTTTACAAAGCGTATATTAATGAGTTCAAACGGATGCAGTTTCAAGCTGCCGTCTGTTTTGGCTGTCAGCGCTTCCTCGGAAATATTCACAATCGCTTCTGGTACAAAGCCTTTGAGCTGTACCGTAGCCGTCTGTTCCTCGGCGGTCGCGTTATACAGTCTTGCGATGAAGCCGTTGCCATCCTCGGCAGGTTTAACGGTTTCTAAGATCACAGCATTGTTATCGGTTTGATAAAAACCGTTGCTGATTGCCTCAAGGGACTGTCCGCGAACGTACAAAGGCGGATTGTTAAGGTAATATGCCTTTTGATAGGTAGCGCTGCTGAGCTCGCCTGAATGGGTATAAAGCGCATAACGAATATTGTGCTCGCCCTGATCGACCTGCTTTCCGGGACCACCCTTCGGACTGCGCACAAGATTCATGTCCAGCACGCCGTGCTTACAACGGAAGCCATATTTACAGTCATTGATCAGCGATAAACCGTAAGCTTCTTCGGACAGGTCAACAAACTTCTGACCGGACACCTCAAACTGAGCCGTATCAATGCTGTCGTTTTCCGTCGTCTTTCTGTCGATATGGCCAAACTGCACATTGAAATGACAAACCGGTGCAGAAAGGCTTGTCGGGAAAGCGATACGCAACATTTTGCTTTCCTGATTCACAAAGAGCTTTAAGTCGGCATAAACGGTTGCATCGCCGTCAAGGATATAAAAGGTTTGTTTGATCTGACATTCACCGACGGTATATTCACATTCGGCCGCAGCCTTTGCGCCGTCGGTATACGTTCTGAAAGCGGTACAAGTTGCATCCTGCTTGGTGGCGATATAGTCCGCACGGCAGTTTTCGATATCCCAGCAATCGCCGTTATCCGTGTACTGCGAGATAACGCCCATCGGTTCCGACGCCCGCGCAAAATCACGATTAAGCGCTTTATTGAACAGCGAGGTGATCACGCCTTTTGAAAAACTGACGCGCACCTGATCGTTTTCGATATAATCAGCACCGCAGGTATTCACGAAACCGTAAGTTCTTTCCTCCATTGCGCTAACGGACGTAAATCCAAGCGCCGGCAGCTTTGCGTGATACCATTTTCCGTCAAGCTGAATATTTGTTTCATACTCAAACGGATTAAAATTGACGAGAGCATCGTTATCGATCAGCTTTTCTGACAGGAAACGGATCGCGTTCTCCAGTGTTTGATAAATGGCCGTATAACGCTTTTCGCATTCTTCATAAACACGGTTGATGGAAGAACCCGGTAAAATATCATGGAACTGATATAAAAGGATTTCCTTCCAGATTTCATCGATCGCATCCTGGCTGAGCGGTACCTCAACACCGCGGCTCAGCGCAAGCGCCATCAGCTTTTCATAATTACCGAGCGCTATTTCACATTTCCTGTTGAAATATTTATTTTTTGCCCGTGTCGTATAAGTACCTTGATGCCGTTCCAGATACAGCTCGCCGCGGTGAGTCGGATACGGAACGGTCGGATCGTCCAGCCGCGCAAAGAAATCGTCGCTCTTTTCATACTGAACGCGCGGCATAGAATAAAGATCACGGAAACGTCTTGCTCGTTCCAGATGCTCATAGCCAGGACCGGCACCGCCGTCACCGATGCCGAACAAGCTCATCGCGTGATCCGATATACTCCGCTCGGAATAATTCTTTTCACCGGCCGTCAAAACATCGCCGCGAACCGGCGCGTTATAGGTGTCCTCCGGCAGCATGTGCGCCAGCACCTCGCTACCGTCGATCCCCTGCCAGTAGAACGTATGATAAGGAAATTTATTATAAACATTCCAGCTGATCTTTTGCGTCAGAAAATATTTTACGCCTGCCAGCTTCATCACCTGCGGCAAGCAGCCGGAATAGCCAAAGCTGTCCGGCACCCAAAAGATCTGCATATCCTTCCCGAATTCACGCTTGAAAAATTGCTTTCCGTAGTAAAATTGACGGACCATGCTTTCGCCGCTGATCAGGTTAGAATCAGGCTCTACCCATGTAGCACCCTGCAAATCCCAATTCGGTGTTTCCGCCAACCTCTTGACTTTATCATAAATACGGGGATAGCCGTCCTTGATCCATTGATATAGCTGTGCCTGCGAAGCGCCGAAAATATATTCCGGATAGCGTTCAATATTTTTGATCTGCGTGGAAAAGGTCCTGGCGCCTTTACGCTTACTTTCCCTGATTGGCCACAGCCATGCAAGGTCAAGATGCGCATGACCCATGGCGGAATAAGTAAAGGTATGCGGATCAGTATTTTTGCGTTCCAGCAGCGGCTTCAGCACCTCGCGCATCAGCGCGGCGTTATCCTCAGTAATGTCGCCGCAGCTGACGATAGTATCCATCGCTTTCCGGATTTCTTGGTTAAAGGCCTGATCAGCACCGTAATCATAAACGCTGAGCAGCACCTGCACATCATAAGCCAGCGCACGGATCAGATGATGACACACACCTATCGACAGCTCACCGATTCGTGATTCATTGTGCATATCTCCGAAAAGGTCATTCGCGCCGCAATCCATCCAAAAATCAATACGGTTTCCCTGTTGCAGCTCGTCATAGATCGGCACGATCCTTTTAACCGGTGTTCCGAGTCCTGCGCCAAAGCCGGCAGCAAAGCAGGTAACGCTTTGAATCTCTTGCCCGTTCACATCGTAAAGGAGCGCTTCACCGCCGCAGTTCAGCATCAGTACCAAATCCTCAACGCTGAAACCATCCGGCAATGCTCCAGTTATATGAAACCATGCACAGTCAAAGACTTCCTCCGCCCATTTACTGTCCTTTTTGATCTCCTTAGCTTCTCCCTGAAAGCGGTCCTCAAAGCTGACCGGTTCCTTGGTCACATAAGCAATACCGTCTAAATCACAGAGGCAAGAATAGGATAAATCAAATAGCGTATCGGAGTAATGCTCCATGTCACGACGCCACGGTTCGTTGAACGTGCGCAGTGCGCCGCCCATTAATTTTCTGTCATTTTGTGTCATCGCGTCCCTCCTAAATGATATATCATTTATGACACCATTCTCATTTTTATTATAATATTTGATATAATTCCATTTCAAGTGGTAAATCCGCTAAATATATACCATAATATTTGTTGACTTTTTCATTGATATGATATATCATTTATTAAAAGGAGAAAAGGACATGACATTATATGAAAAAATTTATCTTCAGCTCAAGGCTAAGATCTTAAATAATGAATTTGATATTGAAAAACCGCTCCCGACGGAAATGGCGCTTCAAAAGGAATACGGCGTTAGTCGGATCACCGTGAAGCAGGCTTACGCAAAGCTAAGCGAAGAAGGGATTGTCGAACGAATTCCCGGCAAAGGAAGCTTCATCAAGCGCAGCTATAAAAGCGGCCGCCGTCCGTTGATCGGGCTGATCTTATGTGATTTTAATGCGACCTTTGGAGACCAGCTGATCAAGACGATCGAGGAAGCGGCTGCTGCACACGGCTATGGCGTAGTGCTAAAGCGCAGTCTGGACAATGCACAAAACGAGGAAAAAGCACTCAGAGAGCTGATGCAGCTTAAGGTCAGCGGTATCATTATCCAGAACTGTCACGGCGACGTCACCAAAAACCTGATTGGCTTAACGGTAACGGACTTCCCTGTTGTTTCCGTTGACCGCTATGCCAAAGGACTATTGATTCCTTCCGTCACCTCGGATAATTTCGGGAGCTGTGTACAAGCCACCGAGCGACTGTTAAAGCGGCATCATGCGCAAATTCTTTTTGCTTCATCCGATCCGCAAAGCACCTCCACGCTGACAGAGCGTGAGAACGGGTTCAAGGAAGCCCACATTAAAGTAGGCGCTGCATTAAGACAGGAGCAGATCATCACGCAGCTGACGAGCCCGATCACGAAGAAGCCGGAGGATATTGCGCGCGATATTCAAACCGTCATGCAGGCACTGGATAATCGTGACATCACCGGCATTATTGCCACCGAACGCTTTGTAGCAGAGCTGTGTGCGATTGCAGCGGAAAAGCTGCACAGACAGATTCCGGAGGACTTAGAGCTGATCTGCTTTGACTGTGCAGAAAAGCTGTTATCGCCCAGCCGATTTTCCTATATCCGGCAAAACGAAAATGAGATCGGCCGCATGGCAGTAAAGCAATTAGTTCTGTTAATGGAGCAGAACCGTTCTGCCGTGCAAATGCGTACGGTTATTCCCACCGACTTCATACAAGGCAAATCAACAAAACCGTTCGGCAATCAAGTAACGCTACTATAAATAAAACACCCTGTCGCCTTCCGGTAACAGGATGTTTTATTATGGTAAAAGAATTGAAATAGCATACACACTATGATATTATTAAATAGAATTGATTTATTATTGAGGAAGGGCATATTTATGAGGATATTCAGATGGTACGGTTCAGGCTGCTATGACTATATGGCAGTCTGTGATGAAAATGAATTTAATGTGATTATCAACCGATATCAATTAGATGCCGCAAAATACGCAGCAGTTTCCAAATTCGGAGATCATTACAGTATTTTGTTAAATTCAAAGGATCGTATTTTTTCCTTTCCGCCGTTTTTATCATTTATTCATGGCGGACAGTATGGCGACGAGCTTCCGTATTCCGCAAACGAATATACAATAGATAACTTTGATTTTAATCAATACACATACAAGGAATATCCGTTTTTAGAGCCGCAAGACAAAATCGACATGCTGCATACAACGCTGGCATACTGCCACTCAAAGCTCCCGATCGAGGAATACAAAAAGGCAACGGTATATCTTCCGGATGAAGTAAAGAAGATGAGCGAAGGCACCGGCGAAAAAGGCGTTATTACCGTTGGAAAACGATGCGGCTACAGCGTGCTTAACGCCGATTCCTTTACCGTTGCTCGCATGCTGTCTGAGCAGCCAAAGTTTCCAAAAAAAGATAACGGCAAAAACGAGGTATTGGTGCTGAATTTTGCCAATCCGGTCAACCCAGGCGGCGGTGTGCGCAGAGGCGCACTGGCCCAAGAGGAGGATCTGTGCCGCAAAAGCTCGTTGTTGCTTTCGCTGGAAAGCCAGGAAGCCAAACGCTACTACGATTATAACAAAAGCCTGTACACCCATCTCGGCTCAGACGCGATCATCATATCTCCTAAGGTAGCCATCGTCAAGGATGAAAACGGAAAGCTGCTGGATCATAGTGCAACCGTCGCCGTCATGACCTGTGCCGCGCCGTATATCAGGAACGGTTTAGAAGGCTTATCGCAGGAGGAATACGAAACGCTATTATATAACCGCATCGTTTGCATGCTCAAGGTAGCGGCATACTTGAAATACAAGGTATTAGTGCTCGGTGCGTGGGGCTGCGGTGCTTTTTGCAACGACGCAGCCTTAGTTTCTGATTTATTTTATAAAGCATTAAAGGAACTGCAATTTAACGGTATGCGTGAAAACCTTTTGTTTGACCGCATAGATTTTGCCGTGCTCAGCAGAAGCAAATCGCAGTACAACTATCATCAGTTCAAGCGTAATTTTGAACATTTTTATCGCGAGGAGGACGAAGCTCAAGATAAGAAGGTATTAGAAAGAATTAAAAAATCCGAGGTTAACCTCGATAAAATTCGCGGCTGTCTCCTCGGCGGCGCGATCGGTGACGCACTCGGTTATCCGGTTGAATTTTTCAAAGAGGAGGATATCTTTGCGGAATACGGAAAAGACGGCATTACAGCATACAATCTAGACGAACGCACCGGAAAAGCCTTAATTTCTGACGATACACAGATGACGCTTTTTACTGCGAACGGCATTCTGGTGCGCGATACAAGAGAAGCTATGCGCGGCGTTTCACATAATCCGAGAAACTTTGTGGCAAGAGCCTATCTGGACTGGTTATTCACACAAGGCAATACCTATCAAAACCGGAACAAAATAAAGGATCGCCAATCCTGGTTACTCGATGTACCGGAATTATATCATCGCAGAGCGCCGGGCAATACTTGCCTTTCGGCTCTGTATCAAATGAAGGAGAAAAAACAACTCCCCTATAACTATTTAACAGAAAAGTTCAACAACAGCAAGGGATGCGGCGGTGTTATGCGTGTGGCGCCCTTGGGACTGAGTCCGTACAGCTCTACCCCGTTTGAAGCGATTGATGAAGAGGCGGCTCAGCTGGCAGCCATTACACATAGTCATTCATTAGGATACCTGCCTGCTGCAGTGCTGGTGCATATCATCAGAAAGGCTGTTTACTTCAGAGAGAATCTTTCTTTAAGGGAAATCATTGAAGAGGCTAACAATACCGTCTATGATATTTTTCACGAGGACGAAAACGCAGCAACGCTCAGAAGCCTGATCAAGTATGCCATAGAGCTGTCTGAGAATAACGACAACGACCTGAACAATATTCACCGCCTTGGCGCCGGCTGGGTGGCAGAAGAAACACTTGCTATTGCAATTTACTGTTCGCTGAAATACCAAAACGATTTCAATAAAGCTGTTATTACAGCCGTCAATCACGACGGAGACAGCGATTCCACCGGTGCTGTGACCGGCAACATGCTCGGCGCATGGCTCGGCTTTGATCAAATAGAAGATAAATGGAAAAAGGATCTTGAGCTGTATGATGTGATTTTAGAGATGGCAGACGATTTATGTCACGGCTGTCAGATGGATGAATACAGTCATTACAACGATCCGGACTGGGCAAGCAAGTATATGGATATGCAATGGGAAAAAGCAGAACCTAGCGCTGCCCCGCGAACAGAAATTCGAATCATCGAGGGCGATATCACAAAGATATACGATGTGGAAGCCATTGTCAACGCAGCCAATACAAGCCTACTTGGTGGCGGTGGTGTGGACGGTGCCATTCACCGCGCTGCCGGTAGAGAGCTTTTAGCGGAATGCAGAACGCTCGGCGGCTGTGAAACCGGAAACGCAAAGATAACAAAAGCCTACCGACTGCCGTGTCAATACGTCATTCACACAGTCGGACCGGTCTGGAGTGGCGGTCAATATAACGAAGCGCAGCTTTTGAAAAATTGTTATCTCAATTCTTTAAAGTTAGCAAAGGAACATAGCATTAAAAGCGTTGCCTTCCCTTCCGTATCAACCGGTGTTTACCGCTATCCGATTGAAGAGGCGTCGAAGATTGCGTTCAGCACTGTGGATGAATTCATCACGCAAAATCCCGATGCCTTCGAGCATATTGATTTTATTCTTTTCAGCGAGAAAGATTACGCTATTTACAAGGCGTTACTTGACGAAAAGAGAGCGTCAGAAATCGTCAATTCATCAACGCTTGACAATATCAACCGGATGCTTCGAGACGGATTGATATAGAAAAATAAAAATGCAACCATATATCTTATGGTTGCATTTTTTGGTGGGCCATCAGGGACTCGAACCCCGGACCAACCGGTTATGAGCCGGTGGCTCTGACCAACTGAGCTAATGGCCCAAAAGGCATAATAACGTCACATTCGCGACTTAGTTATCATACCACTAAATCAAATTGAAGTCAATAGTCGAAACGGAATTTACATTAACAATACTGTCGCTGCGATCAGGTACTGTGCAGCATAGTACGTCAGATGATTCGTGAAATAATGTATCGGTTTATCCTGTCCAGTTCCAAAATAAGTTCCGCTCAGGATTAAATCTGACAGCATGAAAAGTACTGCACCGACAAAGAGAACAACATAAGCCTTATCAAAGCCGGTTACGACCATAGCAACAGCGCTCAATGCCGTAGTCAAAGCTAAAAACACGGTGTATAAAAAGACAATGAATTTGTACTTGCCGAATACGTATTTCGTGATTTTAACCGATAACAAATTCAACAAACTGAACAGAATGCAGCCGGCAATGCAAATTAAAACAATCCAAGCTTTGATCTGTGCCTTATAGATGATCGCCGCCTGATAAAATATATGCCCGATTAAAAAGAAGATAAAGCCGCTTAGCATATAAGAATCCTTCTGATTCTCATGCAATCCCTTAAGATCCAGCGTAATATCACCGCACATACCGAGAACTAAACCAAAAATGATCAAACCGGCATATAAATAATTCCCGGGATTACAAATCAGGGCAGCAACCGCCGTCAAAATAAAGCAAAGGCTGGAAGCGATTTTTAACATAATATTGCTGATACTAAAGCCCTTGGCGCGCTTAATGCAGAAGATCAAAGTAACAATACAGCCGCAGCCTAAAATAACAAAATACGGAATACCAAAATACTGTAACGTTGACATACTATCATCCCTTCATTAAGAATCAACGTTGTTAATAAACATTTGTCTATTAATAGTATATCACACATTACAGTATTTGTAAAGATATTATTTATTAGAGTTCTCCATCAGCGCTTTCTCATTCAAAGAAAGCAGATACGCGGTGTAAGTATCCGGACGGTGACTGTCGCCAAAATAAGTAGCGCCGATCTTATTGCCGGTAGCGCCGCCAATCCCCTCTTTAAATACAAAGAAGGCAGATATTTTGCGCAGCTTCGGAGAAGTACCGATCAGGTCAACTGCGCTGAACAGCATCATGTACATTGCCTTATTAACGGCAGCCAGCTCTTCCTCAGTAGTGCCGCCGGCAATGAATGTACAAAGCGTATCCTTAAAATATTCATAAACGGTAACGGTTTTAAAGCATTCGCGCATCTTAATAACATAGAAGCTATCGAAATCCGTTACAGTATTAGCCATCACGCTCGTAACATTCTGCGCCGTGGTATTGCCTTTTTTATAAGGATGGAACTCACGACCCTTAACAAATTCCTTAAAATACTGCTGCATATCTGCTTTAACATCGGCATAAGCAGAGGCTTTCAGATTATCTGTACCAAGGAGAGAGAACTTCTTGCCGTATTTTCCGAATCCGTTCTTTTCGGGGAAGACCATGGTAACAAAATCCTCGGGATTCAGAATACTGAAGATCCTGTCATAATCAGGATTATCATCGATGGCGCTGATTGCAATCGGGTTCGGTGTCGCCAAGCAATAAGTATAAAGATTTTCTGCTTTAATGAGGTGTGTACCGAAACCGTGGGTTTTGTTAAAGAGCTTCGCAGCCAACAAATTCGCTGCCGCAGCGCCGCGGCTATGACCCATCATCAGCATTTTTGTTTCGAATTCACTCGGATACTTATCCATATAAGCTGTTAACTGCTGGTACATATAATCCCTGGCATCAGCAAATCCAAGATGGACAATCCCCTTTTCTTCATTACCAGCATAGCCCTTGCCGTCGTTCGCTTCTCTATCAACGCCGTTCGGATCAAAATTAGAAAACCACTGACGCTTATAGGAGCCCATGAAAGCAGTAAAAACAAGGTTATAAGTACCAGTTGCAAGCTCCATTTCTTTTCTTGCAATATAATAGCTCATCTCATCACGCGCAGCGCAGCCGTTAATTTCAATATCCGCAAAGCCAAGTCCACGCAGCATCGCCTCGAGGTGAACCTGCCGGTTATTAAAGCCGGTGGCCGTTACTTCATCCGTAATCTCCGGTGTATCATAGCCAAGGATCGCCATTTTAGCGCAAAAGGTAGCTAAGTCATAATTGAATTCCAGTGAATCCTTTTCAAACCATGAATAATCGATAGCGACCTCCGCATTACCTTCAACACCGTCACAGATAAAATCAGATGCAAAAGATACCTTAAGATTTTCCATAAAATTACTCCTCACACAGATAATATATTTGTATAATATCACAACTAATTTTAAAATACAAGCCATAAGGCAGTAACTTAGAATAAATAGGTTCTATAATAAATGTTGGGGTAGGAATACCTCAACATTTGTTTTTTTGTAAAAAAAGAAATAAAAAACGAGACATATTCCGAAAAAGCCATTACAATAGAGTCGACGAAAACCAAATAGAATGGAGTGAAGAATATGTCTCAAAAGAATATTATCAAAGAACTCGTCGGATTGCAAGATGTAATTGTAGAACAAGTGGAAGAAACTGAAAAAGAAATGGCTTTGTCAATAAAAGTGTGTAAGTTTTTTGAAAAAGTTGAATATGTCGATGCCATGCAAAATGGGGGGACCCCCATTTTGCATGGCGGCGGTTAAATCAGGTGCTCGTATTTTTCAATACGGGCTTGAATTTTTT
>JAFUEH010000036.1 GCA_017463985.1 Eubacterium sp. | reverse complement strand
GCATGTGTTAGGCACGCCGCCAGCGTTCGTCCTGAGCCAGGATCAAACTCTTAAAACTTTGTATCTTCACTTCCCTTTTCAGGAAAGTCAAAATCTTAATCGTTACTCCAGCTCTCGCTGTCGTCTTCATTACTGTTTGCTCTTTCGAGCTCGGAGTCTCTTCAACTCTCTTTAAATTTCGGGTTCCTTTTCATCGTTATTTAATTGCCTATGGTTCGTGCCGCTTAGTTGCGACTTGTACATAATAGCAAACTTCGCCTCATTTGTCAACAGATTTTTATCATTTTTTTGAACTTTTTTCAGTTTTTAACAAGTTCAACATAATATTTGGCAAGTTATTCAATTTTTTAGATACTATTTATACATTATGCACAATGCCTCTTGCATTTAAATTCTTCATTTGATATAATACAAAGCACATTTATTTATTATAATCATTATATAATGAAAGGGGTTGATATTTTGCCTATCAGAATCGACAATGAATTACCGGCCAAGGTAAGCCTTGAAAATGAAAACATCTTCGTGATGAGCCGAATGCGCGGTGATACGCAGGATATCCGACCGCTGAAAATCATTATATTAAATTTGATGCCCACTAAGCTGGAAACAGAGACACAGCTCTTACGGCTGCTAAGCAATTCGCCGCTGCAGGTTGACGTTGAGTTTTTGCAAGTGGAATCACATAAATCTAAAAACGTTTCTAAGAATCACATGGACCGTTTTTACCTCACTTTCCCAGAAGTTAAGGATAATCGCTATGACGGCATGATCATCACCGGCGCTCCGGTTGAGCACTTACCGTTTGAAGAAGTAGATTATTGGGAAGAGCTGTGCGACATCATGGAATGGAGCAAGAAGAACGTCTATTCTGTATGGCATATATGCTGGGGCGCGCAAGCCGGCCTTTACTATCATTACGGTATTCCAAAATATCCGACTGAACAAAAAATCTTCGGCGTGTTCCCCCACTTTTGCTTGGACGAAACACATCCGCTGATGCGCGGACTTGACGATATCTACTATGTACCGCATTCACGGCATACAGAGATCAGCCGTCATGATATTTCCCAGGTGAAGGATCTACAGATACTTTCTTACAGCAAGCAAGCCGGCGTTCACATTGTAGCTGACATGGACTGCCGACAGTTTTTCGTCACCGGACACAGCGAATACGACCGCGACACGTTAGCAAAGGAATACTTCCGCGATAAGGATAAAGGACTGGATATTCAGCTTCCTTATAATTATTTCCCGAGCGACGACGTTAACGAAGTACCGCAAATGAACTGGAAAGGCACCGCTAATCTGCTAATTAACAATTGGCTCAATTATTTTGTCTACCAGCAGACGCCGTACGATCTCAATTCACTGTAACACGCAAAAAGCTCCGCATCAATGCGGGGCTTTTTAGTTTATCTATTGATATAATGCAGCAATTGTTTGTGCCTTTTCTTTTACAGCGTCAGCGAGCGACTGCGGCTCCAAGACCTTTACCTGGCCGCCGAACTTCATCAGCCAAGAAACCAAACCGTCGCTAAGAGCGGCATTAAAGGTCGTTTCAAAATGATTGGTATCAACAGCCGTTAACGGAATTTTTGCACCGAAGCGATCCATGATTTCCTCACGGATATCCAAGTCGCAAAGCAGTCGTACCTTTCCGCTTTCGCCGCTGAACATATTAAACATCTTAGAGGAATAATCTGCGACATCGAATGTATTTTCATATTCCGATACCTCATTCACCGGACGCGCCGGCTCGTCTAAGGTCTGTATTTTTCTCATTCTGTCAAGGCGCAGATTCATTAAATTATCGTATTTTGCGTTATTGCAGACAAGATAATAATGGTCCTCTTTCCAAATCAGCGCATAAGGCGATACCGTAAAGGTCTTTTCCGTATATGCTTTGCGACGCTCCTTATCAATTTTACGGCGCTTATAGGTAAATTTAACCTTTTGCTTATGAATGATCGCCTCGTGCAGCGCGTCGATCACATAATAGATTTCTTCATTATCGCACTTGGCGTCAGCATCCACATAAACCTGAGAGCCGAGAGCATTCGCCTGATTCTTTGAAACGAGGGATTCCAGCTTTTTAACGAGCACATTGGTTTTATCAGGTGTAATAAAGCCGACTGAGCTCACCGCATCAATCAGCAAGCGTACCTCCGGTAATTCAAAATTACGCGAAGCCATGAAGAAGCCGCGCTTCGGTGATATCGTAGACACTATATTAAAACCGACCGCATTCAGCGTTTTTATATCGTCATAGATCGACTTACGTTCACAGCGAATACCTTCTTCTGCGAGATACTGAATCAATTCCGTCGTTGAAAGCGGATTATTTTCATCAGAATATTCGTTCAGCACTTTATAAATATATAATGTTTTTGTTTTAGAGCTGGCCACAGGAACGCCTCCTTTGTTATGATGCTATTATTATATCATAACTGCTCCAGCTTTTCAACCACTGTCCTGAATATTGGACAACATTCCTTAGCGCCGCCCTCACCTTCTTCAACCATGATAACGATGGCGTACTGCGGATCATCATAAGGATAGACACCGGTAAACCAACAATTCAGTAACTCGTCTCCGTTTTGGAACTGA
The DNA here is from genome assembly GCA_017463985.1 of Eubacterium sp. Lineage (GTDB taxonomy): Bacteria > Bacillota > Clostridia > Oscillospirales > Acutalibacteraceae > Eubacterium_R. The sequence goes on along the minus strand of JAFUEH010000036.1, from coordinate 133,772 downwards.
CCTGTCTGTGCCGTGGCTGTTTTACCGGCAGCGTTATCATGGAAATCGGCACTGCCGGCGTTACCGTCAGAAACAACATAACGTAAATACGACAGCAACAGATCAGCCGTATCGGCGGTTATCACCTGTTTTCCGTCAGATTCTGCCACCGGTGATGCCTTGCCCTCGCTGTCGACTTCTGCTTCAATCAGGCGAATTGGATGTGCGTATCCGTGATTGGCAATCGCTGTCATCAAATAACAAAACTGTAAAGGCGTTGCTGTCAACTTCCCCTGTCCAAAAGACAGTAAAGACAACTCCCCTTTAGAATACAAAGCCGATTCATCCGGTAAGACAGCATTCGTTACCTTCCATTCATCAAAAAGGGTTGTCGTACTGTCAAAACCCAGTCGCTTCGCTGTCGACAGCAGCCGATCAGCACCGAGCTGTAAACCGAGGTTCACAAAATAACAGTTACAGGAATTCCCCAAGGCCTCTTTCAGGTGCTGTTTTCCGTGCGCTTTATCCTCATAACAGGAAAAAATAGTGTCTCCAACCCTAATATGCCCGTTACAATCAAACGAAGGATCAATACCGTTCTCAATAGCACAAGCCGCAACTACTGTTTTAAAAACGGAACCAACAGCAAATTGCGAAAACACTTTATTCACATAGCTATCATCCGGCTTTGTTACGCAAGCAAGGACTGCGCCGCTTTCAACATCAATTATCACCGCGCAGCCTTTCTTGACTGCCTTCATTTCATCGTATAGGATCGACTGGACACGTGAATCCACCGTTAATTTTAAGCCTTCGTGGGAATGATAATCCGACTCAATCAGTCGTCCGTCGTCTCCGGGGAGAACACGTCCCAGCGCGTCCTGCGAAAAATTCATTTTCAGCGTACCGACTGACTCAGGAAGATACATTAATAAGCCTGAGGAACTGCGATTGATCAGCTGTGAACAGGTCGAATCAGAACGGGTGACGGCAATTGGTTTCAAGTAATCCGTTCCGTAGCTGCTTTTTTCTACCGTTTTCACGAGCGGAAAACCCTTTTCCAGCTCTCGTACAATATCCATCAGCTCATTCTGTGGAAATAGTTCCGACAACTCACTAAATGTCTTTTCGTTTGCACGAAGCACCACACAATACGCCTTCTCATTATTCGTCAACAGCTTACCATCAGCGGTATAAATATTCGGTTCCTTCTTATCCAATATAACAGAATAAGAATGAAAGCTGTCTGATACCTTGACCGCATCGCCAAGCGCTAAATATCCAACGCGTCCGGTCAATGAAGCTAATGAAAACAGAAAGCAAAAAAATAAGATGATTGTTCGTTTACGCATAAAAAATCCCCTTTGTATTATTCACAAAGGGGATCAATTTATTTGTCTTTCCTTTCAACACGGAAGATCGCATCCGATCCGATTTCACGGCTGCACTGAAAAGAGTACAGGTCTGTCGCCTTATTAGCGACCTCGGTATATTCAGCGTCTTTCACATTATATAGTTTATCTACTGTGACGGTGTACGGGAGTTTGTCAGGCTCAACCACCTCCAGCGTATCACCCTGGAAAAATCGGTTACGCTGACGGACCGTCACCCGTCCATCCTCATAAGAATCAAACAAAGCACAGACATCCCAGTTACGGATATAACCGCCGGAATCAAGCACCTGACCCTGTTGGATCGGACCAAAATTAAAGCCGGTCGTATAAGCACGGTGACTCATCTTTTCCATTTCGTCTACAATCCATTTTGAGGGCTTGTAGTCAGCCTTCCTGCCGCTTTGCAGATATTCGTCAATCGCATGACGGTAAGCATAAGTGACGATCGCAGTATAATACTCGCTCTTAGCTCTACCTTCGATTTTAAAGGAATCAATACCGGCTCTGTCCAGCGCCGGTATATATTCCAGCATACACAGATCTTTTGAATTGAAAATATACGTGCCGTCATCCTCTTGATTGATCGGGAAATACTGACCGGGACGCGTTTCCTCCACCAGATGATATTTCCATCGGCACGGTTGAGCGCAATCTCCGCGGTTGGCGTCACGGCCTACCATGTAATCTGAGAGAATACACCGGCCGCTAAAGGACATACACATAGCGCCATGAACAAACACCTCGATTTCCAGGTCAGGATTCGTTTTGTCCCGTAGCTCACGGATTTCATCGAGAGACAGCTCACGCGCCGTTACGATTCGTTTAGCTCCCATCGCATAGAGGGCGTTCGCCGCTTCGTAATTCACTACGCCGGCTTGCGTAGAGATATGAATATCCACCCCGTCAGCATATTTTTTTGCTAATGCAAAAACGCCCATATCGGCAATGATCAGTGCGTCAACACCGATCGACTTCACGTAGCTTAAATATTCCGGTAATGCCTCGAGCTCACGGTTGCGCGGCAGCGTATTACAAGTAAGATACAGCTTTTTACCGCAACCATGCGTCAGCTGTACCGCTTTTTTTAGTTCCTCAGCGTCAAAGTTGGACGGATTGCTGCGCATTCCGAACTGCGTACCGCCAAGATAGACCGCATCAGCACCGAATTTCAAAGCGAGCTTTAAGCGCTCCATATCGCCGCACGGCGAGAGGAGCTCGATCGAATGATTACATAAATGATTATCTAACGTCATTGTTAATATTCCAAATACGGCGCATATTTTTGAACCAGTTCTTTGAATTCAGAATACGTTTTTGCCGTATACATTGTTCCGTTTGTATCATGGAAGAAGAAATAGTCGTCACTGTCAGCAGGCCAAAGTGCCGCTTCGATCGCAGCCTGACCGGGATTACAGATCGGACCGGCAGGCAGTCCTACCACGGTTGAAGAATTGTTTGTATTATAATAGGTCATATAATAATCAGCCGTGTGCGCAGAGGTAGAGCTGAGCGCAGGCGCAACCTTATTGGTAATATAGTCCGAGGTGGACTGACAGCCAAGCGTCGGAAAGTTGACCGTATCGTCTAAACGGTTATGAATGATGGCAGAGATTTCTGCCATCTGCTCATTATTAGCAGCCTCTTTTTGGATAATAGAAGCAATAATAATGATATCATAATCAGAATAGCCAAGCTCCTTCGCTCTGGCGGCATATTCATCGGTATAGATCTTATCACCCTGAGACAGAAAGCGCTTTACAACGGAGGCGGCACTTTCATTAATATAGAACTCGTATGTTTCCGGGAAGAGGAAGCCCTCCAGTCGATAAGGTACAGACTCCTTTGCCTGCAGATTTTTCGTCAGCTTATAATTATTGAAATCAGTCGTTTCAATCACAGACAGCAACGCGGTTTTGTCGCATACGTCGTTATCGGACAATTTATCGATGATATCGGGAACTGTTGCACCTTCGGGGAACATCAGTGTGACCGTTTCACCGGTTACCTGCTCGCCCTTCATCGTCATCAGCATTCCCTCCAGGCCCATTTTTCCGTTGAGATAATATACGCCGGCTTCATAAGGACCGCCGAGGTGCGAGGAATGGATGACCTCATCCCTTAGCTTAACAAACAGCTTGCAGAAATGCTTGCATTTGATCAGCCCATTGTCAGCCAGTACATCGATCGCTTCATCACTGTCCTGCACCTGCTGGGTAAAGGAGACAGTAACGGAGGAGGTCGTTTTTGTGATCGCTAAAATATCGTTCATGCAGAAGATCGCATAAACGGAAATCACCATGGAGGCGGCGATCACAAACAAGAAAAACAGATAGGTTGCGCCGATTCCGCTGCCTCTTTTTTTCTTCTTTTTCTTACCGGACGTTTTATCCTTCCCCTTTTTGGCAGCACCAGCATCGCGGGCGTCCTCGTTGGCGAAATAAACGTCCTTATTGTTTTGCGAATCATTTACATATCCGTCCATATTATCCTCCAAAACACTGCTGTTCCGTAACCACGATATTAACCGGAACATCAAATTCATCTGTCGGTAACGTATCAAGAATAAGGCTATTATAACACAAACCGATGGAAATTAAAGTGTATTTTTTTAAAAAGCGGTCATAGTAGCCCTTGCCGTAGCCGAGTCTGCTACCCTTTCTATCAAAAGAAAGACCGGGAACAATACAAACCGCCTCCTGAAAATCAGTTACTTTTTGGCAAAGAGCGGTATCCGGTTCACGAACGCCGAAGGTACTATTCTTTAAATCAGATAAAGCTGTGATCCGATAAAAGTCCATATTGCCAAAGCGGTCGGTACAAACCGGAACAGCAACCTCTTTACCGCTCCGCCACGCCTGCTCAATCAGCGCTTCTGTATCAATTTCATCAGGAAGGGATACATAGCAAAGGACTAGCTTAGCGGACTGGAATACGTCAAGCTGCAGTACACGCTGCAATACAGCCTGACTCACCGCATAGCGCTGTTCACACAGGGAAGCTCGCTCCGCCAACAGCCGTTTGCGACATTCCTGCTTTGTCAGCATGCGCACTGAATAGAGCGACGGATCGCTTCAGCTGTTGCCTCGTCCTTCAAGCGTTTGACGATGGCTAGACCAAATTCAATGCAGACACCGGCACCGCGTGCGGTAATAAAATTCCCATCTGTCACCACGTATTCCTCGGCAAGCTCTGCGCCGTAAAGCGCTTCCTCAAAGCCGGGAAAGGCAGTAGCCTTTTTGCCTTCTAAAAGGCCTTTATGACCCAAAACAGACGGCGCTGCACAGATCGCGCAAACAGGAAGCGCAGCCGCCACGGCCTTGTCGATTGCCTGCTGTACTACCTGACTATTTTCCAAATTCAGCGTGCCGGGCATACCGCCGGGCAGGATGACCGCCTCAATATTTTCAAAAACGAATTCCTCAGCTGTTATATCAGCAGTGATCGGCACACCGCAGGAGGCAGTCACCGTTTTGCCGGTAACGCCAACTGTTTTTACATCTATACCGGCTCTTGTCAGCATATCCAGCGGTGCCATTGCTTCAATAATTTCAAAGGCGTCAGCTAAAAACAAACATACCATTATCGTTCACTCCATTATAATATTGCACCTGCGGCTTTGTAAGCTGATAGCCCTCGAGCAGGTACTCTTGAATTTCCTCTGTTTCATCAAAGGTTAGATGCTCTATATCTATAAAATCCGTAAAACCGCGCAGGCGATAATATTCCACCAGCGAATCCTGAGCCGGTATCAGACACAGAAGGTCATAATGACGCCGGCAGAAATCGAGTAATTGGCTCATATAGCCTTTGCCGCGGTATTTTTTAGCCGTACAGGCAGCATAAATATACTTTGCCTGATACAAGTATAAATTGCAATCGACAGCAAAAAGCATAGCAGCCAGCTCATCGCCCTCATAATAAGCAATCAGTTGGGCATGTTGAGCATTATCTAAAAAATAACAAATCTCTTCTTCGCTGTCGCCAAACGCTTCTTGCCATAACCGAACAACATCTTGTCCGTCAGAATACAATCTAATCATGATAAATCGCTACACTTTTTTCAAGGAGTATTTCCGGATGATAAGACTGCTTTGCCTTACGCAAGCCCTCCAGTCCCAAATCCTCCTCGCGGTTAACATACGGATAATCCATCAAGCAATTTTTCGTAAATTCCTGATTGATAATAGGATAAGCGCCCTGCATATCAGCCGGTGCTTTCTCAAAGTGAGAAACAAAGCACTTGCCGTTTTGCTGCGGTTCTCCCATCGTATAGGCGATCACTTCACCGTCTACACGGATCAGTCCGCCAACAAAGCCAAGCTCCTGATAATATCGAAACGCTTTTAATACTGCTTCAAACTCTTCGGCATAATCCTCGTTATCCTCATCGTTTTTGTCAGTCAGCCATTTTAAATGCAAGGCAATACATTCGTCGATATTACCGGAATCAATTTTTTCAAAGGACCAATTCGGATAATTCTTTTTAAAATTGGTGATATGATTGCGCTTACCGTGGTATTTTTTACCGGAGAGCGAGGCCATCTTATCCGTTGCATATATGTAATCGTTAAAGCCCTCGTCATAATGATAACTGAACTGTCCGGTAAACGCCTCCTGCAGCATCATCAGATAACCCTCCGTAACGCCGTAAATACGCGCAACGGAGCCGTTCTTTTTTGCGTCAGCGATAATTTCGTTGATCGCCTCCGTAAAATTCCCTTCACCGAGCGGTAAGGAGTAGGCGCGACGCTCACCTTGTCCCCAACGGCAAATAAAGAAATCCTTATAGCGGCAAATTTCGGTTGCGTAAGCATCCGTCCATACAAATACATTGCCAAAGGTATATTCGCAGTTCATGCTGTTAGCGTGCTTCAAACAGGCGTCGACCCATTCCTTATCAGCAAGCGTAGGTGTTTTAAATTCAAGCATTGTTCAATTCCTTCTGAACTGTTTCAATAATCAACTGATGAATCGTCTCGATCGGTAACGGACGGTCTCCGTCAGCACAGGAAATCACCTGCCAGCCTTCCTTTTGCGCGGCATACAGCGCCGATGCACGGCATTTTTGCAAAAAGGCGACATTCGCTTCATGCACATCCTTTTTAGACTCGTCGCCCTGGTAACGTGTGCTCATCAGCTTTTGTGAGATTTCAACTGGCATATCCAGGAAAATCACTAAATCAGGCTTCGGTATGCCGATCTTATCATATTCAAAATCAGCGCTCCACGCAAGATAGCTGTCCCACTGGTTACGGTCGATCTTTTCCATCTGATAAATTAAATTAGAGGTGGCGTAGCGATCGGCTAAAATCAGCGTGCCGTTTTCGTAATCCTTTTGCCACTTCAGTTTATAAGAGGCAAAACGGTCCACTGCATAAAACGCGCCGGCAGCATAAGCGTTAACGTCCGAGGCGTTCTTACCGAAGTCGCCGCCGAGGTACATATTCACGAGCGTACTGGAGGGAGAGTCATAATCAGGCAGTTTAATTTTTTTATAGTCGATCTTCTCTTGCCGAAAATAATCCTCCAACAGCGCCGTTTGCGTTGACTTGCCGCTGCCGTCCAGTCCCTCCATAATAATCAGCTTACTCATTGCTTTCTCCCGAGCTTTCTCTTTGTGCCGTCAGGCTCAACTACGTAGGTATTTTCCAGCTGGGCGATCAGGTTCGCTTTATAGGAATTAATATACTCCTGGCGAAGGATCTTCTGTTCGTCCTTTTCCTCCGGTGTTAAACCCTCCGGCGTTTTTGCTTTTCGGGCCAGCTCGTTAATTCTGTCTATCTTACTCTGTTCCATCAGTCAATAAAATCCCTCAATTTCTTACTTCTGCTCGGATGGCGCAGCTTTCTGAGCGCCTTTGCCTCGATCTGTCGAATTCTTTCACGGGTAACATTAAATTCCTTGCCAACCTCTTCCAGCGTTTTTGGGTTGCCATCCTCCAAACCGAAGCGCAGGGAAAGTACCTTTTCCTCACGCGGCGTCAGTGTTTTCAACACCTCGGCAAGCTGTTCCTTCAGAAGGCTCATCGACGCAGCGTCAGCGGGAGCCAGCGCTTCGTCATCAGGGATGAAATCGCCAAGATGAGAATCCTCCTCCTCACCGATCGGCGTTTCAAGCGATACCGGATCTTGCGCAACGCGCAAAATTTCACGCACCTTGTCAACGGACATATCAAGATAAGCAGCGATTTCCTCCGGCGTCGGCTCGTGACCGTTCAGGTGCAATAGCTGTGATTTCGCCTTTTTGACCTTGTTGATCGTCTCTACCATGTGAACCGGAATACGGATCGTCCTTGCCTGATCGGCAATGGCTCTGGTGATAGCCTGTCTGATCCACCAAGTGGCATAAGTTGAAAACTTAAAGCCCTTATTATAGTCGAACTTGTCCACTGCTTTGATGAGACCGAGGTTACCCTCTTGAATCAGATCCAGGAAGGACATTCCCCTGCCGACATACCGCTTTGCAATGCTGACAACAAGACGCAAATTAGCCTCCGCCAGCTTTTGCTTAGCATTTTCATCGCCTTCGGCTATACTCATAGCGAGCACCTGTTCTTCCTCACCGGTCAACAGCGGGATCGTACCGATCTCCTTTAAATATACCTTAACCGGATCGTCCATCGCTGCGTTGTCATTCACAGCAATCGTATCGGCGGCGTCCGTTTCCTTCGGAAGGTCTACCTCCAGCGGAATACCGCTGAGCGCTTCTGCAGAAAAGTCGTCAATAATATTGACGTTAGCGGCGTCGATCATTTCATTCAGCTTTTCCAGCTCGTCAACATCCAGATCAAGGTCAACGATCAGATTGTCGATCTCCTGCGCCGTCAAGTTGCCGGCAGCTTTACCTTTATCAATCAGCTTTTTAAAGGCATTGAGCTTTTTTTCTTCGAGCTTGGTTTCCGGTGTGTTTGTTTCATTATTGTTGTTAGCCATATTTATTCTCCTCATTCTGACCGTCAGTACCGATGAAAGACTGCCGGTTATGTATTATTTCCGCGGTTTTGTTTATCCGCCAGTTTCTTAAACAGTGCGTTAAAATCATCGCCGTCAAACGCTTCGGCATTCACGCTTTGGAGGCCGTCGTACGCATCATTGATGACCTGCAGACAGTCCTGAAATTCAGCTGCATAATCACTGCTGTCATTGAATCTGGCTATGATGCCGGACAGCCGTCCCAGCTCGCTATCGCTCAGCTCACCGGAATAGTTGATCAGGTCCGTATCTCTGCCGTCATTGATCAGCGATACGGTCAGTCGGTAAACCTTTTTCATAAACGCGCTGCTCAGGCGTTCCGGATCAAAATCCTGACATTGCTTCGCGCATTTAGGATATTTAATCAACAATGCGATCAGCCTGTCCTGTGCCTTGATCGTTTTTGGCGTGGCCGCTTCCGTATGACTGCGCCGTTCAAGCTCTGCCATACCGGCAGTCGCTTCCTGATTCACCGCACGCTGCTTTTGAAAATGACGGCTGCGGCGCGTGTATCGGTTCAGCTGGGCTTTAATGCTGTCCTTTTCCACGCTTAGCTCCTCCGCCAGACGGGACACATACAGATCCTGTTCAATCGGAGAAGCGTCTGCCAATATTTTAATCACTTCCGTCAAAAAGTCAACCTTTCCTTGGGTAGAATTTAAATTAAACTGCTGCCGAAGGCTGACAATTTTATACTCAATCTCATTAGAAGAGGTGTTCAGCATCTCAGCAAAGCGTTCCTTGCCAAGCTTCTTGATAATCTCATCAGGATCCTTTCCGCCGCTCAGTGCCGGTATCCTGACCTTGACATCCGTTTTTTTAAACAGGCTTATCGCTTTATTCAGCGCCTTCCTGCCGGCATCATCGTTATCATAGCACAATATCACTTCGCCGGTATAGCGACTGATCAACCGTACCTGCTCCTCCGTTAGTGCCGTACCGCAACCGGCAACGGCGTTCGTAAAACCGGCCTGATGCATAGCGATCACGTCCATATACCCTTCGCACAAAATCAGAGAAGCAGCACCGTGATCCTTCGCAATATTCATCGCAAACAGTTCATTCGTCTTTTTATAGACCAGCGTTTCATTCGTATTGATATACTTCGGCTTAGAATCATCCAATACCCTGCCGCCAAAAGCAATCACGTTGCCGCGGATATCAATGATCGGCGTCATCACACGGTTGCGGAAAAGATCGATCACATTGCCCTTTTGCGTACGACGCAGCACACCGGCATCGAGCATATCACCAACCGAAAAGCCCTTTTCCGTCAGGTGCTTACGCAGCTTGTCCCACGCGTCAGGCGCATAGCCAAGACCGAACTTGGTAATTGTTTTCGGCGTCAGACCGCGTGATAAAAAGTAATCCAAACCGGCCTTGCCCTCCTCACTCATCATATAAGCATGATAAAAGCGAGCCGCTTCACGGTTGATCTCTAAGATTCTGCGCCGTTTTTTGCCGAGGCTGTCGTCATAGCCATCCTCCGGCATTTGCATACCGGCACGCTGGGCAAGCGTTTTAACAGCATCTATATAATCAAGATTTTCGATACGCTTAATAAAGCTGACAGCATCGCCGCCGGCGCCGCAGCCGAAGCAGTAAAAGGACTGCGTTTCGGGATATACGGTAAAGGAAGGCGTTTTTTCATTATGGAAGGGACAAAGCCCGACATACGTGCTGCCTCGTTTTTTTAGCGTTACGTAAGTTGATACAATATCTTCTATATCCGTTTTTAATTTTAGCTCTTGTAAAAAATTATCGTTCAGAGCCACATTTTCACCTCTTTATCAGTTGCGTCGTCTTATTCGATCCAAAATTCAGGCACAAACAGGCGGTTAAACACCCTTACGGAATAATTGTCGCTCATGCCTGCTATGTAATCACAGACAGCGCGCTCCACGCCGTCCTCAGCCGCAATCACTCGGTACTCCTCCGGCATTTTATCCGGATTTTCTGTATAATAGCGATAGAGCTTTTCAATCATGGCAACCGCCTTGACCTCCTCGCTTTTGCAGACAGGGTTCTTGTACACAGCGAAAAACATAAAATCGTGTAGCTCACAAAATAGCTGATAACACTCTGTGCTCATGCGTATTTTATCGTCGCTGTTTTGTATCACATCGCGCACCATCGTATTAATACGCGCGCTCTTGCTCATACCGAGCTTCAACCGCAGCTCGAGCGGAATATCCTCCTCAAACAGCACGCCGGCTCTGGCGGCGTCGTCGATATCGTGATTGATATAGGCGATCTTATCGGCAATACGGATGATCTGTCCTTCCAGCGTATAGGCCTCTTCCCCTCTTGTGTGGCAAAGGATACCGTTTTTCACCTCATCGCAAAGATTCAGTCCTTTACCGTCCTTTTCCAGCCGTTCAACCACTCTGACGCTTTGCGTGTAATGACGGAAACCCTCCGGACACAGCGCGTCAAGCGCACGTTCACCGGCATGACCAAACGGTGTATGGCCGAGGTCGTGACCGAGCGCAATCGCCTCCGTCAGATCCTCGTTGAGTGATAAGGCTCTGGCGATCGTCCTGGCAATCTGCGCTACCTCCAGGGTATGCGTTAAACGCGTACGGTAATGGTCTCCGGTCGGCGCCAAAAAAACCTGCGTTTTATGCTTCAGTCGACGAAAAGCCTGACAGTGGATGATCCTGTCTCTGTCGCGCTGAAAGCAGGTGCGTATCTCGTCAGGCTCCTCCGGTACGAGCCGTCCTTTAGAGTCGGCGGACAAGCACGCCTTATCGGATAAAAGTATTTTTTCTTTTTCTTCATAGCATTCACGGATACTTTTTGCCACAGGACTCTCCTTTTCATCTAAGCCAACAAAATATATTATTCATTTAACATATACACTATTTTATGCATATTCCCTCTTTTTTCTTGACTAAATTTTTAATTAATATTATTATTCTTATAAGAGGTGGCGTTATGAAAACATTCTTTATCATACAGGCGGTTCTCCTTGCGTTGCTGCTGCTTGCGGTATTTTTATACATTGAAAATAATTATATTGATGTGACGAAATATAAGCTGCGCAGCGCCTCTGTTAACAGCCGTTTTAAGATCGCTCATCTCAGCGATCTGCACTCAAAGCCTTTTTACGAGGTGATCGATAAGCTCAAGGAGCAGCATCCGGATCTGATCGTGATCACCGGTGATTATATCAACGATCACGAAAAAAATAAAGAAAAAATGCTTTCCTTCGGTAAGGCCCTGTTGGCACTGGCACCGGTATACTATATCACCGGTAACCATGAACGCCGACTGGCTTCGTTTGATACGCTGATGGAGGAGCTGCGGAATATCGGTTTTCACGTCCTTTTAAACGAAACGGCACAGCTGACAATAGAAGATAACGAAATTGCTATTCTCGGTCTGGACGAAAACCAAGCGAATTTTGACGATTACAAGGCGCGCAAAGCAGACACCTTTGTTTATCAAGATATGGCGCCGTATTTTCAGGAGCTGGAGGTAATGAACGGCTTCAAGCTGGTGCTCTCTCATTATCCGGAAAACTTTGCGGCTGTAAAAGAAAACAACTATTCTCAATATGGTTTTGATCTACAGCTTTCCGGTCATGCGCATGGCGGCCAGTTCAATCTGCCGTTCATCGGTCCTGTCTTTTCGCCCGGTCAAGGCTTACGTCCGCAGTATGCTAAGGGTTCTTTTGGCAAAAAACCAATGCTGATTGTCAGTCGCGGAATCGGCAATGCAGAATTCCCCTTTCGACTGTTCAACCATCCTGAAATCAATATCATCACGGTAACAAGGGAATTAGAAAAATAAATACCGACACACTGAAATCATGGTACAGCTTGTGCCATGATTTATTTATTGAAAAAATTTTCAAATTCCTTCGATTTTTAACTTTCGTTTAAGCTTCGGCCGTTATGCTTAAGCCAACGAAGGGAGTGAAGCGTATGGCATTCACAAATGTATTTAAGCGATATGAGCTGAAATATTTGCTGACAACACAGCAGATGGAGGAGCTCTTACAACGGGCAGCGTCACACATTAAGGGCGACGAATACGGCAAGAGCACGATCTGTAATATATATTATGATACGCCGGACAGCCTGCTGATCAGGCGGTCACTCGATAAGCCAATGTACAAGGAAAAGCTTCGTTTAAGAAGCTACGGCATTGCAAAAGAAAATACACCGGTGTTCGTTGAAATCAAGAAAAAATTCGACGGCGTTGTTTATAAAAGAAGAATTAACACCAGTGAAAGGCTGGCAACGGCACTGTGTAAGGGCATCACGCCAACAACGCAGGACCAGATCACGAAGGAAATTCTTTACTTTATCAGGCGCTATGACAGACTGGAGCCGGCCGTATTTCTTTCGTACGACCGAGAGGCCTTCTACGCAGAGGATGACGGCGAATTCCGTGTCACCTTCGACCGCAACATTCTGTGGCGTGACAGCGATCTGTCGCTGAGCAAGGGCGTTTACGGTACGCCGATCCTAAAAAGCAACGAGGTGCTGATGGAAGTAAAATGTCCAGGGGCAATGCCGCTTTGGTTTGTAGAAATATTAACGGATATGAAGCTGTATAAGACCTCGTTTTCCAAATACGGTAACGCTTACGCGGCAAAGCAGCGAAAAATAATAGCGGAAAAGAAACAGCAAAAAATCAGTGCATAATCAGTCATCATTAAGGAGGAAACAATTATGTTAAGCAATCTTTTTTCAAGCATTTTTGAAACGACTACAGAATCATCCATTTCTGTTTTGAATTTTATTATCTGCATCGCCGTATCGCTCGGCATCGGCGCTTTCCTGACCTGGGCGTGTGCATTCAAGGCGAAGCTTTCTAAAAGCTTTAAGATCACGATCGGTTTGCTGCCGGCGGTGGTGGCTGTGGTGATCATGATGGTCAACGGTAACGTAGGTGCTGGCGTAGCCGTAGCCGGCGCGTTCAGCCTGGTACGCTTCAGAAGCGCTCCCGGTAACGGAAAGGATATTGCTACGATTTTCTTAGCAATGGGCGCAGGCTTGATCGCCGGTATGGGTTACTTAGCTTATGCAGCGCTTTACGTACTCATCATGGGAATCGTTATGATCCTTGTCAATCTGCAGGTCTTTACAAAAAAAGAAAGCGTTGAAAAGGTACTGAAAATCACCATTCCTGAGGACCTCGATTATTCCGGCATCTTCAATGACGTTTTTGACAAATACACAAGCAGCGTAGAAACCGTCAGCGTCAGAACCGCCAACATGGGTTCACTTTACAAGCTTAAATATAACATTGTGCTCAAGGACGAATCGAAAGAAAAAGAAATGATCGACGAGCTGCGTTGCCGCAACGGCAATCTGGAAATTTCTGTATCAAATCAGGAGGTAGCAGTCAATGAACTTTAAGCATAAGAAATTAATGGCGATCATCGCTGTCATCGCCTGCACAGCGCTGATGTTCAGCGCTTGCAAGGCCGGCACACAAACAGAAAATACCGACAGTGATACTGATACTGCAACCGTTGCCACCGCGACAGTCAAAGAAGTCAGTGACGAAGCATTATCAGAATTATTTACGAACCGAGATTTAGACCCGAGCTACGATGAAAACGAAGCGATCAAGATCACTCTGGCGGATAACGCTACCGCTGCTGACAGTCAAAACGTCACCGTTGACGGTAATGTGATCACGATCACTGACGAGGGCGTCTATCTTATCAGCGGCAGCCTATCCGACGGTCAGATCATTGTAGAAGCCGAAGACAGTGATAAAATTCAGCTGGTGCTTGACGGCGTTACGTTGAACAGTACCGCCACAGCAGCGATTTATGTCAAGGAAGCCGACAAGGTATTTATCACAACAGCAGAAAACAGCGATAACACGTTGACCGAGACCGGTGAATTCGTTGCGGACGGTGATACAAACGTAGACGCAGTGATCTTTTCAAAATCCGATCTGACCCTTTGCGGACAAGGCACACTGACCGTCAGCACAGCTTACGGCAACGGCATTACCTCAAAGGACGATCTGAAGCTCACGCTGGGAACTTATCAGGTCGATGTCAGCGGCAAAGGCCTAGAAGCAAACGATAGTATTCGTATTGCTGACGGCACCTACACCGTCACTTCCGAAGATGACAGCATCCACTCTAACGGTTATACCACCATCGTCGGCGGCAGCTTCACCTTATCAAGCGGTGACGACGGTATTCACTCCGACGGAGAAACAACGATCAGCGGCGGCACGGTGGATATTACCGAAAGCTATGAGGGCATTGAAGGTCAGGCTGTTACGATCACCGGCGGTACGATCTCATTGAAAGCAAGCGACGACGGACTGAACGCTGCCGGCGGTAACGACCAGAGCGGTTACGGCAGCATGATGGACGAATTTGCGGCCGATGAAAATGCAATGATTACGATCTCCGGCGGCACGCTTTATATCAATGCAGAGGGCGACGGTATTGATTCTAACGGCAACCTTGAAATCAGCGGCGGTACGATCACCGTTGACGGTCCGACGAACGGCGGTAACGGTGCTTTAGATTACAACGGTACAGCCACTATTACCGGCGGTACGATCGTTGCAGTTGGCGCAAGCAGCATGGCAGAAAACTTTACGGAGGCGACACAGGGTGCGATCATGGTGAATTTCACACAAAGCTTCAACGGCGGCGATGTCACTGTAACAGACAGCAACGGTAACGTCCTGCTCACCTTCACGGCAAGCAAGAGCTTTAACAGCGTCGTTGTCAGCTCGCCGGATTTGAAGAAGGGCGAAACGTATACCGTCTCCGTCGGTGACGAATACCAGACAGTCACTCTGGACGACTATATCTACGGTTCCGGCTCCGGTATGGGCATGGGCGGTATGCAAGGCGGTCCAGGAGGAATGCAGGGCGGCCCGGGCGGTATGCAAGGCAGACCGTAATCAAAATACAAGAACCTCACATAAGAACAGGGGCGCTTCCTTTAAGAAGCGTCCCTGTTTTATTATGCCTTAGCAAATTCACTGCGAAGAAAACGCAGGGTATATTTACCGTTGCTGACATCTGTCAACCTGTCTTGTAAGCGAGCGGCATACTGCTCCTTGATCGAAAGCATGAGCGTAACAGCGTCAGCATAAGCCGTATTGAGCACATTGGCGCCGACCTCCTGCAGTAACAATAAAAAGCGATCGTAAAAGCTGTAATCGATAACAGCTTCGAAGATACTGCACTGCGCCATCGTGATAATACCGGCTGCTTCAACAGCGATTTTTGAGGTGTGAGAATACGCACGGACTAAGCCGCCTGCGCCGAGTAAGGTGCCGCCAAAATACCGTGTAGCCACCACGCAGACATCCGTCAGTTCCTCTTTGAGCAAAACATCCAGCACCGGCACACCGGCAGTGCCGCTCGGTTCGCCGTCGTCAGAATAGCGCTGGATATTATTGTCGCGCAGTACATAAGCATATACATTATGCGTTGCGTCCCAGTGCTTTGTTCGGATACGGTTAATAAAAGCAACCGCCTCCTCCTGCGTCTTTACCGGTATTGCATAACCAATAAAGCGAGATTTCTTTTCAATAAAGAAATCCTCCGCTTCCCTCTCCACTGTTTTATATTCCTTCATACTATCACCGCACTTATTATACAAAAAAATCAGGACGGCCGCAATAGCCGTCCTTGAATTTATGACATTAGCCTTTCTTGGCAAATCTCTTGTTGAAGCGGTCAACACGTCCGCCGGTATCAACAAGCTTCTGTCTGCCGGTGTAGAACGGATGACACTTAGAGCAAATATCAACCTTCATGTCGCCCTTTGTGCTCTTGGTCTCATAAGTAGCACCGCAAGCGCATCTAACCGTACAGGTTTCGTACTTAGGATGGATTCCTTCCTTCATGATTTTCACCTCTCAAACAGCTGGTAACAGCCAGCCTTATTTAGTAACGCGAACATTATAACAAACCGTGACAAAAAATGCAAGTCTTTTTTTAAATTATTTATAAACACACGGTTTTGACAGTGAAAACGAATAGAGCATCGCTTCCTTCACCGGCATTTGCAGCGTTTTGGCGACAGCACTGCGGTAAAAGGACACCTGTTTCCGATACAGCGAAAGCAGTTCTTCCTCCTTGCTAACCACATCCGTCTTATAATCCACTAAAATTAATACACCGTTTTCTTCAAACACACAGTCGGCGATACCCTGTACCAGTACCGGTTCCGTTTCTTCCGTTGGCTCCAGCTCGTTCACCGGAACAAAGGAAGCCACCTTGAACTCTCGGTAAACACGATCGGCTTGACGAATGCGCCGTGCCAGCTCGCCGCAAAAAAAGGCTTGCAGCTTCTCTCTGTTCAAGGCATCGGACTGCTTTTCGGAAAGGAAACCGTGTTCTTTTAACCGATTGATCTCCGTCTCTATATCAACGGCCGCAGCCTTAAAATCGCAGTGCTGCATAAACTGATGCATCGCTGTTCCCTTCTCTGCTCCTGTCATCGTATCGCCTGTCATAAAAGCAGGCTTAGACGTCGCAAAGAAGCGATAGCTTTGCTCAGTTTCATCTAAAGAGGAAGCCGTCCGCTTGGCGGCAAAGCCTGATAGCGCCGCTTTTTGATAGGTAAAGCTGAGCTTATGGCGAATCGCCTCTACTAAATCAGGATCCGGAGCGGCATTGATCACGAGCGGCTCTTCCGTTGCGACACTGTCAGAAATCAGCTGTATATCCAGCGGAAAATCCACTGACTGCGGCAGTACTCGTTTTGAACAGCAACGGCGAAGCTCCCGACCATCCGGATGAAGCAAAGCGCACAATAGTAGCAAATCACCGTCGTTTGATATTCCCTTCACGGTATACGGAGCAACCGTTCCGTCAATTATTTTCTTGGACAGCTTATCAATATGTCCCTCCAAATTTTTATAAGCGGCATAAGCGATAAACTGTTCCTTCGCGCGAGTGACAGCAACATACAGCACGCGCAGATTTTCGTTCATCAGCTCATAGTGATTCAGGCATCTCATACAGGTATACTGCACGGAGTTATAACGGTAGAGCAGCGCTTCATCGTTGATTTTCAGGCCAACGCCTAGCTTGCTGTTCAGCAGCACCGGTGCGTGCAGGTCATCCATATTATACCGATGCGCACTGCCGGCCAAGAAGATAATGGGATATTCCAGTCCTTTCGATTTATGCACTGACATCAGCGTCACACAGTTATCACCGGCAGAGGAAATATCAGCGCTTTCCACCTCCAGCTTTGACTCTATGACAGCGTCCAGATAACGCACAAACGCCGTCAGCCCGATGCTTTCACCGGCATCAAACCGTTTGGCTAGCTCGATGAGCTTCATCACATTGAGCCTTCTTTGCTCATAGTTACCCATTGCAGCAATAACAGAAAGATAGGAGGTATCCCCTAATATCTGGCGCAGCAGGCACTCAACGCTCATAGAGGCGGCATACTTCCGGTATTTTTCTAAATCGGCTGTGAACGCTGAAAAGCGTTCTTGATCAGCAGCAACAGAGGAATAAAGATTCGGCGCTTTAAACGCAACACGGGCGGCGGCAATATCGTCCGGCGTATAGCCGTAAAACGGTGACATCAACGTCGCCAGCAGCGGCACATCCTGCACCGGATTGTCGATCACGCGCAGCAAGGAAACCAAAATAGCGACCTCATTATTCTCAAACAGGTTGATACGGTTATTGGAGACGGTCGGAATACCATACTGCGCAAAAATCTTGGCGTAGAGCGGCATTCTGTTTTTGGAAGAACGGAACAGCACCGCCATATCTCCATAACAAATATCACGCGTTCCGTCGCCGTCCTTAATTTGCTCTTTTCTTTCGATCTTTTTTACGATTTCCGCCGCTAAGAGCGTAGCTTCATATTCATCAGGATCACAATCGGCTGGCAGATCGATGAGCTTTAGCTGTGCCGACGGCACGGCGGTTTCAGGATAAGAAGCCTGTGGATTTAAGTATTCCTCCTCTGTATACTGCAGACCGCCTACCGCTTCACTCATCAGATTAGAAAACAAAAAGTTCGTCAGCGAGCATATACCCTCTCTTGAACGGAAGTTTTTATCCAAAATGATTTTTTGGCTAAGCGCGCGGCTGTCGGGTTGATACGGCGCATAGCGGTTCTTCTTATCGGTAAAAATCTGAGGCATTGCCAGACGAAACCGATAAATGCTCTGTTTCACATCACCTACCATAAATCGGTTCGTACCGTCGGACAGCATCTTAAACAACAGATCCTGCAGCGCATTCGTATCCTGGTATTCATCCACCATGATATAATCAAAATCAGCCGCGAGCGATTCGGCAAGCGGCGTCCGGACAATTTCGCCATGCCCGTCTTTTTCGAGCAGCAATTCGATCGCAAAATGCTCAATATCAGAGAAAGAATACGCATTCATTTCACGCTTCATAGCCATCATTCGATCACTGTACAGTCGTATGATCGCAATCAGCTCCTGAAAAAGCGGATATAACCGTTCATTATCCGCTTGAATATCCTCTGCAGAAATTGCAACGAGCGCTGTCATGTCTTTTTTAACAACGTCCTTATAAAGCTCTCTGTTAGCTGTTACCACCTCTTTTTGATCGGAAACATAACCGCGCGGTGAGCTTGGAGCGCGTAGGAAGCTCGTTGTTTCTATGGCTCGCAGCAGTGAATTCCAGCCCTTCGGCACGGCTGTTTCAATCGCAGACAGTGCCTGTTCATCCTCCGACAGCATCGCATGATAGGCGCTGAACATTTCGTCGTCCGGTGTGAGCACTGCGCGCGCGTCTGCTATCAGACGACGGCAGTAATCGAGCTGTCGAGCGATTTCTTCCATTAAAGCGGCATAAACCGGCGAGGTTTCGAACGAAACGGACGGGTCGTAAACAGAAGCGACCTCCTCGAGCCAATCGAACGGAAACGGCTGCGCTGAAAGATAATGGTAAACACGCTTCACCGTTTTGATCAGGTCATCGTCATTCTTCGTGGTTGAGAGAAGCTCCACAAGTTCCTTAAACTCCTGGCGATTTTCTTGGTAAAGCTCCTCCGCAATGCCGTCGATCGCTGTCTGCTCGATCAACTGCTCCTGAGAGTTATCTAAAATCGTAAAATCCTGTGCAAGGTTCAGTTTAAAAAAGTTTTCCCTCACCAAATTCATGCAAAAGCTGTCAATCGTACCGATTCTGGCATTAGGCAGCAACGAAAGCTGGCGCAGTGCATTCGTATTATTCGGGTGCTCTCGAATGATTTGCGAAAGGGACTTGGAAAGACGCGCCTTCATTTCTGCCGCTGCTGCATTTGTAAACGTAACGATCAGCAGACGGTCGATATCCGTCCCGTTGACCTCGTCCGTAATCAGCCTGACCGCACGCTCTACCAGCACTGCGGTTTTACCGGAGCCTGCTGCAGCGCTTACCAGGATATTACTGCCGCGCGCATCGATGGCATTTTGCTGTTCAGTTGTCCACTTTGTCATCGAATTCCTCCTTTAGGGCGGCAAAAACCTCGTCATTCGTCATTTCCTTCATTTCACGCGACGTCACCTCTTTGCGGTTGCGGCAGACATCCCTGTAATCGCAAAATTCACAGGTCTTATCGTGATTTTTACCGTTGATCGGTCGCTGGAAGATCTCTCCGTTATGAAGCGACACACCCATATCACTGATCAATTGATCGATCTTTTGAGACAAACGGCCGAGGTCCGCCAGTGTGGCCATATTACCGGTAACAGCATGTTTTGATTTAACATATTTTACCGGAATATATTTACCGCGTAAATCATGCTCCATGTGCTTAGCGATCTCGTAATCATCGTCATTCAGCACTAACCCCTTCATTTTATAAAGCTTATCGGTTTCCTTACCGACCGCATCTGCTCCGCTGTTCCGATCTAAAGAAAACATTTTTCTTGCAGAATGCATATACAGTACGCCGCTCTCAACGCCTGCAAGCTCGCTTTCGCTACGGCAGAGAGTAAACAGATAAATAAACATCTGAAGGTTCAGTCCGTTCATGATGTCGCTGAGGTTGAACTCCTTCGTTCCGCTCTTATAATCCACAACGCGAACATATTGAACATCCTGTTCTGTATAGACATCCACACGGTCAATCGCGCCCTTGATCTCAATAGTGCCGCCGTCAGGAAGTATCAATTTCCGTGACGCAACACTTTCGCCGTTTGAGCCGTCACCGATCGTTAACTCAAAAGCTCTGGCCTCAAAGTCAGACTGTGCAAACTCGTCGCGCAATCGCTGCAAAACGCTGACGAGCATTTTAGAAAGCCGCATAAACTGGTATTTAAAGCGCGGCGTAAATTGCTCAGCGTCCCCCATTTTCGTTGTCAGATAATCTGTCAGGTAGGTATTCACAAGCAGTGAAATCACCTCGTCGTCCAAGGCGGAAAGTCCTCGGCTTCCCTTTTCCTTAATGACCTGCTCCAATACGTAATGGATAACCGTGCCGGTCTGCATCGGGTCCATCTGTGCTTTTTGACGCGGTCGTGCGCCAAGGCCGAACTTACAAAAATAGCGGAAAGCACAGTTGTAATAGTCCTCGATCCGTGAGGCGGAAAGATACATATTCTTTTTAAACAGAGCGGTAGAAAGACGTCTGTCGGTAATAACAATGTCGTGATTTGCCGTCAGATTCTTCACCGCATTTAGACGGCCGGCATAAGCAGGCTCTTCCTCAAAATAACGTCCGAGAGAAGCTATGAATACATCACCGTCACCGTAGCCGGCGGCCAGCAGATCAAAGGCGTTGTCCTTTGTTTCCAGCCGGTCAAGTGTTACTCGGTCGGAATAAACCTGCGTCGTTAAATGAGGAAATACCGCGCGCAGCCCTCTGACGATAGCAGACTCACCGGCACTGTCAGCGCCGCCGCGGTAGGAAACATACAGCTTTTCGCGTGCCGAAGCCACCGCCATATAGGCAAAATACCTTTCCTGTGCATTGAGCGCTGCTCCATAAGAATACAGCTTAAAATGATTATTGATCAGCGTGATACGGTCATTTTCCGTCAGCAGGCCTGCTGAGACCACGCTTTTGGGGAACTCTCCCTCATTCGCGCCGACAATGAATACAGCGAGCGGATTATCACAGCGGATACGGTCAGCGCTCCCGAGCTGTACATTGTCAAGGCCAACCGGCACCGTGCCTAAATCTTCGTTGGCAAGCATCAGGCTGAATAGCTGATAAAACTCCTTAACCGTGCAGGGCTTATCACCGCTGACAAGCACCAGCTTGTCCAGCAGTTCCATCAGCATATCCCATATTCTGCCCTGCTCCATCGCCAAGGCTGTTTTGCCGTTCTTTTCCAGCCCTTGTGCTAAAAGCAAAAGCTGTTTATCACAGGAGAAGCGTATCAGTGTTTTATATAATGCCTCGCAAATCTTCTTAACAGTAGCATGACGGCAGGCAGCGGAAAAGGAATGCAGAATCTGCATCACATAGCTGCGCGAAGCATTAAGCTGTTGTAACTGCTCCTTGTCATTCTCTGATATTTCCTCGGTAAAGCCCTTCGTGCTTCGAGTAAATTCTGTTTTCCAAGCTGCGCCGTTGATACTCCAGAGATAGCAGTAATTTTCCAGCGCATTGATCCGGCTGTCGTCCAGTCCTGTCAGACCGGTTTTCAGCATCGAAAAAATATCCTCGGAACGGTAAGAATACATGACAGCCCGTAAAAGGAAGGAAACAAACATCATCAGCGGCTGCGTATTGACAGGCTGCCGTTCATCGTCAAAATACGGAATACGGTATTTTTGGAAAGCAAAGCGGAGCTCGCGCTCGTAAAGCGTCATATCACGGCAGATCACCGTGATCTCTCCGGCGCGGTAGCCGCTCCGCAGCAGCTTAGCAATTTCGAGCGCGGTTCGGTCACATTCATCCGTCACATTTTTAGCGGAATAAAGACGGATCGCAGACGGTTCATCAGGGAATTCCTCTAACACATCAGAAAATGTATACTGTTCTGCAGCCGCCAAAGCAGCGTCGTTTGCACGGTAATTTTTTTGCAGCAGGATCGGCGGCAGCAGCTCACAGCCCTGCTCTCGCGCAACGCCTTTTAAAATAGCGATATTCGCATTGACATAAGAAAACAAATCGTACCGATCTGTATTTGTATAGGAATCGGTACAGAAGGTAATATACACCTTTTTTGCTTGCTTTAAGATAACCTCCAGGATTTTATATTCCTGCGCCACAAAGCCGGAAAAGCCGTCGATCAAGACCGTTCTGTCGGTAAAATAGTCCATCTTAAGCAGTTGATGATACAGCCGTGTAAGTTCATTGGCCGGATCATAGTACGTATCCTGCAGCAGTGCATCATAAGCGCCGATCATCAACGCAATATCCCCCAGCTTACGGGAAAGTAATTCCTTTTCGGTATTCTCACCGGCAGAGAGAATATCCTCCACTGACACACGGCAGGATTTCATTTCGTCATAAATGCTGATAACCGACTGGATAAAGGAAGGCGTAAACAGGTGATGCTCAAAAAGCGTTAGCTGATCCTGTACCGCCTCGATCGCCTGTTTCATCAGGACTGCCTTTGCGCCGGCAGACAGCGATGGAAGGCTATCGCCGCCATGTTGCTTTAAAATTTCCTCTGCAAGGCGAGAAAACGAGGCATAAGCTACCTCGTTTACCTTTGCTTCTCCCAAATCGGTCAGCAGTCTTTTTTCTGAGATGAAGGAAAACTGCTCCGGAACAATCAGCAGCAGGTTTTTCTCACCCTCTTCCACCAGACGGCGCACCGTTTGAAAAATATATTCTGTTTTGCCGCTACCGGCTCTACCTAAAACTAGCTGCAGCATGATTAATCCTCCGGCTTGATCAGGCCCTCCTGCATCATACGCTCATGCGCTTCAATAAAGAATTCGTACATCGGCCTGGCAATATCAAAGGCAAGGCGCATTTCATCGATGAGCGCCGGTGTATTCAGCCTGTCCATATCATAACAATCATAAGAGAAAGCCATGTTTTTAGCTGCAAGGAACGGCTTCAGCTCCGCCGGTGCATCCGGAAAACGGTCAGTCTTATAGAAATCAGTACAGCTGAATTCAAATCCGGCGTCCGCACAGGCGTTCACAGCCTCCATAAAGCGCTTCGGATTTTCCAAGATCATCTGGTGAACCGTCTGAAAATAAGTCGGTCGCCATAACCAAAAAACTAAGCCGTAGCCGAAGCGATTGGGATAAAATTCAAAATAATAAAAGGGAGCCTGCGGATAATCCTTTTTATACCGCCTGAAAAAGGTCCACATATTCTCTCTGTACTTGATTTTAGACCGGTTACCGCGTGTATCACGGTGTATACGGGATACCGCACGAACAGGGTCAAGATACATCTTCTCATCAATATCATACAGCACATCGGAGAGATCCAGTACCATCTGTCGCATCGGTACCGTGATTCCCTGCTTTAATGCTTCCTTATGTTCCTCGTAAAAGGGCTTAGAGTCCTGAAAACGGTTGAGACATAACAATTCAATACTTTCCGGTCGAATGCCCTGATAATTATATTCACTCATGGTTTTTTAACAATCCTTTTTCCAACATCTTTTGCGCAGCCAGCATCACGCACAGCTTTGCAGAATGATAATTCAGACCGCCTTGTATCCAGGCGTAAAACGGTTCACGGATCGGCGCGTCAGCAGAAAGCTCAATCGAAGAGCCCAGCGTAAAAGCACCGGCCGCCATGACTACCTTACTGTCGTAGCCGGGCATATCCCAAGGCTCAGGCAGCAAATAGCTGTCGATCGGGCTACCGCTTTGAATACCCTGGCAAAAGGCCACCAGACTTTCCTCATTTTCCAGTCCCAAGGACTGTACAATATCGCCACGAACAGCATTATACCTCGGCGTTGTGTCATACCCAAACCGCGCAAATAATGCGGCAATAAAAACGGCACTTTTCAGCGCTTCGCCTACTGTATGCGGCGCATAAAAAAGACCCATATAAAGCTCGCGGTTCATGCCCAGCGTTGCGCCAACCTCCTTGCCGAGCCCCGGTGTTGTCAGTCGGTAGGCACATTTTTCCACTAAATCATGACGACCTGCAATATAACCGCCTGTCGTGGCAATACCGCCGCCGGCGTTTTTTATCAGAGAGCCTGCAATCAGATCGGCGCCAACCTCCGTCGGTTCCTGCCGCTGTACAAATTCGCCGTAGCAATTATCTACCATCACGATCACGTTCGGATTTTTTGCTTTCACAGTACGGACGATCTCACCGATCTCTTCGACGGTCAACGATGGTCGCAGCTCGTAACCGCGGCTACGCTGAATATACACCATTGTCGTATCGTCCTGTACTGCCGCTTCGATGGCCGGTAAATCAGGCTTGTCGTTTCTCAGCGGCACTTCGCTGTACCTGACGCCAAAATCCTTCAGCGAGCCCATTCCGCTGCCGCTGATACCGATGACGCCGTGAATGGTATCATAAGGCGTTCCGGTAACGCAAAGCATAGCGTCGCCCGGCCGCAGCACGCCGAACAGAGCAACCGTTAAGGTATGCGTTCCGCAAACGAAATTATGGCGCACCAGCGCGTCCTCAGCGCCAAACACCTGTGCCCACACTTTATCAAGCGTTTCCCGTCCTCTATCGCCGTATCCGTAACCGGTTGAGGTAGCAAAATGCGTATCGGAAATGCCGTGCTCTACAAAGGCGTGCTGTACCTTAAATTGATTATATTCCGTAATGGCCTCGATTTCCGAAAACTGATCACGGCAAAGCGTCTGCGCTTTCGCTGCAGCTGTCTCAATTTGCGGATCAATATTAAAAAAGGGATTCATTGATACATTCTCCATCTTCCTGTATTTTCAAAGCCTATCTGACGGTAAAAGGCTTCATTTTTATCTTCATCGCGCATTAGCCATACTGTGCCGCTGACGTCGTTACAGATCGCTCGCACCAGCGCAGAGCCATAACCCTTCCTACGGTAAGCGTCGCCTGTCCTGACAGCCGACAGCACCGCGTCACCGTCATATAATGACGACAATATACCGGTAGAGATGATCTCACCGTCAATAAGGAGCGCATACGCTTTTGCCGTATTGTGGCGCACACGGTGGCTGATGTCCACATACCATGCTTTAAAATCCTGCTCGGCATAATCAATAAAATTAAACAGGTCCATCAGTTTAGGATATTCATCGATCGCTGCATCCGTCGGTACCAACGCAGGCTTACGTTTACAGGACATCACAACTCCCTGTGAATAACGTGGATTCAGCTCAAACGTATCGGCACATAGCACGCTGGTATATCCCGTCAGGCATAAAAAGCGTACCAGCTCCTCGCGGTCATAAGCATCGCTGAGCGCTAACGTAATATTACCGTCCAATTTGCCGATAATAGCGGTAATCTGCTCTCCCTCTGTTTGCCGATAAAAGCTGCAAAACCGATACTGACAGCCATAAGAAGCCAGCAGCGCCAGTATTCTTACCGAAAAAAGATCCCGTTTTGTCCAGTCAGCCAGCTGCTGGGCTGACTCAATTTTCTCAATCATATAGCTTATTCAGTAATACCCTTATCAATTTTTCTGTGTTCTCAATATCGGACTGCTTGACAACGCTGGCAGCCGAATGGATATACCGGCTCGGTACGGATATGGCCATCACTCTGGCGCCGTTACCGGAGGTTTGAATCGCACCGGCATCATTGCCGCCTGCGACTGCTGTTTTCGTCTGCGCCGGAATTTGATTTTCCTTTGCCATGGTCATGCCAAGCCGATACAGCTCCCGATCATAAATCGTACGTCTATCCATAAAGGAAATAACAGGTCCCTCACCCAATACGCACACCCTGTCTGCACCGCTGACGCCGTCATAATCCGCCGCGGTGGTTGCTTCTAAAATCACAGCAACATCCGCCTGAACGGCATAAGACGTACAGGTCGAACCGCGCAGTCCAACCTCCTCTTGCGTATTGAAGCAAAAATAGGTATCATACGGCAGATCGCTTTGTATCAGTTTAATGAGTAGCATACAACCGATCCTGTCGTCAAGAGCTTTACTTTTAATAAAACCGTTTCCAAAGGTGATGTAATCCGAGTCAAAATAAGCAAAATCGCCGGGCGAAACAACCGCAGCAGCTTCTTCTTTTGAGGTGGCACCGATGTCGATCAGCAGCTTATCAAAGGAAGGACAGCTTTTGCGCTCCTCGCTTTCCAGCAGATGAAAGGCCTTATCACCGATCACACCCTTAATTCCTTGCTCGCCAATCGTAACGACCCGATCCAGACAAACACGCACGTCAATGCCGCCGACAGGCGCAAAGCGCAGATATCCGTCCTCCGTGATGTGGGTAATAATAAAGCCAACCTCATCGATATGCGCATTAAAGCTGACAGTTTTTTCAGGCGTTTTTTCACCTTTTTTAAAAGCAATGACAGAACCAAGCGCGTCAACATGATACGTGCAATGATCCTTGATTTGTTCAATAATATACTCTCTTACACGGCGCTCGTCACCAGAAGTGCCGTTTAATAAACAAAGCGTTTTAAGCATGACATTCACCGGCCCTTTCTCTGACATAAGCGGCCAGCAATGCCGCCGTGTTTTCAACATCCTCCGTGTCGATGACCTCGATCGGAGAATGCATATATTTTTCAGGGATGGATACAAGCGCCGTTCTGATGCCGCTTTCTGAAACAGAGATCACATCAGCATTCGTGCCGGTATGGCCGCCGCCCATGACCTCTGGCTGATACGGAATACCGTATTTTTCAGCAACCGCAACGAGCTTTTTGCTCATCTCTCTGTCTAAAATCGGTGAAAAACCGATCATGCCGCCCTTGCCAAGTTCACCGCAATCCGTTTTTTTACACAGCGGCGAATGGCCAAAGGAGACATCAACAGCAATGGCTTCATCCGCCCGTTTTCCGTAAGGGCCGATCTTGGCGCCTCTGGTGCCGACCTCCTCCTGTGAAGAGAACATCGCCGTTACCTTGGCATTAATGCCCTGCAGCTTCTCAAGCGCTAAAATCAACGCTGCACAGCCGGAACGGTCGTCCAACACCGAGGAGGAAACCTGCGTTCCAAGCAGCTTCGTAAAATTACGTCGGAAGGTGATACGATCGCCGGGAGCAATCAGCTTTTCAGCCTCTTCCCTGTTCAGTCCGACATCAATAGCAAGATCGCTGAATTCCGGCGCTTTGGTATCGTCACCGTCCTTTTGTAAATGCGGCGGCAGTGTAGAGATCACGCCTCGCAGCTCTTTGCCGTCAGCGCACCATACAGACACCTCGCTGGCCAGCATCATTCTTGCATCAAGGCCTCCGCATTTATCAAACTTAATAAAGCCGTCGTCTGTGATCGCCTTGACGATCATACCAATCTCGTCAAGGTGCGCGTCCAGTAAGAAGTGATAGCCTTCACCAAACGTACAATAAACGTTATTCATTGCGTCAACAGAAACCTCGCCGTACGGTGCCAGCAAGCGGCAAAGGACTTCTGTAATATTATTTTCTGCACCGCTGACGCCAATAGCCGATGTCAGCTCTTTTAGTAAAGCAACAGTATCCATATTTAATCCTCAAATTCATTGACTACTCTTTTAAATTCTCTGCCTCTGTATTCAAAAGTTTTGAACTGGTCAAAGGCTGGGCAAGCCGGGCAAAGAGAAACGATATCTCCGGGCTTTGCCGCATTTTTTGCAGCAGTCAGCGCCTCCTGCAGCGTCGTCACCTTCACGATCTCCAAGCCGCTGTCCTGATAGCCCTCGTCATTCACCACTGCTTCATAAATTTTATCAGCCGTAGCGCCGTTCAGCACCAGCAGCTTAACATACTTCAAAATATACGGCACCATTTCGCTCATATCATTGCCCTTATCGGAACCGCCCATGATCACAATGATCCGCTCACCGAACGCCTTCAAGCCGCTGATCACGCGTGACGGAGACGTCGCGATCGAGTCATTATAATAGCGCACACCGTTGTATTCTCTCACGAACTCAATACGGTGCTCGACACCGCCGAAGGTGCGCGCGATCTTCTGTATCGTATCAACGCTGACAGCGCCCCAAACAGCAGCAATAGCCGTACAGTAGTTTTCAATATTATGATCGCCGGGTATCGCAATATCGCTACGATGCATGACAGGTGTTCTGACACCGTCCTGTGCATAATAAATCATACCGCTCTCAGGATCCATATAAGCGCCATTTTCAAGTGCGTGACGGATAGAAAACTGAAAGAGCTTTCCTCTGACATCGTACCGCATATCGTGATAGACAGAACGGCCGATTGAATAGTCGCAGTCGGCGTTCAGCACCGTGCGCTGCTCGCTGTTCTGGTAAATTAAAAGGTTACGCTTTGCGTCAACATATTCATCCAGTGAAATATGGTGATCCTGATGCGTACACTCAATATTTGTCACGACAGCAACATCCGGTTGGTTAACAAGATTACCCATCGTCAGCAGCTGGAAGGACGAAAGCTCAACCACGGCGAGGTCCTGATCGGTGATTTCCTCCAGCACAGGCATTAAGGCCTTGCCGATATTGCCGCCTAAAAACACCCTGTTGCCTTCTGCCTCCAGCATTTTGGCGATCAAGGTAGTCGTTGTTGTTTTACCGTTAGACCCGGTGACAGCATAGATTTTACACGGACAGTAACGGAAAAACATCTCCATTTCCGTGGTTACGACCTGACCGCGCCGAATACATTCACCGATCCATGGATTTTGGAACGGCAAAATACCGTGCGAACGAAATACGACATCCATCTTCGGTAAAACCGACAGATAATCCTCTCCTAAAGAAAATTGCACGCCGAGCGAAGCCAGCTTCTCGCAAACCTCACGGCCGATATAATCTTTATCACGTTGATCGCAGGCATACACCTCAATGCCGCGCTTTGCTAAAAATTCCGCACAGGGGGTGTTAGCAACCCCCATACCGACGAACGCCACCTTTTTACCGGTGAGCGTCGCTAATAATTTTTCAGACGGTGTCATACAATTACCTTTCTTCACTCATATTTTTATAATCTTTCAATTCAAAATTTTCTAACCTTTCAGCGAGTTCCTGCTGACAAGACAGCTTTTCCGTTCCGATATACGCCGACTTTAACGGCAGCTCACAATTCATGACATAATTAACCGTCATCTTTTGTGCGCGGCCTATTCTGTTTCCGAGGAAATAAACCTTACCGTCTGAGACGGAAACGATCACCGGATAAACGGTTAATCGCTGATGACGTCCGGTTTGCAACTCAGTAACAGATTTAGACAGCTGAACAGCTTCCTGCGTCACGGTGTCACACAACAGTAATACAACTGCTTCGCCGCGCCGTTTGAGCAGCGCGTTTGTTAAATCAGTTGTCGCGGCATTCGTGTAAGCAATCACGTCGTTTTTATCTGTCTGTTCCGTCAGTACGGCGTAAAAAAACTCACCGCCCTTAAT
Source organism: Eubacterium sp. (assembly GCA_017463985.1). Taxonomy (GTDB): domain Bacteria; phylum Bacillota; class Clostridia; order Oscillospirales; family Acutalibacteraceae; genus Eubacterium_R. The sequence continues at coordinate 104,063 of JAFUEH010000036.1, read as the reverse complement.
ACCGACAAAGTCAAATTGCAGGCCGTCACACAGTAAATTATGCTTTATTTTATAGCCGTTATCGGCCAAATCCTGCTGAACAGCCTGTGCATAAGCGTCAACTGCTTTTTCCTCGCGGGCAGTCAGATAATAACCTGCGTCGTTGATTTTACCCTCGGCGTCAACAATGAATTTTTCTGCACCGGCATATTTTGATTCGTACACGAATACAACCGTTAACACGGCCAGTACCAACAGGAAAAGTCCGGTATAAAAAATGTTACTGTTCCCTACGGCGGCATTTAAAGCCGGTTCAAAGGTAATATACAGCAGGATCGCCGCAACCGCCAAAAAGATTAAAATATTTCTAAGTCTTTTCAGCCGCCGCAGCTTTATTTTCAGTTTAATCATGATTGAATCATTTCCTCAAATGTTGCTTCATCGATAACGCTGACACCGAGGGCATTCGCCTTATCGAGCTTTGATCCTGCAGCCTCACCGGCCAGGACATAAGTCGTCTTCTTTGATACGCTAGAAGCCGTTTTTCCGCCAAATCCCTCAATGAGCTTAGCCGCCTCACTGCGCTTATAGCGCGTCAGCGTACCGGTTAATACAAAGGTCATACCCTCAAAGCGCCGGTCAACAACGACCGTTTTAGATTTCATATTCACGCCTACCGCTTTCAGCTCATTAATCAGCTCACGCGCACCGTCAGCCTGAAAGAAATCCACCACAGCGTCCGCCATGACTTCGCCGTAGCCGTCAATTGATAAAATATCCTCTTTCGATGCCATCATAATATGATCCATGTCCTGAAAACGGTCCGCCAGGAGCTTGCCGGCCTTCGCGCCGATGTGACGGATCCCGAGTGCAAACAGCAGCTTACCCAGGTCGTTTTCCTTAGAGCGTTCCACACTGGCGATAATATTGCCGGCGCTGGTTTCCTGAAAACCGTCGAGTGAGGCAATCGCCGCCTTATCCAGATGATAGATATCAGCCGTCTTTTGCAGCATACCGTTATTCACGAAGGTTTCAATGATCGACGGTCCAAGTCCCTCAATATCCATCGCGTCACGGGAACAAAAGTGGATCAGGTTACGCAGCAGCTGAGCCGGACATTCCGGATTAATACAGCGGATTGCAGCCTCACCTTCCTCGCGCACCACCTTTTCACCGCAAGACGGACAATGCTCCGGAAAAGCAAAGCAGCCCTCGCTGTGCTTCTCGTTCAGGCAAAGCACCTCCGGAATAATATCACCGGCTTTTCTGACCGTGATGATATCACCGATATTAATGCCCTTTTCAAGGATAAAATCCTGATTGTGCAGCGTAGCGCGCGAAACAGTCGTGCCGGCCAGATGTACCGGAGAAAGCACGGCGGTCGGGGTCAGAACGCCGGTTCTGCCTACGGCCATTTCTATATCAAGCAGGGTTGTCTGCTTTTCCTCCGGCGGATATTTAAACGCCACCGCCCATTTTGGAAATTTAGCAGTAGAGCCCAGCTGCTCCCGATCGGCAAAGTCATCCACCTTAATGACAGCGCCGTCAATATCGTATTCTAATTCTCCTCGCTGCTCACCGATGCGTTCAACCTCCTGAAAGGCTGCTTCAATAGATTCCACGCGCCGATAGCTCGGAATCGTATGAAAGCCCAGCTCCTTCAGGAAATCAAGGCTCTGCTTATGAGAGGTCAGCGCGGCACCCTCCACCTGCTGCACATTGAAAACAAAAATGTCCAGTCCTCTGGTTGCCGTCACGCTGCTATCCTTTTGGCGTAAAGAGCCGGCAGCAGCATTTCTTGGGTTTTTAAAGGGCTTTTCTCCGTTAATGAGTTGTCTGTCTACAACGCGCTGAAAGCTTTTTTTAGGCATATACACTTCGCCTCTTACCTCGATATACGGCAAGTCCGTATTCAGCTTTAACGGAATATTATGAATCACGCGCAAATTGCCGCTGACATCCTCGCCTGTGTCACCGTCACCGCGCGTAGAGCCGCGTGAAAACACGCCGTTAATATATTCAAGACTGACGGATAGTCCGTCTATTTTAGGCTCTACGACATAGTGAACACTGTCAACCGTATCATGAACGCGTTTATCAAATTCAAAAATCTCTTCCTTAGAAAAAGCGTCCTGTAGCGACTCCATGCGCACCGTATGCACGACGCCGGCGAAGGAGTTGTCCGCTTTACCGCCAACACGCTTTGTCGGTGAATCCGGCGCGTCGAATTCAGGATATTTTTCCTCCAGCTCCTTCAGCTCGCGCATCATCATATCATACTCATAGTCCTCGATCTCCGGCGCATCATCGTTATAATAGCGATCTGCATGATAGCGCAGCGTTGCACGAAGCTTTTCAATTTTTTCGTTTATCTTATCCATCTTTTTTCACCGTCTCCGTTATTCGGTTTATTATATCATTTTAACAATATAGTTGCAATATAATAATTTATAAATTATAATATTAGCATCAATTGAAAGGAGACAGAATATGAAGCTGACTGTTATCGGAGGCGGCGGTGTGCGCTCTCTGTTTTTAGCAAAAAGCATCGCGCAAAAAGCCGAAGCATTGCAGATCGATACCTTGGTATTAATGGACAATAATAAACAAAAGCTGCGCACCTACGGTAAAATGGCAAAGCGAACGGCATACCTGCTGGCGCCGTCCATGTGTGTAGAGCTGACGAGCGATGCCATAGCGGCGGTAAGGGACGCGGACTATGTCATTACCACGATACGTGAGGGCGGTGACGAAATGCGCGTAAAGGACGAGCGTATCGCACTGTCGCACGGCGTACTTGGTCAGGAAACAACCGGTGCGGCAGGTTTTTCCTTTGCGATGCGGTCAGTTTATGTTCTTAAAGAATACTGTGAGCTAATTAAGAAGTATTCCAAGCCGGATTGTAAGGTCTTTAATTTCACCAATCCTGCCGGCGTTGTCAGTCAGACCTTGCGCGATATGGGTTATGATTTCACCTACGGCATCTGCGACGCACCGTCCGGTATGCTGCGCTCCTTTGCCAAGCTATACGGTAAGGAGGAGGACAGTGCTACCGGTGAGCTTTACGGATTAAATCATCTGAGCTACTTCACCTCCGTTACGATCGACGGCGAGGAGATGCTGCAGGAGCTGATCGAAAATGACGACGCGTATCAAAAAACAGATATGCGTTATTTTGAGAAACAGCTACTGCGTGAGCGTCATGCTATTTTGAATGAATACCTGTACTATTTTTATTATTCCGAGAAAGCGCTTGCCAATATTCAACGCGCAGAAATGACGCGCGGCGAACAGATTGCGGCAATCAATAAAGCGATGACCGAAGCGCTGTCCGGCGTTGATATTGATAACGATTTTGAGAAGGCGCTGGCTATTTTTGAATACTGGTACGGTCAGCGGGAAAATAATTATATGGCCAGCGAAACCGGCGTTGTACGAAAAAACAAATTTCATTTTGATCTGTACCAAAAGGACAGCGGCGGCTATGCAGGCGTTGCGCTGAAGTTCATGGAAATAGCGCAGTCGGGACAGCAAGGCACCATGATCCTTTGTACTGTCAATAACGGTGCGCTCCCGTTCCTGAATGACAGTGACGTGGTGGAGATCACTTGTGATATTGTCAACGGTGAAGCGATTCCCCACTGTTTCAGCAATGTTGACGAGCAGAACGCAGAGCTTGTAAGGCGCGTTAAAATGTACGAACGCTTGGCTTCTCAGGCCTTGTGCGAAAAAAACCGTCAAAAGGCAGTAGAGGCGTTGACGCTGCATCCGCTCGTTAATTCCTATTCACTGGCGACCGCTCTGATCGACGAATATTTATCATTGAACCAAGATTATACACAAGACTGGAGGTAACTATGAGCTTCATCGCCGGTATCGGTAAAACCAATGTAGACTTATTATATGCTGACATGAAGCGTATCCCGAACGTCGGTGAAGAGATTTATGCCGACAGCTTTTCTGTACAGCTTGGAGGCGGCCTCCCCGGAACGCTCGTGAATCTGGCGCGGTTAAACGTTCCTGTTCGGCTAGGAACTTTTTTAGGAGATGATCTTTTCTCTGACTATGCAAAGAGAGAATTTGAAAAGGCTCATATTGAGGTACATAACTTTCATCACGGAACAAACCTTCCCGTGAATATTACCTCGGCAATCATCCTGAAAGACGACCGCTCGTTCATTTCTTACGGTGAGCTGATAAAAATCACGGCTGAGGATCAGGAAGCTTTTTATCAGATGGCAACCGGCGCCGCGATTTGTTATATCGAAAATGAAGAGCTGGCGGATGTTTACCGTCAGTTGAAGCGCGAGGGTACGGTGCTGGTATATGACACAGGCTGGAATGACGATATGAGTCTGCAACATATGGAACCGCTGCTGTCGCTGGCAGATTATTATGCGCCTAATCAAAAGGAAGCAATGAAACTCACCGGTACAGATTCTCCGGAGCAGGCCGCGTTTCAACTTCAGGCTTATTTTAAAAAGGTAATCGTCAAAGCGGATCGGAACGGATGCTACGGACTGGAAAACGGCGAGCTGTTTTTAGTGCCGCCTATCAACGACTTCACACACGTGGATTCCACCGGCGCAGGCGACGCCTTTTTAGCCGGCTTTGTCTACGGTCTTTTCCATGATTACGCCTTTAAAGAATGTATTATGCTCGGTAATATCACCGGCGGCAAGGCGGTCACAGCGAACGGCGCACTCAGCGCTTATTGCACCGAGGAAGAGCTCTTGCTGCGCTTCAATCAATTTTAAACAATAATTAAAAGACATCTTCACGCGAAGATGTCTTTTAGCATATATAAGCATTAATCATTTGCGCTCAGGGCAACCGTGGCGTTATAGGCGCCATAGATCCAGCAGCTATTATTGTTAACCGTCAGCTCAACCGGATACGTACCGTCCTCCGCAGCGGCGCTGAGATCACATTCCGCAGAAAGGTCCGCAGCCGTGACAGCAGTGCCGTTCGGTGCGATGATCCACACGTTTGTAAAGTCAACTGACTTTACAGTAGCAGTATACCCCTCCGGCACATTATCCACTTCGACATCGGCTGCCGCCAACGGTACCTTCACTACCTGATAATCAGAAGCAACCGTCACTTCAACGGAAATATCCTTTACATCCTCATCAAGCAGCGTAACGCCCTGTACATCAGACGCTTTAAAGTAGAAGGTATTCGTACCGGTATACAGTGAGCTGAACGGAATCGTCCCAACGATAGCGCTTGAAATATTAGCATTGTTCAGAACACCGACATGGAGCTGCCGTACGGAATACTTAATATCCAGCGCATCTTCCGGCAGATCAGCCGGCATATCCTCAAAATTGACCGCAACCGGTAAGTCTGTTACCTTCAAAACCGGCAATGTCACATTAACGGTACTGATCGGCGTGGCGGTGTCATTCCTAGAGGTAACGGTGAGGTACCTTGCCTCTGCACCAAGTCCGACAAATTCGATTTCACAATCTGTATTATAAGCTTCTGTCAGCGGTTCGCGATCAGAAAGGTCAACATTCACGCTTAACTGTTCCAGCTTTTCGATATACGTATTCGGACCGTTAACAACGACGCGATCCTCGCTCATAACCGGCGTACCGAACATATAGCCGTCTGCCACCGCATCAGCATCATAATTCAAATAGAGATCATACGTCTTGGTAGCGGCAACATCAAAATAGGCGTCGATCGCAGAAGGATAAGTAGACGTCACCTCAAAATCCAAGGTTTTAGATTTATTCGTCACTAAAATCGGAATGGTTTGTGCACCGGCTCTGTTAACGTTCGTTGTATCAAACTTGACGGACAAATCATCCTCGGTCACCTGTCCGATCACATACTTAGGACCGGACAGCGTTACGCTCAGCTCTACATTATCCTGCAGCGTATAATATTGCATGCCCATCTGTTGAGAAAGCTCGTCCGACAACGTAATCGGCGCATTGATCGTAATGGTTTTCGTTTCATCGGTACCGATATTCAGTGAGACAACGATCCATACCAGCACAGCCAGCAACAGAGCGACAACGATCAGCGATTTGTCGTTAGAGATCATGCGCTGTAACGAAAAAGATTTCTTTTTCTCAGCCATTGTTCTTATTCCTCCTTACCAGCTTCCCAAGAATACCGCCTTCGGAAGCAGTGCTGTCGATAAAGGCTTCAGTTAAAATATCCCGTATATCACCGCTGGTGAGGTTACGTTGCAGCGACCCGTTTTTAGCGATACTGATGGCACCGGTTTCTTCGCTGACGACAATAGCGATGGCGTCACTCTGCTGCGTAATACCGATCGCTGCACGGTGTCTTGTGCCGAGATCGGAGGAGATACTGTTATCGTGCGACAGCGGCAGGATACAGCCGGCGGCATAAACCACTCCGTCACGGACGATCAGCGCGCCGTCATGCAGCGGAGATTTTGGGAAAAAGATATTCTGAATCAACTCACGCGAAGCCTTCGCCTTCAGCACCGTACCGCTGGCGATGATGTCGCCGATCAGCGTCTCGTGCTCAAAAACAATCAGGGCGCCGATTTTTGCGTCGCTCATTTCTACGCAGGCTTTACAGGTTGCGTCGATCGTTTTGCGCATTTCGTTTGCTTCAACAGCAACACCCGGGTTCAGGATTGTACGCAGGCTTGTTCGTGCCGCCCCTTTACCAACCTGTTCCAATACGTTACGGATTTCAGGACCGAACAGCACAACGACGATCAGCAGGATATTGGAAAAGATCGCTCTTAAGATATAGCTGGACGCACCCATTCCTAAAAAAGAAACAAGGAAATAGAGAACGGCAAAGAAGATAACGCCCTTGATCAGCTGAATGGCACGGGTTTCTCTGATAATACGAATCACGAGATAAAGCACGATCGCCACGAAAAATATATCGATGGCGTCAATAAACTTGAAGGAAGCAAACAGCCCCTTCACCTGATTGAAATAATCGACAATAGAATTCCAAAGATTTTTGACATATCGAAAATGAAATTCGAGCTCATATAATGAAAACATTGAAACATCCCACTCAATATTTATATATTATCAGTTTATATATTACCATACTTTACGGTATAAATAAAGTTAATTTACAAACTTTTTTAAAACATTTAAAAATCTTTCGCACTCATCCTCCGTATTAAAATAGCCTAAACTCAGCCGCACCGTGCCGGTCTGGAGCGTACAGAAATGACGGTGCGCTAGATAGGAACAGTGATAGCCGCTTCTGACACAGATATTATGCTCAGCTAAGTAAGCGGCAACTGCTTCGCTCGAGCGGCCCTCAACGTTAAAGGAAATAATCGGTACTGTTCTTCCCACTTCCGGTCTGCCGGTATAAAGCTTTACCTTATCCATCTCACACAGCGCATCATAAAGGAGCGCAGAAAGCTTCATTTCGTGGTTATAAATATGCTTGATACCAAACGTATTGATAAAGCGTATCCCTTCACCCAGCGCAATAATGCCGGGATTGTTTAATGTGCCGGACTCTAAGCGGTCAGGCAGCTCCGCTGGCTGTTGCAGACTGAGAGAAGCGCTGCCGGTGCCGCCTTCGCATAAAGGTTTTAGGCTGATACCGTCTCGGACAGCTAAAAAGCCGGTTCCCATCGGTCCCATCAGGCATTTATGTCCCGGCGCACAAAGGACGTCGATCTGATCTGAAAAACCGTCCAAATCGAGCGCGCCGACACTCTGCGCAGCGTCAACAATAAACGGAATCCCCTTTTCCCTGCACAGCGCACCGATGGCAGCAATCGGAAAAGTTACACCGAATACATTACTGGCGTGCATACAGATCACTGCACAGGTGTTCTCCTTTATCAGCGCTGCAAATGCACGGGTACATTCCGTCTCATCTGAGGAAAAACGCGCAATATCGTAATCGATTATTCCCTGATCACTAAGCGACTGCACAATACGGCTGACACTGTTATGTTCCAAGGAAGAGATGATGACGTGACCGCCGGCTTTCGCGAGCCCTTTTACTGCAATATTCAGCGCCTCTGTGCAGTTTTTCGTAAACACAATATTCTCCGGTGGGAAATTCACCAGCGAACCGATCAGCTCACGCACCTCATAAATTTTATCTGCCGCTCGCAAGGACTCGCGGTATCCGCCCCTGCCGCTATTAAAAGAATAGAAACGCAAAGCCCTCATACACTGGCGGGCGACACCAACAGGCTTTGGATAGGAGGTAGCGGAATTATCAAAATAAATCACAGAACATCTGCTCCGATCAGGCGTATACCGGCTTCCTTCAACAATCGGGTGACGCCGTCCATGCTATCGCAATGCAGTCTGACGGCATAACCGCACCCATCATTAGCTGTTGGATTCTCCACCCTTGTAATATAAGCATGATACCCGTTTTCAAGCAACACACGCTTCGCCCTCTGCGCGTTGGTAATCGAACCAAGTCTTAATCTGTATAACATAAAAAACACCTTACCCTTGTAGTTCATACTATGCAAGGATAAGGTGTAAGTGCATTCGATTTACTCTATGATTTCACCGGTTGTTTCAATTTCCTGATCAGCATTTTCAGCCTCATCTACCGCCTTTTTAACCTTTCTTACCAAGGTCTTAACTTCAATAAAGGCAATGATGTCCAGCACGGCATAAACCAGCAGCGCGACGCCAAGGAACTGAATGAGCGACGCCTGAACGGAATAGGAATGGAATACCGCAATAAAACCGAACACAGCCGTCAGAACCGAGAGCAGCATACTTAAAATACCGAAAAAGCGGTTGCCGCCTAGGACCTTTAGCGAAGTAAAGAAATCCGTTACGCCGGACACGATCATAAAGATACCAATCACCATAATAATGAGTGAAGTAATCGGCTTATACATAACACAGATGATCACACCGCCGATCAATATAAGGACGCTGAGCGTCATAAGCAGATAAGACTTATTCCCCAGCAGCGAAACAGCAATACCCGTCAAGCCAACAGCGACGAAGGCGATACCAATAAAAAGTGACAGATATTTTTGACAAGCCTCCGGCTGCGCAATCAAAGCGATACCGCCTAAAACAGCTAGGATGATCGTAACGATCGAAATCTTTTTAACTTTATCAATTAGCTTAACCAAGACAACATCTCCTATCAAAATAGGAGGGACGACGCCCTCCTATTCTATTCATCATTAATCTTCAACAGCAGCGTCTGCCATTACCTTTTCCTTAATGTTTTCAGGACATCTTTCATATCTTGCAAACTCAGTGGTAAAGTGACCTCTGCCCTGGGTGATCTGGCGCATCGCCGTCGAGAAGGTGGTCATTTCGCCCTGCGGAACCTCTGCAACGATTTCCTGCATACCGTCCCCAAGCGGGTTCATACCGAGCACTCTGCCGCGGCGCTTATTAATATCACCGATAATATCGCCCATCGCCTCGTCATTACAGTAAGCGTTCAGCGTAACGATCGGCTCAAGGAGCGCAGGACCGGCCTTCGGGATACCGTTCTTGAACGCCAAGGAAGCAGCGGTCTTGAACGCCATTTCGCTTGAGTCAACCGGATGGTAAGAACCGTCATAAAGGGTTGCCTTAACGCCAACCATCGGATAGCCTGCAATAACGCCCTTTTCCATCGCATCTCTTAAGCCCTTTTCAACTGCCGGGAAGAAGTTCTTCGGTACGGAACCGCCGACAACTCTCTCACCGAATACCAGCTCATCACTGTCACAGGGCTCAAATTCGATCCAAACATCACCGAACTGGCCGTGGCCGCCAGACTGCTTCTTATGTCTGCCCTGTACCTGAACCATCTTCGTAATGGTCTCTCTGTAAGCGACTCTCGGCTGTACCAAAGAAGCACCGACTTTATACTTTTCCTTCATCTTAGAAAGGCAAACATCCAAATGCTGCTCGCCAAGTCCGGAAAGGATCGTCTGACGGGTTTCCGTGTTGTTCACAAAGGTAATAGAAGGATCTTCTTCCATAATTCTGTTGGCAGCCGTAGCAACCTTTTCTTCTTCACCCTTCTTGTCGGCAAAAATCGCCATCGAATACGTCGCCGTCGGGATGTCCACACGGTCAAGCTCAACAGAAGAACCCTGTGCGCACATTGTGTCACCGGTCTTAAAGGTATTCAGCTTAGCAATGGCACAAATATCGCCGGCCGGACATTCCTTAATATCCGTCTGCTTTGCGCCAAGCACATTCACGATCTTACCGATTCTTTCTTCATCACCGGTGCGTGCATTTTTAACTGTAGTACCCTGGGTAATCTTGCCGCTGATCACTTTGAAGAAATTCAGCTTACCGATAAACGGATCGGCCATCGTTTTGAAGCAGATTGCAGCCAGCGGTGCATTGGCGTCTACCTTACAGTCGCCCTCTTCCTGTGCTGCAGGTGCTGCATTCTTGATGAAATCAAGGAGCAGATCAACCGCTCTGCCGTCAACGCCGGAGCAAGCAAAGACAGGTACGATAGAACCGTCAGCAACGCCGAGCGTCATACCCTTAACCTTGTCCTCATGCGTCAGCTCTTCGCCTTCAAAATACTTTTCCATCAGCTCGTCGTCAGCACCGGCAACCGCTTCGTTAAAGGCTTCAATCAGCTCTTCGATTGTGCCGTCGTCGTCCAAAGCCGCGTCGCTTCTCTTAATGCCGTTATAGGTATAAGCCTTATCCTCTAACAGATTATAGAAACCGCCGTTCGGCATCGGAACCACTACCGGGCAAACGGAAGAACCGAATTTATCCTGCAATTCATGAAATACTTTAAAGAAATCAGCTCTTTCATCGTCCATCTTTGTAGCGACAAAAGCTCTTGCAATACCCTTCTTCGCCGCATTTTTATAGGCTTTCTCAGCACCGACAGACAGGCCGGATCTGGCTGATAACACGATCAGGGCACAGTCAGCCGCTCGCAGTCCCTCGTTCGGGCCGAGTGCAAAGTCAAACAGACCCGGGGTGTCAATTACGTTCAGCTTAGCACCGCCATAATTAAACTGAAGCACCGCAGTTGAAATGCTGACGCCTCTTTTCTTTTCCTCAGCGTCGAAGTCAGAAATCGTATTGCCGTTAGCAACATTACCGATTCTTTCTGTGATACCGGCGGCATAAAGCATTGCTTCCGAAAGAGTGGTTTTACCGCTGCCGGCGTGACCTAAGAGCGTCACATTTTTTACTATACTCATAAACATTCCTCCAAATTAAAGTCATTGGTAAAATTGTATAATAATTTTGCAGTTCTGTCAATAAGATTCTTTTATTTTTAACAATATCACTAAATATCAGAAGTGATTTTTGTCTATTTAGAATAAGAAGCTTTCATAAATATTGAAAAATGAAAATGAATATTTTATAATATAGTGCATATAAATTGATAATTATACATAATGAGGTGAGGTATTGAAGCAATTTTATAATGGATTAGCGGCCGCTCTGTTTGCGGTGATCTATCCTTTCGCGTGTATCTCGTCCTCTTATGACCACAAGTTTGACGGTATGCTATGGAATTACTTTTATAACTACAACGGCGTCTTTATTTTCACACGGTATATCGTCATTTTTATTTTACTGTTCATACTGACACGGATGAACAAAAACAATCAGCACTTCCTCTGTATCTACATTCCGTCCGTGATGGGTGTTCTGACCGCTATGATGCTGATCGATCACCTGTTCACGCACCACCTTATGTACAACTATTATTTAAGCTTATGGCTATGCGCCGCAATCACTGTAGCCAATGCCGCTGTTTTTCTCAGCGCTACCCTGTTTCTCAAAGATGATTACCGGCGCTTTTACCGAATTTTTTGGTTTGCTGTCAGCGGTGAATATCTGTATACGTTATATATTTCCTTCATCCGCAGTCCCAACTCCTTTACAATGTCCGTCAACACACATATCGGAGAAGGAACACTACAGTATTTTCGCTATGTACTGCAGCATCCCGGCGACGCTTATATGGCGCTGATCTGCGTCGGCAATATCCTGATTTTTGCGCCGCTGCCGTTTATCCTGCGCAACTGTTTGCAAAAGGCGCCGTATTGGGTATTAGGCGCAATCGGGCTTTTGTTGCCGATCGCCGTCGAAGGGTATCAATACATCTTTAACTGCGGCAATGTGGATATTGACGATCTGCTGCTGAACTGGCTGGGCTTTTTCGTTGGCCTGCTGTGTGAAGAGATCCTCCGGCATCATAAGCTGGAAAAGAAAATTACCTCTGCTTAACGCAGAGGTAATTTTTATTGAAATTGCATTTGATTAATTAGTTACTCGCTGACGACTTCTGTCTTAGCTTCTTCCGTAGCTTCATCAGCAGGCACGGATTTTTTATGGATCACAAAGCGCTGCAGCGGATAAGTCCATACAAACGGAATAATGATAACCGCCAAATCAATCAGGAAATCGACAAAGGCGTTGTCATAGCCCTTTTCAACGGCAAAGCCGAAGAACACGCCTTTCATCCAAGCGGTGATAAATATGGTTGCGACCACCATGATAATATAGATCACGATGCCGGCAGTTAAGCCGTTATTGGCCTGGAAGGTCACCTTACGGTTCATAATAAAGGCGACGGCATAACCGACCGTGGCGGCAACAAAATAAGCATACGCCGCGTCCATCTGGCTATCAATGCCGAGAAAACGGAAAACAGCATTATCAACCGTCTGCCCTTTTAGGCCGGCAAAGACGACATAATGGAACAGCACATCAACGGCATACTGAACAATCGACGAGGAGGTACCTGCAAAGGTGAATTTAATAAATTTCCATATCTCTGCGTGTTTTTCCGTAAATTCTTTAAATTTACTCATGAAATCATTCCTTCCGTATAATCTATTAACAGTATAGCGGATTTTGTAAAAAACTGCAAGCAAATTATTTCATTAGTTGACAGCTTCCTCCAAAACAGTCAGCCATTTATCCGTCAAATCATAATTGTCGTTTTCAAAAAGGCTGTTATGCAGGCGAAAAACAATATCGATAAAAACAGCGGCGCGCAGCTTATTCACATCGCATAAAGAAGAAAAGCACGATAAAAGCGACGCGTAAAGCGCTTGCTTATCGCCATCGGAATCTGTCAGCTCCGTACCGATATAGCGCGCAATATCAAATTCCTTTGGCGCAAGATAGCCAATCGGGTCAATGGCGCAAAGGCTACCGCCACGGCTCATAATATTATAACGGTGCAGGTCGCCGTGGATCAGCACGCGGTTACTGTTTGAAAAGGTATTTTCAAAACGCGTCACCGCTGCCTGAACATAATCCATGATCTGCGACTTTTTATATTTAAAATCCGTTTCTGTCAGCTTATGACGCAGCGTCACTTCATAATCATGAAAAGCGGTGCCGGTTTCACAGGCATATCCGTTCATCACCTGTTCAAAGAAGGTCACTAATCTTTCATCGTTTCCGTGAAAAGCAACATCAGCTTCCTCGCAGCGTTCGAGTAAAATTGCAGAGCAACGATCGTCATAGTCATAAAGCTCACACATGATTTGCGAATTAATTTTTCGGTAAGCCGTGCTTTCCGGCAGGTAGCGGCCAATAAAAGGCGGAATGATTTTCAGCACACAGCGGCCGTACTGAACAGATTTCGCAATGAAAATAATACCGAAATGTGAGGTTTTGATCAGTCTGTAATCTGTTATCTGCCAGTTTTTTAACAACACAGGAATGGATCTTTCCAGCTCTAAACGCCACTCACGTGCCTCGACCGGATGATAAACCGCTAAAAAGCGGTTCAGCCGTTCGACCTGGCTGAGAATATCAGAAAAGTCGACCGTATTATCTCTTGCCTTAATCAGTGCTTCAAGATATTTTAAATCAGCAGGATAGGTCAGCTTAAAGTTATTATTAAAATCGAAATATAGATAAATCTTACTGTCCTGCGGCAGCTGCTGCGTTACCTCTGTTAACGGTGAAGCTGCGTCAAACGAGTCAGCAAGCAGAGGAAAACGGAAAGCCTCCGGCGATTGCATGAGGTAATAACGCTCGCGGCGTACCTGATGCGTATCATAGCATCCGAGGGAATCCGTAATTTTCTGCGCTGTAACAACAGCGTCATTATCCTCCAGCAGCGTAAAGTACGTATCCATCAGCTCGCCGGTGATCATCGGTCTGACAGCATCGCACACGATCAGGCTGTCGCATTGCTCATTCTCAGCGATATAATCGATCACATTTTTCAGCGTTTGGTTACGCGTAGCGCCGCCCTCCACAAGCGCGATATGATGCGCTTTGCATATATCCTCAAGATAAACGCTGTTCGCTTCGATATTGGTAGCGATCACCAGCTTGTCAAGCTTTGTAGAGGTCAAGATAGAATCAATAACGTATTCGATAACCATCTTACCGTTAATTTTATGAAATTGCTTCGGAACATTGCTTCCGAACCGCTCGCCAACACCGTTGGCAAGAATAGCAACAATATTCATGCAGTTCACCACTATTTTTTATAATTGATCTCCAGCTCACGGATCAGTGCCAGCTGAACAGAGGCATTGCCGCCATCCGTCTTGACTTGCTGTAATACATCAGCAGCAGCCTTACGCTTTTTAAATAGGCCGTCTGCCAGCCGATTCAAACGCGCCACCGGATAGAGAAAAGCGTATTTTTGATAATACGGATAGCACAGCTTCAGGTATTCCCTACTCGGAAAGGCCATTTTTAACAGTATTTTTAAGCGGCTTTCTTCGGTACTGCCGTCGTGGTCAAGATAGCGGACCGGAATGGCGTTTTGCTCATAGCCAAAGCTGCCGCCATCGAGCATAACGCGTTCAAAGCTTTGCAGCAGCAAAGGATTCGACGGGTAGTCCACCGTCGCTGTAACAGGCGTGCCGAACCAAAATGCCGCCAGCGATAACAGCGCTTCCGCCGTCTTTTTGCAACCGGCGTTCTCACACAGGATCAAGAAGCCTGACTGATCGAAGGGCTGCAGCTTTCGCACAAGGACATCGACATCCATCAGCATTCTGATGCCGGCGCCGCGGTAAGCCAGATGCTTCGCCAGATGACAGATAATGTACAGGAGATGGTCGGTATCGCTCAAGCGGTAGGTATAGCCGTCTTGGCGGATAGCTAAAGCCATGATATCATTAAAATAATCAGAGCTGACATCAGCTGTGCTGTGGATTTCAACATCAATACCGTTCAGCTTCCATGTCACGACTTCGCTTGTCTGCTCCTTCACGGTCAGCGGTACCGCAGTATGCTCAGCAAGTGAGACGACTTTTTCAAAATCGGTTTTACGAACGATCACGTCAATATCGCCGCTTGTACGCAGCTCCGGTACGGGATAGTCCGATTTAATCACAGCACCCTTCACGAAGAGATGATCAATATGTTCACCGTCCAGCAGCGCTTTCACAATTCGCTGCGCTGTTTCGCGGTGTTGAAATTCGCGCAGCGTCAACCCAATCGCTTGGGTAAAGTGCGATGCCAACTTGCCCTGCGGCTGAAACGCCGGCGCAACCTCTTTTAACTCCGTCGCAATGATAGCGCCTACGTCATGAATATCCGCCAGACGGTACAGTTCTTCAAAATCGGCTTCCCTGCCCTGCGGTCTGGTTCCGCTCAAAAAGCAGGAAAGCAATGCAATAAAATATTCCTTTTGAGCGTTCATAGCTACTCCGTTATACCTCTACGTTAAAATCATAAACTGTCAGGCTTCCATCCGCCGTTGTCGAAACTGTCACATAAGAGACGTTCAAATCCTCGTGCTCCTTAAAGTATTCAACAAGATAATCAGGAATGCTCTTATTCTTACAGACAAACAGCACCCGATCATCCAGTAATGCCTCCATTGAATGATCGGCATACGCCTCCAGCTCCAGGCATTGTAATAGATCATACCAATAATACGTATAGCCTTGCCAATCACCAAAAATCATATTGATCGGAATCTTTCGATACGAGGCGGCAGACAGCGTGAGATGCTTGTCCATCAACTGATTGCGTGTTTGCGAATACGACAGGTATATATGCTCTGTATCTTCATCGATCGTTTGATAGAGCTCCTCGTAACTGGCAGGTTCCGTCGTCTTTTGTATATAGATGTTCAGTCCGCTTAAGAAGGTCGTGACGGCAAGTAAGATCAGCACACTACACCGGTAAATGCGTTTTTTAGACAGTTGATCCGCTGCCTTCAAACTTTGCAGGTATCCCTTATCATCAAGTACAATAAACAGTAGTATGATCATGCCGAGAATGGCGATTGGGTTCACAACGCGCGGCACCGGACGTCGTCTGAAAAACAGATATAGCTCGGCGGCAGCAGTAAAGCCAGCGGACAAAAAGATGTCAAGCCGTTTATTCTTATGCAGCACAAACAGAATCAGCGCAAAGAGAAAATAATACAACAGATAATGGTGGAAATGATACCAATTACCCTTTTTGATATCATACTCCTGCAGCTTTTCCCATAAATGCGTTTTATCCGTATCGTACTGTTCAGAAAAATCACGTTCGCTGATTGCTTTGATTTTATCCTTTGAAAAAGCGGTTTTATCTAAATAGATATAGTTTCGGTATAACTGATAGTCGTTTTCACTGACGCCGGCGGCCTCCAACGCTTCACGATGGTTATCATAATCATATACGCCGCCGTCTGTTGCCGCACTTCTGTATTCCTGAAACTCAGCATAGTAACTGTCTGCCGGTATAGTGGAGACATAATATTTCTGTATGCCCTGAACCGTATAATTGGCCACTGTCAGCAAAACGAGCAACACAGCGATTACCGGCAATCTCTTTTTATTTCTAATAAGCAGCATCACATTGATCGGCATAAAGATCAGCAGTGCAAAAATGAAGGTATTGCCGCTTCTCATACCAAAGGATAAGCCGATCATGACAAAGGAAAGGACAATATGCTTTATATTCTTTTTGGAAATACTGTCAACACGGTCAAGAAGCCATATAATCCCCACGGTAACACCGATAAAGGATAGACCGGTAAACGATATTCTGTGCAGTAAATACACCTCTAAACCGGCCAAGACGGTAACAAACGGAAGATACGAGCCGTGTCGCTGTACTGTTTTGTACAGCATCATGAACTGACAGCAATGCAGTGTAAGATAAGACAGACTGAACCAGTTAACAGTCGGCATAATCAAATAGAAAGCCCGATACAAATAGCCGTATAGCACGCTCATGAACATTAAGTGCTCGCTATGTGCGTTCGTCGCAAAGCTATTGGCCATTTCGTACAGGAAAACATCATCTGCAGAATCATATTGAACAGCCTTCAGCAATAGCAGTACGGCTGTAATCAGGAGTGGCAATAATATCCAATAAAACCTGTTTAAAAACCGTTTCATACGTTGTCCTTATACCGTTTGATCGTGATCAAGAACTGCTTTTACCTTATCAATGATGTATTCAATTTCCCCATCCGTCAAATTGGCGTGCAGCGGTAAGCGGATCAGTCTGGCAGCATACTCCTCCGTCAGCGGTAAATCGCCCTTATGATAGCCGAGGCGTTCACCCATCGGTGAAGTGTGAAGCGGGATATAATGGAACACGGCACCGATACCGTTTTGCTTCAAATAATCCAGCATTTCATTACGTGTTGCCGCATTCTTTACGAAGAAATAGTAAAGATGTGCATTATGCGTCGAATACGACGGAATATAGGGTCGAATCAGTTTACCGTCAGCTTCTAAGTCAGCAAAAGCTTCATGGTAGGCGTTCCAGACGTGCATTCGCTTTTCCATAATTTCATCAAAGCGTTCCGTCTGTGCCAGTAATAACGCCGCTAATATATCCGACGGTAAATAGGAGGAACCGGCTGTCTGCCAGGAATATTTGTCTATCTCTCCGCGGATAAATTTAGAACGGTCCGTTCCCTTTTCTCGGATGATCTCTGCTTTTTTGAGCAGCTCCGGATCCTTGACGATCAAGGCACCGCCCTCGCCCATTGTATAATTTTTCGTTTCGTGATAAGAAAAACAGCCCATATCGCCAATGGTGCCGGCAGGATATTTTCCCTGATAAACGGAGCCGACCGCCTGCGCCGCGTCCTCAATGACAGTGAGATGATAGCGTTTTGCCAGCGCTATAATTTTATCCATATCGCAGATCACACCGGCATAATGTACCGGATAAATCGCCTTCGTACGGTCGGTAATCAACGCTTCTATCTTATCAGCGTCAATGTTCATCGTCCGTGGATCGATCTCACAGAACACCGGCTTTGCACCGCGCAGCACAAAGGCATTGGCAGTGGAAACAAAAGTGTAGGACGGAAGAATAACCTCGTCGCCTTCCTTTATATCGGCCAGTATTGCCGTCATATCCAGCGCCGTTGAACAGGAGGTGGTCAACAGCATATTCTTGATACCAAGCTTTTCTTCGTACAGCTGGTAAACCTTTTTCGTATAACTGCCGTCACCGCATTGCTTATGATGCAGTGCGTCGAGCATATATTTTTCTTCTAAATCCGTAATGGAGCATTGATTGAATAATATCATTGTAAAACTTAACCTCTGTTACCGTACATTTTTTCATAATAATTCTGATATTCGCCGCTAATAATCGTTTCCCACCATTCGCGGTTATTCAGATACCAGTCGATCGTCTTTTTAATACCGTCAGCAAATTTTGTCTCCGGCAGCCAGCCCAGCTCATTGTGGATCTTTGTCGGATCGATCGCATAGCGCATATCATGACCCTTACGGTCCGCAACATAAGTAATTAAGGATTCGGGCTTGCCAAGTTCTTTACAGATCAGCTTCACAATATCGATATTACGCATCTCGTTATGCCCGCCGATATTATAGACTTCACCGACACGTCCCTTATGGATCACTAAATCGATCGCTTTGCAGTGATCCTCCACATACAGCCAGTCGCGTACATTCAATCCCTCACCGTATACCGGCAACGGCTTATCGTTCAGTGCATTCGCAATCATCAGCGGAATCAGCTTTTCCGGAAAATGATACGGACCGTAGTTATTCGAACAGCGGCTGATGCTGACCGGCAATCCATAGGTGCGGTGATAAGCCAGTACTAAGAGATCCGCGCCGGCCTTAGACGAGCTATAAGGCGAGCTGGTATGGATCGGCGTCTCCTCAGTGAAGAACAGATCCGGCCGATCAAGCGGCAGGTCTCCGTAAACCTCATCCGTAGAAACCTGATGATAACGTTCAATACCGAACTTGCGGCAAGCATCCATCATGACGGCTGTACCCATAATATTGGTCTTTAAAAAGACGTCCGGATTCTCAATGGAGCGGTCTACATGGCTTTCAGCTGCGAAGTTGACCACCATATCCGGATGTTCCTCCTCAAACAGCTGATATACAGCCTCCCTGTCACAGATATCCGCCTTCACAAAGCGAAAGCGAGGATCCTCCATCACAGACGCCAGCGTAGACAGATTGCCTGCATACGTCAGCTTATCCAAACATACGATCCGGTAGTCAGGATGCGCTTTCAACATATAAAATATAAAATTAGAACCGATAAAACCGGCACCGCCGGTAACAATAATCGTCATTTTCTGTATCCTCCGATCGTTTCATCCTCCGCGAGTCGCTGCAGGTATTTACCGTAATCCGATTTTCCGTATTTTTCAGCGCTTTCAAGCAGCCTGGCTTTGTCGATATAGCCAAAGCGGTAAGCAATCTCCTCCGGCGCAGAAATCCGGATACCCTGCTGGCTCTGAATTGTTTTGACAAAATCAGCAGCGTCGATCAAGCTTTCCATCGTACCGGTATCAAGCCAAGCAAAGCCTCTGCCAAGCAGTTTTACATCCAGCTCCTCGCTTTCGAGATACATTTTATTTAAGTCAGTAATTTCCAGCTCACCACGCGGTGAAGGCTGGATACTTTTTGCATACTGAACGCAGCGATTATCATAAAAATACAGTCCGGTTACTGCCCACGGTGATTTCGGGTTTTCCGGCTTTTCCTCCAGCGTCTCCGCTTTTCCGTTCTTATCAAAGCTGACGATGCCGAAACGCTGCGGATCCTCTACGTGGTAGCCGAAAACTGTCGCTCTGCCGTTTTCCTCGGCGTTGATGCGAGCGTCACTCAGGATTTTGCTGAAGCCGGCACCGTAAAAGATATTATCACCTAAGATCATGGCGCAGCAATCATCACCGATAAATTCCTCGCCTAAGATGAAGGCTTGGGCTAAGCCGTCCGGAGAGGGCTGCACCTTATAGGAAAGCGATACACCGTACTGCGACCCGTCCCCGAGCAGCTTTTCAAAATTCGGTAAATCCGTCGGCGTTGAGATAATCAGGATATCTCTGATTCCGGCAAGCATCAGTGTGCTCAGCGGATAAAAAATCATCGGTTTGTCATAGATCGGCAACAGCTGCTTCGAGGTCACCATGGTGAGCGGATACAGCCTTGTACCGCTGCCGCCTGCTAAAATAATACCTTTCATTTGTTTCTCCTCTTAAGATGTAAGCTTTTTGACAAGCTTTTGATAGCCGGTGATTTTCATCAGCCACTCCAGCAGCCAGGCAATCAGCCAGCAAACTGCCAGAGCAATCACAAATATCAACGTAGACTGCTTTACAGAAAACAGCAGGTCACGAAAATAATAATAAGTAATAAAAGTGTGGAACAGGAATATCAGTCCGCTTTTCTGACCGAGTGCTTCCAAAAAACGGCCTAGAACCTTAACACGGGAAAGTAAAAGATAACAAATCAATATCACCGGAATGACATAGATAGCATCAAACCGCATAGCACTCAGCATACTGATTTGATTCAAGTGAAAGCGAACAACGGAAACGACGGCAAGCATTACTAGCAACAGCGGTATTTTGAGCCAAAGACTGTGCAGTACTTTGTCCACCTTTTCAAACAGAGCCTTGTTGGCAAAATACGCTCCCAGAAGAAAGGCGCCAAGGTAGGTCTGTTTTAGATGAAGCGGAAGGAAAGCAATGGCAATTGCTATCGCGGTCACCAAGGTAGGCAATCGCATAAACGGCTTCATCAATAGCGGAAACAGCAGATAATATAAGATGATAATGCCCATATACCACCAAGTGGCATTCATCGTGTAATTGATGTCATAAAACAAATAAGAAACACCAAAAATATCGGCCAGGTAATGCAACGGATCGCTGCCGTATATCTCGTAAAATCGCCGGCCAAACAGCAGCCCCAACGGAACAAAAAGGATAAATACGACCCAGTAATTCGCCAAGAGCTTCAACAGCCGATTCTTGACAAAAACGATATCCGTTTTCCAAATCGGCTTGTCCTGCCTTTTCTGTAAAAAAGCGGTATAGCTTTTGTACAAGCCGTAGCCGGAGCAGAACATAAACATCGCCACGCAACATTTGCCGTATTCGGCAAAAAGCCGCTCAAACGGAACATCCCCCAGCATCAGCACCGAAATATAACGGTCAGCCGTAGTCAGGAAAAGGTGATGGCACAGCAAAAGCAACAGCGCAGTTCCCTTAACAATATTGGTTTGCCTGACGTCAAACTTCATAGACATCCTTCTATCCTATAATGAATAAACAATGATACCGGCAACGATGACTGACAGACCGATAAACTTCTTAAGGCTGATATGTTCCTTCAAAACCAGTCTGCTGAGCACCGCAACAAATATATATTCTGAAGCGGCAAGGATCGGGCCGAGTGAGAGCGGCACCTCTTTATACGCATAGATTGTACAGAAGGTGGCGCCGAAAAAGATAGCATAAGAAATAATCACATACGGGTTCAGATATTCCTTGATTTTGCTTTCATAAGTTTTACCGGCGCTCTTTTTCAGTAAAATCTGAGCAACAGCAGACACAAATACGCCGGCAATATAGATCAATACAAAAAGAATTTTACTATTCATCAGCCTTCACCACTATGATCACGCCGATAATGACGATGACTGCACCCACTAACATATTCCAGGTAACGGTTTCCCTAAAAATAACCACACCCCATACGATCCCCCAAATAATGCCGACAGCTTTATTACAGAAGGCTGTGGTTAACGGAATGTGCTTTAAGATCTGCTGCCATACAATGGCATAAACGCCCAGGATGGCAATAATACCGCCGTAAAACAGAATAAATTTAAACGATAAAAACTTCTCACCCGACGCCATCTTGGAGCATACACCGGAAAAGGAGTAAACAAACAGCAGCGCATGAAGAATAATATAATAGATAATACTGTTACTTTTCTTTTGTTCCATTTTTGTCCTCATTAATTGTCTCTCTGATATTATATTGCGGCATATCGCTGAGCAAAATATAAATACGACCGATATATTCACCCAGCATACCGAGCATCAGCATAATCAGTCCGCCAATAAACAGCGTGGCGGAAATATTAGCCGTAAAGCCACTGACCGTACCGGGGATAAACAAACGCCGGATGATATAGTAAATACCGATAATAAAGCCAATAAACGCACTGAATATGCCGATAAAGGACGACACCCTGAGCGGCACGATCGAAAAGTTAGTAAAGCCCTGCAGAAACAGCTTAACCAGCTTACTCAGCGAATAATTACTGTGACCGGCCAATCTGTCGCGGTGCTGCAGCTCAACATTCGATATTTTACTGGTAATCTGCAGCAAATAACCGCAAATCGACGGATACGGACTTTTGTAATCCTTCAGTGAGTCCACCGCTGTTCTGCTCAAGGCAAAGAAGCTTGAAATAGTAATTCCTTTTGGCTTACGGTTCGTCATCTCGAGCAGCTTCGCGTTCATAGCACTGGTCGCTTTTTTTAAGAAGCTGTGCTGCTTTTTACCGAACGAAGCGAACACCAGATCAGAGCCGTCAAGCACCTTGTCCACCAGCTGAAAAAGATCGGCCGGCGCGTGCTGTCCGTCATCGTCCATGAAAACAGCAACCTCGCCCTTAATAAAGCGAATAGCTGCCATCTGAGCCGAAATCTGACCGTAATTTTTTGAAAGATCAACGCCAATGATCCGTCTGTCCTCTGCACAGAGCGAGCGGATCACATCATACGTTTTATCCGGTGAATTATCATTCACTAGAATAATCTGATAATCGTAACCGATTTTTTGCCTGAATACGTCTTTGATTTCTGTGACGACCGTTCGCAGGGTTTTGGACGAATTATAACACGGAATGGCGATCGAAATCAACATTTGTTTTTCTCCTCATCATTTTGCTGCTTAAGTGCTAATATTTTCAGCGCTGCCGTTTTATCTGCTTTTGCAGAAAACAGCGCTGCATTTTGGCGTATCACATCTGCTGGAAGCGTCCACCACTGACTTTGCAGCAGTAGATCAATCACATCGTCGCTGAACCGTTTTTTAATCGGCTTTGCGGGTACACCGGCTACGATCGTATAGGGAGCAACGTCGTGCGTTACGACAGCACCGGCGGCGATCACCGCGCCATCACCGACGGTCACTCCGCGGCAAACCGTCGCTCCGCAGCCGATCCATACATCATTCCCTATCACGCATTGATCCGTAAAGCGATCATATAACGGTGCTTCATCACCCAGCAGCCCAAAGTCGCCTGAATATAGAAACGCGTGCGTTGTAATACGGGAATAATCATGATTGGCACCGCCAATACTGACGTTCCATGAGATTGAGCAAAAGCTGCCGATCTGACAATGCCATGCGGTAAAATTTTTACCGGTGTACGTATAGCGCCCAAGGCTGACATGGAACAGCATGGCATAGCGCTGCAGCGACACGTGTTCACCAAGTGCTGTATCGGCAACACGGGAAAAGTCACCCACCGTCGCATGATCACTCAGCGACGAATCAGTCACCCGACACTCCTTATATACCTTTGCGTCCTGCCCGAGCGAACAGCGTTCTACAAGTGAGGTTTTATCTATATACTGGCTCATAGCACTGATTACTCCAACATAAACTGAATCTTTTTCTCTGCTCTCTCGAGCGCTTTTTGACAAGCCTCTGCATCCGCACCGTTCACAACAATTTGACCAAGACAGTCTCTCGAGTTCGTAAACCGCCTTACTGTATCGCCCGGCTGCACAAAGAAGGTCACCTCATTGATGGCAGGATCCTCTTTTGGATTGTCATTGACAATAGCCTTAAGCACACCGTTTTGATCAGAGAAAAGCATTTTGGCATAGCCGGCTGACGGTGCTTTTTTATGCGTGTTAAAATAAGATTTCGGATTCACGCCTAGCGCCGCATCAATAATCATTTTATAGATATCAATGCCGTAATAAATGGAAGTAAGCTGTGGGAGACAGTTCGCGCCGATACGGCCGGTCAGCTCAATCATATATACACGGCCGTCCTTATAAATCATATCCACATTCACGGCGCAGTTATTAAGACCAATGGCCTTGATAGCAAGCTTTACCTCTTTTTCGACCTGCCCTAGCATATCAGTGTCCAGCGCCAGCGGAACATAATGACCTACCGGGATATTTGTATTGCCGCGGAAGGTAATATCCCCTGCCGGCATAACAAACAGTACCTCATGATCGTATACAAAGGCCTGCGCACCGAATTCATAGCCCTCAATAAATTCCTCAACAATACAGTAATCCTTACCGGTTTCCTGCATCGTATTATGGAAGCCATCGAATAATTCCTTCTCATCGTGAGCAATATTAATACCGCGACTGCCCTGCAGGTCGATCGCCTTCACAATGAGCGGATAATGAAGGCTGCGCTGTGCCGCCGATAATTCTTCCTCTGAATGAACACACAGATAACGCGCAGTAGACACACCGTTATCCATAAACGCCTGCTTCATCAGCAGCTTGTCGCCGGAGAGAGTTGCTGCACCGGCAGACAAGCCTGACAGCCCGAGCTGTTCACAGGTATAACCAAGGGCAGTAATACCGGTATCAAGGCAAGCAGTGGTCACAGCGTCCACGTGCAGCTCCTTTGCTGCCTGACAAACCGCCTGAGGATCAGCAATATTCACATAGCAGGTTTCATCTGCTGCCTTAAAACCGGGATACGTGCCGGGAATACTGGCAACGATTGCTGTATGACCGTAATGCTTGATGGCATTGATCAAATCAACCTGTCCTCGGCCTGCGCCAAGTACCATAATTCGCTTTTTGTCCATAGAAATAATTAGCCTTCCTTAATTATATAATAACCGAGCCGTGACCCGCTATCTATCACCTTTCCAAGGTTCTCATATTCAATATCACTGATACGGTAAATCTTATCCGGATACTGTTTTGCGTATTGCTGCATTGTTGCAATGTCCGCTTCCGTAAACAAGAAACGGATTTCTGCCATACCGTTACCGTTGCAGATAACAGTAATTGGATTGCCTACGGCCACATCAATGACAGCTTTCATAAAATCAAAGCCGGTAGAGAGATATACTAAGTCAGATCCGATACAGTCGCCGCCCATGCGCGCCCCGATTTCTATAATTTTAATATTGCCATCCCGGTCGACCTTGAACTCGCTGTGACCGGCACTGTTTTCAACATGGAGCGCATCCAAGGCCTTAAACACCGTATCGATTGCCTTTTGATTGACTGCCTCCGATAAGTCACTCGGCTGACGGTGACCTGTTTCGATGAAATGCGGCGCGCCGGTAGTATACTTCTTAGTAGTCGCCAAGTAGTAATGGTTACCGTTTTGCGTGATTGTTTCCATACTGTACTCGTCGCCTTCAAGGTATTCCTCCACGATCGCTTTATGCTCAAAGGAGGTTGCACAAGCAGCGGCAACAGCTTCTGTCACGCCATCGGGCGAGCTTAGCTTCATGATGTTCCTGCTACCGGAACGGTCGGTCGGCTTGACGATTAAAGGAAACGAAAAATCGGAAAGTAGCGACAAATCAACATTTTTATCGGTAGCCAAAAAACGCGGACAAGGCAGTCCGCCCTGCTGCAAGGCTTGACGCATGGCATATTTATTAGTCTGTATCAGCGCATAAGCCGTCTTATTACACGGTAACTGCAGCTGCTCTGCAACATAATTGACGGTAACGGTCGCCAAATCAGAAGCAATAGAACACACACCGTCAGGCTGAATCTGCCGGCAACGCGCCAAGATTTCTTCCTTTTCCACAATACTGATCGGATAAAAGTAATCCGCAGTATCCTTACCGACAGCGCCCTCCTCCCAAGCGAACACGTGCGTTTCGTAACCGAGGGCTTTTGCTTTTAATATCAGCTGATTTTGAAAATCATTAGCGCCGATGATAACCAGCTTTTTCATATATTACCTCATTCCACAACATAGAAATCATAAACGGCGGTATTCGTACCGTCAAATTGTTTCAGCTTTCTGTACGACACCTCTATCCCGTAATGTTCTCTAAAGAAATCTTCAAACCGTTCGGTATGGAAGCCGGTAGCGATAAAATAGACATGATCATCCAATACTGCCGACATGACAGAATCCTCATATTCTGATAGCTCCAGATTGTCCATCGTGTCGTAATAATAATACGAGTAAATCGTCCAGCCGCCCAAGAAAGAATAAGCCGGAATATCGTTATTCGTATACGGCTTCAAAATATTATGGTTAATATAAGTCGTCTTATAGTTATTAAAGGTGTCGACATCAGCAAAATAAACGTGCTCGGTGTCATTTTTTACATACGCGGCAATACGGGTCAAATATTCATATTTTGCTTCCGTATGTACAGCATCTGTATAGGAACTGTTGAACATTAATCCGATAGTCAAAACACAGACTAACACAAGCGTTGAAACAGCGTGTCTTTGGCCGGTGAACGGACGTAACCGCTGCTGTATTTCCCCTTGATACAACAGATAAACAAACAGCAGTAACACGATATTGCATATTACCACCAGATTAGCTACACGCTCTAACCCTCTGCGCCGGAAAAACAGGAATATTACCGCAGCAAGCGTTGCAAGGAATGACAAGGCGCCTTCCACGCCGGCTTTCGGCGACAACAGGAATAGTACAAAAGCGATGACAAACGCGGTCACCAACAGCGGCAACAGCGTTGCCTTTTCATCCAGGTTATCGGAAATATCAAACACATCCGTATTATATTTTTCATCAAAGTCACGGCTTTCAGCAATCGCCTTCATAAAGTCGGCATCAAAATATTCCTTATCACCGTACATCCAGTGAATCAGCAGATCATAATCATTCGCAGAAATCCCCTTCGCCGCCAGCTCCTCGCTGTGCCGTTCATAGTCAAAGAGACCGCCGTCGTTGGCGTCCGAGCGATATTCCTGAAACTGCGTATAATACATATCTTCCGGAATCTGCGATTTATATGATTGCTGAACGAATAGCAAGGAATAGTTGGCTACCGTGCAGAGAACCAAAAACACAGCGACGGCAGCAAAGGAATTTCTTTTGCGTACAAAGCCAAAAAACAAAATAGGCGCGCTCAGCAGTACGGTGAAGTAGAAAGCGCTGCCGTTACGCATTGCATACGCCAAAAGGAATAAACATAAACCGTAAGCTAAATGCTTGATGTTCGCTTTACTGAGCTTGTCCACATAAGTAACTAACCACAGCATTGCGGTAACGGAACAGATAAATGATATAGCCGTAAAGGTCAGATTGCTGAGGAAAAACAGCTCGCACGCCGTGAGTACAAAATAAGGGAGCACTTTGGCTTTAAAATGCTCAGCGATATTAAACAAAGACACAAAGGCGATGTTCAATACTGCCAGCTCCAGCCAAACGAACCAGTTGACATTCGGAAGAATATGATACAGCCCTTTCAGCAGATAGCCATAAAAGATGTTCATAAAAATCAAGTGTTCACTATGTGCATTCGTGGCATAGCTCTCGGCAATGCGCATCATTGCAATATCGTCATTCACGATAAAGCGTACGGTATGTGTCGCCAGCATAAAGCCGGTCAACAACAGCGGAATCAAAAGAACAAGCTTTTTTTTTGCGGATTTTAACTTCATAATCAATTTGATGTTACCAAAATATTTTTTAATATGATAGTGTTTAAAAATTAAAAAGTCAATATGTTATATGTAAAGGCACATTTTTGTGATATGACTAAGTAATCTTGAAGGGTTCTTAACACTTCAATTAACAATATCAAAATCATATATCACAATGTTACAATCATCAAAAGTTTTTTCAATGGTATACTCAACTTTAATATTATAATTCTCTAAAAAGTACGTTACCACCATGGTAGGCTTAATTGACTTAGTAGCAAGACTCACCCTGTCATCAAGTAGTAAAAGCATACCATTTTGTGCATATTCACTAACTCCTAAATTTTGATAAAGATCATACCAATAATATGAATATATATACCAATCTCCTAAAATCGAATATAAATGAGAAGTTTGATAATCGGCTTTAAGCAAATTATGATTTTGCTTTTGCTGTTCATACTGATTATTGCAAAAGGGATCACATACATATATTTTGTCTGGATTTGAAGAAACATACTCTTCCACAGTAGTAATATCATGCTCGGTAGTAAAGTCGTTGTTGGCTTTAAAAAGGAATACGCCCTGAAAACATATTGAGCATATACATAGACCAATAATAATAATTTTAGTAATATTTTTTTTAGGTGTAAAAAACTTCTTTCGAGAAATTATTGTCAGCAAATAAAACATTCCAACTGTGATAATTGCCAGAACAATATCTAACACCGCTCGTCTTCTGAAGAACAGAAAACCAACAGCACCAAAAACAAAAGCCGAAAATGCTATCACGGATAGATAAGATTCTCTCTTACGTGCGACAATGTAGGAAAATAAAACAAAATATAGAAGTAAAAACACATAAAAACGTTTAGTTTGAGATGCAAAATCTTTGAAGAAGTCACTTATGTTTAAAGTGTAACGATTTTCAAGGCTTCTCGCTTCTCCAATAGTTTTTACAGAACCGTAATTATAAACATTAATATCGGCATAAACATACTTTTGAAAAATATCAAAATCGTTTTGGGATATCCCAACAGTATCTAACGTTTGGTCATATTCAAACAATCCGCCATCGCTTGCATTACTTCTCACGCTTTGAAATTCGTTATAATACATACTTGACGGAATATGCTCATTATACATTCTATGAATACCGATACATAAATAATTGGAGCACGTACATAAAAGAACCAAAAGTAGCATAGCAGATAATGTTGCCTTCTTCTGTTTAATGTTCAAAACAAATATCGGAACAAACATGAGAATAATGCAAAAATATACACTTCCGTATCTCATGGAAAATCCAAGTAATAATAGCAGGAAAGAGATAACAATATGCTTTATGTTTTTCTTACAGATTTTGTCCACACAAGACAAATACCATATCACGCCTACACCGGCACACAAGAAAGCGGTTGAAGTAAAATTGAGGAAAGCTAAGAAGTAACATTGAAGCAAAACTAATATGCAAAAAATAATATAATCATACTCATAGCGAGTTACAATCATATACATACAAACGAAAGCCAATGTTAAAATGGCAACTTGTAATACCCAATACCAAGAAACAGCCGGAATAAGATTATACAAAAATTTCAATAAAAAACCATATATCTCGCTAATAAACATCAACTGTTCGCTGTGACTGTTCGTCCGGAAACTTTCTGCGATTTTCATCATGAATACATCATCGACACGACTTCCATTCACTAATCCAATCAGCAAACATATAATTGTAACCATCACAGGTAAAAGAATAATAGTTTTACGCATGTAGCTTCTTTTGCTAATAGTCATTTATTCCTACTCCTCATCAACATATCATTACACGATTGAATACGCCTCAATAATTATACTTGTCGAGACCGATAAGAATTTTGTCAACAATTGCGGCATCAACTGTTAAATCGAATTTACGTGCAAACATACAGGGTGACCCCATTATTTCATCATAATCAGCCGACCGCCATACGTAGGGATTTCCCCTGTCCCAGTCGATCAGACGCATACAAGCCTCATGATTATTATTGCAATCGGGCATATATAAATTCTCTTTATAGGGACTGCTTTCAACGATGGTTTGTACGAAGGTTTCATCGCCGCAGTAGGAATAACAAAATACCTTTTCGTACTGTTTTATATCAGCGATAATATAATGCGCCAATTCTCCTGTAATGCTGAACCAGTTACTCCCTTTTTGCACGCGTAAGTCGGTATCCTTCAATCGGTTAACACCAAGCTTTTTTTGCAGACGCAACGCAAGCTGCGCCAAGTATTTCGTAAAGGTGTTCCGTCTTCTGCGGAAAAGATGGTAATACTGCAGACGATTAACCGAAAGCTGTTCCACCTTATTACTGGTGTAGTGAATAAATTCCTTGCCGTTATGGGTGTCAAAAAAGTGATGGATTTCGTCATTCGATTTGATCGGTAAATCCACGCCGGAAATCAAATGAAAATAAGCGTACGGTTTCTCTGCGTTTTCATGCGCAACAGCCGTCTGCAAAAGAACCATCTCCGACTGCACCTGGCTGAAATCACCCCAAGTAACGTTAACACGCTTTTTGGTAAAAATAACGCGTGAATATTTTGTCAAGTTCCGAAATCGGTCAAAATCGAAAGACTTAACCTTGGCGTCAATGTGCACAAAAATATCATTACGCTCGTCGTCCAGCGCCAATATTAACTTTTCTAGTAGCTCAAACTGATGATGAGCGATGATCATATATGCGTGCATAGTCTATCTAATACAGCTCTCTTGAATTTTTTTACAGGCATCCATAAAAATTCCGACATCAACAGAATAGCTCAGATATTGCAGTCCAAGCTCTCTCCACATTTTTAGGTCCTCGGGAGTATCAACAAAACAGCCAATCACTTTGTTTTTTGCTTTCGCTTTATCAACTATTTTCATCATTGCATCAACAACAACAGGGTTATTGACCTGACCCGGCAATCCAAGGGATTGCGACAAATCATAGGGGCCAATAAAAAGTATATCCACGCCCTCAACCTCAAGGATTTCGTCAATATTTTTGATAGCATCAATACCTTCTAACTGAAGAATAATAATCAGATCATTTGATGCATCAAAAAACTGATACCGGTCCATGGCTGAATAATCAGCTGCTCGAACAAACCGACATACGCCACGCATGCCGTGTGGATAAAACTTTGCATATTTTACAACATCACGTGCTTCCATGGCATTTGAAATCTGCGGCACCTGAATACCGTAAGCGCCAATATCCAAGGCTCTGCCGATGGTGTTTTCGGCTTTATCTTTTAGTCGAATAATCGGTACGGTTCCTCTTGCCTCAGCAGCCCTAATATTGTTCTGTTGTGTTTCAATTTCAGCCGGACCGTGTTCAGTGTCTAAAATTACAAAATCAAATCCTGCTAATCCGACAGCTTCAACAAACATGGGATCAGAAGTTTTCATGAACGGACCGTAAACGCATTTTCCGTCGCTAATCAACGTTCTGAATTTATATAGAGATTCCTTCATTAATCCTCACCACGCATTAAAAAATTATAGATAGCATCTGCAATCAAAAAATCTTCTTTTTCATCAATATCAATAGCTTGTATCTCATCGACTTCGACAACATAAGGGTTGATGCCAATGCGCCTTCCGAGATTTGAAATAACCTCATTTGTATAAATATAGAAACCGCTGGTTTCCTCATACAAGGGTTTCAGATCCTGAGTGCGCGGAATATTATCCAAGTCATAATTAAACGGCTTACCGTCCTGCCATAAAAAGTCCTGAAGCTTTTTAGCAGCAAACGAAGAATCATACTCGCCACTGATCACCGCATTAACACCCTCTTGGATGCTTTCAGCCGAAATAAAAGGAGCAGTAGTATGCGTCATAACATAGACATCTGCCGTTACATCTTTGGCAAAGGCTTTTAATACATCCGTCATAGAGGCAGTGTTGGTATCTAACACAGTGCTTCTCTTTAAAAACTTAACACCGTCGGGGATGTAATTAATAATGTCTTCGTTGCTGCAATAAACATATACATCATCAATTGTTTCTATGCTTAAAAGTGTTTTTAAAATATAATAGCATAAAGGCTTGCCGTTTGTAAACGGAAGCGTGTTCTTTTGAGGAAGCCTCTGATTTGTTAATTTCATCGGAACAACTGCAACAACCTTCATTTAGTTACCTCCTTAAGATCCTCACACAATTTAATACAATCGAAATATTCAAAAAAATTGCTCACCGTTTTACTGTAATCGCTATTGAGCTGATAAGGCTTATTCGCCAAACAGTTCATAAGAGAATAGGCTTTCGCTTTACAGCCAAACATGGCAGCAGGATTAACGATACTCGAGGATGCAATCGTAAGCAATACCTTATTATCTAAATCAAGATTCAGCGCCAGCACCTCCCACGGGATGACCGTATTGGTATTGGTCTGATAACCTCGTTCACGAAAGCGGTTGACTTGATTGCGCGGATGAATCTTAATCATTAAATTCTCTTTGCCGACCTCATCTGCCAGCGCATCAATTAGTTGAACATCCTCCATATAGCCGGTGTCCTGAAAATAAGATTCCTCAAAAAAGATATACTTTTGGGAATAGATATCCTCTAATTGATCGAAATCAAAAATGCAATTGATGATTTTTTTAAATTCAGCGTCAGCTTGATCAATTTTATCGATAGCTTTTATTGCTTCAACATCCGGATTCCATTCCAAAAGCGATGGCGTAAACAACCAAAAATCATTCAGTTCGCCACAAACGTAATGCTTAATAAGCGCATTATCATGCGTAAGCGTTTTAAAAGAAGGTTTAGATAAGCGATGATAAAAATAGCTTATTTTTTGACTGTATGAAAGAATGCCGTCTTCAAAATAATGCGTACGCAAGTTGAAATTATTTCGCTTTAACACATCGAAAATACGCTGTGATGAAAATCCGAAATTAGCAAAGAATAGCTCATCGTAAAAAGAACGATGAAACCTTTTTTTAGAAAACTGATACTCTCTAACAATTCGTCCTACTCTACCTAATTTTGTTTTCTTATAATGATCTGGCTGAACAATAACCTGATCGAACACGGAGAGCGTTTCTATATTTGCCTTCACGGCTTCATAACCTTTCAGTCTGTCATGGATTAAAATATCAGCTGAATCCTGCGAAAAATAATGATACTTAATCCAGGTGGCTAAAAGAATCTGATACGGGGTATTCCCGATAAAAAGAATTTTTTTCATATTTCATCTCCGCATACTGCTTGTTGACTCTGATACAGTTTTATGATAAATTGAATAAGGTGATAAAAATGATTTCTAAATTAAAAAAATTTTGGAAAAACTCGTTTGTTTTCAAGGGCATTAAAAAGCATATCGATAAAAGCTTTCAAAAAAGGCTTACGAATTCCGATTTTACCATTCTGTGCCCAAACTGCATTGGCGGGGTAATCTGTAACCGCTTGGGGCAACGCTTCAACTCCCCTACGGTTAACCTTTCCATGACGACCGGCGATTTCTGCAGCTTTTTAGAGAACCTCGACTATTACCTTTCGCAGGATCCGGTCATTACGGAACCGCGAGAGGACGGTGTTCCAAGAGGAAAAATTTGCGGGAACGAAGCTTGTCCCGACATAATTCTCGACTTTATTCATTATAAAACCTTTGAGGCCGGACGCCAAAAATGGAATGAGCGAAAAACGCGAATTGTCAAGGACAATATGTACGTTATTGCTTATGATATTGATAATATGCACGCCGAAGATCCGAAGGACGCCGGCTATATCAGCGACGAAGATTTCGCTAAATTTGAAGCCTTCCCCTGCAACAACAAGATCTTATTGACAAGAAACCCCAGCTGTACCAGAGCTCATTCGTTCTATATCGAACCACATTATAATGAACCGTATCCGCTGGTATACCTCAACAGTAATATCTTCGGTATGCAGGGATATGAAGGCAAATTTGATTTTGTGGATTTTTTAAATCAAAAGTAAGGAGTTAAAAATGTTATCAAAATTAAAAAATGTTTGGGTTCATTCTCCCGTGTATAAGTTCTATGAACGTCATTTTAACAATCAGCTTCGCAAAAAATTAACAAACGAAAACTTTACCATTTTATGTACTAACTGTATTGGCGGCACCATTTGTCACCGGCTAGGACAGCGATTTAATTCTCCGACCGTTAATCTTTCAATTGACGATACGCATCAGTTTTGTTGCTTTCTTGCCAATTTGGATTTTTACTTAAACAGTGAATTCGAAGAAGCGGGTTTCAATCAAAACGGTCAGCCGTGTGGCATTTTAAAGGGTGACAGATTAGCAACGGCCTCGGAAAATTTACCGGATATTTTCGTGGAATTCGTCCATTACAAAACCTTTGAGGAAGGTGTACAAAAATGGAACGAACGAAAAGAGCGTATTAATAAGGACAATATTTATGTTATTATGTACGACTGCGAAAACGGGTATAACGTCGACGGCTATGCTAAAGAAGAGGACTTAAAATTACTGGAGGCATTCCCTTGTAATAATAAGGTATTGCTCACGCGTAATCCTGATTGCAAAAAACCGTATGCACATTATATTGAGCCCAACGGCAACAGTCGTTTTCAGCGAAAATATTTTGACTTTGACATCTTTGGCATCAGAGCCTACGAGAAGAAATTTGATTACGTTGCATTCCTTAACAAAAAATAATTCATTTGAAGCATAAGCAGCATAGCTGCTTATGCTTTTTTCTTGAGGAAACCTTGAATCAAGTCGCGTATTCTTTTCACTAAAGTTTTAAAATATTCATTTCTTCCATAGATAGCTAAAAATATTATATTAGTAATTGCAAAACAAATAACGCCCTTTATTATAAAGCCGGGAATACCTTGCCAATGAATATTCGAAAGAAGAAAATACCCTGCAATACAAAGAACAAATGTAACAGAAGAAATCATTAATATGGAAGTAAAAAAGCTTTTAGGCGAGGTTTTAAAATACGATTTAAACAAAATATTCGGCTCATACCAAACATAAGTTAAGAGTTTCGCAATCGCTGATGCAAAAAGGATTCCCGATAGACCGATTAACTTACCTAGGACTATTGACAAGCCTATATTCAATATAGCGCATATCAGCATAATATATTTTGTTTTTCGATAGATGCCGGCAGCTTCTCTGAATATCCAGATAGGATTTAAAACGCACAGCAATAAGAAATTAACGCCAATGGCTATTACAGTAAGATTATCTAACAAAAAATTATTACCTAACCAAATTGTAATAAAATCGTTAATTAAGAGATATACGCAGGTAACTATAACAATAGCAAACCATGCACTTAATACCTGTATTTCCTTAAAAACATGTATTTGTTTATTCTCATCCTCTTTCACCATAAGATTCCCTATACTTGCCGTTAAAGAAGAAAACGTTATACTAATATAGGAAGATGCTGTATTAATAATTGTTAAATAATTTGCATAGTAGCCAACATAGATAGTACCGACCATTTTAGAGATAATCAGATTATCGGTACTATTAATCAATACAGATGAAACCTTATACAAAAATACGGAGCCTAGATTATTAAAAATCCCTTTTTTATCATCCTTTGACAATAGCGATCGGTTGTTTTTTATAAATGGATACCGCTTATCAGCGATATGAGATATGTATAAATTGTTTATAAAAGTAAAAAGAATGGCAACTACCAAATAAACAATATAATTCTTTGTCAGCAGCATAAAAATAATTTGAACAGCTACTGAAAGGACTTCCATAATCAGGTTATAGCGAGTTACTATATAGCTTTCCTGATGTGCATGAAGAACCGTAGTTTTATAAACAAACAAATATGAAATAACGGTTTTGGAAAGCGTGAGAATATAAAACAGGTACAGATGATCAACATTCTGTTCAAGATTAACAAAATAATCTAAGAACGGAACCAGCACAAGGCCAATAGCAGTTATAGCACCGGCAATTGTTAAATATACCTTTTTATAAAAATGATTTAACGCTGCAATTTTTGCTTCATCACGCTCGGCGATCGGTTTATAGTAACTATACGTCATTGCAGTTGAAAAGCCTAAATCTGCAAGAGAAAGAAATGATAATATATTGGTAAATAAACCACTGATTCCAAGCATTTCTGCGCCGAAAACCTTAATAAAAATTGTTCTCGACACAAAGGTCATCACTAAGCCGAGTGTACGGCTTAGAAAGGAGGCTAACATATTTCTTGTAGACTTAACACTTCTTCCCTGCATTTCTCAATTAATCCTCAACAAACAGTTCCAGTAATTTTTTATAATATGGTGCTAAATAAGATTTGTCATACACATAGCTTTTTCCTTTAACGCGCTGAATAAAATCATCTAACTCTTCAACACTATTAATCATCTTAATATACTCACAATCAGAAAAAGCCAATTCATAAACTCCCTTTACCTTCGGACTCATGCTGTTAAAGACGGCGCACGGGGTTCCGGTAATAGCCGAAAAAATCATGCCGTGTAAACGGTCTGTAACAACCAGCTCAGACTGACTAAATTTTTCAAAATGTGAAAATAAAGCGTTTTCTCTTTCTGCACTCTTTACATTTTGATCAATACACATATCCAAATATGAAATCTTGTCATACATCAAAGAAACCCTATCAATAACCGATTTTATTATTGCTTCGTCAAGAGTTTTTTCAATATCATTACGAAACGTAATCTGTACACCATGCCTTCCTTGCGATGAAATAGTTATATCAGAAAAAAGAACAATATCCGGAATAAAATATACATTTTTATACGCCTTTAACATAATGTCATAGGAGTATTTTTCTCGTGCAGTTAAAATTAAATGTTCACAAGCATTGTAAATCTGCTTTGATTTATCAAATTCTTCTTTACCAAACAGAGATGACTCATAATAAATTGTCTGAGGAAACACGCATATAATATTATCTTTAAAATATGTCAATACTTTCCTAAATATAAGCTCAGCAGGATACCAAATCGTTCCTAAAAAGCCACCACCGTTAATATAGATTTTTGAACGGCCGACCAACAGTTTAAATAAAAACGGAAAGTCAGTCAGTCTGTTAAGCTGCCATTCAGTCAGTTCAACAACCTCATAAAATTGCGATAACAGTTTTATTTCAGTATAGGCAATTGCATGATCTCCCATATTGTTATGTTCGGGCGTTAGCATTAAAAACACTCGACTTTTATTTGTAGAAGCTTTTGTTTTAATTAAAAGTTGAAGAGAAAAGAAGAAATTCTTTACACGCCGTAAAAAAGTGAAAATCGGCTTTGGTAATTTATTAGTCAAGCAAATGCCCCCATTACAAATCAATGTATTTTGATTTATAAATCAAACGATAAAGCTTTGGTGATATCAGCATAATCACACTTCTAAAGAGTTCCCGCTGTGAATAATCAATATCAATTGATTTGATATATTTCAAATGTAGACAAAGAGCGTTAAGCAATTTTTGTCGGTAAGTCTTATACTTGATTTTTCCGCCTTCCGTGCTTGTATAATAAACAGCTGCCTTTAAGCGATACATATACATAGGTAATGAATTAATATAAGATTTGTTATAATTATGCTCTATCATAAACTGCTGAAATTCTTCAATAGTATCAATAATGCCATATTGCTTTTTGCTAAAAGCAGATTTTGTAATGCTTCCGTTTCTAATGAAATAATTGTATAGCGGAGTATTAACTATAGACAAAGAGCCTGCCGCAAAAATGAGTTGATACATTATATTGGCATCCTCATATATTATCCCTTTTTTGAAACGAATATTATCAAAAAGTTTGGAGTTGAACAATTTATTACATGCCATTATAAAGTAGCTAGCATGTTCAAAATATTCACTTAATACTTTTTCCGACGATAGTGTACTGGTAGTTGTAGAATATGAACGAACCCTCTTGTCACCATTGTCATACAACATTGTAAAATCACATACACTAATGGAAGAAAGGTTTTCTTGAACTGATAAAAGCAATAATTCAATCATATCAGTAGAAATTGTGTCGTCGCTATCAACAAAAACAACCCATTCACCCTTGTGAATATCGAGTCCGACGTTTCTTGCGTCAGATAACCCACCATTTTGCTTATGGATAACAACAATTCGATTATCTTTGTTCGCCCAATTATCACAAATTAACGGGCAGTTGTCGGGTGAACCATCGTCGACAAGAATAATTTCAAGGTTGCGATAGGTCTGATTAACTACACTTTCTACACATCGGTCAAGGTACGCTTCCACCTTATACACGGGAATTATTACACTAATCAGCGGATTTTCCATCATTTTCCTTTCAGCTGAGCCTAAGAATTATTCTATAGAGCATTGGTAACTTTGAAATCAATAAAAATTTTAGTCGCGAACGTTTGTCATTTGAAAGCGCTTTTTTTATTTCTTTTTTATATCTGAGAATTTCTTTCCTCAAATCGCTGAAACTATAATCAAAACCGTTAACAACGATATCGTGTAAGGCCATTGTTGCAAAAGTAAAATACTTCTTATAAACAGCAACAGGACACACCGGATCGTCGATTATTCTTTTCATCGAACGGGAGGCTTGGAAATTATAATCATTACGTGACCAGCTTCGATCATCGTGAATATTATAGCCATACTTTGGTAAATCATAACAAGCCATGCTATTTGCGTTCTTGTAAACATTAAACAGAAAGACAGTGTCCTCGCCGACAGAAAGCAAACCATCAAAACGAACATTGTCGATAACTGAACGTTTAAACAACTTGTTCCAAATCACTACACTTTTATTACCGCTGTTTTTAATATCTTCCATCAGCGCAGCGCTACCCTCAATCACAAACGGCGATTCGATGATTTCGTCACAATTATGGGAAAAGCCGTTATCATCAAAATAGTAATGTGCACAGCGAGCAATATCTGCTTTTTCTTTTTTTAATAGGTTAAATAGAAATTCGTAATAATCTTCAGGAATCAAATCATCACTATCTACAAAGCCAATATAGTCGCCGGTAGCAATATCAAGACCTGCATTCCTTGCTGCCGATACGCCACCATTCGGCTGATGGATAACCTTAATGCGTGAATCCTTTGCCGCCCAGGCATCACATAATTGCGGGCAGCCATCCGGTGAACCGTCGTCAACAAGAATAATTTCGAGGTTCATATAGGTTTGATTAACAATACTTTCCACGCACTGATCAAGGTATTTTTCTACATTATAAACAGGAACGATCACTGAAACGAGTGGTTCTTTCATAATTTTTTCCTTTCATACCTTTTGCCGATTAATACACATAGTTGTGTATGATTTACAATATAGGTAACACCGATAAAAATCGCCAGTGTCAGTACAATAATCATTCCCCAAATTAAATAAAGTTGCAAATTGCTGAAAGAATAGCGTAATAAAACGGACTCACAAACTCTGAAAATAATCTGATGAAGAGCAAAGATCATCAAAGTGTTTTGTCCCAAATACTTTAGAATACTTCCCTTGTTCTCAAAAAATATTGAAAACAGCATAACAGAAGCTATTCCTAAAAATGAAGATAAATAGAAAAGAACAAAGCTACCGTAACAGTTATACATTATATCCACATAATGCGGAGAAAAGTATTTAGTATTGAAATAGTTAGTCAGCTGTCCGATAACGAATAAAAGAATCGCTGCAAACAACAGTCTTTCGCGACGTAAACTTTTTAAATTCGCAGACTTCAGCAAAAAGCCTACCACGGTAAACGGGAGCAGTAGCAACGATAAATCCGCATTCCAGATCAAGTCTTTTCCCACATGTAAGCGATACACAATACCAACAGCAAAAAAGCCAACCGTCATCGCAAGCATTAACAGCTTCTTCTCTTTTGATATACGCAGGATCCAATAGAACAACAGCTCAACGATGAATAAACAAGTAAGAAACCATAATGGAAGATAGCGGATTTGCAGAATATATTTTAACGCTTTACCCGCAAGGAATTGCACTGTCATCTGCTTATGATAAATGATGATTGCCGTTGCAAGCTCATATATATACCATAAGAAAGAAAAGGTAATATAAGGAATTCCGAATGCTCTAAGTTTTTTTAATAAAAATTCCGAAAAATTTACTGTCCTATTTGAGAAGCACAAACCGGAAATGAAAAAGAACAATGGCACGTGAAACGAATATATTACTGATTGTACCATACTGTAATTATCTTGGAACGGAGAATCCTTAATCAATGATATATGTCCGAATAAAACAGCTACAATCGCAATACCGCGTGCTAAATCAATATATTCAATACGTCCATCAGGATTATGTAACTGTTTTTGTTTCATTAGACAAATCTCCGTATCAATCGGTTAAATGCATAGGGCAAATAGCAGAACATAAGATATTTTATTCGGTATTTTTTCTTAAACTGCCCGCATTTAAAGACATACAGTTTATATTGACGAAGCTCATGTTTTAACGTTTCGTACTGATCCCTGCAAGCGTTATTGATAACACACCCAGTCAAGACAACCAGTGATGTTTTAATATACCATTCCAAGGCGTGTGGATAAATCCCTTCATCGTTTTTAAAGTGCTCTAGCATAATGCTGCGTGCTCGGATGATATCGAATGCGCCGTAGCCAAACTCAGAATGCGTGATAGAAGCACCGTTTTCCACATAGTGATATTTAGGCTGATTACAAAACACAGAGGTATGAATATCCTGATACACACGGAAATTATGCATGAGATCCTCGGAACAGCCATCTTCTTTACTGTAAGGGTGTTTTTTTATGATATCCCTACTATATAGCTTATTCCAGGCAACGCCGCTCATGTAAGCTCCAGCAATTAAATCAATCATCCGTTCGTCACTATTCAAAAGCAGAATTTCGTCGTTATTATTGACCGCTTCCACCCGCCCGTCGTCGTAATCATAATAGAAGCCGCAACGCGAAACATCCGCATTATATTTTAGCGACAAGGAAAGCAAAAATTCAACTGTATCCGGTTCGACATAATCGTCACTATCGGTGAACATAACATAATCGCCTGTGCACACTTCAATGCCGGTATTGCGCGCATTAGCAAGCCCGTCATTCGCTTTGTGAATAACTTTAATACGTTTATCTTTTACTGTCCATTCATCGCACAGCACAGGCGTATTATCAGTAGAGCCGTCATCAATCAGGATAATCTCCAAATTTTGATAGGTTTGGTTGACAACAGAGTTTAGACATCTGTCTAAATACTTTTCGACATTGTAACAAGGAATAATAATTGAAACTAGATCATTCATAAGCAATTCATTTCATATAAGCTTCTAATCCGTGAACAGAGACTTGCTGCTCTTTTGGGGGTGGCGTCATATAATCGCCGTATATCGTGGTTAAAAAACTATCATATTCTGAAAAAACAGGAAAATAATGAGATTCAAACTCAACATCAATCAAATTATTCCATATATTGGCATCAAAAAATTCCGGAAAATTATCATTATGAATCACTAATGAGCAATAATTTGACTCCTTTTCAGGGCTACCTAAGCTATTTAGATTATCGAAAATCTTGTTTCGAAACGGGAACAAAGCCAATTTAATAACTGAACGAACACAGTAACGAAGTCGTCGATAACAAAATGGTGCAATACCTATAGTGCGTGCAAAAAATTGTCTTCTTACGCCAGCTTTCCCGTACGGAATCAGTTCGTTTGGAGAATCTGCTACAAAAAAATCCATCGGAAAAATATCAACAAATAATTCTATATGCTTTTCACATCGTCCTTCATCGATAACTGTTGTATCTTTATCGACCATTTTTGCAAAAGCATAATAATAGTCGTCCGAAATGTTATAATTTTTGATTTCATAGCGTTCGCTTTGATAGCGGATTTTTAACAATTTTTCATAATCACCACGGGGCATCACAACATCAATGTCGTCATCCCACGGAATAAAACCTTTGTGACGTACGGCACCGATCAATGTTCCATAAGCTAAAGAATAGCGTAAATGATACTGCCGGCAAAGCTTATCGAATTCAAGCAATATTCCAAGTGTAACTTGTTGAATTTCTTGTAAGGATAACCTTTTATTTTCCATAAAATCACCTGTTGTTAATATGTTTTTTCATCAATTCCCTATATAGTGACAACATTAAAGCTGATTGAAAATTTATTGCGAGAAACAGAAGCTTAATATGCAACGGCAGGGTGCTCAGCTTCAAGCATCGAATTTCCTTTCCGGAAAGGAGAAGAGCTTTTAGAGTATTACTTCTCTTAACTGTCTTTTTGTCATTAGATGGCAACGCTTCATTTCTGATGACAAAATTAATGAGATACAGCAAATAATACGGAAGCTGAGAAGATAGATTGACTGACAGTTCCTCACTTGCCTTCTTTACCGCTTGATAAGGAAGAAGATATATTTGAGAAAGCCGCGGATCATAAGAGGCCGTCATAGACGTAGGATTCTGTCGATAATAGTAAAGTGCTTCATCGATAAAC
Organism: Eubacterium sp.; assembly: GCA_017463985.1. GTDB lineage: Bacteria > Bacillota > Clostridia > Oscillospirales > Acutalibacteraceae > Eubacterium_R. The sequence goes on along the minus strand of JAFUEH010000036.1, from coordinate 61,836 downwards.
GCAACGCTTTGGCAATCCATCAGACAGGGATACGTAAAAGCAATATCCTCGCCAAGTCTGATGCGATCATCTACGTCAAAAATATGCTTTCTGAGAATATCCGCTCTGAAAAGCTTTGTCCAGCAATTTGGAAAAATGCCGAACTGATACCATTTTCCGCTATATAGCATAGTTGGAAAAATTTCCGCTTCCATAGCGGCACGGTCATAATAGGGCCTTTCCAGAAGATAATGGCTGGAAGTATGATGATCCTCGTACGCAAAATAGAACTGTGAAATAGCACAATCCGCTTGATATTGTTCGATTGCTTCCACCATTTTTGCATACATGGTCGGTGCAATCCAGTCATCACCGTCCACAAAAGTGATATAATCACCGGTGGCATTTTCCACACCGGACTTACGGGCGGCGATCAAACCGGCGTTTTGTTTATGAATCACCTTGATGCGGCTATCCTGATCGGCATATTGATCACATAGAGCAGGACACCGGTCAGGGGAACCGTCATCAACCAAAATGATCTCCAGATCATGATAGGATTGATGGATAATACTATCAATACACTGCGCCAGATACGCTTCGACTTTATAGATTGGAACAATGACAGAAATCGTCATGAAATGACCTCCCCGGTTTCATACCAACCTTCCCATTGATACGGATACCCTGCTTCAGTCCATTCGTGTTCAAAATGTGCCCAAATGAGAGAGGTACCATTGCAGGCATACCATATATAAACCAGTGTAAAAATAATAAACAAAGCGAGTACAACCGGTCTTGCTTTATATTTCAGCCGTTCCAGCGGCGGAGAATTGTAGAGTGTATCTGAAACGCCTTTGGCCATCATTTGATTTTTCTGCAGCTGCATGCCAACCATAAAGAAAATAGCACCAATTTGAGGAACAATCCAGCGGACAAAACGGGAAAATACGACTGAGATCATGATAATACCAAACAAGAAGAAAATGGTATTGGCAGAATATTTATAGAATTTTGAAAATTGAGGAAAACGTTCGTCTTCTTTCAAATAATTAGTAACATAGAGGATAAGAGCGGCAACCAATAAAAGAGTCGCAATCGCAACATAAAAGGTTGTCGAAGAATCGTCACCGGCACGTTGACTGTATTTATCAACACGTTCATCAAGTGCCTGTATAAAGCCAATATCGGTCACAGAACTGAGATAGTTCACAACATAAGAGCCGATAGCCGCCGAAAACAGCAACAGAAAATAGAAAAATTTTCCGTCTGTGTTAAATGTCAGGAAAGTGATAAACACAACAGCGAGCGCAATGACGCCGCCGGGATGGAAAAACGCAGCAATAAAGTAACCTAAAAAGCAAAGTGTATAATTCTTCTTTTCAACGAACTGATGATAGGCACAGGCAAATACAATACCAATCGCGATGGAGCTGCGAATACCTGATGCAGAATCGTAGAACCAATAGGTAGCCAAGAAAAAAAGAGTACCGAAATAGGTATGAAATTTATCCACTTCAAAGCGTTTTGACGCCCTGTGAAGCGTCAGCATAGCCATGCCGTAGGTCAGGAAAACAGTTACTGAGGATAAAAAATGATCGTAACTCTCATTTGGTAGCAGTGTGAAAAAACGATAATAGTACTTACAGAAAAAGTAGGTGTTCCAACCAAAATTATCGTTTCTTACCACCCACTCAAAGGTGCTTTGACCGCCTTGGCGTATTCGATCCAAAAACCAAAAATACAACTGCAAGTCATCAGTAGGATCAGGTACTAACCAATGAGCAAAATATGCGAAGAGCAACACCGTTACTAAGAACGAGATCCACTGACGCTTTTGTGGGATAACCCAAAACAGCACCGTAAAGACACCGAGAATGAATAGATAAAACTGTGTGCCGGTAAGAAATTCAGTTAAAAAGTGCATCGTAGGTTACCCCCTTTCTTTCGTAATTTTTTTCAAAGTCAATATCAATCGGATGGAAGCAGGCTTAAATAGATTTTTTCCAGCTTTGCTGTTACCGCGCGAATATCAAACTCTTGGTAAACGCGCTCAGCACTGACAGACTGCCTGTCCGTCTGCAGCAATGCATCAATTTGCTCACACCAGACATCAGGCGTTACCGTAATGGGCAGAAATACTATATTATCATTTAACTTTACCTGCTGTGTAACAGCATCCGAGATAACGCACGGCAGCATCGACGCCTGTGCTTCGATCAACGTCAGCGGAAAGCCCTCGTGAAGCGACGGAAACACAAAGCAGTCCATCGCTTGATACAGCTTGTTCGCATCCTTGCGTAAACCGAGGAAGAACACCTGCTTTTCCAGCTGCAGCGAACGAACCTTTTCCTCAAGCATTTCACGGTCAACACCGTCGCCGATCAGCAGCAGATAGGCGTTGCTGTGTTGCTGATAATAATGCGCAAAAATGTCAATAATATAGCTTTGATTTTTTACGCTGTACATCTGTCCGATATGTCCGAGCACGACAGCATCCTGCGCAATCTGCAATTCGTCACGCAGTGCATGACGGTAAACAGAATTATAACGAAATTCGTCCGTTTCAATGCCGTTATTCAGGACAATACCACTATCGGCAAACGTTCGTTTTCCGTAAAGAAACTCCCCTGCTTTTTGGCTGCAAGCGAGCTTGGCATTACAGTAGTGCTTTAGCAATACGCGCATCAGCTTACGGTAGACAACTGCAATAGCCTGCTTTTTTTTAGAATAGATGGCCGTGTCAGTATATGGCTGTGAAAAATGGGCATGAGCTACTCTGACAGGCACACCGCACTGCCTGGCAGCCAACAATACAATCCCACTGAAAAAAGGTAGATGGCAGTGCACAATATCATAATGGTTTTCAGAAAACAGCTTTTTATAGTAACGATAGCTTTTCAGATAATTCAGTTCGCTGTCAGGAACGTGATGAACTCGTATACCCTGCCGGAGAATGTCCTCCTCCAAATCGCCCAGATGGCTGCGACGCACACAGTATTCACACTCAAATTGATCCTGATCAAGATACTGCTGAAACCGGACAGATGCCAAATTCAGTCCGCCGTAAGATATTGACTCCGTCACAATAAGGACTTTCTTCTTCATGTCACTTTTTCTTTCTGTAAAGCGTTTTTAAATTTTCCGGCAATAGCCACGAAGCGATCGGCTTCAAAGCGAACAGATAATACTTAAACGGTAGTTGAAGCTGCTTAACACCGTTAAAGACTATTTTTGAGGCGTCAACGGAATACTTCAGCTTACGCTTTTTGAGTGCACTACTGTCAACACGGTAGTGCAGTAAGACCTCAGGAATATTATAGCCTTGATAGCCTGCTGCAAAAAAGCGATACCATAAATCAACATCCTCCATCCGGCGCGTGCGTTCATTACAGGTATATCCGCCGAGCGCGTCATAAGTTGATTTACGCATCATGACGGTTGGATGAAAAAACGGATTGACCTTGGGAACATCATACACGGTAGGCTCCTCAATTTTATGGATCACCTCACCGAGGCCGTCTGTTTCGTTAAAGAACTGAACATTACTGCCCACCACGCTGTATTCAGGATGTTCGTCCAGGAACGCTGCCTCTTTAGCAAATCGCTGCGGCAAGCACCGGTCGTCGTCATCCATACGCGCAATATATTCGCCGCTCGCAGCAGCAAGACAGCGATTCAGGCTGCCGGACAGCATCAGATTTTTTTCATTACGCAAAAGAATAAATTTATCAGGATAACGGTCCTGATATTCCTTTAAAATTGTAGGCGTAGCGTCAGTGGAAGCGTCGTCACAGATGATGCACTCCCAATCAGTGAAGGTCTGCGCTATGATAGAATCAAGTGCTTCACGCATCGTTCTTTCGCCGTTGTATATCCCCATAATTACTGAGATTTTAGGCATGACTTCCTCCGTTAGTGAAACAGCTTTGCAAAAATTTTATTGATAAAACCGACTGTATACAGCAAATTAAACTTGCCAGGAATTCTGAGATCAATGACCTCCACCTTACCAAGCTTATTGTAGGTATGGATACCGTCCACAGTGATCGATTCATTCAGGCGGATGTCTCGGTATGTGAACGTATCGATCGTACGTTCTTCAAAATGTTCCCGATCGATGCGCATCAATTCATTCAGATTCAGGCGTTCTCCGTAAGAGTCGCCGCAGTCCTGCGCCGGTCTGACACGCACACCGTCGATCACGCAGACAGCGCCTGCGCCACGTGCATTAGAAGCATCTGCTTTCACCGGATTATGCGCGCAAGGCAGTAGCGATCCGTCTTGCAGATAGTATAGATCGACGCGATCATAAACGTTCGGCTCCGTGACAAGCTCCGAAATATAATATACATTGTCACCGTCGACATAACGGACGGTATCGACCACATTCTCTTTCAGCAGTACAGCTTCCTTTTCCCACTGATCAGGAAAGTGCTTACAGCGCAGGCGGAATAGCTCTCCGCTCTTAGCAGACTCAGGCATCACATAGATTTCACCGTTTTCCTCATAGATAAAAGGAAAAGAAAGATGCGAATCATGCTCATAAAAGATATGAATATCGCCAAACTCACCTTCCGATAAGGTACGGTAGCCAAGCAAACCTTTTCGCTTAAATATATCAAATGCTTCAAAGAACAGATACAGCACACCATCCTTTTCAAAGAGGAACGGATCAGCTGTCCAATAGCGCTTAGAATTTGGCACGACCGTAAACGCGTCAGTCTTATTATTCAGTAAGGAGGTGCGCTCGTCACTGTTAAACCGTACGGCGGTCGTCCAGGACCACATCTCAAAGATAGATTTCAGCTTCATATATACACCTTAGCTTTGGTAGTAATCGCATAATACAGCAGATACGCTGTTCAGATCCCAGCCGGCTGCCTGCATTGCGGTAAGCGTATTAACGTGTTTTGTCGCCCCAAGACGGATACACTGCCTTGCCCACGTCTCCGGCAAAGTCGATAATGCTTCCTCCTGCACTAAGTCGGTGACGACTGCTTCATGAGAAACGCTGTCTGACATCTGTACAGGAAGACCCGCCGCCTGCGCTTCGATCACAGAAACCGGTAATCCTTCGCGTGTGGACGGAAAAAGGAACACATCACTGGCTTGCAGGAGCTCACTGACATCACTGCGAAGTCCTAAAAACTGCACACGGTCGGAAACGCCAAGCTGTTCACAAAGCTGTGACAGCAACGGCGTTGGCTCAGCGCCAATGAGCAATAACACGGCCTTTGGCTCTTGCTTCAGTATCTCAGCAAAAATTCGTAGCATAAACGGATGATTTTTTTGCGGAATATCCGTCCTGCCGATGTGGCTGACGACGAGTGCATCTTGCAGATTCATTACTTTCCGCTTATCGTCACGAATCGATTGGTTAAATGCAAACGCCTGACAGTCGATGGCGTTATTGACAACGGTATACGGCTGCTTGCCATACCAAAAATCGCCGGCTAATTCGGAGCAAGCAAACTTATCCTTCACAAAATACTTAGCATAAAGGCTGAGAAGCTCATTGCGTTTCGCATTACCCTTTAATGAATATTCTGTGGAATGACAGTGAACACAAATTTTGCGGAGACCGGCCCGTTTGGCGGCAGGCGCTATAAATACCGCAAAGTGCGGCGCGTGAATATGCAGCGCCTCCCATTCACCGCGGTGGTCATCGAAAAACAGTCTCAGCTCACCGGAAGCGACACTTTTGGGCGACGGTTTACTGATTTTGTATACACGGCCGCCCAGCGCTTCAATTTCTTTTTGACGGGTGTTTTCCGTCTCGTGAAAATAAACAATATCAAATTGAATATCCTGCGGCATTGCCTTTGCAAAATTGAGGATCACGCTCATAATCCCGTTAGCAACACCGATGTCAGGAAGCATATTCAGAATTCTCATCACTATATTAGTTCTAAAGAACGGTAGATACCGAGCATTTCTTCCATCACGGCATCCACACTGTATTTTTCAACAAGCTGCAGACTGGCAGCGCCAAAGCGATCCACCAAGGCAGGTTCTTCTATAAAATGCATAATACGCTTGGCCATCAGCTTGCTGTCGTTCAGCGGAACAAGATAGCCGTTTACGCCATCCTGCACCAAGTCATTATTGCCTCTGACATCGGTGGCAACGATCGGATTACCGAGCGCCATCGCTTCGATCAAATTGATCGGCAAGCCTTCTTGCCGACTGGAGGACACAGAAATATCCGCTAAGGCATCCAGCTTATCAATGTCGCGTCGATAACCCATGAACTCCACGTAAGGGAGTAGATCGTTCTCGCGGCAGTACTGCTCAGCAGGCGCTATATAAGTCTGCAGGCCGGGCAATAACAGCTTCACATTTTTATACTGCAATGTAATCTCTTTCAAAGCGCTAAGCAGCATCAGCTGGTTTTTACGTTCGCAGAAATCAGCCGGATAGATCATGACAAACGCATCCTTATCAATGCCGTATTCCTGCCGCAGCGCCGACTTTTCAGTCGCGGTCACCGGTTTGAAGCGGCTCAGATCTACGCCGACACCGGCCACATACTGAATTCGCTTTGACTGAAAACCGCCGGCAGTGGCGAGCTGATAATCCTCTTGATTGATCGTAATTAAGCAATCAGTATATTTTGAAAGGTATTTTTCAATCGGATAAAAAACCTTCCAATTGAGAGTAGAAGCGCCTTTATAAAAATGGAAGCCGTGTGCTGTATAGATAACCTTTAAGCCCTTTTTTCGTGCGTCTCTTGCAGCAAGTCGCGTGACGACAGCGCCCATCGGTGTGTGGCAATGAACAGCGTCATAATCATTGTCATCAATTATTTTCTTCAATACGCGGTAAGCCTTAATATTGTCAAGAGAGTAAGGACTTCTTGAAAACGGCACCTCATATACTGTATCCAGCGCCGAGGTATCGAGTCCTTGCTTATCCGCTGAATTATCGCGATAAGCGGCGTCCACTGTATGACCGAGGGCTTTCAGCTTTTTAATGAACGGTATATGAAATTGACCTATATGGCTACGTACAGTAGCAACAAATAAAACCTTCATATTTCCTCCGTTATGCGGTGAATCCGCGCTGAAAGATCGCCGTGCATCCGCTCAAAAAAGACTGTGTCCTGTTCTGCCAGCATCGACTCGTACGCACGAATGTCCCGTAATCCCTTTTCAAACACCCGCTTGATCTCGTCATAGTCCTGAAGCAACTCCGTATTGCAGAAGGCTCTGGCCAAAATCGCCATCGAGGAACCAAGCCGATAATGCTCGGCAAGGACATTCTCTGCCGGAATAGCCAACTTCTTGCCGACAGCACCGACGCCGCCGATACCAAACGGAATACTTCTTTCTTTAATCTTTGCGGCAATTTCGTCGACAACGCCGTCTACCAGCAGTTCAAACATATTCTTTTTGCCTTGACTAAGATGGAGATCGTTCAGGCCGATATGGATCTCATCAATACCGTTCAGCGCCAGCACACTGTCAAGACAGCAGCGCGCCTCCTCCGTTTCCAGCAGCAGCAAGGTTTTCGCCCTTCCGTTGACAAAGCGCAGGAAGGCAGCAACCTCCTCGACTGACCGCCACATCGGCAGCATGATCACATCAGCACCGGCATCGAGCACCGCTTCGATCTCCTGAGAAGAACCCTCGTGGATTGGATTCACCCTAACCAGCAGCTCCGCCTTATCGATCACAGAGCGCAGCCGCCGCACATCCTCTACTGTGTGATGATTTTTCACCGTATCCATCAGCGGTTGGCGTTTTTCCTTGCCAATATATTCCATGTCGGCAAAAATTCTGTCAACACCAGCATTCTGCGCAATCACTGCAACAGCAGGATCCTTTGTTATGTAGAACAGCTTCAGCATTAAACGTTTACACTTTCTTCCTCGGTAACCTCATCGGCAGCACCGCCGACCACTGTTACACCGTGATTTAAATTGTCCTCGTTTCTTAAGACCTTAAACAACGTTTTGAAAATTATTTTTATATCTAAGAGCAGTGAGCAATGATCAACATACCACACGTTCAGACGGATACGCTCATGCCACTCCACTTCTTTACGCCCGTTTACCTGCGCCCAACCGGAAATACCGGGGCGAACCTCAAACATCCGACGCTGCTGCGGCGTATAATCCTCCAGCGGCCATGGGTGATACGTCAACGGCGGCCGCGGACCGACAAAGCTCATCTCACCCTTCAGAATATTGATCAACTGAGGCAGCTCATCTAAGCTTGTGGCACGGATCAGCTTGCCGACGCGCGTGACGCGCGGATCGCCGGCAAAAGAATACTGGCCGGTCCCCTGCTGCTCTGCGCCGACGCACATAGAGCGGAACTTATATATCTTAAATATCTTTTCATCCTTCCCGACGCGCTCCTGCCGAAAGAAAACAGGACCCTTGCTGTCCAGCTTTACAGCCAGCGCCAGTAACAACAGCAACGGCGAAAGACAGATCAGCGCCAGGAGGCTGAGAACAAAATCAAAAAATCTTTTGAAGAATTTTTTATACATCCGTTTCATTCCTACATCAAATTGACATTTACGATTTTTTGTAAAACAAATTGTAACACAAACACTCGCAGTCACTCTATTATAATATATTAATTAAAATAAGTCAATAAAAAAAAGCTGTTTACAGGATTTCTGTAAACAGCTATCACTCAATGCCTCGTCGGTGTTTGTCAGATCAGCTTTTCAACGCAGGCTTCCACGCTTTTCATGGCTGCTGTCGGTTCAAAGCGAGCCACGACATTCCCCTCGCGGTCAATCACAAACTTCGTGAAATTCCACTTAATATCCGGTGAATTTTTAAAATTCTTATCCGCTTTTTTACACATCTGGTTCATCGCAATAGCAACTGGACCGTGACCGAAGCCCTCAAAGCCCTTCTGTGATTTCAGGTATTCAAACAGCGGTAATGCATTCTCACCGTTAACATCGCTCTTTTTCATCTGCGGAAATTGCGTATGATACTTTAAGGTACAGAATTCGTGGATCTCATCGTCTGTACCGGGCGTTTGACCGTTGAACTGGTTACAAGGAACATCAATGATCTCCAGTCCCTGATCATGATATGTTTCATAGATCGCCTCTAAATCCTTGTAATGAGGGGTAAAGCCGCAGCCTGTCGCAGTGTTCACAACAATTATGACCTTACCTTCATAATCGCGCAGAGAAAGCTCTCCGCCGTCCTTTGCCATCGGAACAGAATAATCGTAAATGCTCATTGTAATTACCTCCTGCATATTTAATTGTGTGCAATTTAATTATACGCAATTTTTGCAGTTTGTCAATACCTTTTTCAAAAAAAAAGCAGGAGGTTCCCTCCTGCAAAAACATTAATATCTACTGTATCAAATAATCATGGTATTGTCAAAACGGAGCCGATCCTCGAGCGCAGCAGCAGAAAGGCAGTCGGCGCTTTTAAGCAGCCGCTGATAACGGTCCATATTGTACTGCGAATGTTCCGTCTCCTTTGACCAAAGGTGCATTGTCCAGTCGTCCTCGCCAAAATAAGTATTGATAAGCACGCCGAGCACGGCCATTTTTACCTTAGACAGTACATCGCGGTCATACACCGCCTGCAAAAAGTATTTGTAGAGAAAATAGACAGCGATCTGTTCGTTAGCGCTATTGTCAGCAACGGCTTTCACCGCACAGTGATCGACGCGTTCGCGCCATTCCGGATTAATCAGCTCAGGATTCCGGAAAACATCCAAAAAGGCAATGCTGTCTCCGCCTTCGGTGTAATCACTATCCAATTCTTCCTGTAAATCAACTGCCAAGCGCAGCAGCGCCGAGAGCCTGGCAGCAATGCCTTCACTATCCTGTTGCATCAGAGCAATCGCCTTGTCGCGCGCATTTTTCAGCTTTATGTAAGTCAATCCGTCAATATCGTTCAGCGTCGGCAGATCGTTATTCAATTCTTTTTCAAACGTAAGATGTCCCTGATAGTGGTAGATCAGTTTTGCTGCAACCGGACAGGAAAACGACAAGCCGATCTCTCGCGTACCGCCAAAATCATAAATAAAGCGCGGAAAAGTACGGCACGTATAAGGCGTATGCTCGCCGCCGATCGCGATATGCATATCGCACAGGTTTTCTTGATTGAGAAAAGGGCAGCGCTTTTTGGCCGCCAAGGTGAAGATCGTATTACCGAACTCATCTCGGTCCAGCACACGGTCAATACGCTGGCGAATTTCGAGCGACTCATCCAGCGTTCGATAATATTGCAGAGACGCATCGTCGGCGTCGACCTCCCAGCCCTGACAGCAGGAATCGGGACAGTCGCCGGCAATGCACTGAAACTCCTTGTAATAAGATGGTTTAATAATAATCATAGCTGTCTGCACCGGCCATATAGTTATTCTTATATCTCACGTCGTCAGTTACCTCTTTGAGCAGCGTCAGTTCCGGAGGTAGTGTGATCTGCGCATTTTCATTACTCAGTTCAAGCTCAACGACTGCCCTGTCCTTCCAAAATGAAAAGACATCCAGCTCAAAATACTGTCCCTGATACAGGAAGCAATAACGATCCTTGACGACCGGATGCTTGGCAGGGTCTGTCAAGGGCAGCAGCTCCTCATATTCTGCCTTCGTCAGCGTTCGCTCCAGCTCAGTACATTTCAGCGAGGTTTGACGGATTTTAATAGTTTCAATATACGCCGTAACGCCGTCGGCCGTGCGCTTGCGCAGACGGTGCGTAGCGTTTGGATTTACCAAATAGATCTGTTCGATCTTTGAACGGTAAGGATGATATTTTTCGAGCGCCTGAAGATCGGGATATTCCACTAAAAATTTGCGTTCACATTCCACATCCGCCGTCAAAGCCTGCAGCTCAACAGCGAGCGCCTCCATATCGGCAACAGCACGAAGATGCGGATGGCCTGTCCAGTTACGCACAGCAGCCTCACCGTACGGTTCCAGCAAGTACGCAGCTTCATATTCAAACCAATCCGTCGGCGTGACTGCCTTCTCGGAATGAAACAGCGAAAAAGTCATATCCTTTTTTTCAGTCAGCTCCGCAGGTAACTGCGGAAGCTTGTCGGAAATCAAAGCAATTTTCATATTATGCTTCCTTCTCCTTCATTTTAGTGCACATCATGCGCGCCACTTTATAAACGTCGCCGCAACCGAGCGTGATCACCAAATCGCCCTCCTCTGCATTAGCGCAAACATAGTCGCAAATTTCTTCAAAGCTGTCGAGCTGGACAGCGCCGGGAATTTTTTCGCTCAAATCCGTTGCCTTGATCCCGATCGTATTCACCTCACGTGATCCCATAATTTCGCTGATGACGCAACGATCGGCAATACGGAGCACCTCGGCAAAATCATCTAAAAGTAACGAGGTACGGGAATAAGTGAACGGCTGGTGCACCGCCCATACACGACGATAACCCATTTTCATGGCTGCCTCCAGCGTCACCTTGATCTCAGCCGGATGGTGAGCATAATCGTCGGCAAAGGTTACGCCGGCGTAAGTGCCGAGCAGCTCAAAACGACGGGCAGCGCCGCCGAAAGCCTTCAGACCGCGGCAGATCTTGTTAACCTCAGCGCCGCTGACATAAGCCGCCACAAAAGCGCAAAGAGAATTAAGGATATTGTGCGCACCGGGAACGGAAAGCTCAACGTGTGCAATCAGTTCCTCCTTATGATACACGTCGTATTCACTGTGGAATCCTCCGGAAAGCTGAATATGCTGCGCCGTCCACTCGTTGTGCGGTGCAGTGCCGACGGAGATCATTCGCTTACCTTCAATATCACGGAGCGTATCAACGGTATTTTGATCGTCTCCGTTATAGATAATGATCCTTGTTGTCAGCTCGGCAAAACGGTGGAAGGCTTTTTTGATACCGTCAAGGTTTCCGAAGAAATCCAGATGATCCTCGTCAATATTAAGGATCACAGCGATATCAGGCGTCATCTGGAGGAAAGTATTATTAAATTCACAGCTCTCACAAACAAAATTTTCGCTGCTCCCGTACCGGCCGTAAGCGTCTATTGCCGGCAATCTACCGCCAATTACTGCAGACGGATCCATACCGGCCTCCATCAGGATCTGCGTTGTCATAGAGGTGGTCGTCGTTTTACCGTGGGTACCGCTTATGCCGATACAGTTCGTATACATACGGCTCAGCGCGCCGAGCGCCTCCGCTCTTTCGTAGGTTGGGAAATTAGCCTTGGCATAAGCCAGCTCCTCGTTACCGGCCAGAATTGCGTTAGTATAAATCACCATATCGACATCGTCAGCAATATTTTCCTTTATCTGACCGAGAAAGACCTGCGCACCGTCCCTTTCGATACGGCGGAAGGTTTCGGTATCGTTATTATCCGAGCCGGATACGGTATAGCCGAGCGACAGCATGATCTCCGCGATCGGACACATACCGGAGCCGCCAATACCGATAAAATGAATTTTTTTTGCTTTTTTCAGCATCGTATCAATATTTTTCAAGAGTTGTCCTCCCTATAAATAGGTAATCTAATTCAATATATTATACATCAAACTGTCGCAAAAATAAACACCTATTTTCATTTATTTCATAAAATGAAGAAGGCAGAGTTTATCGTCTTATTTTCGGAGGTTCTATGCATGAAATTTTTAACGCCTGATTTAACGGACAACAGAATTCGCTACGCCGCCGCCCGTTTAGAGGAAGATGGCTTCATCCGTGTAGAAAAACGTGAGAACGCAGACTTTATACTGCTTGGCGTTAACCCTGATAAGGGACTGCTGACGAATGGGTTGCCGGTTTTTGCCGGCAATGTGCGTGCCGATAACGTTTTTGATTATACAAAACATGAAAGCTTTGCGCTGGAAAACGCCTATATAACAGCGGAAAGCGCCGTTGCACTGGCTGTCTGCGAAAGTGAACGCAGCTTGATCAATGCATCAGTATTGATCACCGGTTACGGAAGAATCGCCAAGGCTTTGCAGCGCTATCTTTCACCGCTTACGAGAGCGATCACCGTCTGCGCTCGCAGCAATCATGCGCTGACGGAAGCAGCCTGCAAGGGAGCGAAAGCCGTGCCGCTCAGTGAGCTGAGGACGCAGCTTGAGCAGGATTTTATTTTTAACACTGTCCCCCACCCTTTGTTCAATGCAGAGGAGCTATCACAGCTTAGGGAAGGTGCTTTACTGATAGATTTAGCCTCGTTTCCGGGCGGCGTTGACAAACACGCTGCACGCGTCAATGAGATCCGACTGATTGAGGCGAGAGGTCTGCCGGCAAAATATTCTCCGAAAAGCGCAGGGGCAGCCGTCGCCTGCGCCGTAGAGGAGATGATCAAGGAGGTTTTCGTATGAAAATCGGGTATGCGCTGACAGGCTCCTTTTGTACGTTTCAGCAGAGTCTGGAGGCGCTTCAACAGCTGGTCGACGCCGGTCATAGCGTTTATCCCATTATGAGCGAAAACGCTTATAGCACTGACACACGCTTCGGCACCGCTGCATTTTTCAGGAAACAGCTGACCGAGCGCTGCGGACACAGCATTATTCACACGATCACGGACGCAGAGCCGATCGGTCCGAAAAAGTACTTTGACGTATTATGTGTAGCACCGTGCACCTCTAACACGATGGCTAAGCTGGCGCTCGGCATCACCGACACCGCCGTCACCATGGCGGTAAAGTCACATTTGCGTAATGCAAGGCCGGTCGTCATCGGTGTTTCAACCAACGACGCGCTTGCCAATTCCGCCAAAAATATCGGCACATTGATGAATTACCGCTGCTATTATTTCGTCCCGTTTACGATGGATAATCCGGTAGCAAAGCCGCGTTCCATGGTCTGTGATTTCACTCAATTACTGGCGACGGTAGAGGCAGCGTATCAAGGAATAGAGCCGGTACAAAAAGTTTTTTGATTTTTTTACAAAATCGATTGACAGGACTGCACAAAAAATATATATTTAAAGCATACACGGGAATGTTTTTCACGTGTAAATCGGGGAGGAGCAAATGACAGCTCATCTGTGTATTGTGCTGTTAGGGCTTATTCTTTTTGGTGTACATCACCTGCCCTGCTCTGTATCAAAAAAGGAAGTGCATAATTGGAAAAGAAGGTTATTATTGATTTAAGGGACATTACGGTCAGCTACGGCGATGACACCGTGCTCGACAAACTGAATTTATCAATCAACGAAAAAGAGTTCATAACGCTGCTCGGTCCTTCAGGCTGCGGCAAAACCACCACGCTCAGAGCGATCGCGGGATTTTTAAAACCGCAAGCCGGCGATGTGATTTTTGAAGGCAAGAGAATTAATGATGTGCCTGCGCACAAACGCAAGGTCAACACCATTTTTCAGCGTTATGCTCTTTTTTCGCATTTAAACGTGTATGAAAATATTGCCTTCGGCCCGAATCTGCAAAAAAAGTCAAAGGACGAGGTGCGCAAAACAGTTGCCGCTATGCTGGAGCTGGTCAATCTTAAGGGCTTTGAAAAACGTACGATCGACTCCTTATCCGGCGGACAGCAGCAGCGTGTAGCGATTGCACGCGCGCTGGCTAACAATCCGCACGTATTACTCCTTGACGAGCCGCTCGGCGCGCTGGATTTAAAGCTGCGCAAGGATATGCAGCGCGAGCTGAAAAATATTCAAAAGGAGCTGGGCATTACCTTTATTTATGTAACGCACGATCAGGAAGAAGCGCTCTCAATGAGCGACACTGTCGTGGTCATGGATAAGGGAAAAATCCAGCAGATCGGCACACCGGAGGATATTTATAACGAACCGGTCAACGCCTTCGTGGCCGATTTTATCGGAGAGTCCAATATTGTTGACGCGATCATGCTGGATGATTACCGCGTGACCTTCGGCGGCGTAAAATTCGACTGCCTTGACAAGGGGTTTGAGAAAAACGAATTTGTAGAGGCCGTGGTACGTCCGGAGGACATTCAGATCGTTGAAGTCGGCGCCTCAGCTGCCCTGACCGGTACGATTACCGGCGTTACGTTCAAGGGCGTTCATTTTGAAGTGCTGGTTGACGTCGGCGGCTTTATTTGGATGATACAGACAACGCGCGAAGGACTGCAGGTAGGTCAGGAGATCGGGATGTACATTGAACCGGACGCAATTCATATCATGAAGCGCAGCGAATACTCCGGCGAATTCGGTGACTATTCTACCTTCTCAGACGAAATGGACCATATTTCCGACGCCTCTTACGATTGGGAGGAGGGCGAAAAGGATGAGTAAGCGCACCACGCGGCTGCTGGACAAGCCTTATCTGCTCTGGTCGGTACTGTTTACGGTAGCGCCGCTGGTCATGGTGGCTTACTACGCCCTGACGGACAAGACCGGTGCCTTTTCACTGAGCAGCTTTTCGCAGATCACTGACTATTTTTCGACCATATTACTGTCTATTCATTACGGCCTGGCAGCAACGGTTATCTGCATCCTGCTGGGATATCCGTTTGCCTATTTTCTCTCTAAGCACACTGCCAGAACACAGCGAACGATCGTGCTGCTGGTAATGCTGCCGATGTGGATGAACTTTTTAATCCGTACCTATTCCCTGATGACCATTCTCGGTGACACCGGTGTGATCAACAGCCTGCTGACAGCGCTGCATCTCCATAACGTTCATCTGATCAACACCTCCGGTGCTGTCATCCTCGGTATGGTATACAATTTTTTACCGTATATGATTTTGCCGATTTATTCGGTACTCTCTAAAATTGATAATTCCTTACTGGAAGCAGCGCAGGATCTCGGTTCCAACAGGCTCCACACCTTCCGGCGCGTTGTCCTGCCGCTTTCCCTGCCCGGTCTGCTGAGCGGCATTACCATGGTATTTGTTCCGTGCGTGTCGACCTTCTATATTACCCAAAAGCTCGGCGGCGGACAAATTGTTTTGATTGGCGATGTAATCGAATCTCAATTCCAAAGTGCGAACAATTATAACCTCGGTGCAGCACTCAGCTTTGTACTGATGATCCTGATCTTTATCTGCCTCGGAGTGATGAACCATTTTGACACTGGCAAGGACGGCGAAGGAGGTATGGTAATATGAAAAAGACCTCTTCCCTTTCCAAGCTATACATGGCGCTGATATTTTTCTTTCTATATGCACCGATCATCGTCATGATGGCGTTCTCTTTTAACGCTTCTTCAAGCACCTATCATCTTGACGGCGTAACCAGCTACTGGTGGATCCGTATGTTCCATGACGGCGACGCGATGTCGGCTCTTAAGAACACGGTGATCCTTGCCGTCGCTACCACAGCTGTATCGACCGCGCTGGGCGTATTAGCAGCTATCGGTCTGTTCCGCACGCAAAACAAGCTGTACAAGCGCACGATGATGACGGTTACCAATATTCCGCTGATGAATCCGGAAATCGTTACCGGTATCTCGATGATGCTGCTGTTTGTATTCGCCGGCACACTGGTACACAAAAGCGAGGTGCTCGGCTTCAGCACGCTGTTGATTGCGCACGTCACCTTCTGCCTACCTTACGTCATTTTGAACGTGATACCAAAGCTGCGGCAATTTGATATGAACATCTACGAGGCAGCACTGGATCTCGGCTGTAAGCCGTTTAAAGCCTTTTTTAAGGTTGTTATGCCGGAAATCATGAGCGGTATCATCACCGGTGCCGTCATGAGCTTTACGCTGTCACTGGACGACTTCATTATCTCATATTTCACAAACGGACCGTCATTTCAGACGCTGCCGATCTATATCTTCTCACTGACAAAAAAGCGCGTGAAGCCCGATATGTTTGCGCTGTCCACCCTGATGTTTGCCGTGATTCTGGTGCTGCTCATTCTGATGAACATTGCCCAGAGCAGAGCAGAAAAAAGAGAGGAGAAAAAGCTATGAAAAAAATGACTTCTCTGTTGCTGTCACTGCTTACGGTCATCGGTCTGTTCTTACCGGCAACGGCCGTTTTCGCTGACGAGGATCCCTATTTCAGCGATGAGCAAATCGCTTACTATGAAGGTCTGGGCCTGCAAGGCACCTCGATCAATGTGTATAACTGGGGCGAATACATTGCCGACGGCTCAGACGGCTTAATGGACGCTGTTGCGGAATTTGAACGCCTTTCCGGTATCAAGGTAAACTACACGAACTTTGAAAACAACGAAAATATGTATGCCAAGCTGACAGGCGGCGGTGTATCTTATGATGTGATCGTGCCGTCAGACTACATGATTGAGCGCTTGATCGACGAAGGCTTGCTGCAAGAGCTGGATTACAGTAACATCCCTAATTTTGAGGAATATATCCGTGATGATTTCAGGAATCTCTTTTACGATCCTGACCAAAAATACACGGTTGGCTTCAACATCAGCTATGCCGCGTTGATTTATAATACAGATCTGGTAGATGAAGAACCTGACTCCTGGGAAGTGCTGTGGGATGAGCAGTACCGAGGCAAGGTACTGATGTTTAACAACTCACGAGACGCCTTTGCGATCGCCCAATCCCTCCTCGGCCAGGATGTTAATACAACAGACGAGCAGGATTGGGTTGACGCTGCAGAGCTACTGGCGCAGCAAAAGGACGCTACCGATCCTGTCTATGTGATGGATGAGGTATTCAATCTGATGGAATCCGGCGAATACGCCTTCGCGACTTACTATTCCGGCGACTATCTTTTGATGACAGAAAACGTCGACAACCTTGATTACTGCTTTCCAAAGGAAGGCGTTAACAAATTCTATGACGCCTTTTGCGTACCGACGTGCGCTCAGAACAAGGCGGGCGCAGAAGCATTCATCAACTTCATGATGGAGCCGGAGGTCGCTTTTGATAACGCAGAATATATATACTACGCCTCTGCTAACAAGGAGATAGAATTCGACGAAGAATCCTCACTGTACGGCGAGAAAGCGGTTTATCCCACGGAGGAACCGGATTACTATGAGTTTCACAATCTCCCGCAAAACATCTTAGAGCTGCAAAACAGCCTTTGGAGCAAGGTAAAAAGCGGACAGCTAAGCGCTGATAATCAAGCAAACGAGCAAAGGATCTACACCGTTTCGGTTATCATTGCAGCGGCTGTCGTAGCCATCTTGCTCATCAGCTTTATCAGAAGGAAGCAAAAAAGCAAAGAACAGGACATCAGCGATTTATATGAACACTAACATAAAATGTGCCGTCTTTGATTTAGACGGCACTTTAGTTAACACGATTACGGATTTAGGTAACGCCTGCAATTACGTACTGAAACTGCACGGCTATCCTTTGAAATGGAACGAAGAGGATTACAAGCGGTTCGTCGGCAACGGAATGCGCGTTTTGATCGACCGCGCTTATGAGCACACGCTTTCGCCTGATGCGTTGGAATCCGTCCTCAAGGAATTCAAACAGTATTACGCTGCAACGATGATGACGCACACCGCTATCTACCCCGGCGTGAGAGAGCAGCTGGAGCGCATGAAGCAGTACGGTATCAAGCTGGCAGTCGTAACAAACAAAGCGCATGAGGCAGCAGTAGCGCTCCTTGATACGCTGTTCGGCAAAGACTTCTTTGACAGCATCGTTGGCCAGCAGGAGGAGCTGCCGCCTAAGCCCAATCCGACCGCGGTGCTTCGTGCATTAGCAGAAATGGACTGTGACCCGGCTGACGCCATTTATTACGGTGACAGCGATGTGGATATGATAACCGCCAAAAATGCCGGCATCACCGCCGTTGGCGTCACCTGGGGCTATCGCAGCAAGGACAACCTGCTTTCCGTCGGTGCCGACAAAATCATTGACGAGACAAAGTACATCTCCACTACAGCAATCAACCTGACTTGCCCTCACTGAGAGCAAGTCAGGTTGATTTTTTCAATACCTTCTGCTTATCACCCAAACGTGAGGTTTAGCTCTCCCGTCCTTTGTGCGGCCTCGCCCAAAGCAAGTACCCGGAGACGGACGCCCGGTTCCTTCGTGCCGTTGCGATTTTGCACCGCAATGCGTACAGGTATATTCAACCCATTTATCACTGCCAAAAATAGACATATCATCACTCCTCTACCAGCGTTAAATTACTAAGTTAATTAATTGTTAGGTTTATCCAGTGCAAATATCTTGATAAAGATCCATGCCAGAAACGCAATAACGGCCAGCACGATGGATATGATACCGATCACTTCAAAAATTCCTAATTCTGCAATTGCATACAAAATAAAAAACATTACAGCCGCAATTACAAAAAATAACACAAATCTTGGTAAAAGCCTGTACATTTACCTGTCCTCCTTTCTTTGCATTTATATAGTCTATTATATTTTCTCTGATGGACAGGCAATGACCATCTTAACTTTATTTATCACAAGTGTCGGAAAAATTGAGAAAAACATAGCCATCTAAAAAAACACACTACTGAATTGCTCTTTCTATGCAGGAAAAAGTGCCACAAAAGCAAAAAAAGCCGGTTTCAGAACATCCGAAATTTCTGAAACCGGCTGGCCATATCCGTCAAAAGAAGTTGTAGCTTCCATCCATAGATCTTACACCTTTGTAAAATAAAATGACATAATCAGGATGTATCTGCGGGATATATTCCTGGAGATTAATTTTTTCGCCTTCATACCACTCATAGTCCCTTACATCCACAATATGAAGTTCCTTTGTATTGAGCGCCAGGAAGGGATAAACGCTGAGTGCATAAGAATCACATATCATAAGGATCGTATCGTCATTCACGGCCTGGTCATTGTAAATGATTTTTTCTCTGACATTGAATCCGTAAACATCATACGGATTATAGGAATAATAGCCTTTCTTTTCAATTTGAGAGAATTCCAGCATTGTTTCCTCGAAGGTCCCTTTTCTTGTTTCATTTTTTGGAGGGATACTGACGAAGAGATCCGTCGAGAACTTCGGAACAATTAAATCAAGATCATCGACGCCGCGCGGCGTAAAAAATCTTCCGACCTTCTTTCCTGAGGAGCCAAGGAACCAATCCTCGTACAGGCGGTTTTCATATTGATTGATATCGGTCAATGACTTATCGTAGGAAAAGCCGTATTGCTCGTTCAGCCTTTCACACAATTGTCCGTGCGCCCAAAAGCCTGTTTCTGCCTTCCAATGATGGTCGGTAACATAATACCACTCCTCAGGTGTGGCTGTCTCTTTTGTCATCTCCTGCGCCAAATCGAATGTTTGAATACCGAGCTGATTACAGGAGCGCATCAATGCGTCGTGATTCTGAACCGAATAGTTATTCACCTCTTCCGGCAAAATAGACCAATACTCCTTATCCGGAGCATAAACATATAGAAATTCAGCGTCGTTATCAAGGGCTGTTTCCTGCAGCCGGAGGATATCCTGCGAAATACTGTCAATATAATCCTCCTCAATTTCATCGACCTCTGTACACAGCATATCCGTATCGGAAAGCGCAACGACAGTATCACTCTTTTCGACGATTTTTGTATCGTTAAGCCTTAACACAAGAGAGTACAGGTCAATCAAATTATTACGGTAGGTAAGATGTCCCCCCAGTTGTCCGTTCACCGTTTGAATTTGTTCCGAAACAGTGCTTTCTCCCCTCAAAATTTTGACGGGAGAGCCAGCAATCAGGCGAACAAAGTCGGCGGAAAACATTCCTGTTATGACAAAAACAGCAATGATGATAAATAAAAGATAAGATTTGATATACTTTTTCATATTCCAATTAAAAATTAAAATAAATAAACGGATTGTACGCACTGCTGATAATACTGGCAACAGAAAGAATAAACAAGGCGGTCATTATCAACACATATATCACTTCTGTCACGACAGTGGGTTTTATTTTTTGCTTGAACCGTTTTACCGTTGGGAAGCTGAAGAGGATCCCAAAAATGAAACAAATCGCAATCTGTCGAATATTCACTAAAGCAACGTCATTCCAAAGCTCGCCGTCAAAGCCAAACATGATTTTGATATACTGGATTGCTTCGCCGATAGAATTACTGCGGAACAACACCCAGCCTAACAAAACAAAGAATGCAGTGTATAACCAAAGAAAGGGCTTTGCTGCTTTTCTTTTTGTTTTGTAAAAACCGGTGAATTTTTCGATTACCAAAAGGATAAAATACATTAATCCCCATGCAATGAAGGTCCAGTTGGCACCGTGCCAAACACCAGTCAAAAGCCAAACAACAAAAAGGTTAAAAATCAGCCTTCCCTTTTTGACCCTGCTTCCTCCGAGCGGAAAATAGACATAATCCCTAAACCAAGTTCCGAGTGAAATATGCCAACGCCTCCAGAACTCTGTAATAGAGGTAGAAATATAGGGATAATTGAAGTTTTCAAGGAAATGAAAACCGAACATTTTTCCAAGTCCGATCGCCATATCGCTATAGCCGCTGAAATCATAATAAATTTGAAACGCATAGCATAAGGCGCCTAACCACGCCCCTAAGACGGATAAGGAAGCACCGCCGCTTAACCCGTCAAAGCTTCTGTCGGCAATAATCGCAAAGGAATTTGCAAGCAATACCTTTTTGGCAAAGCCTACAATGAACCGCTCAAAGCCGTTAAAGAAATCCTCTTTTGTCTCTTTTCTGTTTTTGATTTCCTCGGCAACCGTTTCATATCTTACAATAGGTCCCGCGATCAGCTGTGGAAAAAAGGAAATATACAGTCCGACATTGATGATATTTTTCTGTACCTCACCTTTGCCTCTGTACACATCGATCACATAGGACATTGCCTGAAAGGTGAAAAACGAAATACCGATTGGCAAGGCAATCTGCTGTATCTCAATTCCTGTATGAAAAAGACTGTTAACGTTATTGACCGTAAAATTCAGGTATTTAAAAATAAACAGGATAGATAAATTGGAAGCAACCGTCAAGCCCAGTATAAATTTTGATTTGGTTTGACTGACCGTTTTGTATTTGTTCACAAGAATACCCAATATCCAGTTCATCAATATGGATAAAAGCATCACCAAAACGAACTTTGGTTCACCCCAAGCATAGAAAAATAAGCTGGCAAGAAACAGAAAAATATTTTGAAGCGGCCTGCTCTTTTTCAAGAATACATAATAAACAAAAAGAACAATCGGTAAAAAGAAGTATATAAAAACAGAAGATGAAAATAGCATAACAATACCCTTATCAACATTCAATAATATAAATTAATAATAGCACAGGCAAGGGTGATTTTCAACATATACTTTAAGCAGCGACAGTTTAAAAAGGCAGATTTATTGGATTTTAGCATGAATAAGTTTGAAGATATAGCAATCAAGCCATTTATGAGAAAATAAAAAGACTTGCTTAGCAAATGCTAAAACAAGTCTTTTTGGTGCGAGAGACGGGACTTGAACCCGTACGAGTCACCCCACACGCCCCTCAAACGTGCGCGTCTGCCGATTCCGCCACTCTCGCGTCAACAAAAGGAATTATAGCAAATGAAGAAAAGAATGTCAACACTTTTTTCAACATTTTTAGAATTAATCAGCGATTACAGTATGCGGATGACAGATTCTTATGTGTGATTACATATAGTAGACGTTGTAGTATCCGTCGGCGGCGACGCCGTCGAAGGAAAAATCGAGGCGGCAGCACAGGCAATTTGCAGCTTTATCGGCAATCGGCACAGCAGCCACCAGCTCGTAGCTTGGATAAACACCGATAATTTCATTGATCATCGCATCGGCGGCCTCCAAGGCAAAGCCGTGACGTCGAAACGGTTTTTCGATAAAGATATCCGGCTCGATGACGCCCTCTACCGGATCGATACAAAGCACCATGCGTCCGACGAAATCATCGCCGCAAAAAATATTATACGGCACCTCTTCCCTATTCTTTGAAAGGCACTGATGCAGTAAGAGCCTTTCTGTTTTTATCTCACTGTTCAGTTTTTGCTTCATAGTCTCGCCTCGCCTGCAACAGCAGTTTTTCTTTTTTATTACATTCCGGATTGCCGGATACGATTTTTATCAGCTTTTCCAGTTCCTCCTGAATTTCTCTGCCGGTGAAGCCGATTTCAATCAGATCTTTACCGTTGATCGGCATATCTGAAATCCGATACGGCTCGCCGCTATTGATGATTTTGGTGATCAGTGTTTTCACCAGCTGCAGTTTCTGAATCTCCTCTCCGACCAAATCAGGATTATGTGTAGACAGATCAGCAATCCTCAGGTCCACAAAATCATAAATCAGATCCTCACCGAGAATACGCAGCCATTTTTTGATATTCGACGGTCGGTGGGTAATATGCATATCGTGGATATCGATCAGCGTAACGACACGGTACCGGAATTCATTGCTGACATGAAAACGCGATAGAGCTTTTCCGGCAATCAGCGCACTTTCATGCGGATGGTAAAAGAAGTGATCGCCCTTACTGTCCGTCGTTTTACACTGCGGCTTCGCCACATCGTGCAGCAGCGCGGCAAATCGAAGATAATCCTTTTTAGGAGCAGCAACGACCGTTTTAACAATATGTGTATAAACATCATAGATATGCCAACGGCTGTTTTGCGGAAAGTCAAAGCAGGGTTTCAGCTCAGGAATCACCACCGCCAAAATCTCTCGGTATTCCATCAAGACCTGCTCCGCATAATTGCCGCACAGCAGTTTTTTCAGCTCTGTAAAAATTCTTTCTCCCGCTATATTCAACAGCAGCTCTTTACAGGTAAAGAGCGCTTTTTTGGTGCGTTCCTCCACGCTGAAGCCCAGCACGGAAGCAAAACGAAGCGCACGCATAATGCGCAGCGCGTCTTCATGAAAGCGGCGTTCCGGATCACCGACGGCACGAATTAAGCGGTTTTGGATATCCTCCAGTCCGCCAAAGGCATCAATAAAGCCCTCATCGTCATTGTAGGCCAGTGCGTTCATCGTAAAATCGCGGCGTGACAAATCTACGCGCAGATCATCTACGAAAATGACTTCCTCCGGATGGCGGTTATCCAAATAATCGCCGTCGCTGCGAAAGGTTGTGATCTCGTATCCTTCGCGGTTGACAACAGCAGTGATCGTGCCATGCTTCAGGCCGGTCTCGAAATACTTGATACCGTTAGCGCGCAGCAGGGCTTCCGTTTCCTCCGGTCGGGCGGATGTGGTAATATCGATATCACCGACCGGCACACCGAGTACGTTATCCCTGACGCAGCCGCCGACAGCATAAGCTTGATAGCCATTGTCCAGCAGCAATTTGATTATTCTTTTTGCATCACTTGTTAACGTCATATTCAATCAAAAGCTTTACAGCGTTCTTCTCATTATATTTATGCAGCTCCTCTGACACAAAACGCACTTCGTCTTCCGTAAAAGCAGGCTGTTCCTCCGGATAGTCCCATCGATCAAAGAGTGACGTTCTGGTACAAACCATACTGCCGTCCTTTAATTTCCAGGGAAAAGCATAAATTTTTCGCTTATTTTTAATATAATACAGCGTGCCGCTGCTGCCGGAGGAAACATTCTTAAAGAAGGACAATGACCTTGCCTCCTTCATTAAAATACGCACCTTCTGCTCCGCAGGCAGCTTATTAAACTGTCTGCGGTTAACAACAGGAACGATCACGATCCCCAGCAAAAGCACAGCCGCGACACCGGCCAGTATCCAGACAGCATTCGGCATATTACAGCTCCAATCCCAGTGTAATAATTTCAAACGGTTTGTATTCCAGCACATCGGTCGTTTTTTCTGTATCTTCGAGCATATTGAGCACCTTAACCGGACGGTCAAGGATGATAAAGCCGCGGTTACCGTACTGCTCTGAAAGGCGAAGCACCTTCATCGTGCCGTCCTCACTGAACTTAGCGGCCTGCAGCAGCAGCGGCTCAAAGGTAGGCAGCATCCACTCGGCACTGGTTTTAATCAGCGGATTATTGTATTGCAGCGCGATATTATTAATACCGGCATGGATAGCGTCGCCCTTATGCGGCATGATCATATAGGAAAAATGATGGTGACCCAGATCAGAAACAACATCCGGCCGTTCGGTAGCTCTCAGGAGCGACAGGCTCATGGAGCTGTTATTAAAGCCAACGCCGTATTTACAGTCATTGATCAGGGCAATACCGCCAAAAGCCTCTGCCACAGAGCACCATTTATGGTGACAGGTTTCAAAACGCGCCTGCTGCCAGCTGGTATTACGGTGCGTTTCACGTTCAATATAACCGGCGGAGGTATCGCACAAGGCCTTACGCGTCAACACATTACAGTCGAATTCTGCTTTGGCCAGCTTGTGATTTTCCTGCCAGTCGACGATATTTTCAACCTCTATTCCTCTGCTTCGTCTGAAAAGACGGACAAGCATCGTCCATTCAGAAGCAGCCGTCGCTAAACGGCAGCGGAACGTGGCGCTTTCGCCGTCCAGCTCTACCAGCTTCAAGGGTTCCTCCACACGGATATCAATCGTCTTTTCACGGTAATTCGGTAAAATATCCCATGCGTCGTAATTACCCGGGCGATCGTCGTATATACAGAGCTTATTGAAATTGCCGGCAGTCCATTCCCTGCCAAGCTCTAAATCATAGAGAGAGGCGATAGAGCCGTCCTCGTTCAGCGAGATCGCATAGAACGGCGTTACCGCATCAAGCCCGTCAATACGGATCCAATCAGCAGCCGTACGTACAAAGCGCAGCGGCTTCGTTGCTAACGGCGCGATCTGCGGCACGAGCCAGTTACCTTTTTTGCCCATTCTGGTTGCCGTCCCGTTTTCATCCTCCACGAAGGTCAACGCATCACGCGGAATATTCAGGGAATTAAAATAGGTTGCGCCGCGGTTACCGATCATATCGTCCAGCTGCTGCTCGATCGAACGGTAGTCCGCCATGGCGTCCTCGTAGACAGGATGAATATGCGACCCAGGCAGAATATCATGAAACTGATTGACCAAAAATTTTTTATATAACTCACCGATCTCCTGCTGACGGTTTTCACCGCGCATCACACAGAGAATCTCAGCGTTTCTGAATTTTTGCTCAAGACGGCGATTGGCCGCCTTCAGGTCAGCTTTGGTCGTAAAGGTGCCTCGGTGCATTTCAAGATACAGCTCACCGTCCCATGTTTCCAGCTTATCGTTATCCTTCAGATTTTTCTCAAGGAATTCCGCACCGCCGACATGCGTGCACTTAGGCATAGCCGAAACCTTCTCAAACCGATGCATCAGCTCGATCATATCCTCCGTACAACCGGAGCCGCCGTCACCGTAACCGAACATATTCAGCGTCTGACCGCCGAGGTCCTTATCAATATAGGCCTCCCAGTTCGCCTGAATCTGTGACGGATAATTCCAAGTAATAAAGTGCGTCGGCGGTACGCAGGCCAACACCTCCGTTCCGTCAATACCGCGCCATATAAAATTATTGTGCGGAAAACGGTTCGTATCATTCCAGGTAGACATTTTATTGGACACAAAGTAATCCACGCCGCATTTTTTTAATATCTGCGGCATGATCCAGGAATTGCCGAAAACATCCGGCAGCCAAGCGTTATTCACCCTCTTCCCGAACATACGCTGATAGGTCTGCTGTCCGTAGAGGCACTGGCGAATGAGCGATTCGGCATTTGGAATATTACAATCCGGTTCAACATACATGGCGCCGACAGGTTCAAACTGGCCGCTTTTCACCTTTTCCTGCAGCTCCGCGAAGACCTCCGGATAATACTTTTCAAGTGTCTCATAAACGTAAGGCTGGGTGTGGGTGTATTTAAAATCGGGATAGCGGTCCATCAGCCGCAGCTGAATCAGCACCGTGCGTAAATTCTTCTGTACCGCATGAATCCGGCGCCAATAATAGGCAATGTCCAGATGCGAATGGGCGATCAACGCCACATCGCCGCTACCTTTATAGGTATCGTTCGCATAGATCACCTCGTCAATATACCGCTTTGCTTCCTGCAAACCCGACAGCTCCTCGCTGTAAAAATCGATCAGGTTCATGGCGTTATTCAGCTCGCGCTTCAGAAAATTGCGATAATCCTCGTTAAACGCCTCGCCATCCATAATATCCAGCAGCAGCTCAAAATCCCAAACCAGCTCCTGCACCTCATGGTTCACCGTCGCGATATACGCACCTTCAAACACCTGACGGCAGCCGCGAACAGAAAGGGATTCCGGATTGCGCTCGTCGTCCGGCTTTGATCGGTTATAGCCCATCATTTCAAAATGAAGCACCTGTGTGTCGTCCACATAAGGAGACAGCAGCATCCGCTCACGGTTCGGATCCACACCGCCGACATACTTACCGTTGACCTGTACGCAGATCTCCGCCGCTGTTTTCAGCGTAAACCAAAGCTCTTTTCCCTGCAGCTCCTCCGGAATACGCACATCTGCCTTAATAAAGGCCGTGCCGTCCGGTGTGAAATAGAGATCCCCTTTTTGCAGCGGTCGGTAATCCTCGGAATAATATTCAAATTCCATTTCCGCAACCTGACGTGCATCACGGATCATCAGGTTCTTAATTTCCCATTTAGAGGAATAGATATGTTTTTTCAGCCAGCCGTAGCGCAGCTTTGTCCATTCGTCCGGACGCAAGGAGCGTCTTTCTACTTTAATATGAGCCATGCGCTACACCTCCTGAAAATACGGCCGCTTACGGACGGCGTTGATCTTCACTGTCTGCCGGAGATCCTGTTGAATCTGTTCCTCAATCCAGGCAACACAACGGTGCAAAATCAGGCACTTTGCGCACTCGCCGCGAAACACAACCGTCAACTCATCACCCTGAAGCGAGCGGAATTCAATCCATCCGCCGTCGCCCTGCAGCTTCGGCGCAATCACCTGTTCAATATAATCCTTTACTGTCATAGCCTTATTCTCCGTCAGCCGTTAATCTTTTCTTCCATCACGCGGCGAATCGCATCCAGCCGCACCTGTGCACGCGCCTTATCTGTATCCACAATCGAATAATATACCTTGATTTTCGGTTCCGTTCCGCTTGGTCTCACTGCCATCCAAGAGCCGTCGGTAAAGATATATTTCAACACATTTTCCTTTGGCAGATCGGCAATACCGTCAGCGTAATCGATCACCTCGCGCAGGTCGCTGAACAGCGCCGTTCCGGTATGGCGGAAGGCTGTCATCAGCGCTTGTATTTTTTCGGCACCGTCCTTGCCCTTCAACACGAAGGAGTCAAGATAATCAAGGTAGTAGCCGTACTCACGGTAAATATCATCGAGGGCTTCAACGAGCGTTTTACCCTGATTTTTATACCAAGCCACCATCTGACAGATCAGCATAGCGCTCACAACCGCGTCCTTATCCTTCGCGTGCGTACCGACAAGATAGCCGTAGCTTTCCTCATAGCCGATCACGAATTCCTTTTCACCGGTGCGTTGATATTGATTGATCTTATCACCAATATATTTAAAGCCGGTCAGCGTTTCGTCCACCTGCAGTCCGAAGCGCTTACCGATATTGGCACCAAGCTCGGAGGTAACGATCGTTTTCACCAAGGTTGATTTCGGTGTCAAAGACGTTTTTTTCATCGTCAGCAGGAACTGAATCAGCAGCGCGCCGGTCTGGTTGCCGGTCATCAGGACATAATCCTCACCGTTTTTTACGGCAATGCCGACACGGTCGCAATCCGGATCAGTACCCAGCACCAAGTCAGCACCGATCTCCTTCGCCTGCGCAATCGCCATATTGAGCGCATCCTTTTCCTCCGGGTTAGGACTTCTCACCGTAGAGAAATTTCCGTCAGGCAGCTCCTGTTCTTTAACGACCGTCACGTTCATTCCCTGCAGTACACGGCGCACCGGCACATTACCGGTGCCGTGCAGCGGTGTGTAGACGATCTTTAAATCGCTCTTTTCTTCATAGACAGACTGTTTTCTGACAGCAGAGAGAAAGGCACCAAGCGTTTCTTCTCCCAGCATTGTGATTCCCTCTTTGCCGTCATAAAACGGAATAGCCGCAAAATCCTCCACCGCGTTAATAAAACGGATAGCCTCCTGCGCATCTTCTGTGCAGAGCTGGCAGCCGGTGTTGTCATATACCTTATAGCCGTTATACTCTTTGGGATTATGCGATGCAGTGATCATGACGCCTGCCTGACAGCCCAAATAAGCCGTCGTAAAGCTCAGCACCGGCACCGGCACGAGCGTTTCATACAAATACACCTGAAAACCGCAGGCGGCAAAAATACCGGCAGCCG
The DNA here is from genome assembly GCA_017463985.1 of Eubacterium sp. GTDB lineage: Bacteria > Bacillota > Clostridia > Oscillospirales > Acutalibacteraceae > Eubacterium_R. Next base: position 32,824 of record JAFUEH010000036.1, on the reverse strand, counting down.
TCGCAGCAAAAGCCGCAGAATTATTGCGCGAATCATAAGCCAGTGCTACCTTGATGTCGCCGTCGTACTTAGCCTTTAAATAATTCGCTAAACCAAGGGTGACCTTGCCGACGGTATAGCGGTTCATGCGGTTAGTGCCGGCGCCCATCATTCCGCGCAAGCCGCCGGTTCCAAACGCCAGTTCTTTATAAAAACGGTCTTCAATTTCCTTTTCATCAGTAATGCTTTCCAGCTCCTGCCGCGTTTGCGCATCGAAGCCAAGCCACTGTTCATATTTTTCACGGTAATTCATCATAACACCTCCGTAGTAATAAATAATTATAACATATTTTTCTGCACTATACAAGAAAAACGGCCGTAAAACGACCGCTTTTTATGGTGGTTATTTGTTTTTTTGCTTCTTTGCCGCTTTCCTGGCTGCCAGCTCCGCCTGCTCTTCAAGGCGCTTAGTCTCCACCCTTTCGGCAGCTTCGCGCGCCTCCGCTTCTGCAGCGACCTTTGCGTTTTCGTATAGCGCTGCAATCTCATCGAAATGGTTGTAATTTTCATATTGCCGGAGCAGCTTTTCGGCGTCATTGAAAGGCTTTGCGGCACGGTTGAATTTTGCAAATTCATCCATCAGCTTTTTTGCTTGCTTTTGCACCTGCTTTTTTTCAGCAGATAGCGCCTTTGCGCGCTGTTTATCCTTATTCTCGGCAGCTTGGTAAAGTGCTTCATCGAGTGAATCCTCGCGGTCGAACAGCGCCGTCAACGCCGTCATATCAGGCTGCACGAAGGCGTTCACCGAGCCGTAATACTTATCATAAGCTCGCTTAGCAGACAGCTTACTCTTAGCGAATTCAATTCTGAAAGCACGGAACTCTTTTTCCTCCTCCGTCGTCTTAGGCAGTGCTTTCGCTTCTTTTATCTCTCCCGATACCGAGTCCAGATTGATACCATTGATAAACCCGAGTCCCTGTTCAGCAATCTCCCGATACACTGACAGCTTGTGCTGACCGAGCGCATTATCAAATTTGTCAAGCTCCTTGCAGACGAACTTGGCAATTTCGATTTCTTCATTAAAGGCTTTCGATTCCTTATATGCCTTTTTGTCTGTGCGATGCTCCGCCAGATTCAACGGCTTTTTTGCAGCCATTTCACGCGCGTTTTCCACCAGCTCGATCGCTTCGACGATCTGCTCGTTTTTCAGTGCATGATTGGCATAATCCTCAAATAGCGCACGAACCTGCAAAACACGGATCACGCTTTTTTGCTTTTTCTCGTTAAAATCATAAAAGAAATACGGGACCACATTCATAAAAGCGCCGATGGCCGCCATAATAATCAGCACCGGCAAAAAACGGTACAGCAGGTCAGGCTGACCTTTTTCAATATCCAGGATGTCAAAGGCCTTTTCATAGCCGTTTCCCTCATAGATACCGAATTTTTCCTGCACAGCGGGCAGCACGGCGGAGGTCGCCAGCGTTACCAGGTTACCGATCGTGCCAACAGCAGCGAACATACCGTCAATCCGCTCACCGGAACGGTACTGCTGGTAATCACGAATATCCGCTTGAATAGCCGGCGTCGTAATCTGCTCCACAGAGGAGAACAAATAATTCAACCAAATACAGGCAACCAGCCACCAAAAGCTACGGACATTGACGATCATCAGCAGAATACACGCGACATTCATCATATTGACCGTGATGAGCACGGCTTTTTTGCCAAAGCGCTTCACAAAGAACGGGGCGAACAGCATTCCCCAAAGCGAGGCATTACCGATCAGCGTCCAAGCGACGCCGTAGGTAACACCGTCAACGGTATGACCGTAGCTTTGATTATACAGCAGCACATTGGTATAGACCAGCTCCAAAAAGCCGAGCCAACCGGCCAGTGAAATAATCCAAAAATATTTATTCTTCGCCACTTCCTTCAGCGCATCAGTAAAACGGATCTGAATCGTATGCGTCTTTGCCTGAACGATCTTTTCCTTTGTATTGGCAAATACGACGACCGTCAGCGCAATGCCGATCACTGCGTAGATCGGATAAGTAATGCGGTAAACAATGATATTTGTCTGATCGCTGTCGGCAAAAAATTGAGCGATCACAGGATTGACAAAATTCATAATCGAGGGCGCCAGTGAATAGACGACCGCCTTGACCGCCAGGACATTCGTACGCTCCTGCGTATCGGGAGAAAGCACGTGAATCAGGTTTTCATACGCATCCCGAAAAAAGTTGAAAAAGAAGTGGAGCCCGAGATTACAGATAAATACGACGCAGACCTTAATCAGGTAGCCTTTGTCATAACCGAAGAGCTTACCCGGGAAGAGACTGTACATAAGCTGATACGGGAACCAAACATAAAGCAGCGCGATTAACGCTGTCGGAATACCCATCGAAATCAGATAAGGTCTGTATTTACCGCCCTTTCCGCGTGTATTATCGATCATATTGGCCCTGACTGCTGTCAGCGGAATATTTAAAAATGTGGCAAGCAGATAGATAATATATGTATGCGCAGGTCCGACGCCGATGGCAGTACTGACAATAATATTCGTCGTACTGACGATCAGGGTTGAGCCTAGCTGAATCACGAAATAGGCGCCGATTCCGCCGAAGGCATACGCAGCCACCTCTTTAAACGACATAAACTTACCGCGCGGCGGCTCGTGCCAGTAATAGCGGACATTATTCAAAGCGCCGTTTATTTTATTGATGAGCGAACGGTCAGCCATTGGTATCTCCTCATTCCTTGCTTGGCTTTCATCTCAGCCAAGCTCACAGATAATAATTGATAAAACCGCAGAACAATCAGAGACTCTGCGGTTTTCAAAGATGATCACAGTTCGATTTCCACGACCTTACCGCTTTCCAGAGTCAGCAGTAAGGAAGCGCCGCTGATTTCCCACGCTACCGCCTTGCGGCACGTGTCAAATCGCAGATCCGAGGCATAAGCGGCTGTTTGGCGGTTTGTATAGATCAGCTCCTGTACGGAAAAATTCGTCACATCGTCGGTCGTCATACCAAAATAGCGCAGCAGCTTGCCGCCGGAGGTGTAATATTCCATCACCGGATCAAAGAAATACAGACTACCTTCCAGCTCCGCCGCTGAAAAGGAAACCGGAGAGCCGACCGCATCAGTACCGATAATATGATAGGACGGGATGCCTGCCTGCTGGAGCATATATTCAAAGAAGCCGGAATACGTATCGGCTGAGCCGTTTCCGTTCATGACCGTTTCATACACGTTCTGCGCGCTGCCCTCCTGATAATTATCACATATATAGCGGTAAAGATTCAGGGTATAGACAGTTTTGCTGACAGTGCCGTTATAGCACTGCGTCTTGAGCGTATTGATTTTTTCAGCAAAGGCCGCAACCTGCTGCAGATGCGTCGCCTGATCCATATAGGTGATCGCTACGCCGGAGGAATCGCTTTTTTCGGTAACCGCAGCGAGCGCACTCAGCGGAAAAGAGGTGTAGTACAGCTGTAAAACCGCTTCCGTCAGACCGACATTCATACGCGCCTCCGCTTCGCCGTTCATCACAGCTGTACAAAGCTGTTCATAAGCAGCAACAACGCTTTGGTCATAATCAGTATAAGCAGCGTCAAAGGTGATCGCCAGCGGCACAGCGGCAGACGTTGCCGTTTCCTCCGTCGTCTCAGGCTGTGAGCAAGCGGACAGTCCCAGTGCCAGCAGGCACAGCGACAGCCATACAGCAATGGTTTTTTTCATAATAGCTCCTTCTAAACAGTAATAGCAGACAGCACCTCGCCAACGCTTTGGTGCAGCACCAGGTCAGCCAGCCTGTCTGCAGGCGTTTCGTCACGGTTAATCAACACAAAGGCGTTCCCGCGGAAATAGCGAATAAAGGACGCGGCCGGATAGACCGTCAGCGATGTACCGGCCACGATCAAACAATCGGCGTCGGCAATCGCAGCCAGCGCTCCCTCCACCGTTCGGCTGTCGAGCGGTTCTTCATAAAGCACGACATCGGGCTTGATGATACCGCCGCAATCGCAATGCGGCACACCGGTTTGCACTTTTACCGTTTCTGCAGAAAAGAACTTTCCGCAGCGCATACAGTAATTGTGGTGCACCGAGCCGTGCAGCTCATATACATTTTTACTACCGGCAGCTTGATGCAGTCCGTCAATATTCTGCGTGACGACTGCCGACAGCTTACCGGCTGCTTCGAGCGCAGCCAGCTTTTTATGCGCCGCGTTGGGCTGTACGCCCTCTACCAGCATTTTATCACGGTAGAAGCGAAAAAATTCCTCCGTATGCATATCAAAAAACGTACGCGAAAGAATTTGCTCCGGCGGATAATCATATTGCTGATGATATAAGCCGTCCTGTGAACGGAAATCCGGTATACCGCTTTCCGTTGAGACGCCGGCACCGCCGAAAAATACGATGCGCGACGAAGCGTCAATGATTTCCTGCAACGTCATCTTATCACCTAGAAATTCATATTGTTCCAGCCCCAATGCGCCACCTCGGTAGCCTTCACATACGTACGGTCTGCCGGAACGTCAAGATAAGTCTCGGCAATGGCACAGAGACGGCGCGTTAACTCTTCATAAGCACTGTCGGACGCACTGCCGAAAATCGAAACATCAAATAGTGCGCACGGCGCGTCGCTACCCTTAAAATACAGCGCGCTTGTTTCTTCCACGTTGACCATCAGCCAAGACTCACTTTTCCCGGGAATAGCGGTGATCGCTTCGCCCAGCGCCGCTTTGAGCTGCTCCTTCGACTGCACCGCGAGCGGTGAATTCGTTTTTACATTAATAAAAGGCATCCAATCACTCCTTCTTTGTTATATTATAATTATAGCTTTTTGCACAGCAAAAATCAATAGAGGAATACGCAACACTTAACTAAGACAGTATAACCGTAATTTAGGATTGAATCAGCCGACAAGTTGTGATAAGATAGGTTCAGTAAATCATGTTAGGAGGAAGATCATGAATATTTGGCATGACATATCACCGAAAAGAATTAAAAAGGACAAGTTCTATGCTGTTATTGAGATTTCAAAGGGCGGCAAAAACAAGTATGAGCTGGACAAGGAAACGGGTATGCTAAAGCTCGACCGCGTATTATTTACCTCTACGCACTATCCGGCGAACTACGGCTTTATTCCGCGCACTTATGCCGACGATAAGGATCCGCTGGACGTACTCGTTCTGTGCAGCGAAATCATTCGCCCGATGACCATCGTCGAGTGTATGCCGATCGGCGTACTGATTATGGAGGACGGCGGTCAACGCGATGAAAAGATTATCGCGGTTCCGGTCAACGATCCCAATTACAGCTTTTATCACGATATTGATCAGCTGCCGCCGCACCGTTTTGAGGAGATCAAGCATTTCTTTGAGGTCTACAAATCGCTGGAGCACGGTAAAAACACCAGTGTAACGGAGGTTCAACCGCGCGAGGTCGCAGAAGAGATCATCCAAAACTGCATTGATTCTTACATTCAAAACTTCCAGATGTAATAAGGAGGCAATATGGCTGATAAGCAATCCGCTTTTAAGCGATGGACCGACAAAAATGCGCAGCTGTGGCAGGTCATGAAGTTCTTTGCCTTTAGTATGTGCTCCGGTGCTACGCAGGGCGTTACCTTCTTTGTGCTCGGCGCACTGGTACTCATTCCCTTGCACTCCAAAGCACTGCCGCCGATCGATTTTTGGGTTTTCCACTACGATTCAGGGATGCTATATGATTTGGTGGCATACTTTGTATCGGTGATGGCCGGCAACATGATCTCGTTTGCGCTCAACAGGAAGAAAACCTTTAAGAGCGCCAGCAATATCACTTATGCGATCACAGCAACGCTCATCATGATATTATTCATCATTGTCTATTCCACCGTTCTTGGGCCAAAGCTGGATGTATGGCTCGGTGAGCTGATCCCTTGGTTCAACACCTCGGCTACCACTGTTGCCATACGCGATTTCGCCGGACAGACGATTATGTCTTTCTTCACTATGTGCTTTGTCTTTTTGATGGATAAGTTTGTGATTCTCCCCGAAAGCAAGGAGGCAAAGGCAGAGAAGAAGGCGCGCAAGGCTGCCGCCGAGGCAAACGAAGCGCTGATTGCTACCAAAAAGGTTGTCAACGAAGCGCTGGCGAAGAAGTTTCTTATCAGCGCACTGGTACTGTTTGTAGCCGGTATTATACTGCTGGTGGCAGGCAACGTCAGCTATACCGGTGGCGACACAGCGCCGACAACGGCTGTTATTGCGGCACTGATCAGCGGCTCCGTCATATTCGGTATCGGAGAGATCGTATTCTTTTTCTTTGTCGCAGAAAAGCTTGGTGACGAGGTAGAGGTATAAAAGCAAACGCAAAAAATAACCGCAGGTAATTTTCATGCCTGCGGTTTCTTTTTATATCTTATAGCATTGCTTCGTCAGCAAGGCGTTGCTTATGGGAGTGGATAGCGATCGGTATGGCTGCGCCGATTGCACCGCCAAGCACAAGCCCGCCGAGCAGAAACGCCCACCAAAACGGGAAACGGCTCTGCGACGTCTCCTCCTCTTCCGGCAGTTCCGGCAAAATCGCCTCCTCCACGGTGGTTGAAAGATCAACCGTCTGTGAATAGGGTGTGCCAAATTCATCCTCATAGCTGATCGTTGCCGTACCGCTCGTTTCACCGAGCATATCGCCGGCAGCACGTAAATTAACGGACGCATTCGCCGTTGCACCGGGCTCCAGCTCGCCAACGAATGCGGTGCCGCCTGATTCAACACCGGTAATATCAAAGGTAATCTGAATATTACGCAGCTTTGTTTTACCGGAATTGATCAGCGTCATATCAACGCTGGACGTCTCCTCCTGCACCATTTTCACTGGCAACTGAACGCCGTTATAATCCAGACTGACTGTCTGATAGACGTTCAGACGAATCGTATCGGAAGCAGAATAGCCGGTATAGTAACGGTCCTCATATTCAGCGGAAAGACTCAGGGCGTGCTCACCGATCGTCGCCGTTTTTGACGCTGTCAGTGTGACAGTCCATACATAAGTTTTATTCGTACCGATACTGTCAACGAACTGGGTGCCGGTACCGAGAATTTTGATATTGCCTGTTTCCTCTGTCAGGGACAACTTAATATTCCTGATTGCCTTCGTATTGCTGAAATTTTTCAACGTAACAGACAGCGTACTCTCATGATCCGGCGACAGATGATCTGTATCTAAGGAATAATCCGTCACCATCAAGCGCGGCTGTGAGGCGTCTACGGTTGTTTCTTCCACTGTCTGTACCGCTTGGGGCTGCGTTTCTTCCTCCTCTGTATAATGAATATTTCCTTCTTCTGCAAAGGCGGTAACGGATAGGCTCAGCAGAAGCAGCGCCGTCAGCATCAATAATCCGATTTTTTTCATACTTTCCTCCTATAGCTCTCTTATATTTTCAACAATACTGTTTTTCATTTCCTTATGAACCTTTGACCACAGATTCATGGCACACATTGCGAACAGCAGCAGGCACATCACCAGTGCCGGCCACACCACGACGTCTGACCAACGGAAGTTGCCCTCCATCATTTTGCTGTAAATACTGAAACCGATGAACAGCAGCAGTGTGGCCAAAAATCCAAAGCCGTATCCCCAAGCGAACATCGACAGCAGCTGACGGATATAAGACATGACCAGCACGCCGGAGGACGCGCCGACTGCGCGCAGCGTACCGAGCTCACGTTTATTTTCACGTATACCGGCCGCCAAGGTATTATTGATTACGCTCGCAGAGATGGCAAAAAACAGAATAATGATCGCAGCCAGCGACATCATTGCTGTCCGGACAGCTGTTTTCGTTTCCTTATGCATTTGATAAACAGAGGTAGCCTGTGCGTTATAGCGCGTTGCGATCGGTTCAAGGTATTCCGTGATAGCGGCGTCCGTCTCATCGTCCAGCGCGCCGACGGCTTTCAGCGACATTGACTGGTATTTACGTCCCTCGACAAAATGCTCCATGCCCTGCGTCGTCGTAAAGAAGCCAAGATCATAATAGCTATTGCTATGCAGCACGGAATTCATCTCACTGAAGCGTTCCGGCGAAATGATCGCACCGACCGTCACCTCTTTTTTTGACTGCTGAATATCAGGCGGCAGCGAATAGCCGAGCTCGGTATCATACGTATCCTCCGACATATTCTGTGCCGACGCAGTGTAAATATCTAAAACAAGCTTATCTCCGGCACGGTAAGGACATTCTCCCTCCACCAGGTACTCCCTGTCCGGTTTAATATCGCTGTCCTTATCAACGGAAGAAAAATAGCCGTCATAGCGTTTTTCACGCTGTACATAGAAGGCTGCCTTTTCCGGCGCTAAAAGTAGGATTTGTTCACCGCTGTTGAGCTTAGCAATGTCGATTTTGCCGTCAATAACAGCACTTTCCAGTTCAGCAATCGATTCGCTGCTGCCGGCGCTAAGCCCAGTCGGGAAATATTCACCCTGTACGCCAAAGCGCTGCTTGATCGCCTGATAATCCTCATTATATTCCCGCGTTTTGGCATACTCTTCCCATTCTGCCTTTGTCGTTGGCATATACCAGCTATCGTCATCGGTTTGGTAATTATACCAATAGGCCGCGCTGAAGTCGCCGGCAAGCGCCACAAAATAGTCGCTGAATTCCGGAATTTGCAGGTTCACATAGCAGCTTTTAACGCCATCAGCAGTTTTTATGTACGGGAAGGAAAGCAGCTGCTGACGGTCGTTTTCCGTCATACCGCCTTCTGTTGCGGTATTGATAAGATTGCCACTGACCCAAACGTCGTTTTCGATCCCCCAAAACTCATAATCATAACCGGTATCATAGCTATAATTATATTCCTGCATAAGAGCGGTGAAGCCGACGCAGGAAATCACAATGGTGATCACCAGCATGAAAATGACAGCGAATCGGCTGCCGCGGTGAAGCGCTTCATTACGCTTTGCCAGTAACGCCTGCGGACGGTAAGAACGCTGTGTTTTGATCTTCGTATTTTTTAGCTTTCTGGCGGCATCAATATTGCGGATCGCTTGCATCGGCGTCGTTTTTGACGCGGAAAGCAGCGGAATCAGCGACGCCAGCATAACCGTAATTACGCTGATCACAACGCATACGATCAGCACCCACCACTTGGCAACAAAGACAAAGGTATCGTCAAATAGCCAAGAGGCCAGCAACTTTACGCCGAATAAGGAAATCAACAGACTCATCGGCGCACAAATTAAACTGATTAACAAAGCCTCTCGCGAGAATATATGGATGATCTGCCGTTTTGTCGTACCAACCGCACGTAGCAAGCCGATCTGTTTTTTCCGTTCCTTGAGATTGGCGTTAAAGGCGTTCACGATGATCAGTGCCGAAGCGACCGTCAGCACAACGGCCAACACAACGGCAAACTCTATTTTACCGGTGAGGTCGCCCAGTCCGCTGCCGAGCCAGCGGCTGTCCATCTCCATAAAATGATCGCTTTCCCACAGCGAAAGCTCCTTATCCTCAAAAAACTTTACAATGGGTGAATCGTCTTTATAGATATCCCCAATGTTCTTGATCTTGAAATAGCCGACAGTCAGCGCCTTACCGCCCGGCTCTGTCAGCGTATTATCCGCAGTAAAGATACACGGAATATTCTTAAAGCTGTCGTCGCCTGTATAATAATACTGACCGAAATTAGCCTTTTTATCCCGAAGGATACCGACCACGGTCAATTCCTTGTCAACAGGCTGCTCCAGCCATTTCATCCCATTCTGTACCTTCATCTTCACCTTAAGCGTGGCACCGACCTTTGGCTCGACGCCAAGGCGTACCAAAGCGCTTTTTTCGGCAGCAATCTCATTGGCAGCTGTCGGATATTCACCTTCCAGCAGAGATTGCTCCTGAATGGATCTGAAAGCATCGTCGCACCATGCCACAGCGGCGCCAAGCTGCTCGTCGTCAGTATAAACATAGCCAAGATCGTGCGCTGTGCCGTAAGCTTCGATCAGGTTCTTACTGCGCGCCTCCTCCAGCACCGCTTCATCTGCTTCTAACCAGGCCATATTCTGATTACCGTAAAGGGTACGTTTCATAGCGGCCTCCGAAGCATTCAGCGAAAACAGGAAGAACAGGACAGAGGAGGAGAAAACCATGGCCAGCAAGATGCCGATGATCATGATGGAATATTGCTTGCGACGGTGCTTCAAATTACCGACAGCGAGCGTATTCACAGTCAACATTTTTCTTTTCATAAGCGCTCCTTATTCCTCTGCCGTAACGGTCAAAGCGTCAATCGCTTCCGCCGTATTTTCATCCTCGTTTTGTACAGCCGAAACACCGATCATATCGTTAACAACATGGCCGTCTTCAATCGTGATCACGCGGTCAGCCTGTGCGGCTACCTGCGGGTCATGCGTTACTAAGATCAACGTAATCCCTAACTCCTTAGCGGCATACTTCAGCAGGGACAGCACCTCACGGCCGCTCTTGCCGTCAAGATTACCGGTCGGCTCGTCAGCGAATAGTACCGTCGGCTTATTTGCCAGCGCACGCGCAATAGCAATACGTTGCTGCTGACCGCCGGATAACGCGGAAGGCAAATGCTCCAGCCGGTTTTCAATACCGAGCATCTGCACAATATGATCCAAGTAATCCCAGTCAGGCTTTTTCTTATCCAGCATGATCGGCAGCAAGATATTTTCCATTCCCGTCAGCTCGTTCACAAGGTTATAGGCCTGGAACACAAAGCCAAAGCGACGGCGGCGCAATATCGACAGCTGGTTATCGCTGTAACCGTTCAGCGGCTTTTCATTATAAATCACAGAACCGCCGGTCGGATTTTCCAGTGATGAGAGCACGTGGAGGAAAGTAGATTTACCAGATCCGGAAGGACCGGTCACAGCACAGAATTCTCCCTCCTCAAACGCAACGCTAATACCGTCCAGCGCCTTGACGACAGTATCGCCGGCCAAATAATGCTTTGATAAATTGACACATTCGATGATCTTCATGTCGACACCCCTTTATATAATATATTTGTATTGTAATCCATAATAGTTAATGCCAAACGAAAAGAAAGTAAAGATTTGGTAAGAAAAAACCGCCGTGAACAGAATCGTTCACAGCGGTAAGGCAGACGAATCGACATTCCTTTGAGGATTAAGCGTTCAAAGGGCAGTGTTTGATAATTATTCCAACGAACCAGAAGATAGATGTATAAACACCACATCACAACATCTTTAATTGTTTTTGTATGCGCCGTCATTATACCGTTCCTTCAACCAAGTCTTTCGACTGATCACATTGAATTGAATATCCTTGGGCGTATTGTTATAATAAACGTAGCCCAATCTATCTTCAACTGATGAATGGTGGTAATATTTAGTGTCCGTTAGTGGACACACATCAATTTCAGAAACATTTTGTGACACTTGGTATCTGCAGTATTCATCCAATTTCTTATTAGTAACATAGACACTAGCATAAACCGATAATAAAAACACAAGCAGAACACATAGAAGAGCCAATAGCGCGCGATTTATATGCTTAGTTTTGGACTCGCCTACCAGAGAAACTATATACCCAAATAGCTGCATGGCACTTAAAGCAGCAAAAATATAAAAACAGAAAGAAAGTCTAGAATTTATTGGATCAACAAATAACAAATGAACTAACGTCAACACGGAGAAACCTAGAGATAAAAGAAAATTGTTTCTAAGTGTTTTATCATTAATAAGAAAAACAACATATACTATTAAAAATACAAAAATGACAAACGATGCCATTACCGGCAGAATACCTAAAGTTGTCTTTTTTTCATATAAGATAATAGTAATTAGTGCTAAAACCGGAAATACATAAAAGAATATTCTAATAAGCTTGAATCTAAATCTCTTTTTATCTTTAATAATAACCAGTCCCTCAAAGGCGAATAAACAAATCAAAACCAAATTAAAGATCAGATATGTGAAAATATGACCGGTATTAACAAAAGCATTATGAATCAAATCCTTGAGATCGAAAATATGAATGCTTTGATAACTTTTTGTATCAACAACGCCATTATCAGATGCTAAAAACATTCGTGCGTAAAGCATTATAGCAGCACCAAGAATATTTCCAGCCAGCATTGGTGTTATTTTTTTTAATAACAATCTACTTCTTTTAATTAGAGCAATTAGAAAAACTATCCCGGAAAAATAAAGGCAAACCAATGTATTTTGTTCAGAAAACAGTTGCTCTGCTACTGCGGCAATAAACACACTAAACCATATAAACGTATTTACATTATCTATATCCCGTCTCATAACAAATATGATACATGGCAAGAAAATACACATTGGTAATGTGTAATTACAAAATGCACTAATCCATGCGAAACATTCGGCAAAAGTAAAACTACCTATTCCCAAAACAACAAGAGAGGAAAGTAAAGTAATCAAGAGTCCATATTGCTTCCCATTTTCTTGACCTGAATATTTATTGTTTATACAACTAAGTCTTGAAACGCAGTAAATAATATATGTTATTGCACCCGCTCTTACGAACGCTGATATGATTCTATTCTTAGATAATACAACACCCATAAAGTTGCCAATTATTCTTCCGTTCCCATAGCCTGCTGCATACTTTAGAATGTCAATGGGTCCATTAAATTCACGATACACATAATACGTATCATCTACTGATAATGGGATTAACAACATGACAACAGATAATATCGTAAATAAAGCGACTAATAAAAAACATTCTGAATGTGAATTCTTCTTTATCAAAATAGATTTCCTCCTTCTTGTGAACCACGTGTATAATAAGCAACAGTTTTATCCCTAGTTTTGAAATAAGCACGCTGACAACAATACAAACAGCAATCAAAACTATATAATACTTTTCACAGTAGAAACAAAATTAAAACACAGGTATTCTTGTCAACCATATTTCATTACAGTCATAAATGTCCTTACAAAATCTGCGAAGTATTATACACAACACCATCACTACTACGAAAGAAAAAGTAACAAATATCACATCTGAATTGGCAGCCAGTCATGTTTTTTCAGCGGCTTTTCATTTATCAAAACGTTGGAACAATTTAAAGAGAAAGGGATAAATAGAATACATTGCCATAATAAAAATCATAAACCAACCGCGATTGTAATATATCTCACAATATTTTGGAAATAAACAACCTACACCCACCTGTCGATTTTGCAAAAAAATCTCACTAAGGATGAGTAGCCAACATAAATTGATTTGCAGAAGGTAAAAAGGCAGATTTGTAAAAAAAGCATTTGAAAATCTCTTAAAATAAAACTTAGAATATTCCGATTCTTTGAAAAAAATATATAGTCGATGGCACTTACATATACAAATCAACACTGACAACAAATTGATACATGAATATGCGAAAGATATGACTTACTTCAATAATTTGAGAATATAAATCTATGGCGTGATAAATACAAAAATAATAGAAATGCTCGCAACGCTCACTAATTGCTTATGACACTTACCCAAATCACCATAGTTAATTGAAAATACTGCTTATTAAATTGTTAGATATTTGCTCTTACATAAATAATAAGAGCGCGGAAGCTATAGGCACTGCCCCCGCGCAAAAAATCGTTCACAGCGGTTGTACCGGAATTTTTAGTTTTACTGATCAACGTCCTCCGACGTTGACGGTGCAGCGTCAACGGTTCCCGTTGTTGCTTCCTCCGTCAGCGCAGGCGTTTCCTCTGCCTGAGTCACCTCATTTACCGGTGTTGTCTGCGACGGCTGTGTGGTATCGGCAGCTATTTCTTGCGGCAGTGTGCCGTTTTCCATCAAGGCAAGGAATTCCTCTGCATTGATTTTTTCCTTTTCCATCAAAGTAGTCGCAATCAGTTCGAGCTTATCATAATGCTCCTTAAGGATCGCTTCACAGCGCTGATAGCCTTCACGCATCAGGCGCTCTACCTCCGCATCGATCTTAGAACCGGTGCGTTCACTGTAGCTGTTGACATGGCCGTAATCTCTGCCGAGAAATACCTCATCATTACCGGTGTCATATACCACAGGACCAAGCTCGTCCGTCATACCGTACTTTGCTACCATATCACGGCAGATCTCTGTTGCACGCTGTAGGTCATTTGACGCGCCGGTAGAGATATCGCCCAACGCCAGTGCTTCGGCAACACGGCCGCCAAACAGGGATACGAGGCTGCCCAGCATTTCATTACGAGAGCTATAATTCTCCTCGTCCGGCGTATACCATGTATAGCCGCCGGCGCCAAGACCGCGAGGAATAATAGAAATTTCACGAACCGGATCGTGCGACTCCGTATAATATGACGCAACCGCATGACCTGCCTCATGGAACGCCGTGAGCTTTTTTGCCTTTTCGGTATACTTGTGGGATTTCTTTTCCGTACCGACAGCGACCTTCGTCATAGAGTCCATAATATCCTGCGCCGTGATGGCCATTTTATGGTGACGAACCGCCAGCAAGGCGGCCTCATTGAGCAGATTCTCCAGATCTGCGCCGGTAAAACCGATGGTATCCTTTGCCACCTGATGCAGATCGACATCGATCGCAAAGGCCTTATTTTTAGCATGAACTTTGAGGATTTCCTCGCGGCCCTCCGTATCGGGACGGTTAACCGTGATCTGACGGTCAAAACGACCGGGGCGCAGCAAGGCCGGATCAAGCACGTCCGGACGGTTAGTTGCAGCAATCACGATGACGCCGCTGTTAGTACCGAAGCCGTCCATCTCCACCAGCAGCTGGTTCAGGGTCTGTTCACGTTCATCGTTGCCGCCGCCCATACCGGTGCCGCGCTGACGGCCGACAGCGTCGATCTCGTCAATAAATACGATGGCAGGCGCTTTTTTCTTCGCCTGTTCAAAGAGGTCACGCACACGTGAAGCGCCGACGCCGACATACATTTCCACGAAATCGGAACCGGAAATCGACAGGAACGGTGCGTCTGCTTCACCCGCAACTGCTTTCGCCAGCAGCGTTTTACCAGTACCCGGAGGACCTACCAACAACACGCCCTTTGGAATTCTTGCGCCGAGCTGCGTATATTTTTCCGGTCGCTTGAGGAAGTCAACCAGTTCTTCCATCTCTGCTTTCTCTTCCTCACAGCCGGCAACATCCTTGAAGGTCTTTTTATTATCTTCGGACGTTTCCCGCGTTTTGAGCTTACCGAAACCAAGCGCACGGTTATTCTCATTACTCAGCGTCGTATTCATACGGCGGATCATCCAGATCGAGCCGCCGATCACTAATATACCGATCAGCAGGGACGGCAGCATACTGAACCACCAGGAATTGCCCGTACCTTTTTTATAGTTATAGGCGATCTGGCCGTCCGGATGCTCGTCGTTATACGTGTTGACATAGCCGGAAATATCCTCCAGAAAGATAGAAACACTGGGAACGCTGTAGGTCTTTTCCTCTGCCTTTTCTGCATCGTCATCCGTGCGCAGCTTATAGGTCAGCTCACCGCTGGAAAGATCCAGCTCGTATTCCGTGACCTGATTATTTCTGAACAGGCTGACGATTTCGGAATACTTTACCGTTTCCTGTTTCCCCTGCGTGCTCATAATGATCACCGCACCGATCAGCAGCAGCGGAATAAGGATATAGAACACAATTGATTTCCAGTTTTGAGATAAATTTTTTCTCATTAATGCTTGTCCTCCATCAGGATTTTTAACAGCAGCACCCGTTTGGTGTCGCCATCTATTTTCACCCGTTCGTCCGCACAAAGCGAACCAACGCCGATCACACCGGCCTCGTCCGCCAAAACCGGAAGGCTTGCGCGTTCCTCCACGGGAATTTTTGCTTCATTATACAGTTTTTTTAACGATTTGGTGACGCCGCGTCCGACAGGTCGAACAGTATCGCCCTCACGGCGCGCCCGTACCGTCACCTGACCGACAGTTTTATCGCCGTCACACGCAAAGTCATACTGTTGTTGATATGCTGCAGCAGCCTTTCGGAACGTATCTGCAGACACATACACTGATTCCAGTTGCACCCTGTCAAAATCGACAGGATCATCAAATATGGCCAGCCGCAGGCACTGCGCGTCGGATACAACAAACAGCCGCTCCTTCAGCTGGTATTTCCCCGGAGAATTCACCAAAGTGCAGACTCCCTCCAAATGCTGCTCGTCAAGGCTGACGCCGTATCCGTCCAGCCACTGAACGATCGCCGTCTTAGCTACGAGCGGCGGCTCCGCCTGCAAGTGATACAAGCGATTGTTACGCAGCGAGCGCTGCAGACACGCTGCCGCCTGTTCGTCCAGATATGCCTGCGCCTCGGCAGCACTACGGATCAGCCGAGCGCCAGCCGCCTCCAGCGAGGGGTTCAGCTCACGCATGGCCGGCAGCACCTGATGGCGCAGGAAGTTGCGCGTATAGCGGTTATCGTAATTCGTTTCATCGATAACATAAGGGATATGCCTGTCGTCGCAATAAGCACGAATCTCCTCCGCGGTACAGTCGATCAGCGGTCGGATGATATTCCCCCTGACCGGAGGAATACCGCAGCAGCCCTTGATACCGGTACCGCGGATCAGGCGAAACAGCACTGTTTCTAAATTATCCGTTGCATTATGCGCGGTAGCAATTTTATCGGCACCTACGCTTTCAAAAAATCGGTAACGGCACGCACGTGCGTATTCCTCGACGCCCTGCCCTGCGGCAGCCGCTTCGGTAGGCACGTCCACGGCAATTCCCTTAAAAGGTACATCGTGCTCCAAGCAGAATTGTCTGACAAAAGCGGTATCTTTTTCAGAGGCCTCTCCGCGGATGCCGTGCTCGACATTCATGACGATCAGCTTTAAGTGCAACGACGCTCTGACAGATAGCAGATAATGCAGCAGCAGCATAGAGTCCGCGCCGCCTGAAACGCCGACAGCTACTGTATCGCCGTCAGCCAGCATTGCATATTTTTTTATCGTCAGATCAATTTTGGAAGTTATCATTGACATCGACTGCACGGAAACGCGTAAATTCACTGTCAAATACCATTTCCACCGTGCCGACTTGGCCGTGGCGGTTTTTGGCAATGATCAGTTCAGTTTTATTCTTATCGATCTCGTCCTGCTGTTCCTCATCCTTTTCATCCTTGTAATAATACGGACGGTACAGGAACATAACGATATCAGCGTCCTGCTCAATAGAGCCAGATTCACGCAGATCGCTCAGCTGCGGCTTATGAGATTTTCCTCTGCCCTCCGTGCTACGCGAAAGCTGCGCACAGCAGACCACCGGAATATTCAAATCCTTAGCCATCTGTTTCAGGTTTTTCGTTATTTTTGTGACCTCCTGGACACGGTTTTCTGTCCGCTCAGCAGACTGAATCAAGCCGAGGTAGTCGATGATCGCACAATCCACATCGCGCAGCCGACGGATCGCAGATTTCATCTCCGGTACCGTGATGGAGGAACGGTCATCCAAATACAGCTGGGTATCATAGAAAACAGAGACAGCGTTGCCAAGCCTGACCCATTCATCATCGGTCAGCTCGCCGGTACGGAATTTGCGTGATTCAATGCCGGATTGCGAGGCCAAAAGACGCTCTGCCAGCTGCTCGTTCGTCATCTCCAATGAGAAAAAGACCACCTTCTTTTTACCGGCGACTGCCAGATTATGCGCCAAGTTCAGCGCAAAGCTCGTCTTACCCATTGCAGGACGGGCACCGATCAGCACCAGATCAGAACGGTTAAGACCGGTCGTATACGTGTCGAGCATACCGAAGCCGGTAGGATAGCCCTTATACAGGTCGCTCTCATCACTGTTCAGCTTTTCGAGCTTATCATAGACGCCGTTAACGATGACATCCTTCAGCAGCTTCGGTCCCTTGCCGTCATTACCTTGACGGATCTCATATAAGCGCTGCTCTGCGTTTTCGAGCAGCAGCCTGGCATCGGCTGTACCGGAGGAGGCGTTATCGATAATGTGCTGCGACAGCTCGATCAGCGAGCGCAGATCATACTGCTCTCTGACAATTTCGGCATATTTGCCTACGTTGGCGGTGGACGGAACCGTCTGCGCCAGCTGCCATATATAATTTTTTGCGCCTGAAAAGCCGCTTTTTTCCAGTGCATCGGCAATTGTGATTTGGTCGATGGCATTATTCTTTTCCGTGTACATAATGTACATGGAGGAAAAAATCTGCTTGTGCTCAGGCAAATAGAAATGCTCAGCTTTCAGGTACTGCACCGCAATCGTCATACAGCTCGCGTCCATTAGGATGCTGCCAAGTACGCTTTGCTCCGCCTCACGGTTATAAGGCAGCAGTACGTTAGTATTATTTTCAGGCATATTGCTCTTCCTTTATTTCACTCTGTCTTACGCGAAGCTTACGCCTCGGTTACCTGTACATACACAGCGGCAGAAATACCGGGATACACCTTAATTTCAGCTTCCACCGTGCCGAATGACTTCACATCCGGCATCACGATCTTGCGCTTGTCGATCTCTTCTCCCAGCTCCTTCTTGATCTGCGCGGCAACATCCTTAGAGGTCACGGAGCCGAAAAGCTTGCCGTTAGCGCCGGCCTTAGCTGTCAGCTTGAAGGTCTTGCCGTTCAGCTTATCCTTGAGCAAATTGGCCGCCTTGATCTCCTCATCCTTATGGAATTTCTTCGCCTTTTGCTTATTGTTGAATTCATTCATTGCCGCGGCGTTCGCCTCCATTGCCAGTCCTCTCGGGAACAGGTAGTTTCTGGCATATCCGTCGCTGGTATTGACTAAATCGCCGGCCTTACCGAGCGACTTAACATCTGCTTTTAAGATTACTTTCATAACGCTTCTCCTTTCGCCTAGACCTCCATAAAGATCGGAAGGATCATCGGCTTACGTTTCGTTTGTTCATAGACATAACGGGAAATCTCTTCCTTAAGCTTGGTTTTCACACTGTTCCAATCATGATACCGGCTATCGTAATGCTTTTGAATCACCGACAGCGCAATGTCCTGCACCGACTGCATCAGCGCTTCATTTTCCTTCACGAACACAAAGCCGCGTGATACGACATCAGGGCCGGACACGACATAGCCGGAGGCCGTATCGATCGCCGCCACTACGATAATAATGCCGTCATTGGAAAGCACCTTACGGTCGTTAAGCACCACGTTACCGATGTCGCCAACGCCGTAGCCGTCCACATAAACCTCACCGGAGGGAACATCCGGCAATTTTTTGATACCGGAGGAGGACAGCTCAATACAGTTGCCGATTTCACCGATAAAAATATTTTCCACCGGAATATTCATGGATTCTGCAAGCGAAGCGTGCTTGACAAGATGCTTTTGCTCGCCGTGCACAGGAATAAAGAATTTTGGCTTCACAATACCGATCATCAGCTTAAGATCCTGCTGGCAGGCATGGCCGGATACGTGTACGTCGTACATATTTTCGTAAATGACCTCAACGCCCTTTTTCATCAAAGCGTTGACGACGTTGCTGACCATTTTTTCATTGCCGGGGATCGGTGTAGCGGAAATGATCACATAATCGTTCGGCGTAACAGACACCTTACGGTGCTCGCCCATCGCGATCTTCGTCAGCGCCGACATAGGCTCGCCCTGTGAGCCGGTAGTGATGATCACTAGCTTATCATCGGCATAGCTGCGGATCGTATCAATAGGAATCAATATATTCTCCGGAATATTCAGATAGCCCAGCTCCGCGCCGACCTTCACCAGATTTTCAAGACTACGGCCGACAACAGCGACCTTTCTTCCCCTCGCGGCGGCAACGTCCATGATCTGCTGCACACGGTGAATGTTGGAAGCGAAGGTAGCGACGATAATTCGTCTGCGCCGTGCCTTACGGAACAGCAGCTCAAAGCTTTCACCGACGCTGCTTTCGCTCATCGTCGTACCGGGCCTTTCCGCATTCGTGGAATCGCTCAGCAATGCCAGAACGCCTTTTTTACCGAACTCAGCAAAGCGCGGAAGATCGATCATATCGCCGTCCACAGGCGTCGTATCAATTTTGAAATCGCCCGTTTGAATAATCACGCCTGCCGGACAGCGAATCGCCAAACCGACAGCATCGGGAATAGAATGATTGACATGGATCAGCTCAATATTAAACTGACCGAGGGTGATATTATCGCGCGGCTTGATCTCCACCAACTTGACATTGCCGAGGAGGCCGTGTTCCTCCAGCTTGCCCTTGATGAGGCCGATCGTCAGCTTTGTGGCATAGACAGGCACATTCAGCTGCTTTAAAAGATAAGCCAAACCGCCGATATGATCCTCATGACCGTGGGTAATAATCACACCTCTGACCTTTTGAAAATGATTCAGTACATACGTGAAATCAGGGATCACGAGATCTACGCCAAGCAGCTGCGCGTCCGGAAAAGCCAGGCCGCAGTCCACAATGAACATATCGTCCTTATATTCGTAAACCGTCATGTTTTTGCCGATTTCGTTCATACCGCCTAAGAAAGAAATCTTCACCCTCTCTTCAGGCGCCTTGTCACTAACGAGAGGAAAAGATTTTTTAGATGCCTTGCGGTAGGTGTAATAGCGCCGCTTGGAATTCCGTTTTCCGTGATCGGCGTTGACGGGCATCCTTTTTTGATTTGCCATAGATTAAATAATACCTCCAATAAATTATTTTGTCGTGTAATGATTACAATATATATTAAATTAAAATGCTTGTAATGTCAAGTAATAATTCCATATTGATTATTTGCAAACGGAATGGTAAAATATACGCAAAACAGTACGATAAATACCAAACAGCAAACGTACGGAGAAGCTTATGAAGCAGGTCAATATTTTTACAGACGGCGCGTGCAGCGGCAATCCCGGTAAGGGCGGCTGGGGCGCAGTGCTCGTTTACGGCAAGTATGAAAAGGAAATGAGCGGCGGTGAAGCACAGACAACGAATAACCGCATGGAACTGACAGCGGTCATCAAGGCGCTCGAAGCGCTGAACGAACCGTGTGAAGTCACGCTCACCACCGATTCTAAATATGTGTGTGACGCGGTGA
Organism: Eubacterium sp.; assembly: GCA_017463985.1. Taxonomy (GTDB): domain Bacteria; phylum Bacillota; class Clostridia; order Oscillospirales; family Acutalibacteraceae; genus Eubacterium_R. The sequence goes on along the minus strand of JAFUEH010000036.1, from coordinate 11,850 downwards.
ACCAGCGATGGGTTTACGCATGGCGGCGTAACGGCTGGAAAAAAGCCGATAAAAAGCCGGCGCTCAACGTCGATTTATGGGAGCAGCTGCTGCCGCTTCTCGAATACCATCAGGTTACCTTTGTATGGGTAAAAGGCCATGCCGGTCACCCGTACAACGAGCGGTGCGACGCACTGGCGGTCAACTATTACAAAGCGATGCATTAAAGATGCAATAATAACAACGGGAGGGTACAGTTAAGTATCCTCCCGTTTTAGGTTTGATAAGACTATTCTGCTGTCGGTACCGTGATCCAATAATTCACCGTCAGGCAATCGGTATCGAGTTTACTCAGCAGCTGTGCAGCGGATGGCACCACCTGCGGACGGATCGTTCCGTCGGCTAAGCCATTATACACCGTCTGATATGCCTCGCTATAGGCGGCGTCCTCAACGCTGTTGCCCTCCTTATCCTGCACGACATTGCCGTTGCCGTCCAGTTGATACTTATTCACGCTCTTACCCGTTATATAAATACAACCGTTAGCGCAGTTACCCGTCAGGATAGAAGCACCGGCAAAGCTTTCCAGACAAAGCTTGACCGCTGCACCGTAATCGTTAACCACAGAAGCAAAGCAGTTACCCTTACTGCTCTCATCGATGCCGCTGCCGTAAGCGTAAACCGGATAGTCAAAGCTCCACGTCGCCGTGAAGATCGAATCTGACAGCGGATTACCGCCGCCAAAAATGATCTGCGTACCGCTGTCGTACATTTCCTCCGCAATGCCGGCAACACGGTTCACCATCTTGAAGGTAGTAGCATAATTATATTCGTTATCCATCGCAATACCGGCGCTGTTGCCGTTGGCGTCGACATTTTCCCACTTATAGAACATCATACCGTCCTGCGGCGGATCAGCCACCACGGTGATCTCCTCGTCCGTTAAATAAGCGCCGGAGCCGGTACCGTTTTCTACAGTGACCGTAAATACAGGCACTTCGCTTTCCGCATAGACCGGCATCAGCGTAACAGCGTTATTGCTGACGTGGACGTTAGTGCCTTTTTCCGTCAGGCTTTCCACCGCGGCTTCATCATTCGTTTCCCAATGGTCAAATACCATACCGGACGCAGCAGGCGGCGCTGTGACGAATGCGATTGTATCCGGCTGTACATTATAGACTTGATAAGGGGTAATACCGTCCTCAGCCGTCACTGTAACCGGTACGGTAGAGGCATCTGCATAAACAGCCGTGATCGTACAGTCGCAATCGCCTACTAACAGGTTCATCGTCGCGCGCTTTTTATGGGAGATATTCACCTTTTTATCTTTTACACCGGCAGTATCACTTTTAACCTCCCAGTGGTCAAAGACTTTTCCTTCAGGCGCAGGCTCAGCGGAGACCGTCACATTTTCGCCCTCCGTATAAACGCCTGAGCCGAGGCCGCCGACAACATTCACTTTGAACGTCTCTTTATCAGCCTCCTCGCGCGGAATATAGACAGGACGAACCGTAAAAGAGTAGTTGTATGCCAAAAGCGGATTATCATACTCCGCATAATCGAGGATTACCGGAACGCTGTTTTCATCAGCGGCAGCAGCCGCGCCCTGAACGAAGCCGGTGCCATACTGAACAGCAGCCGTAGAGCTCATAGAACCAAGATAACCGAGCCGCGTGTTAAAGTCCCTGGCAGCAGTGCCGTCTGCATTTTTCAGCCCATCCGAAACGGAGAAATAACCGGCAAGATAACCGGCAGCCAGCTTGTCAAAGGTCACGCACATGACATTAGGAACAAAGTGTGTAACGCTGTCACCGGCAGCGTGAGGATAGGCGTCCACCAAAATGAAATTGATATCCTGATAAGTGGCGGCCACCTCGTAAGCGGCAACGGCAAAGGCTTCGCCCGGCAGCACGACCGTCTTGGCACCGCCCTTGGCCGCAAGGTCTATGTAAGTGGCGATCGTTTCCGTCGTCAGCTCGCCGGCCTCATTGAGAGAAGGCTGATAATAACGGTAGGCGATATTATTTTCATCACCATAAGCCTTCACACCGTTCCAGGCGCTTTGGTTATATCCCTTGTCGTTAATCGGCGCGCCGTCAGTGATCAGCACCAGCTCGTAAGCAGACGCTGCCTCTTTGCCGCACGCGGACAGGCCAACGCTGCAGCTCACTGTCAGCAAAACCGCCATCAACAGGGACAGCACTTTTCCGGATAATTTCATTCTTATTCCCCCAAGCACTCATCTTCAATATCTTTTATTATCATAACAAAATTAGAATGCAAATGCAATACTTACCTGCTGATTTTAAAAGAATTCAACAGCTGCTTATCCGTATCCGTTACACGGTAAGATTCCTTGATTTTCTGTATTGTCTTATTCTGCACCGCCGGGGTCAAGGTTTTCTGCGTCAGGTAAGGCAGCGTTTTGTCGCGGTATTTGACAAAGGCGACGGAAAGCGCCCATGCCACAGCCATATTGACATAATAGTAATCGCTTTTTATTTCGCACAGTAGGGACAGCACCTCGTCTATGTAGCCATCCGTCAGGTAATAATCCATCAGCATAACGACGGCAAAGCGCGCTTCATACTCCGAACCGGAAAGATAGCTTTTAATAAACGGATAAAGCTCCTCGCGGTACTGCGCAGTAAACTTAAAGGAGGCGCAACAGGAATCGCAGACAGCCCAGTTATCGATCAGCGGTATAAATGAAGCCAGATCCTCACGGTGCATAGCAGCCGTTCCTTTTTTTCTGCCAATTGTAAAGCCGTAAACCATGACTTCCTCATAATATTCCAGCTGATTATCCGCATTTTCCGCCATTGCCTTTGCTGCCAGCTTGCGCAACACCGGCAGCCGCACGCCAATAATCTTATCCGGTGCAGCAGTAGGTATCAGCTTACGCTGAAAGGCCTGATAAGCCGGATCTTGGTGCAGGAACAGCTCCTCACGTAAATTCATCTTTTCTCCCCCATTTTCGATTGACATATTTTGTGATAAAAAAGGCAGTCACCGCCAGCAGAACACCGGCAGAGACAAAAAGGATCGGTTGCTGCACATTCGCCAACAGCTCCGGCAGCGAGGCACGATCTGTAAAGGCAACACCGATCCCCAACAGTGAAGCCGTCAAAAAGGCAAGCGCAGTCGAAAGCAAAAACGCAACGTATACGGTAGGTTCCATCACCAGCAGCAGTGAGAATATCCGCCCATCGCCGGCGAAAAGCGACAGTCCAAAAGCCGCCAGCAGCGCCGCACGGCGACGTTTTTGGCACTTTGGCCATAGGGCTGCGATCACACCAAGCGGTAAAAAAAGATTTTCATAATAACTACCGGTAAGATACTGTGCGGCAAGGCGCGTCGCTGAGGGCGTTGCGGCTTTGACGACCTCGATCACACCGCCGACAATCCCCTTCTCCGTAATCACAGCAGCCACACAGCCGGTGTGATAAACAGCCTCCGAAAGCGCATTGCCAAACAAAAGCGTATACACATCGTTGACGGGACCGAACAGCACCGGCTTGTTCGACAGCCATTTTGCCAGCGGTACAGCGATCACCTCTGCCGCGCCGAAAAGCACATACAGCAGTAAAGATAGTAGCAGTACAGAAGCGGCACGATGCAGTAAAGGCGTACGTTGCCGGTACCGCAGCGCCGTATAAAATGTTGTTGCCCCGAAAACGCTGAAATCAATCAGGCGCAACGGCGTGAACAGCTCCAATACGCACAAAACCGCCGATAAAGCTATCAGCGGAGTTGCGCCCTCATCGGTCACGAACCGACCGACATCCTTCCATAATCCGTCCTGTTTCATACGGATAGTATGGGCATTTATTTCAGTTTTAATACAGCGTTGTAGTCGTCGATACCATAATTGCCGGCTGAGTTCTTCAGCAGGTCGTAAATATCCGCCGGCGAACCGTCAAAATTCTTCGCATGAATTTTCTTGAAAATCGGCTTCATACGGCCAAACACGGCAAGGATCGCGTCGCCCATCGGCGTACCCTCTTTAAAGTATTGATTGCCTTCAAAAATGACCCGTACCAGCTCGGCGGCCACGTCCTTCACCTTGGCTTTTCTGACGCTTTTATCTGTTTTGAAGAATAACATTCTGCCAAGGCCGCCGACGGTGGTTTTTTGCAGGATCTTGCCCAGTGTTTTCAGCACCGGCTTCAGCTTTTTATCCAAGCCGAATTTATTCATCATGCGCTCCGTATCATAAGCCATATCATACAGTACATTCACGATCATCTGATCGAACATATCGCTGAGATACTGCTTACACGTTCTGCCGCCGGTATCCCAAACAAAATCAGGCGCTTCGATCGTCTTAATATCCACCGTAGCGTCGTCGATCACCTCCACCAAGCGGATCACCGAAGGATCGGCAATGATCGAACCGGTGCAGACATCGTACAGCTTATTGCCTTTTTCTGTCGTATATTCATTCACGGAATGCATGTGCATGTGACCGGTAAAGATCAGGTGAACGCCCTCGTTCGCTAACAGATCTGCAACGGCCTTTCCGTCCTTTTGGTAGGTCGAGCTGATGAGTGAAAAAATCGGCTGACCGGGTAAAATCGGATAATGATTCATCGCAATCATCATCTGACCGTCCTCACGGGCTTTTGCCGTCTGTTCCTTGATCCAAGCGATATGCTCCTCATCGAAATGACGTCCGCCGTCCGAAGCGCCGTCGTTATTGAGGGCCAGCAGGCGCAGGCCGTCCGTTAACTGCGCCACATAAGAAAGATGCTGGCGGTCCACAGCGATCGCCTCACCGAAGCCGTAGTCACTATACAAATCAAACAGCTCGGCACGCGTCATATTTTCCGGATGGGTCTTACCGGTATCGTCAAAAGCAAAACACTCCTCGCGTGTTTCCTTAAAATCATGGTCGGCCGTGATCACATAGACGCGCTTGCCGGCATCACGCAGCTTTTGCAGCTGCTCCAAAAAACCGTAATGGCTCTCTCGCTCACCGTTAAACACCAGATCGCCGGCGATAAACACCGTATCGGCCTCATCAGCGGCAGCAAGCCAGTCAAATACTGCTTCATTAATGCTTTGGGTCTCAGCAAAGCATTTTTGCTCATAGTGCATGAACGCATCATATTCCTTGCCGTAAGCGCCGAGCTTAGACGCAAAATAATGTGGATCTGCAATCAAATAGAACTTGAACGGTGTCATGATCATTACCACCTTTGCTCATTTATATTCGGACAGTCAGCTTCCTTCAGCCGCGCCCGTACTTCCACGTAACAGCCGCATTTCAGACACATCCCCGAAATCAAGCAGTCACAGTTTATACATTCAGTAATTCTTTTTTGATATGTTTCTTCATCGGTCAGCGTAGTCGGCGGCAGCGTAGCAAGATACGCCGTCAGCTCGTCATACGTGACCTGCTCGCCGGCCTCAGCCAGCAGGCAACGTCTGCAGCGGCTCACGGACGGATCACAAACTTGACAACACTGCAGGGCGGGAGCGTTGCTGTGAAGCCGTCTGTATGCTTTCTGAAACCGTCAAAGGGCTGCGGTGTTACGACATCCGGTGCATCAAAATCATTTTTATCATGACAGTCGCCCGTCAGGATCTCTGCGGTGACAGTGCTGATCCTACGGTCGGCAATCTGGCAGCGGAGCTTGGCTTGCTTCGTAGCCGAGGTGTTGGCAACCGTGGCGTAGATCACACCGTTTTCGTCCTCTGACGCCGACTCGATCAGCTGCGGAAACGCTTTATTATCGTCGTTTTCCGATACGATCTCATCGCTGGTGATATACGAGCCGAGGAGCGTATTGTTTTGATGTTCCTTATACATTTTGAACACATGATAGGTCGGTGTTTTGACCATCTTTTTGCCGTCAGTCAGCAGCACCGCCTGCAGCACATTCACCGTCTGTGCAATATTCGCCATCATCAGCCGGTCAGCGTGCTTATTGAAAATATTCAGCGTCAGCGCCGCTACGATCGCGTCGCGCATGGTGTTCTGCTGGTACAGAAAGCCCGGGTTCGTTCCCGGCTCTACGTCGTACCAGGTCCCCCATTCATCTACGATCAGCTTCACCCACCGCTGCGGATTGATGCTGTCCATCATAGCCAGATGGTTAGTGATCAGCTCCTCCATCCGGTAGGCTTTGCAGATAGTAGAATTATACTCTTTGTTATCAAATTGCGTTGCGGAGCCTTTATGATGCCAGTTACCGGTCGGGATGGTATAATAGTGAAGCGAAATGCCGTTAGCATGGTGCTTGACCTTATCCATGACCTCTTTGGTCCAATGGTAATCATCTACGTTAGGACCGCAGGCAATGCGCAGGATATGCTCGCCGGCCTTGTAGTCGCGGCAATAGGTATTGTACCGCTTAAACAAACAGCCGTAATACTCCGGATCCATATTGCCGCCGCAGCCCCAGCTTTCGTTACCAACGCCGAAATATTTGACCTTCCAAGGCTTTTCACGCCCGTTCTTTGCACGCAGCTCTGCCATCGGTGACGTACCGTCAAAGGTCATGTACTCCACCCATTCGCTCATTTCCTGCACCGTGCCAGAACCGACGTTACCGTTGATATAGGTATCGCAGCCCAGCTGGCGGCACAGCTCAAAGTATTCGTGCGTACCAAAGGAGTTGTCCTCTACCACGCCGCCCCAATGCGTGTTAATCATTTTTTTACGGGAAGCCTTATCTCCGATACCGTCACGCCAATGGTATTCGTCAGCAAAGCAGCCGCCCGGCCAGCGCAGTACCGGAATCCCCATTTCCTTCAGGGCCTGCACCGCGTCCGAACGCATACCGTTCACGTTGGGGATCGCAGAATCCTCACCGACATACAGCCCTTCATAAATGCACCGTCCGAGGTGCTCTGAAAAATGACCGTAGAGATCCTTATTGATCGTTGCGATTTTTTGATTAGGATTGATTAGATACTTATCCATAGCCGCGCTCCTTTTCGCTTTATCTGTTAAGCTAAAAGTAACATATAGCCGGACCAAAGTCAATTAAAATGTATTGAATTAGCGCTAATTTGTGTTATAATGACATTAATAAGTAAAAGGAGTATGCGTATGAATAATATTGCGAAATGTATCAACATTATTAATGACCGAAGCGCCGACGCGCTGATTTTGTTCAACGAAGCCAATATGCACTATCTGTGCGGCTTTTCACCGAGCGAGGGCGTGGTGCTGATCACAAAGGACGGCGCCGCTTATCACTTGGTGGATTCGCGCTACATTGAAACCGCGCAGGAAAACGCCAAAGTTACAGGTCTGACAGCGATCGAACCGACCGTCAGCTTTGTAAAGGCGGTGGCGGAGCTTGCCGAGAAGCACAATGTGAAGCGGTTAGTATTTGAGAACGAGAGCATCACGCTCGCCCGTTATGTGGAGTTGGCAAAGGAAATGCCCTCTGTTGAATTCATAGAATTGGATGACGCGCTGATGCGTGAACGCAACCGCAAGGAGGCCGAGGAGGTCGTCCTGCTTAAGGAGGCCAACCGCATTGCGGAGACAGCGTTCCTGGAGCTGCTGAACCACGTTCAAGCCGGCAAGACTGAAAAAGAGCTGGCGGCTTATTTTGACTATTTAATGGCCAAAAACGGTTCCTACGGACTCTCCTTTGACACGATCCTGCTGACCGGTGCGCACACATCGATGCCGCACGGCGTTCCGAGCGATAAGGTGGTTCAAGAGGGCGACTTTGTGCTGTTTGACTTCGGCGCAACCTATAAGGGCTACCATTCGGATATGACAAGAACGGTTGCTGTCGGACACGCAACGGAGAAAATGAAATGGGCTTATGACCTGGTGCTGCGCGCTCAGCTGGCCGGTATCAAGGCGCTGAATGCCGGCGTAAAATGCGTGGATGTCTATAAGGCTGCTTACGACGTGCTGGACGCTGAAAATATGGCGCAGTACTTCCGTCACGGACTCGGACACGGCGTTGGTATTGAAATTCACGAGGGCTTCAACGCGTCTCCGCGCAGCACTGACACCTACGAGGTAGGTAATGTCACGTCAGTAGAGCCGGGCATCTACCTGCCCGATCAATTCGGCATTCGTATTGAGGACGTCTGCTATCTTTCGCCGCGCGGCCGTGAAAACCTTTCCACTGTCACGAAAGAGCTGATTATTTTATAATGAAAGCGGTCATTTTTGACATGGACGGCGTGCTGTTTGATACAGAACGGCTCGCGATCCGATGCTGGGATGAGATCGGTGACGCCTGCGGACTCGGGAAGGTTGGCTATATGGTGTTCAAAACGCTCGGCAGGACGACGCCGGAAAGCGTACGTATCTTCCGTGAGGAATTTGGCAATCGCTTTGACAACGACCGTTTTCAGGCACTTTACCGCGCATGGCTGCAGGCATATTACAGCACACATCCCGTACCTGTAAAGGAGGGTGTCTATTCCCTGCTGGCAACGCTGAAAGCGCTGGATTACCGGACGGCGGTCGCCTCCTCTTCAAGCAGAGAATCCGTTCTGCACCATCTGAATGACGCCGGTATCACACATTGTTTTGACAGCATTATCAGCGGCGATATGATCAGTCGCTCTAAGCCGGAGCCGGATATTTATTTGGCAGCTGCACACGCACTCGGTGAGAAGCCGGAGGACTGCTATGCGGTGGAGGATTCTCGCAGCGGTCTGTGGTCAGCGCACCGTGCCGGCTGCCGCGTCGTCATGGTACCGGATATATGGGAATGCGACAGCGAGACCGCGCGGATCGTTGATGTGTGTTTTCCTACGCTGACCGAATTTGAAAAGACGCTTCAAGCCAACCAAGGGAGGTAACAAGGTAACTATGAATTATATTGTAAAAGACAAGCGGTATATCCGCGACATCAAATGTGAAGTAACCTACTATGAGCACCGTAAGACCGGCGCAAGAGTGATCGTAATGCCGGCGGAGGACACGAACCGGGCGATCTCGATCGCCTTTTCCACACCGTCGGAAAACAGCAAGGGCATTGCGCATATTATTGAACACAGCGTACTCTGCGGCTCGGACAAATATCCGCTGAAGGATCCTTTTGTACAGCTGATGAAGGGTTCTATGTATTCCTTCCTCAACGCCATGACCTTCAGCGACTTTACGATGTATCCGGTAGCCAGCACGAACGAAAAGGACTTTCAGAACCTAGCCGGTGTTTATCTCGACGCGGCGTTCCGTCCGCTGCTGCCGCACAAAAAAGAGGTTTTTCTGCAGGAAGGTCACCACTTTGAGTTGGACGAAAACGGCGAAGTAAAGGGCTTTAACGGCGTCGTATTCAATGAGATGAAGGGCGCTGAGGGCAGCGTAGATATGCATATAGAAAACGCCGTTGCCGGCGCACTCTTTGAAGGAACGCCTTACGCCTTTGAATCCGGCGGTCTGCCGCTCGACATTGCTGACCTGAGTTATGAGGAGTTATGCGATTTTTATCACAGACACTATACAGCCTCTAACGCCGTGATCTTTCTGTACGGAAAAATCGACACGGAGGCCATTCTCCAGATGATCGATGAGGAATACCTCAGCCGCTATGAAAAAACCGAGCGTTTTGTCATTCCCGCCATAGACAGCCGGCCTTACAAGGAGGTCACTGCGCCATATCCTGCCGATGAAACAGACCTGGAGAAAGGACATTATTTCTCTTATGACTTTGCACTGCATCTGCCGCATACACCGCTGAATTATCTTACGCTGCGCGTACTGGACAGAATTCTGTGCACGTCGCAAGGCGCCGTTATTAAAAATGCGCTCCAAAAGGCAGGCATCGGTGAAGATTTCTATTCCACGGTAGATGAGCTGATCCGTTGTCCTCACTTTGGATTTGTTGCCGCTAAGTGCAAGGAAAGCGAAAAGGACACCTTTAAAAAGATAATAGACACTGAGTTGACACAGCTCGTTGAAAACGGTATTGATAAGGACAAGCTGCTCTCTGCAATCCGCGTTTTGGAATTCCAGGAAAAGGAGGAAAGCTCCGACTGGACGCCGAAGGGCATCACCTTTGCGATTCAGGCGCTGGCGCCATTCCTTTACGAGGAGGAAAATCCGCTTCTTATGCTCGAATTCTTTGATGCGATCGACGAGCTGAAGGTACTTGCTGAGGGCGATTACTTTGAACAGTTTATCCGTCAATATTTCCTGGAAAACAGCCATAAAGCCTTTGCAACGGTTTATCCGGACACCGAATTTTCGGCACGTGAGGACAGTCTTTTAGCAGAAAAGTGTGCTGCACAGCTGCAGTCACTGAACCTGGAAGACGTGAAGGCAGACTTCGCCCTGCTCAATGCATATCGCTACAGCGAGGACACAGAGGAGGACGCTGAAAAGATTCCTCTTCTTGAGCGCAGCGACTTGAGCGAAACGCCGGAGGAAACGCCTGTTGAGATAATAGACACCGGTAAGAATCAACTGTATTTCGACCTGCAGGCAACGAACGATATTGCCTATTTCTATTTTCTGTTTGATCTTCGCCGCCTGCCCACGGAGCTGCTCCCTTACGTCCGGATATTCATTGAACTGGTAGGTGCGATGGACACGAAGGAACACAGCTATGCAGCCCTCTCTGACCTGATCGATAATTATACAGGAGAGTTGGCGCAGAGTTATATTGCCGTCGACGGCAATGCGTTCGACAGGCCGCTCGTACCGTATCTGTTCTGGCACAGCCGCTTTCTTTATGAAAACGCCGATCAGGTTGCTGCGCTCAACAGAGAGATCCTGCTCGACACCGATTTCAGTGACACAGCGCATATTAAGGATCTGCTGCTGCAGCTCAAGTCGTCACTGACGCGCAATCTGCTGGAAACGTCGCATATCACCGTGCGCAGCCTCGGTTTGGCAGCCTATTCAAAAAAATATGCGTTTGACGAAACGGTAACAGGGTATGGTTTCTACCGTTTTCTGTGCGACCTGCTGGATCACTATGAGGAGCGCAAGGACGATATCGTGAATGCCATGGAATCCATCCGCCACGCATTAATGCAAAAGGACGCCTGGTGCTTCAGCTATATCGGTGAGCGTCACTTCCTTGAAAAAGCCAAGGAATACACTGATCGCTTTGCAGCGCTCTTAACCGCTGACGGTGACGCCGAAGAACAGCTCGCCTTCCCTGCGCTCTCCGCCAAAAAGCCGGCCGCTTACGCTTCGCCCTCACAGGTGCAGTACGACGCCCTGTGCGGACTGCTGCCAGAGGCGGCAAAGGAACAGCGCGGCATTGCCCTCGTCGCAGCGCACTTGCTCAGCACCGCCTATTTATGGCAGAATGTCCGTGTGCTCGGCGGCGCTTACGGTTGCTTTGCGACCTTTGAAAGGAACGGCGAAGCATCGATGATCTCCTACCGCGACCCAAACCTTGATAAAACGTTAGAGACCTTCCGGAAATCGGCGGACTTTTTGAAAACGCTCGATGTAAATGAGCGCACGCTGCGCCAGTACATTATCGGCGCAATGAACAAGCTGGATAAGCCGAAAACACCTTATGAAAAGGGTTTGACCGCTGTTTTTTCCTTACTGTTGGGCAAAACGCTTGATTACGATACCGCTGTCAGAAAACAGATCATCCGCGCCGACCTGGCCGACGTGAATGCTTTCGGTGAGCTGCTGGCACAGTGGATCGACGGCGCTACCGTTACCGTGATCGGTAATGAACAGAAGATAAAAGAAGCTGACACTGCTTTTGCAGAAATCAACACACTTTTATAATGAGTGTATGCTGATCGCAGCCGTTAAGTAACGAATAAAAAAGACTCTATGTCAAATGTTGGGGTAAGCAAAAAATAAAGACGAAGAAGGATAACACAGCAATGGCTGAATTCAGCCATTGCTGTGTTCGCCGTTTAAGGGGCAAACATAAGCAGAATTCTGATTCTAAAACGGTCAAAGCG
>JAFUEH010000021.1 GCA_017463985.1 Eubacterium sp. | reverse complement strand
TAGAATGGTTTTTTTCTTTACTTACATCATACACCATTTACAGGTCGGTTTCCATACCGACCTGTATTTCTTTGCATATTTCTTTGCATATTTCTTTGCAAAAAATTCGGCTGCCTCACGTTTTCCGTGAGACAGCCCCTTGAGCATTGTCTATTCTTTTGCGGTGCCATTACAGCAGTTATAACAGTACGATATTATGTTCTAGACACTCTTCGCGCATCGCGTCGCTCCAGACGGCGCACTGCACCTCACCGATGTGCGCCTTTTGCAGCAGGAGCATACACAGCCTTGACTGGCCGATACCGCCGCCGATCGTCAGCGGCAGCGTGCCGTTCAGAATACCCTGATGGAACGGAAATTGCTCTCGCTCCAGACAGCCTTCCTCCGCCAGCTGACGGTGCAGGCTTTCTGCGTCTACACGGATACCCATCGAGCTGATCTCGAACGCACACTGTAATACTTCGTTCCAAGCAAAAATATCGCCGTTGAGCGCCCAGTCGTCATAGTCCGGCGCCCTGCCGTCATGCTTCTCTCCGCTTTTCAGCTTGCCGCCGATCTGCTGCAGGAATACTGTGCCGTGCTCCTTGACGATCGCGTCCTCCCGTTCCTTGGGGGTCAGATCAGGATACCGATTCTCCAACTCCTGCGTGGTAATAAAAGTGACCTCGTCGCTCATTTCAAAGCCGAGCATCGGATATTTTTCCTTTACCACGTCGTTGGTTTCCACGATGGCTCTGACAATCTTTCTGACGATCTCCTGCAGGAACGCCACGTTCCGCTCCTCCTTGGTAATGACTCTGCACCAGTCCCACTGATCCACAAACAGTGAGTGCAGGTTATCCGTATCGTCGTCTCTTCTGATGGCGTTCATATCGGTATAGATGCCCTCGTCATGCTCATAGCCGTAGCGGTACAGCGCCTGCCGTTTCCATTTTGCAAGGGATTGTACGACCTCCGCTTCTCCCTCGATATTCTTCATCGTGAAGTGTACCTTACGTTCTACGCCGTTGAGGTCGTCGTTGATACCGCTGGCCTTGGTGACCATGATCGGCGCGGTAACACGGTCAAGGTTTAACGCCTTCGACAGCTTCAGCTGAAAGGTGTCCTTCACCGTCTTAATGGCATACTGCGTTTCGCGCTGCGTCAGTTTGCTTTTATATCCTTCCGGGTAAATCATATCCTGTCCTCCCTTTGCTACCGTATTCCATTAATAATTGATCATATATTTATCAATTTCCCACTGGCTGACGCGCGTCTTGTAATCATCCCATTCGGCCTTCTTGCCGGCAATGTAGTTGTTAAAGACATGGTCGCCGAGCGTTTCTCTGATAAAGCTGTCCTTTTCCGCCGCCTTGATCGCTTCCTCCAGCGTACCCGGCAGACAGTCAATGCCTTCCTCGCGCAGTTCCTCATCGCTGAGCACAAATACGTTTTCATCATAAGACGGCTGCGGTACTAAGCCGCGCTTAATGCCGTCCAGTCCGGCCGCCAGGCAAAGCGCCATCTCCAAATACGGATTGCACGTCGGGTCAGGACATCTCAGCTCTACTCTTGTTCCCTTTCCTCTTGAAGCAGGAATACGCACTAAGCAGGAACGGTTAGACGTTGACCAAACAAGATAGCTCGGTGCTTCGTAGCCCGGAACCAATCTTTTGTAGGAGTTGACCGTCGGGTTAGCGAATACGGCGATGCCCTTGATATGCGCCATAATACCGGCGATAAAGGAGTATGCTTCTTTGGAAAGTCCGAGCTCTCCTTCGGGATCGTCAAAAACATTTTTGCCCGTTGCCGTATCGTACAGGCTCATATTCGTATGCATACCGCTGCCGTTGATACCGTGGATCGGCTTGGGCATAAAGGTGGCGTGCAGGTGATGCTTGGTCGCGTAGGTTTTGACCACGTGCTTAAAGGTCATGACTCTGTCGGCTGTCAGCAGCCCGTCACCGAACTGGAAGTCGATCTCATGCTGACCGGCAGCGACCTCATGGTGTGACGCCTCGATCGTGTAGCCCATGTCCTCCAGCGCTAAGCAAATATCACGGCGGCAATTCTCACCGTGGTCGATCGGGTTGAGGTCAAAGTAGCCTGCCTCGTCACCGGTTTCCAGCGTCGGCTTCCCGTCCTCGTCCAGCTTAAATAGGAAGAATTCACATTCCGGACCGACGTTAAAGCCGTAGCCGAGCTGCTTTGCTTCCTCCATCACCTTGATCAGCACATTCCGCGGATCGCCCTCAAACGGGGTCACGTTATCCGCTTTATACACGGAGCAGATCAATCTGCCGGTCTGGATATTCTCATGCTTGCGCCACGGCACGATCGCCCAGGTATCGTAGTCCGGATGCAAATACATATCGCTCTCATCAATACGGACAAAGCCGTCGATGGACGAGCCGTCGAACATACACTCGTTATCCAGCGCCTTTTCCAGCTGCGATACCGTGATCGACACATTCTTCATAATGCCGAACAGGTCCGTGAACTGCAGCCGCACAAATTCTACGTTGTTTTCCTTCGCACTCTTTAAGATAGCTTCCTTTGTCATTTTGCTCATTGCTTTTCCTCCAATAGCGCTATTAATCGCTCCGCTGCGATTTTTGTATCCTCCGGATCACCGAAGGTGGTAAAACGAAAGTAGCCGTCGCCGTTTTCGCCAAAGCCAACGCCCGGCGTGCCGACCACCTGAATATGCTCCAGCAGGTAGTCAAAAAACGTCCAGCTGTCCATCCCTTTCGGGCAGCGCAGCCAGATATACGGCGCGTTTTTGCCGCCGCAGTACCAAATACCGAGCTTGTCAAGCGCCGCTGTTAATACCCTTGCGTTTTGCTTATAGACGCTGATATTTTCCTGAATTTGCCGCTGTCCCTCTTCCGTAAACACCGCGGCAGCACCGCGCTGAATGATGTAGGAAACGCCGTTCGTTTTCGTCGTCCGGTTCCGCACCCACATCGCCTGCAGGCTCATGCCGCAGCGCTCCAGCTCCTTGGGGATCACCGTATAGCCAAGCCGCGTACCGGTAAAGCCGGCCGTTTTAGAAAGAGAGCAGATCTCGATCGCACAGGTGCGCGCGCCTTCTATTTCAAAAATACTGTGCGGCAGCGACGCATCCTCAATAAACGCCTCGTACGCCGCGTCGAAGAGGATCACCGCACCGCGCCGGTTGGCGTAGTCCACCCACTTTTGCAGCTTCTCTTTGGTAAAGACGGCGCCGGTGGGGTTATTCGGGGAGCAAATATAGATAATATCGGCTGCCAGCGATTCATCCGGCTCCGGCGTAAAGCCGTCCTCCTTGGAGGCCGGTAAATGAATGATCTCCCGTCCGGCGATGACGTTGGCGTCCACATAAGCCGGATAGGCCGGCTCAATGACGAGCGCCTTACTGCTTTTGTCAAACAGATCCAAAATGTCGCCCAGCTCGTCGCTGGCACCGCTGGAAACGAACACCTCGTCCGTTGCCACGGCGATACCGCGCTGCTGATAATGCGCCGCGATCGCCTCGCGCAAAAACGGTGCGCCGCACTCCGGTAAGTAGCCCTGAAAGGTTTCCTTTTTTGCCTGATCCTCCACCGCACTGTGCAGCGCTGCAATCACCGCACTGCACAGGGGAAGAGAAACGTCGCCGATACCGAGTCGGTATAATTTTTGAACAAGTACATGCTGCTTGGTATAGGCTTCCGTTTTCTTAGCAATATGATAAAACAGGTAGGAATCCTGCAGGTCGGCATAATGCATATTAGGCTTTAGCATCGCAAAGCTCCTTTCTGTCGAGTGACGCACGGATAAAGCCCTTAAAGAGCGGGTGCGGTCGGTTCGGACGGCTCTTGAATTCAGGATGGTACTGTACGCCGACATAAAACGGCCGGTCGGTCAGCTCCACGGTCTCTACCAGCCTGCCGTCGGGCGAAAGGCCGCTCAGGGTCAAGCCGCTCTGCGTTAACCGCTCGCGGTAATCGTTGTTAAATTCATAGCGGTGGCGGTGACGCTCGCTGATACTGTCACAGCCGTACAGGCGCCGCATCACGGTGTCCGGCTGTACCGCGCACGGATACGCACCGAGCCGCAGGGTGCCGCCCTTGTCAATATCGCTGTACTGACCCGGCATAAAATCAATCACCTTGTGCCGGCAAACCTCATCAAATTCACCGGAGTTGGCGTCGGTCAGTCCGGCAACATGGCGCGCAAATTCGATCACGGCGATCTGCATACCGAGGCATATACCGAAGTACGGCAACTGCTGCTCTCTGGCATAACGCGCTGCGTTGATCATACCCTCTACGCCGCGCACACCAAAGCCGCCGGGAACAATGATACCGTCCAGTCCCTCTAATACGCTCGCACTGTTTTCTGCGGTGATCTGTTCCGAATCGATCCAGCGGATATTGACCTTCGCGTCATAGTAATAGCCGGCGTGGCGCAGCGCCTCCGCTACCGAAAGATAGGCGTCGTGCAGCTCCACATATTTGCCGACCAAGCCGACGGTCACCGTCCGGTGCGCACCCTTAATGCTGTTTACCAGCGCGTTCCATTCGGTGAGGTCCTGCGCTGCTGTCTGCAGCTGCAGCTCACGGCACACGGTTTCGGAGAAGTGCGACGCTTCCAGCATCAGCGGCGCTTCGTACAAGGTATCGAGCGTAATATTTTCGATCACGCAGTCGCGCTTCACATTGCAGAACAGCGAAATTTTATCGAAGATCGACGGCTCCAGCGGTCGGTCGCAGCGCAGCACAATGATGTTCGGGTTGATACCCATCCCCTGCAGCTCCTTCACCGAATGCTGCGTCGGCTTCGATTTATGCTCATCAGAGCCGCTCAAGAACGGCACCAGCGTGACATGGATAAACAGGCTGTTCTCCTTGCCGACCTCCAGCGAAATCTGGCGCACCGCTTCAATAAACGGCTGCGACTCAATATCACCGATCGTGCCGCCGATCTCCGTAATAACCACATCGGCGTCCGTCTTTTTGCCGACGGAATACACAAATTCCTTGATCTCGTTCGTGATATGCGGAATGACCTGCACCGTCGAGCCAAGGTATTCGCCGCGGCGCTCCTTATTGAGCACATTCCAGTAAACCTTACCGGTGGTCAGGTTAGAATAGCGGTTCAGGTTTTCATCAATAAAGCGTTCGTAGTGACCGAGGTCTAAATCGGTTTCCGCGCCGTCCTCCGTCACATATACCTCGCCGTGCTGGAACGGGCTCATCGTGCCGGGGTCAACGTTGATATAGGGGTCCAGCTTCTGTGCCGCCACCTTCAGTCCTCTTGCCTTCAGCAATCTGCCGAGCGACGCTGCCGTAATCCCCTTTCCAAGGCCGGACACCACGCCGCCGGTTACAAAAATATACTTCGTCATTTTTTCAATCCCACGCCTCTGTATTCTGGCAATATAAAGTAGTAGTGTCTGTTTCAGGGGCAGTGTAAACGCGTGCCCTCTCTGCGGCCGCCGGACACGACAGGCTATCCCGTGCCGCGATCATACGGGCTACCTGCGGTATTTCCTGATTCATACTGTTTCCTCCCAAAAAGGTGAAAGGCGCCATTGATTTTCATCAATGACGCCCTTGCCATAGTATTATTTAATTGATAAGCCTTGCATCAGACAACGCCCTGTGCGATCATCGCATCCGCTACCTTTTCAAAGCCCGCAATGTTTGCGCCGGATACATAGTCGCCCTCCAGGTCATACTTCTTAGCCGCGTCGTCGATATTGTGATAAATATTCACCATGATGTCCTTCAGCTTTCTGTCGACCTTCTCGAAGGACCAGTAAACTCTCTCGGAGTTCTGGCTCATTTCCAGTGCGGAAGTAGCAACACCGCCGGCGTTGGCTGCCTTGCCGGGCAGGAAGAAGATACCGTTCTCCTGCAGGAAAGCCGTTGCCTCTCTGGTCGTCGGCATGTTGGCGCCCTCGCATACCGCGATCACGCCGTTTGCTGCCAGCTGCTTGGCATCCTCCAGATGCAGCTCGTTCTGCGTTGCACACGGTAACGCAATGTCGCACTTAACGCTCCATACGCCCTTGCCCTCATGGTACTCAGCGGACGGTCTGGCGGCCGCATATTCCGTCAGTCTGGCGCGCTTGACCTCTTTGACTTCCTTCAGCAGTGCCACATCAATGCCTTCCGGATCATAGACCCAGCCGGTGGAATCGGAAACCGTGACGACCTTCGCGCCCATCTGCTCCGCCTTTTCCACTGCATAGATCGCAACGTTACCGGAACCGGATACAACAACCGTCTTACCGGCCATTTCGATACCGTGGCACTTCAGCATTTCCTCTGTGATATACAGCAGACCGTAGCCGGTCGCCTCCGTTCTGGTAAGCGAGCCGCCGTAGGAGAGGCCCTTACCGGTCAGAACGCCCTCGTATCTGCCCTGAATTCTCTTATACTGACCGAACATATAGCCGATCTCTCTGGCGCCGGTACCGATATCGCCGGCCGGAACGTCGGTGTTTTCACCGATGATCTTGCAAAGCTCGGTCATAAAGCTCTGGCAGAACATCATGATCTCTCGGTCGCTCTTACCCTTCGGGTCGAAGTCAGAGCCGCCCTTACCGCCGCCGATCGGCAGGCCGGTCAGGGAGTTTTTGAAGATCTGCTCAAAGCCAAGGAACTTAATAACGGAAAGGGTAACGCTCGGATGTAATCTTAAGCCGCCCTTGTAAGGACCGATCGCAGAGTTAAACTGTACACGGTACGCTCTGTTTACGTGCACCTGACCGTTGTCGTCGATCCACGGAACACGGAAACGCAGAATTCTTTCCGGCTCTACCAGTCTTTCGAGCAGGGCGAGCTTTCTGTAGCGCTCCTCATTTGCTTCAATGACCGGACGCAGGGAATCAAACACCTCGCTGACCGCCTGTAAAAACTCCGGCTCGTTACCGTCTCTCTTCTTTAAGAACTCCATTACTTCATCAACATAAGCCATACAATAAATCCTCCTAAAAATATTGTCAGACAACGCTTGCCTTCACCGTCACGACAGAGAAGCGAACTGCTTGGCAAGCAAAAAATAGGGTCTCTGAGCATATTACCCAAAGACCCCATTGCCTTTACGCAAATTATGTTACACCATTCGGCCGGCTTTGTCAAGCCCCTTTTTCAGTTTTTTCTTGACAAGCGCCACGCCTTCATATATATTATTGGTATGGGCAAGGGCGTTCATTAATTCGGTGTACCGTATTTAATGGGCGCATTTTTTGAACCTCTACCAAGAAAGAAGGGTTTCGATGAAATACACAAAGCAAGAGGTGATCCAGTTTGTCATGGAGGAGGACGTTAAGTTCATCCGCCTGGCCTTCTGTGATGTATTCGGCAAGCAAAAAAACATTTCCATTATGCCGGACGAGCTTGACAAGGCGTTTTACTTTGGCATTGCGCTCGACGGCTCCGCGATCGCCGGCTTCGGCGGCGAGGTGCATTCCGACCTGCTGCTGCATCCCGATCCGGACACCCTGATGATTCTCCCCTGGCGGCCGGAGCAGGGAAAGGTGGTCAGAATGTTCTGCAGCATCACCTATCCCGACGGCAAGCCCTTTGAATGTGATACCAGAACGCTGCTCAAAAACGCCGTACAGACGGCGGAGGAGGCCGGCTACCGCTTTTCCTTCGGTGCGGAGCAGGAATTTTATCTCTTCAAGCTGGACGAAAACGGCGAGCCGACGCGCGTTCCGTACGATAAGGCAGGCTATATGGACTTAGCACCGGACGACAAGGGCGAAAATATCCGCCGTGAGATCTGCCTGACGCTGGAGCAGATGGGCATCACGCCCGAAAGCTCTCACCACGAGGAGGGCCCCGGTCAGAACGAAATCGATTTCCGCTACTCTGATCCGCTCACCGCAGCGGACAACGTCATGACGCTGCAAACGATTGTCAAAACCGTGGCGGACCGCAACGGGCTTTATGCCGATTTTTCACCGAAGCCGCTGACAGATTACCCCGGCAACGGCTTCCATATCAATATTTCTGTCAGAGCGAACGACGGCACGGATAATATCATGCCGTATATGATCGCCGGCGTGCTGGACAAGGCGGTCGAGATGACGGCCTTCCTGAACCCGACCGAAAAATCGTATGAACGGCTGGGCAGCAGCAAGGCGCCGCGCTACGTCTCCTGGTCGAGCGAAAACCGCTCGCAGCTGGTACGGATTCCGGCGGCGTACGGCGAATACCGGCGCGCAGAGCTGCGGTCTCCCGACCCGACGGTCAACCCTTACATTGCCTTTACGCTGATGATTTACTCCGGTCTGGACGGTATGCGCCGTCAGCTGGAGCTGCCGTATGTGGCAGACTTTAACCTTTACACGGCGGACGCCGCCACGCTGGCGCATTTTCAGCCGCTGCCGGCGACGCTGGAGGAAGCCCGTAAAGCGGCTGCCGCAAGCGACTTTATCCGGCAGCACATCCCTGCAAAAATTCTGGACTTATACTGTTAATCGGCTTTTGCCGAGCGACTGTTGACGATACCGCAGAAAGGAGGGAGCGTCATGGGATTAAAGGAGCGTGTGTTCAGCGTGCTCATTGTTTCCTCAGCAGACAATTTTAATAGCGCGATGGCGTCGATGCTCCCTGCGTCAGGGTATCAGCCGGTGGTCTATTCCGGCAGCATCAGCGCGGCGCAGCGCGCCACGGCGGAGCGGCGCTTTGATTTTATCATTATTAACGCCCCGTTGCCGGATGATCCGGGGATGCGCTTTGCGATCGATTGCAGCGCGGCAGGCGACGCAACCGTCCTGCTGCTGATCAAAAACGACTTTCATGCAGAGGTCTATGAACGGGTCAGTCCGCACGGTGTTTTCACCCTGCCAAAGCCCATGTCCAAGCAGGCGATGGAAACCGCCCTGCGCTGGATGAAAACCGCCCAGCAAAAGGTCAGACGTTTTGAGAAAAAGACAACCTCGATTGAGGACAAGATGCAGGAGATCCGACTGGTCAACAAGGCGAAATGGCTCCTCATCGACCGCGAAGGCTTAACCGAGCCGGAAGCGCACCGCCGACTGGAGAAGGAGGCAATGGATCGCTGCCTTTCCAAAAAGACGGTAGCGGAGGAGCTGCTCCGCCGCTATTCACAGGATTAACACGGAGGCACAGATACCGATGAAGATGATTGGTGAAACCGTTTTTGATATCGCTTATTTAGTGCTGGCGCTGGGGCTGGGCGTTTGGCTCTTGCGCAAGGCGCAAAACCGACCGCAGCGGCTGATGGGCGCTGTCGCGCTGCTGCTTGGCGGCGGCGACACCTTTCATCTGGTGCCGCGGATTGCCTCGTATTTTACGGCGCGCGATCTGACGGCGGCGCTCGGCTTCGGCAAGCTGGTCACTTCCGTTACGATGACCTTCTTTTATATCGGGCTGTATTATATTTGGCTGGCGGTGTATCAAGAAAAGCCGCGCCGCGGCCTGACGGTGACGGTATGGGCGCTCGCGGCGGTACGCACCGGCTTATGCCTCCTGCCGCAAAACCGTTGGCTGACGGATGACGGCGCGCTGCTGTGGGGCATTTTACGTAACGTGCCGTTCGTGCTGCTGGGCGGATTGATCGTCGTGCTGTTTGCACGCCGCCGAAAGGCGTACCGACCCTTCCGCCTTGTTTGGCTCTATGTCACGCTGTCCTTCTTATTTTACCTGCCTGTCGTGGTCGGCGCGGACGCGGTGCCGATGCTCGGGATGCTCATGCTGCCGAAAACAGTTTGTTATATTTTAATTATTTCCACCTTCAAAAAAGCCGTACAGGACGGCGGCACACCTGCGCCTGACGAAGAAAGGAGACGGTAACCGTGCAAATCAGAGAATACCGCAGCAGCGACCTTGCCGCTATGCTGAAAATTTGGAACGAGGTCGTCGCGGACGGCATTGCCTTTCCGCAGGAGGAGCTGCTCGACGAAGTAAGCGGCGCCGCATTTTTTGCTTCACAGAGCTATTGCGGCGTAGCCGATGACGGCGAAAGGGTTGTCGGCTTGTATATTCTTCACCCAAACAACGTCGGTCGGTGCGGTCATATCTGCAACGCCAGCTATGCCGTCAGCAAGGACTGCCGCGGTCAGCATATCGGTGAGCAGCTGGTGAAGGACTGTCTGGTCAACGCCAAGCGGCTCGGCTTTGGCGTCCTGCAGTTCAACGCCGTGGTGGAAAGCAATATCCACGCCCGTCATCTGTACGAGCGGCTCGGCTTTGTGCAGCTGGGCGTGATCCCGAACGGCTTTCGGATGAAGAACGGACACTTTGAAAACATCTGTCCCTACTATCATCTGCTGTGAGAGCCTCTCGGGTATATTTCTTTTATTTTGTAACAGCTGTAACGCGTTACATTCGTTTTTTTCAAATTTTACTTTCTTTTATAGAAAAAACCTAAAAGTATGTGTTACAACCTGTTACACTGTTACAAAAAGTAGCTTTGTTACGCATGTTACGCATAAAAATAGGTTTTTTTGAAAATCACTTTCTCTATAGGAAAAAACCAAAATCATGCGTAACAAGTGTAACACGGTAACAAACTGTACTATTTACCGCTATCGTAAGGCTGTCACGGGTTGTCACGGGTTAAAACCGTTATTTCCTATAGAGAAATGAATTAGAGAAAAGACCTAAAACAACCCGTGACGCGTGACACTTCCAACAACAGATGCCTTCTGAGGACAGCTTCGGCTGTTCTTTTTTTGTCATTCTATTGCTAAAGAGGGCGTATTTCCGCACGCTGTCCGAACTTTTGGACTGGGAAAGGCAGATTTTGAAAAGCTGTTTACTTTTGCCCGCTGACGTGCTATAGTGGGCATACCATAAAGAGTGTGCGAGGGACAAGCCCGTTGACCACACAGCAACCTACCCTGCGGTTTCTTTTTGTTGTTTGTTCATTTCCACAGGGCAAGGTGCTAATGCTTGAAGCAGTGGACTGCTGACTATGGCTCCTTTCTTACGCTCTTTTGGAATATTATTTTTAGGAGCGTGTAACAATGAGAACACTCACGGCATTACTGCAAAACGACAAGCGGGTATTCATTTACCTTGCGAACGACAACCTGAAGCGCAAGTTCCTGCGACAGGCGGAGGACGAGGGCTTTGTCCTGCACGGCAACGACCCGACCAAGGAACGCGCGGCAGACATCATGATTATCCACCGCGATTACACCCTGTCGCACCTGTCCGGCTTTGCCACGATGGGCTGTTACCAAAACTGCCGAAAAGAAATGCGCGTTGACTACGCACGGTACAGCAACGGGCTGGCGGATTACTATTATGACCTGCCAAGACAAGGTTAAGGTACCGTCCACTGCCGAGCGACCGCTTGCTTATGCGTGATCAATGTGCTATAATAGACCCTACGCCCAAAAGGGTCTTTTCATTTTTTCGATTCGTAAGGTGAGGTCACATCATGCAAGGTAAATCAATGGTAACGGGAGCACCCTGGAAGCACACGCTGCGTTTTGCGATGCCGGTGCTGGCAGGCTCGCTGCTGCAACAGCTGTACAACACGGTAGACACGATCATCGTCGGCAATTTTTCGGGCGAGGACGCGCTCTCCGCCGTCGGCACAACCGGCAGCTTTGCCTTTCTGTTTTTGGCAATAGCAATCGGCTTTTCCTCCGGCAACAGCGTGGTGGTCGCACAGCATTACGGCGCCGGCAACGAAAAGCTGGTACGTGAAAATGCTGCCACCGGCATCCTGCTATTAATGGGGCTCGGCGTCGTTTCCACCTTGCTTGGGCTGCTGGTGGCCAGACCGGCTTACACCTATCTTGTCAATGTGCCGAGCGGTATCTTAGAGCAAACGCTGGTCTATTTCCGCATTTATGCGATCGGACTGATCTTTCAGTTCGGCTACAATATCCTGTCCTCTATCCTGCGTGCCGTCGGTGACAGCGCCGCAACGCTATACTTCCTGCTGATTGCGTCCGTGCTCAACATCCTGCTTGACCTGCTGTTCGTGGCCGGCTTTAACATGGGCGTGGCTGGTGCCGCCATTGCAACGGATATTGCGCAAGCCGCCTCCTTTGTCGCAGCTTATTTTTATATGACGAAAAAATATCCTGTCTTTCGTTTCAGGCTGAAGGATTACAAGTGGAACGGCGCCCACGCAAAGCGGACGGTCATCGTCGGCTTCCCGATCGCACTGCAGATGATCATCGTTTCCTTCGGACTCACCTTTATTCAAAGAGCCGTCAACGGCTTCGGTCAGGCAATGACGGCTTCCTTTACGGTCGGACAAAGGATTGAAATGTACTTAAATCTCCCCTGTAGTGCCTTCCAGACAACGCTCGCCACCTACACCGGACAGAACATCGGCGCCAAGCGGCTAGACAGGGTAAAGCTTGGCGTCAGTCAAACGCTTTTCATTTCGCTGATCATGACGCTGATCATTTCCTTTTTGGTGTGGTTCTTCGCCGGTGATATTATCAAGCTGTTTGCGTTGAACGAACAGTCGGCGGCATACTGTCTGCAGCATCTGCGCACGGTGGCGCTCGTGAACATTGTGCTATCGATGTATATTCCGCTTTTCGGCGTGTTCCAAGGTGCCAACCACAGCGGTATTCCCACGGTCGTGGCTACCGGTGCGCTGGGGATGAGAGTGCTCGTAACCTACCTTTTCCGATACAGCACCTTCCTGGGCTATACGGTGATATGGTGGAACGGACTGTTCGGCTTTGGGATGGGCTTTATCATTTCGTGGAGCTACTATCTCAGCGGAAAATGGCAAAAAAATGCCACGCTTACCGCGCCGGCAGCGCACGACGACAGCGAGACCGTGACAGAGGAAGCATAAGAACGCTTTCCGAACGCATACATATTTTTAGAGCCGCAGGTCGAATACTGCGGCTATACTTTTGATGCAGTGTATGATATAATGCTGTTATCAAGTCATCAGATATGGAGAAACTATGGAGATCGTTACTGATCAGGAAAAGTTTAAAAATCAGATCATTGACCTGATCCTTCACATTCAAAATGACGAAGCGAACCTTCACCTTTCCCTGGAAGAGCAGCCGGATCTGCCCAACATTCCGAGCTATTACGGGGATGGCGGCGCCTTTTTTGTCGCGGTGGACGGTGAGGCGGTGATCGGCACGGCGGCGCTGATGAATTATCATCACGGCAACGGTGTATTTAAAAAATTTTTTGTGAAGAAAGAATACAGGCGAAAAGGCATTGGCACGATGCTTTACACCGCCTTGCTTGCGTTCGCAAAGCAGGAGCACTATCATACCGTTATTCTGGATACGCCATCGGTGGCGAAGGCGTCTCACCGCTTCTATGAAAAAGCCGGTTTCCAAAAAATCGATAAAAACGCATTGCCGTTTCCGTACCAATACCCCGACAGGCAGTCGGTCATTTATCTTTTGCATTTATAAAATCAACTGACCGAACGCGCGATGAACGGCAAGAGAAACAGAAAAAGCAAGCCATCACGGAGAGATTATGTTAGAGAAAAACAAAGATAAATTAAAGCGCAAGAAGCGCCAAACCTGGCAGCCCTTTTACGCCCGGATAACAAAGGACAAAACAAAATACACCCGCAAGGTGAAGCACAAAAAGAAGGATACAGCCGAGTAGGCACAAAAGTCTTTCCTTTGTAGGAGGAAACCTAATATTTCGCTACATTAGAACTTGTAGAGGTGTTTGAATGAAAAAGATAATTACGTTGTTAATGAGTATATTTTTATTGTTTTCGATTATCGGGTGCGCTAAAGAAGCGACGGTAACGGAAACCTTTGAAGATGGATATAAGGTTTATTATAAGATGAGTGACGATACATGGCAGTGTGACGGTTACACTTATCAGTATCGGCTCGAAATAAACGGAAGAATGAATAACGCAGATAAGGATGCTACATTTGTTTATCTAAGTAATATGGAAAGTATATCTTATGAACAGGCGTGGAAAGCTGCCGGTTTAAGCAGCTCATCAGACGATTATTTTTCTCCGAAAGATGCAGTATTTGTTAACTTACAATGAGACTGATGAATTTTGATTTGCTGGACTCAACCAACAGTAGAAATGACGAAAATCAACCTCCGGTTCGTGTGAATTTTTACGAATTTCGTGTATGCTTAAGTCAAGAAAGGAGGTGCCCGGTATGGATCAAATCAAAATCGGGAAATTCATTGCCAGCTGCAGAAAAGAACAAGGGATGACACAGGCGGCTCTCGCTGAAAAGCTTGGCATCAGCGACCGTGCCGTATCAAAATGGGAGACGGGAAAGTCCATGCCTGATTCATCCATTATGCTGGAACTGTGTGAACTTTTAAGAATTAATGTAAATGAGCTCCTGTCGGGCGAAAGAATTATGGCTGACAGATATGATAAACAGGCAGAAGAAAACCTGCTTGCCATGGCAAAGCAGAAGGAAGAAAAGGATAAACAGCTGCTGCACCTTGAAACGGTGATCGGCTACACGGCTTCCATCACGTTTTTTATACTGATATTTGTAGCATCCTTTATCGAAATGGCAATGTGGATCAGAATACTGCTTGTCGTGGCAGGGAGTATCATCTTTGCCGTCGGTATGGGTAACTCGATAAAGATTGAGCAGGTTGCAGGATATTACGAATGCCCTCATTGCCACCACCAATATATTCCGACTTATCAAAGCGTTCTTTGGGCGCCGCATTTGGGCAGAACCAGAAAAATGAAATGTCCTGAATGTAAAAAACGCGGTTGGCATAAAAAAGTGTTAACAAAAGAAAACAACTTCTGATTTAACGATACCTATTGGCAAGGACATAAAAGAGAATTATTCAATATTTTATATGTGTGATATTACACATCCGGATTACATCAACTGTAATGATTATGCGATTAAAGATCATATTGATGAGGTTATTGATTTTTATCATCGTTTTGTTATCAGAATGAGAAAAAAGTTAAATGACAATCCGCAAACCGATCTTATATCTATTATGGGACCATAATGCAGTATATTATGTTCAACACCTATCGAATAAAAACACTCCCTTTGGAACATTCCGAAGGGAGAATTTTTATGATTATAATTCAAAACGATATATGTAATATCTCACTATTGTGATACTAAAAGAATAATGCTATAATGAAGCTGCAAGGAAGATAATTAAGGAACAGGAGGCGGTAATAAGATGAGTAAATTCAGATGGGCGTATATCGGCAGCGGCAGCATTGCAAAGAATACGGCACGCAGTATCACAAGAGGAAATCACAGCATTACGGCGGTTTATTCCCGGAATACAGAAAAGGCGAAGGCGTTTGCAGGCAAATATTCCGCCAAGGTTTTTACAAGCATTGACGATTTGCTTGCAAGCGACTGCTATGACGCGGTATACATCGCAACGCCTCATACCTCGCACTTGGAATATGCGGTGAAGGCTATGAACGCAGGCAAGCCTGTTTTGTGCGAAAAGCCTATTGGCATCAGCACCGATGAGGTTGATTTCATGCTCGCCGCATCTAAAGAAAACAATGTGTATTTCTGCGAAGCGATGTGGACTTGGTTTTCAGAGGTTGCCCTGACCGTTAAGAAATGGATCAGCGAAAACCGTATCGGGCAAATTAAAAATGTGCATATTGATTATGCGTTCCCCGGGCTTATGATGAGCAAAAATTCCCGTGTACTTATGCCCGAAACAGCAGGCGGTGCACTGCTGGATATCGGCATTTACCCGATTACGTATTGCTACAATCTGTTTGGTTATCCCCAAAACATCATCTGCAACGGCACGATAAAAAGCGGAATTGATATAGCGGAAACCGTTACGCTTTGCTATGACGGCTTCAACTGCACGCTGGAAATGTCGCTTGCAAAGCTGAAAGAGGGCTGCAGGATCACTGGCACAAACGGTGAAATCAATATCCCGATGTTCCATCTGGCAAGGCTTGCCACAATGAAAACGGATAACGAAAAAAAGACCTTCAGAGGAAAAACGGGTTATCTTACAGAATTCACAAGAGTGGCGGAGGAAATTACCGCAGGGAAAACAGAGTCTGATTTTATTCCGTTTTCTGCAACAAGAGCTTGTATGCAAATGATGGACGAATGCAGAAAGCAAATGAAGCTAAAATATCCCTTTGAGAAATAATGTGCATATTAAATCGGTAAATTGGGATTTGAAGTCTACAAATTCCGGTTAAGATAAACAAAAAGATGAAAAGGAGAATTGCTATGAAAAACGAAACTGTAAACACTTCTAAAAGTAAGTTGAGGGCTCTCAAATGGATTGCATTCATCTTATCGTTTGCATCGTTACTTATCGACACAACGACATTTAGGAGGAATAGCGAAGCACTGGCGAATGTTGATTCCGTTACGCCCTTTCAAAACAGCATGGTATTCCGCGGAAGCAACTGGACTGAGTTTGCTATCCCCATAGTTTGCTATCTTGCGCTTGCGCTGTTTCTCGCCGCTATTGTGATAACTATCGTGAAAAGGTCATTCGGTAATGTGCTTCCGATCATCGCTATTCTGATTGGGTCAGGAGGAGCAGGCGACGCTTTTGGTCTGATTGACTACCGTTATATCGGCGGTCCTGATCTTACTGTGGTTGGTATTATTTCTGCCCTTCTTGGAATCTGCGGTATTGCCTTAAGCTTCTGCCTGTGCTTAAAAGCAGATTCTAAGAAGCGATAACCATTGATATCCCTTTGAGAAATAATATAGTGATATACAAGGATAATAAAATGGAATTTATAAAATGTTCCTCAGAGCAGCGCAATGCCGTATGCGAAATGTATGCGCAAACCGTAAAAGCACTTGAGGAAAATATCAACTACCCAAAGTGGTCGAAGGATCATCCGAGCGTGGAATATATTGACGAATCCATCTCTCGCGGTGAATTGTTTGCCTGCATTGAAAACGGCGAAATACTCGGCGCCGTCGTTTTAAGCGAAAATCCCGAGGGCAGCTATGAGCTTGGAGACTGGAAGGTTGATTTGGAAAGAGGCGAATACCTCGTTGTTCACACGCTTGCCACCGACCCAAGCCATCAACATAAAGGCGTTGGCTCCTGTCTTGTTGACGGTTGCATCGACTACGCTAATGCAAACGGCTACAAAGCAATCCGGCTAGATGTTGTGCCTGAAAATATTCCTGCGGTGAAGCTTTATGAAAAAAAGGGCTTTACCTATGCAGGCACAAAGGATTTAATGAGAAATATAGAGTATATCCCGTGCTTTGACTTGTACGAATTAAATATGTAACTATTCGAATTTGCAGAGTTGAAAAATGCATAAAAATATTTATTTAATGCAGGAGTGTGTTGGATGAAAACGAAAAAGAAAAAGTGGTATATACCTCTATTTTTCTGGCTGATATTTGAAACAGTAGCGGTGGTGCTGTGGCTCACAAAGAATAATCTGTTTTACTTATTTAACTTTTCCTATATCGGCTCGTCAATTGCGCTTGGACTGTTTCTGTTTCAGAGGAAATACAAATATGCCCGTCGGATAGTTCAGTTGCTTGTCGGTCTGTATATGCTTGTGTATCTCGGACTAATCTGCAATGAAAATATGCAGATAGAGGGCTTTTGGTACTATCTTTTCACAGGTGTTTTCGAAGCGGCGACTATCCATTATGCCGTTGCAAAAATATTCGGTCCGCTGATATTCGGACGCGGATGGTGCGGATATGCCTGCTGGACGGCAATGATTCTTGATTTTCTCCCATATAAAGTACCGAAAAAGCCCAGAAAAGAAAAGCTGAGCGTCATTCGTTATTTCATCTTTGCTGCATCACTGATATTCGTAGCAGCACTGTTCCTGTTCCATGTGGGAAATCTTGAGCGAATTATGTTTTGGTGTTTCCTTATTGGGAACCTGCTTTACTACGTCATAGGTATTATTCTTGCGTTTGTCTTTAAAGATAACAGGGCATTTTGCAAATACATATGTCCGATTACGGTCTTCCTAAAGCCAATGAGTTATTTTTCCTTGCTTAGAGTGAAGTGTGATAAGGAAAAATGTGTTTCATGCAGCAAGTGTAAAAAGGTCTGTCCTATGGAGGTTGATGTAACAGATAACTCAAGAAAACGCAAGAACGGCACAGAATGTATTCTGTGTATGGAATGTGTAAAAAATTGTCCTAAGAAGGCGTTATAAAAACAAAAACACAGCCGTATGAGTGAAATCATACGGCTGTACTTTTTAGGTGATGTGTGATATACTAAAGTTAACAAATGATATTGGGGGTGAGATAAATGTCGTGGGATTCAGAACAATATCTAAAATTTAAAAAGGAACGTCAACAACCCTGTCTTGACTTACTTTCAAGATTAGACGGCGATTATAAACACATATTAGATCTCGGTTGCGGTCCGGGAAACAGCACTGTAAACCTTGAAGTTTATTTCCCAAAAGCAGAAATCATCGGCTTTGACAGTGATGAAAATATGCTGAAAAGAGCAAAAGCCGAACACCAGAATTTTTGCTTTATACATGGCTTTGCGCCACAGGACTTTTCAAAACTGAACAACAAATTTGACCTGGTTTTTTCTAACGCTTGTATTCATTGGATTCCTGACCAAAGTGGGCTGATTGCTTCAATAAACGCTATTTTGAAAGATAGCGGCACCTTCGCTGTTCAAATTCCGATTGCTGCGGAATCAAAATTTTATAAGTTATTGTACGGGTTAATTGAAAATAAATGGAGCAAGTTAAAAAGTGTCAGCAAATTCCATATGCTCGACCAAGACGGGTATTATAACGAACTGATAAAGCATTTTTCCGAGGTTACAATTTGGCGCACCGATTACTACCATTTAATTGACAGCAAGAATATGGTGATAGAGTGGTATAAAGGCAGCGGACTACGACCTTATCTTTCAGCACTTGACGAAAAAGAACAAAAGGAATTTATCGCTGATTTGTCAGAGATAATAGAGAAGGAATATCATCCGCTTGATGATGGTC
>JAFUEH010000003.1 GCA_017463985.1 Eubacterium sp. | reverse complement strand
GACATATTCTTCACTCCATTCTATTTGGTTTTCGTCGACTCTATTGTAATGGCTTTTTCGGAATATGTCTCGTTTTTTGTTTCCTTTTTTACAAAAAAACAAATGTTGAGGTATCCCTACCCCAACATTTATTATAGAACCCTTTTTCATGTGTAGCGTCTTCGCGGTTTTCCAGTATCTCAAAAGCGGTGTCATACATTCTTTCTCGGTATTCATCGTAGACTGCTTCGAGCTTGCGTTTATCCCGATCGCTGTCAACTAACGAAAGATAAAAAATCAGCATTTTTCAGATTCTTGTTGCGGCAGCCTTGCCTCCAAGCGATAGATCGGGAGACCCTGCGCAGCGAACTTTGCTTCATATTCCGTTACGATATTGCCTTCGAAGTCGCTGTTGTGCAGGTCAAGCGAAATGGCAGACAGCACAAAGCCGCACTGCGAAAAGCTCTCCAGCGAAAATTCAAAAAAGTGCATATTGTCCGTTTTTTGGCAAATCACAGCGCCGTCCTTTAGGAAAGACTTGTAGCTATTTAAAAAGCGCGGACTGGTCAGACGGTGGTTGGCATAAGTGTTCTTCGGGAACGGACAGGAAAAATTGAGGAAAAGTCCCTCAATGCTGTGCGCGGGAATATAGGAAGGAAGGTACTCCGCCGCGCAGCTGACAAACTTAACGTTGGTCAGCGCCATGGCCTTCGCTGTTTCGCAGGCAGTGACAATGACGTCGTTCACGCGTTCCACCATCAAAAGGTTTGCTTCCGGGTGCTGCGCGGCAAACTGACAGGCAAACTGTCCTTTGCCGCCGCCGATCTCCAGATAGACCGGATGATCATTGCCGAACAGCTGCCTGAAGTCAAACAGCTTCTGTTCCTTCAGCACATCCTTGTGATTCAGGCTATCGTTGCGCGGCGTGATCAGATATTCCTGCACCTGTGCCAGTCGGGCCTCCAGATGCTTTTTATGGCGCATTCTCATGACGGTTCACCCCTTTTTCGGTTTTACTATAACAGTTTTCAGCCGGTTTGTCAAAACTGCGGCAAGAACGATCTTCACCGCGTCCGGCAGCAGGAACGGCACGACGCAGACGGAGAGAATACCGCCGAGCGATCGCGGATCACCGTTGTGCGCAAATACGGCGGCAAACCATGCCGTGCCAAATACATAGCAGAGCAGCACGCCGCCCGTCATGCCGAGCAGCAGCTGCCATAGCTTGCCCTTCGTTTTATCCGCGACAGTACCGACCAGCAGCGCGGTGAACAGGAAGCCAATGATGTAACCGCCGGTGGCGCCAAACAGAACGCCAATGCCGCCCTTAAAGCCGGAAAAGACAGGAACGCCGACAGCACCGAGCAGGATGTATACGAGTACCGCCGGAATACCGCCCCGCCGTCCGAGCAGACCGGCCGTCAGACAGACGCCCAGTGTCTGCAGCGTGAACGGTACAGGACCGATCGGCACGGTCGCAAAGGCACAGACAGCGATCAGCGCCGCGCCAACGCCGATATATACAAGGTCGATTACTTTAAAATCTTTCTTTTTCATGTTTATCACCGTGGTTATTGTAAGCGCCGGTATAAAAAATGTCAACCGTTTTTCCGTAAACGGTTGACATTTTCTTTGACTGTCTTGATTAAATTTGTGCAAGCGCCTGCTCAATGTCGGCAATAATATCCTCCGCGCTCTCAATACCGCAGGAGAAGCGAACCAGATCGGGGCTGACGCCGCATTCCTCCAGCTGTGCGTCCGTGAGCTGCCGGTGCGTAGTTGACGCCGGGTGCAGGCAGCAGGTGCGTGCGTCGGCAACGTGTGTAACGATCGCAGCCAGCCGCAGGCTATCCATGAATTTTGTCGCGGCTTCTCTGCCGCCAGCAATGCCGAAGGAAACCACGCCGCAGGTGCCGCTTGGCATATATTTTTCCGCCAGCGCGTGCTGGTCGTCGTTCGGGAGCATCGCGCACTTTACCCAAGTGATCTTTGGATGCTTTTCAAGATAGCGGGCAACGGCGAGCGCATTTTCGCAGTGGCGCTTCACACGCAGGTGCAGTGTTTCCAGTCCGACATTCAGCAAAAAGGCGTTTTGCGGTGCCGGTATAGAGCCGAGGTCACGCATGAGCTGCGCCGTGGCCTTGGTGATGTAGGCACCCTTGCCGAAGGCTTCGATATAAACGACGCCGTGATAGCTGTCGTCCGGTGTGGTCAGTCCGGGAAACTTGTCGTTCTGCGCCCAGTCAAAATTGCCGGAATCAACGATCGCACCACCGACGGTGGAGGCGTGTCCCTCCATGTATTTTGTGGTGGAGTGGGTGACAATATCGCAGCCAAATTCAAAGGGGCGGCAGTTGATCGGCGTGGCAAAGGTGTTGTCAATGATCAGCGGTATGCCGTTGGCGTGCGCCACCTTGGCAAACACCTCAATATCCATAATGTCCAGACTAGGGTTAGAGATCGTTTCACCAAAGATGGCCTTTGTGTTTGGACGGATCGCTGCCTGAATTTCCTCCTCGGTGGCATGCGGTGAAACAAAGGTGAAGTCAAAGCCCAGCTTGCGCATCGTCACGTTGAACAGGTTATAGGTGCCGCCGTAGATCGCAGAGGAGCTGACGATATGGTCGCCGGCCTGCGCGATGTTAAAGACAGCGTAGAAGTTGGCCGCCTGACCGGAAGCCGTCAGCATACCGGCAGCGCCGCCCTCCAGCAGGGCGATTTTGGCCGCAGCATAATCGTTCGTCGGATTTTGCAGGCGGGTGTAGAAGTAGCCGTTTGCCTTCAGGTCAAACAGGTCGCCCATCTCCACGGAGGAGTCATATTTAAAAGTGGTGCTCTGTACGATCGGAATGACGCGCGGCTCTCCGTTCTTTGGCCGGTAGGCGCCTTGTACGCATAAAGAATCAATATTCATTTGGTTTACCTCTCTTTTATTAATAGCCGTAATGTTGAATAAGGGCATCATACTGCGCGTCGCTGATGGCGATAACGCTGCCGTGACGCGGTGAGCAATTATTGATGGTGTAGGTGTTAGACGGGAGCAGCGTATAATTTTCGTAATCGTCTGACTGACACATCACAAAGTAGCCGTCGCCGTAGGCGTCTGCCAGCATAACGATCGTGTCCGTACCCGTGATCCGGTGCGCGTTACAGCCCTCTAAGCCGACGTCGGTATCAATCAGCTTTTTCGGGTTGGCGGCGTCGCCGTAAGGACCGGTCAGACTGTCGCTCGTTACATAGCAGATGGTCGCGTTGGATTCGTCCTTGTAATACAGATAATAGGTCTGTGTTTTGCTGTCATAGATAATATCGCCGTCGATCGCTGCACCGTTATCGGCAGGTTTATATAACAGCTGCGGATAGGTGTAGCGGCTTTGGTCGAGCAGATCGTCGGTGTAGCAGTAATACAGCTCGGTCAGATTTTGCGTGACGCTCCAGGAAGCCAGCCCGAAGTAGACCATATATTGCTGCGCCGCTTCGTCCCAAAATACCTGCGGCGCCCAGCAGCGCTGGATGTCATCGGCGCCGGTGATCTCGCTCATGTTGATAACGGTTTCATCGGTCCAGTGGAGGAGGTCCGTTGAGCGCCAAAGCACCATCGTATTGCTGTTGCCCCACCACTGGTTCGTGGAGGCGTCCATATCGGTAGCGATCAGATAATAGTAATTATCCTGTCCCTTGAAGATATACGGATCACGGCAGTTGAGCGTGCCCTTTGTCTGGGTGATGACCGTGTTGTTGCCGTTCAGCGGTGTAAAATGATAACCGTCCTCCGATACCGCAAAGCGGATCTGCTGCTCGCTTTGGCTGTTACCAGTGAAGTAGGTGAACAGATAGGCGCCGTCCGTGCTTTTTGCGTGCGTGGCGGCCGTCTTGAGGACGACGGTCGTGATGCTGCGCGCCGGAATATAAACAGCGCCAGCCGGATCGCCGGACTGGTATTTTTCAAGATCCTTCGTGGCGGAGGTGACATAAGATTCAAATTTGGTATAGCTGCCCTCTGTGAACGTGGTACATTCCGTAGTATCGGAATTATTAACGTAAACGATGACAAGGCTGCCGTCCGGATTCAGATAAGCTGTTTCCTCGAGATAGTTGTTTTTATCCACGCCGGAGTTGTCGCCCGAGGTCCAGGTATAGGTGGTGTTGGTGGTCAGCTCCTTGCCGAAGGCCTCGCCGGTGGTGACCTTCACGCGCACCGCACCCTCGTCAATGAATTTAGAATAATTGCCGAGCGCCCACAGCCGCTTTGCCGGTTCAATATGGTCGTGATTGCTGGCATTGACGTACACCAGGCTGTCCGGATAAACACCCTTGCCGCAGGCTGTCCACCAGTCCCATTCCACTGCATTGAGGATCGTCATGTCTTGATAGATGATGTCCGCCAGCGCCAAACCGTAGTCAATGGTCATGCCGTTGGTGTTGCCGCCCTCCGCCTGAATATGACCGAGCACATTCGTATTGGCGTCTGTATTCATCTGGCAGTATTCTGTCTGCTTGAAGCGCAGGTTCAGCGAGCTGAAAAATTCGCCGTTGTTGGCCAGGTTCGCCACGGTAGTTCTGTCGTCCGTAGAGGCCCAGTAGGAGTGGGTGGCCACAGCGTCAACGTAAGCGCGGATGTTCGCGTTATTGCCGGCATAGCCGCTGCCGGAGTAGGTCGTTTTACCGTCGCAGCCGGTGGAGGCAGTATCGTAATTCTTCGTAGAGAAGCACTGATTCATAAAGCGCTCCCACCACCAGTTGTGATTGATCTGACCGCTTTCCCAAACCTCCAGCGATACCTTGCCGTTCAGCTTGGCGTTATTTTGCAGCGCCGGTACCATGGCGTTGTTGTAAAACGCACGGGCGGTATCCTCGTTAAAGTGGCAGCCCTCCTGGTTTGAGGATTGTGTGCCGTCGCCGTTGTACCAGCCGCTCCAATCCCATTCCGGCTCGTTGATCGGTGATACGGCGGTGACGTCGTAGCCCTCGTCGATAAAATGCTCCGCACAGGTGGTGATATAATTCGCATAAGCGGTGAACTGAGCGGCGTCCAGATTCTCCGTGCCGGAGACGTTGCCGTCGCTGTCCGTCGTCAGCGCGCCGTAGGTTTTGCCGTTTTTCGTCATGAAATACGGTGCCGAGTTGGCAAACAGCGTTACCTTTAAATCAGGGTTCAGCCGGTTGGCGATCGCCAAAGCGTTCATAGCGCCGGCGTCGTTATTCCAGTTATAGGTGCCGTCCTGCTGCATAAAGCAGTGGGTTCTGGCGTCAGCTACGTACAGCGCATAATCCTGCTGATCCTCGCTGCCGCCGCCGAGGTTGTAGCGGTAGATGTTCAGGCCGATGCCGTCAGTGGGGGAGTACAGCAGCCTGATAATATCCTCCGCATTATCCCAGGTGCCGACGTACTGTGACCACCAGGCCGCAGAGGCGCCGAAGCCCTCGATCGTCTGGTAAGTAGTAGCGGTGTCGACGACGGTCTCTTTGCCGGTCAGGTCCGGCGCTGCCAGCAGGTCCTGCAGCATCTTGAAGTCTTTGGCGTTGATCACGCCGTCCACCAGTAAATCGGCCCTGCCGTCATAATCGGATTGATTGTATTTTGTGTCGCCGGCGGTGGAGCTTAGTGCACCGGCAAACAGCTCGCCGGCCTCAAAGGCGTTCAGCTCCAGGTTCTTTTCTCCACAGCGTGTACATTCATAGTGCAGCACGTTGTTGGTGTTGCCGGTATAGCGGTATTGGTGTCCGAGCGCCGGTACAAAATTATTTTTCAGTTTATCCGCGTCACAGAAGTGACAGCCATATTCGTCATAGCCCTGCTCCGTGCAGGTCGGCGCAACAGCTTCTGTTGTGTAAACGTGCGCGTCGTCGTTACAGTAGTACCACCAGTTGTAACCGTTTTTATCACGGCTGGCAGTGACGAAGTCAAAGGTCGTTGTTTGTACGCCGCCCGGTGCAAAGAAACGCGCGTAGCCTCCTTCGCCGTTGCCGAAGGCGTCCTCACCAATCGTCACGGTACTGCTGTAAAGGTGGATGTAGTTAAAGTTCGTGCCCCAAAAGGCGTGGTCGTCGATGGCGCTGCAATTTGACGGGATATTCAGCCAGTAGGTCGTACCGGTGCAGTTGTTGAACGCCCAGGGATAAATATGCAGTGCCTCCGCGCCTTCTTCAAAGGTGATATGATCCAACGCCGTGCAGTTAGCGAAGGCGTAGTTCCATATCTGCGTCAGCGGCGCTTTAAAATCGGCCGCCTGCAGCGCAGCGCATTCCGCAAAGGCGCCCCAGCCGATCGCATAGATATTGGTGAAATCAACTGTTTCGATTTTGTCCCTGCCTTGGAAGGCGGTGGTAGAAACAGAGGTCTTGCCGTCGGTCGTTGAAAAGTCAACGTTATTGACGGCGCCGCTGAAGTGCTGCCACGGCTGTGAGCCGTTCTCGTAAAAGCTCATGTCGCCCGAACCGGTGAAGTAAAGACGTGCCTCGCCCAGTTCGAAATGCCATTCCAGCTTGCTTTGTGAATAGGTGTTGTCTGAGCAAACGCCGCTCCGGTCGCTCCAGCCGACGACATTGTAGTCCGTGTTCTGTATATTGCTGTTGTCAGAAATAATCGCCGTCAGTGCTGCGCAGCCGCTGAAGCAATCCGTGCCGAGTGTACTGATACCCGTGCCGAGACCGACGACAGCCAGCGCCGTACAGCCCTTGAAGCATTCCTGCGGCACAGTGGCGGCATAAGAATTGACATAGCCGATATAGGCGCTCTGCAGCGCCGTGCAGTTTTCAAAGACGTTTGTCCATATCCAGGTGCAGCTGTCCGGCAGGATCGCGTGCTTGAGCGCGGTGCAGTTCATGAACGCGTGGTCACCGATCGTATCGATCGTGCCCCAATCCACCTCGGTCAGAGCGGTGCAGTCCAAAAAGGCGCGTGAGCCGATGTTGGCGATACCGCTGCTAATCACCGCTTTTTTGATCTGTGCGCGGTAGTCGTACCACGGCGCAGGACTGTTGTCGTAATAATCCGTCATTCTGTTACCGGAGCCGCTGACGGTCAAGGTGCCGCTGTCGTCCAGCGTCCAGCTCAGGTCAGTGCCGCAGGTGCCGGAGGCAACGCTGGCCGCCGTCGCCGTAAACGGTACGCCGAGCAGACAGGAAAATGCCAGAATCGCGGAGAGCAGAAGGGATAGTGATTTTTTCATAAGGTCACTCCTCGTTTATTGGTTCTTACGGTAGATGATCGCCAGTCCGTCGATCAGCAGGTTGTTATCAATGATAATGTCGTGCGTGCAATTTTTGGCGATGGCCTTGCCGAGTCCGCCGGTGACAATAACCGTTGCCTTTTCGCCCAGCTGGGCTTCAAAGCGGTCGATAAAACCGTCCAGCATACAGGCGGTGCCGATGACAGCGCCCGACTTCATCGAGTCGATGGAGTTGGTGCCGATCACGTTTTTCGGTGCCGTGATGTCGATCTGGGGCAGTAACGCTGTACCGGTGGCCAGCGCAGTGAGAGAGGTCTTAACGCCGGCCGTAATGATGCCGCCGAGGAAGTTGCCGTCCCTGTCCAGTACCGAGCCGGTGGTGGCTGTGCCGAGATCAAAGATGATCGCCGGAAGCGGATATTTTTCCTTTGCCGCTACGGCACCGACGACCATGTCCGCGCCGAGCTGTGCCGGATCGTCGATCTTGATTGACAGACCGGTTTTGACGCCGGGGCCGACGACCAGCGCCGTATGGCCGGTCACGATCTTTGCCGCGCGCTTGAGCGTTGCGTTGAGCGCCGGAACGACGCTCGAAATGATTACGCCGTCAATGCCGTTTACCCGGTGCAGCCGCAAAAAGGCCTGCAGCTTCATGGCGTATTCCTCATCCGTTTCAAGAATGTTCGTGGAGAGCCTGCCGGAGGTCACCAGCGTGTCGCCGTCCACGACGCCGAGTACAATGTTGGTATTGCCAACGTCAATTGCTAAAAGCATTGAAAATCACCTGCCGCTTAAATTATTCCTTTTTAATAATATCATAGATTAATTACAAATTCAATACGCAAATGACAAGCCGGACAATACGAAAAAGCCCGACTGCCGGTTGGCAGTCGGGCCTGTTTCATTTGTTGTTATGGATTTGTACAAACGCCGGAGCTGTTGAAGTAATAGGTCTTACCGCCCTGCGTCAGCGCGGTAGTACGCATATCGCCGCCGCTGTTGAAGTAGTACCACTTGCCGCTGATCTTTTGCCAGCCGGTGACCATGTCGCCGCTCGTGGTGAAGTAGTACCACTTGCCGCTGATCTTCTGCCAGCCGGTGACCATGTCGCCGCTCGTGGTGAAGTAATACCACTTGCCGCTGATCTTCTGCCAGCCGGTAACCATGTCGCCGCTCGTGGTGAAGTAATACCACTTGCCGCTGATCTTTTGCCAGCCGGTCTGCATCACGCCGCTGGTGTTGAAGTAATACCACTTACCGCTGATCTTCTGCCAGCCTGTCTGCATGACACCGCTGGTGTTGAAGTAGTACCATTTTCCGCTGACCTTTTGCCAGCCGGTCTGCATCAGTCCGTCGCTGTTGAAGTAATACCATTTACCGCTGATCTGCTTCAGACCGGTGACCAGTGCGCCGTTCGCGTCAAAGTAGTATTTCTTGCTGCCGCTCGTGATCCAGCCGGTAGCCATGACGCCGTTGCTGTAGAACCAGTACCGCTTGCCGCCGATCGTCTGCCAGCCGGTAACGGGCGTGCCGCTCTTGTAGTAATACCACTTGCCGTCCTGCTGTGCCCAGCCGTCGGACGTCTTCGCCGTTTTTTCAATTTTGGTCGTGCCGCAGACGGAGCAGGTGTAAACCGTTTCGCCCTCCTGCGTCGGCGTTGCTTTTTGGTAAATCACGCCGCTGTCCCACTGATGGTCGGATACTGTAAATTCAACCGTTACATAGCCTGCATTAAGACCTCCTGCGCCAGCAGAATACGAATATTCTTGTCCGTTAACAGTTGCTTTGCGTTGGCTTGCGCTAGCGCCGGAAAAAGTATAAGAATCCGCAGCACTAAACCAGATTACAGCTGTATAGGATTCTCCTGCTTTAAAAGTACCGTTGAATTTGGTTAGATTACCCGTTCCGTCATCGGTATACCAAGCACTGCTCCTTGTCCCAGAAAATCTTGATTCCGTAATATTGCTACTCCTGTTTTTCATAACAGGTGGTACGGAGGCGCTTGTGCCCTCAACAGGGATGTCAAAATCGAAGGACACAGTCTTGACTGGTTCGTTTACCTTGAACGGATACTGAACAATCCAGCCGAGACTTGGAACATACGATGCCTCTATCTGCTTGTAGTTAATATAAAATTTTGTTTTTTCGGTAATTTGATAGCCCGACTTTTGTTTTATAGCATAAGTGGCATAATACTGAACATTGCTTTGGAAGGTTCCGTTAAATTCCTTAAAGCCGCCTGAGTAAACTTGCCAAGCGTGATTGTTCAGCGTCACGGCATAAGCGGGATAGTCGGTTGTTTTGGATAGGAGCGTCACCGAGGAAGCGTTAGTGCCGTAAGTAGGCGGGATAAAGTTAATAGAAACGCTTGACAGTGTGGTTGTTTTCTTTTGCGGAATAGCATAGCCGTACTTCACAATCTGTTTGCAGACGTTGCAATACGTGTCGCCGGTATAGCCGGGAGCAGTATACGAAGCTTCCTTCGCATTGATTGTCTTTGTATTGCTATGGTTCGCCTTGATCGTTTTACCGCGTGCGGAGAGCTTGCCGCAGTGGCTGCAATATTGATCGCCCGTGTAGCCGTCCTCGGTACAGGTTGCTGCCTTGTAGCCTTCCGTTTTTTGAGTGTACTTGCCGTGGTCATAGCCCAAGAGCTTGCCCTTGACCGTTTCACCGCAAGCGGAGCATTTATAGGTGCCCTCGTAACCGCGCATCGTGCAGGAGCCCTTACGGGAGGTGCCGGTCACCAATTTTAACGTGCCGGTGTGCGTCGTGCTCGGTGCCGCGATCGGGTTACCGGTTTTAATGAGCTTGCCGCAGTCGGCGCAAACCGTGTCGCCCGTGTAACCGGGGATATTGCAAACGGCGGCTTTGGCGTTAATCACTTTTGAATTTTTATGGGTACAGGTGCCGAAGGTGGGTTCAAAATAAACCTTGCTGCCTTCCTTGTTCAGCGCCTTTGTCAGTTTTACCGTCCAGTTGCCGTCGGAAAGCGGCGTAAAGGTGAAGTAACTTGTGGCGTCCATTTTGGTATTGGCATAGGTGCCGTAGAAGCAGGTCGCCTTCCAGCCGGTAATCTTTTTGTTGGTAAATCTGCCTGTCTTATCCCAAAGCCTTGTAATATTGGTACGCAGCATAACGGTATCGTTTTTCGTGAAAATGCTGTTATCCAAAGACGCATACCGCGCATAGCCGAGGTAGTTGTTCTTTGTCCAATAGTGATCGGGATTCGGGTCATTCTTTGAATAGCCGCAATCAACACATTCTAACGTGTAAGCGCCGTAGGTGTCAGTAAAAGGCGTAGCAACAACACTTGGTGAAAAATCGTGCAGTTCGTAGGTAACATGGTCGCAATCCGGATAGGTACACTTCACAGCGTGAGCATATTCGGTCGTTTGCGCCTCGTCAATTTCAAAGGTTTCATACGTGTGGTCGTGCTTTTGGACGTATTCCACATAGCCGCAGTCCTTGCAGGTATGCTTGAGCCATTCGCGGTTGTTCTTGTCCTCGCCCACATAGGAGCCTGCATCAAAGTTGTGCTTTTCCAGCCTGCCGCGCGTGGTGCCGCAGATACATTCCTTTTGGTGGCCGTTGCTGGTGCGCCACTGACATTTTTGGCCGTTTTTCAGCGTAAAAGAGGTATCGGTATTGGCATAAACCACGGTCTTCAGGAAATTGTGCTTGCCGCTGAGGCTGACAATATCGCTTTTAACGCTGTTGCCTGCGGCATCCTTAATCTCGCAGAAATAATAATAGGTCGTTTCGCAAATATCTTCGGGAACACTGATCGTCATCTTGGCGCTGTTGCCGCCAATTTCGCCGTAGCCCGCCGCGTCATTGTGTACCTTATAATTCGCAGTGCCGTTGGGCTTGCAGTTATACCACTGATAGGTCAAATCGCCAACACCCTCGGCGCTGACGCTGAAGTTGGCTTTGTAAGTAAACAGTTCCTCGCGTTGAGGGTGAACGCCCTTTTTGCCCGTCACGTTGACAGGCTGATGGGTGATATACACCGGCAGTTCCTTATAATAACTGCAAACCGTACAATGGCCGTTGGCGTCCAGCGTGTGCTTTGCCTTAGATGTGATATGGCTTGCTTTGTCACAGTAAGAGCAGTTCTTCCAGTGGTAGGTGTTGTCATAAGAATAACGCACACGGGGAACAGCCGCGCTATGCGCAATAGGCTCAAGGCTTTCGCCGTGCGCATCGGCAAGGTGGTCCTCAAAATCCGGGTCGTTAAAGCACTGGTCGCCGCAGTCGCAGCCCATATCGTCGCAAATCGCAGCACAGCAGTCACGGCAGCGGAGCTCACCGCTGTCATAGCAGCTGTCGCACTGCTCTACGTCGTCAAAGCATTGTCCGCAGTCCTCGCAGAAATGCTCCTCGTAATCGGGATTTTCAATGCACATACCGTCGCTGCAATCGGAATTACCCTCGCAGCAGTCTAAGCAGTAGCCGCAGTATTCGCACTGCTCGCAAACGTCAAAGCATTCGCCGCAATTTTCGCATAAATGGTCTGCAAAATCAGAGTCCTCCACGCAGAAGTCGCCGCAGTCACAGCCAGCGTCCAGTGCGTTTTCCTCGCAGCATTCTTCGCAAAGGCCGCAGGTATCACAGATGTCAAGGTCGTCAAGGATGTTGCAGCGGCCGCACTGATCGCATATCACGTGGCAGTCTACGCAGTGGTCGGAATTGCCTTCGGCGAGGTCGCAAAACTGAACCGTCTGAATGCAAGCGTCACATTCCACACAGTGGAACGCGTCACCCTCTTGGTGACGACATTCGTCACAATAACCGCACTCCTCGCAGATATCGCCAACGCAGTAGATACACTTTTCACAGCCTAGACAAACGCTGCCCTCGTCGTTCAAAATACCGCCTTCGCTGCAAAAGCAGGCGTCGCACTCCTTACAGTGCATAAACATGTCCTCAAGGCAGTCTGCACAAATGCCCGAGTCCTCGCACCAATAGCCGACGGAGGCAAAGCAGGCGTCGCAGAATTCACAGTGCGTATTGGCATGACATTTCTCATTGCCCTCGTCGGAGCAAGCGCCGCATTCGCTGCAGCGGTAACTGTCCCAAATATAGTTGCCGCAGGCAAAGCATTCGTCGCCGTCCTCAAAACCGGCGTACACCTCTGCCTGGATGGAGCCAAGACCGGCGACCGCCATCAGCAGGGACAAAAACAGGGATAATAATCGTTTACTCTTTTTCATGGTCATCTCTTTTCCTTTTCATTATGATGGTTGATAGTACGAGCGTTCAAAGGGTTTAATCTGCCGCCTCTGTGATGCTGAAATGCAGCGAGGCGTCGCATTGCTGAATTTGGTTCAGCGCGTCTCCGAACGCACCGAGCGGTGTGCCCGGCTCCAGCTCAATCACGAGCTGGCGGTTGCCGGCAGGCAGCTTTTGCGCCAGCAGCAGGGTGGCAAGCGCCACGCAGTGCGGTACACGGTCGATAAAGTCAACGCTGTAAACATTGTCCTCGATGATCAGACCGAATTCACCTGTTTTGAACGCCACTGCCAGCTGTTGCGCTGCGTCCTCCGGCGTTGCCTTGGCCGCCAAACGGTCCAGCGTGGCGTCGTCACATTCCGTGGCAGGAATGGCGATAGCGCGGTTGGCGTTCGCCTCTGCCGCTGCTGCTGCCAGCAGGGCGGCATAAGCCGGCGAGCTGTCTTCCGTGAACGGAAGACCCGTGAAATATTGCTGATAGACGGCGGTCAGCTGATCGCCGGACGGCGGTGCTGCCACCGGTGCGGCAGGCGCCGCCGGTTTTGGTGCCGGAGCGACCGGCGCTGGGTTTTCCTTCTTTTTCTTACTAAAAAGTCCCATGTTGTAATCTCCTTTCGTAATCTCATTAACTACTTATGCTACCTTTTCAATTGTATTATAGCAAAGAATTTTGCGCTGCACATCATCACAAGTGATAGTTTTTGGCACTTTTTTTCAATTTTTTTCAACTTTTTATAGTAGAATAACGGATTGTCAAATGCCGTCGGGTATGGTATAATAGCCTATTGAATGTGAGGCGATACGATGATAAAGGCAGTAATTTTTGATTTTGACGGCACGGTGTGCGACACCGGACGCGGCATTAAACGCAGCGCGCGTTATGCGCTGTTGAGTATGGGCTTTGACTGTCCGCCGGCGGAGGCGCTGGATTACTTCATCGGCCCACCGCTGGTTGATTCGTTTAAGAAGCACGGCGCGACCGATGCGCAGGCGCGGCAGCTGGTGGAAAAATACCGCGAGGATTATGCCCAGGGCGGCGTGCTGGAGTCTGTACCTTATGACGGTATCAAAGCGGTGCTGGAGGCCTTGCGGCAGGCCGGCTTGCGCTTGGCGATCGCCTCCTCCAAGCCGACGAAATTCGTGAACAGACTACTGGAATATTTTGATTTTACCTCCCTGTTTGACGTGGTCAACGGGGTAGCGCTGAACGCTGATACAGAACCGAAGCCGCAGATTGTTGCGCGCACCCTGCATGCGCTGAACGTCAGCGCAGAGGAGGCGATGATGGTGGGCGACCGTTCGTATGAT
Organism: Eubacterium sp.; assembly: GCA_017463985.1. Classification (GTDB taxonomy): domain Bacteria; phylum Bacillota; class Clostridia; order Oscillospirales; family Acutalibacteraceae; genus Eubacterium_R. The sequence goes on along the minus strand of JAFUEH010000003.1, from coordinate 79,055 downwards.
ATGGATGGCGCGCACGCTAACGGTATGACCGCAGTCGGCGTGCTGTGGGGCTACGGCACTGCCGAGGAGCTGAAGGAGAGCGGCGCGGACTTTATCGCTGAAAAACCGGCTGACCTGGAAGCGATCGCGCTCGGTATGTATGAACGCACCGTGGCGGAAAACACACTGCTGGACGGCAGGATACTGCGGATGCACGTCGATACGGTGCAGCTTTGTAACGGTAAAACCAGCGGCAGAGAGTGCGTGGACCATCCGGGCGGCGTGGCCGTGATCGGTATTTCCGACGACGGCAAAATCCCGATGGTGCGCCAGTTCCGTTATCCGTACCGTGAAACGATCTACGAGATCCCTGCCGGCAAGGTGGAGCCGGGCGAGGATCCGTTCCTGACCGGTCAGCGTGAATTCAAAGAGGAATGCGGCGCGGTGGCGGACAACTACTTTTCGCTCGGTGAGATCTATCCCAGCCCCGGCTACACGAACGAGATCATCCGCCTGTACGGCGCTACCGGTATTCGCTTTGATGAGCAGGAGCCGGACGAGGGCGAGTTCCTCGAGGTGTACTTCCTGACGCTGGAGTCGATCATTGAAAAAATTATGAGCGGCGAGATCAAGGACGCTAAGACCGTGGCCGCCGCATTAAAACTAAAGGAATATCTGAAAAAACATGATTTATCTTGATAACAGTGCCACCACGCGCCCCCTGACGGAGGCGGCTGAGGCTGTCTATAAAATGATGACGGACAATTTTGGCAATCCGTCCTCCTTTCACCGCGTCGGACTGGACGCAAACGCCGCGGTGCGTGAGGCGCGTGAAGCGATCGCTGCCAGCCTGTCCGCTGAGCCGGAGGAGCTTGTCTTTACCTCCGGCGGAACCGAGGCGAATAACCTTGCCATCTTCGGCGCCGCAGCAGCCAATCGCCGCCGCGGTAACCGGATCGTGACGACGGCGATCGAACACGAAAGCGTGCTGGAGGCGGTGAAGGTGCTGGAGCAGCAGGGCTATGAGGTGATACGGCTGCTGCCGGACAGTACCGGCTGTATCACGGAGCAGCAGCTGACGGAAGCCATCACGCCCGATACGGTGCTCGTGACCGTCATGTATGTCAATAATGAAGTCGGCTCGGTGTTGCCGGTGCAGGCGATCCGTAAGGCGGTTAACCGCGTTGGCGCACCGGCGCTGGTACACCTTGACTGCGTGCAGGCTTACGGGAAAATACCGGTGAAGCCAAAAAAGCTCGGCGCCGACCTGGTGACCGTAACGGCGCATAAAATTCACGGACCGAAGGGCGTCGGCGCACTGTATATCAAAAAAGGCACACGCCTCGTGCCGCGCCAGTACGGCGGCGCGCAGGAGCAAAAAATCAGACCGGGAACCGAGGCGGCGCCGCTGATCGCCGGCTTCGGCAAGGCCGCAGCTCTGCTGCCTGATGAAAGGGAGACGGCGGCGGCGATGCGCGCGCTCAACACCTACGCACGGGAACAGCTGTGCGCGATCAACGGCGTAAAGCTGAATAGCGGCGACGCGGCGAGCGACTATATTATTAACCTGTTTGTTCCCACGTTCATGACCAGCCAGACAGTAGTGCAGCACTTGTCTGCGCAATACGGTATCTGCCTCTCCAGCGGTTCCGCTTGTGCGAAGGGTAAAAAAAGCCATGTCCTCACGGCGATGCGCCTGCCGGACAGGGTCATTGAGCATTCTGTCAGAATCAGCTTTTCGCGCTTTACCACGACGGCAGAGATCGACGCACTGGTCGCCGCACTGCGCGAAACGGTTGAAAAATATCCATTGTAAAGGAAAAACTATGAGAGAAGTAATATTAATTAAAAACGGTGAGCTGGCGCTCAAGGGCTTAAACCGGAGCACCTTTGAGGATATCTTGATCAAAAACATCAAAAAATCCTTGCAGCATATCGGGGAGTTTACGTATACCAAGTCGCAGTCCACGATCATGATGGAGCCTGCGGACGGAGAGATTGACCTTGACGACGCTGTGGACGCTGTCAGCCGCGTGTTCGGTATTGCTGCTTTTTCGCGTGCGGCCGTGTGTGAAAAGAACATGGACGCGGTGAAGGCAACGGCGCTGGAATACCTCGACGAGGCGCTGTCAACTGCCAAGACGTTTAAGGTGGAGGCAAAGCGCAGCGATAAAAAATTTCCGCTCAAATCGCCGCAGATTCAGCAGGAGCTTGGCGGCTTCCTGCTGTCCCGTTATCCGCGTTTAAAGGTAGATGTGCATCAGCCGGAGCTGACCGTGACGGTGGAGATCCGCGACAATTATGCCTTTGTGCGCGGTAATAATATCAAGGGAGCCGGCGGTATGCCGGTGTCCACGAACGGACGGGCGGCCGTGCTGATCAGCGGCGGTATCGATTCGCCGGTAGCCGCCTATATGATGGCCAAACGCGGTGTGGAGCTGGTGGCAGTACACTTTGCTTCGCCGCCGTTCACCACCGAGCTGGCAGAGCAGAAGGTGATGACCCTGCTGCATAAGGTGGCGCGTTACAGCGGCCCGATCACCACGTATGTCGTACCGTTTACCGATTTGCAGACGGCGATCCGCGACTGCTGCCCTGAGGAATATTTCACCGTTATCATGAGAAGATATATGATGAGGATCAGCGAGCGGCTGGCGCGCTATCAGCACTGTCATGCGCTGATCACCGGCGAAAGCGTAGGCCAGGTCGCCAGCCAGACGATTTATGCCCTCGGCTGTACGGATGCGGTAGCAGAGCTGCCGGTGTTCCGTCCGTGTATCGGTTTAGACAAGGCGGAAATCATCAGTATTTCCCGTAAGATCGACACGTTTGAAACCTCTATCCAGCCGTACGAGGACTGCTGCACTGTTTTTACACCGAAGCATCCTAAAACACGTGCCAAGCTGGACGAGGTGGCAGCAGCTGAAGCGGCGCTGGTGAACGCGGATGAGCTGATGGAGCAAGCCGTGAAAAATGCCAGAAAAACGGTCATTAAATAAAGGGTGAGAGCATGAAATTTGATATGGAGGTAGAGGACATTCTCTACACGATGAAAAACAAGGACGACAGCGCGTCGGAGCCGGCAGGGGAGGAACCGCCGGTGACCGAGGTGCAGCAGGAGCAGCAGGAGGCGCTGGCGCCGCCGAAGCCAAAGCTGTCTGAGACCGAGGAGGAGCCGGACGGGCTTGTTTGGTTGGACGGCCCGTCAGAGGAGACCGCCGGGGAGGGTGAAAATAAGGAGTCGGTTGCCAAGAAGATTAAGGTGAATTTCCGTGCCAACTATCTGCCGAAAATGAAGGCCGGTGTAAAGAAGCTGCTGAAAAAGCAAACGCTGACGGCGCTTGGCGCGGTACTATTGGTAATAGTGCTGGTATTCGGCGGCGTCAAGCTGGCGCAGGTCGGCAGGACTGCCACGCTGAAAAAATACGCCGCGCAGTACGGTGTGGAATATCCGGACGGCATTCGCAGGGAGTTTTATGAGGCTTATGGCGAAAATCCGTCGCTTGCCGGAAAGCTCGTGATCACCGATACCGATACCGACGAGGCGGTGTATTCCGAGCCTGAGAACGGCGAAGCGCTTTTTGAAAAGGGCAGCAGCATCTATGAGGATCAGCATTTCCGCGCGATCGCCCTGACGAGCGAACAGGCGGATCTGGAACGGGTTTATGCCACGGCGGACGGCTATCTGGACGCCTCACAAACGCTCACCTTCCGCACGCTGTTTGGCGATGAAAAATACAAGGTTGTCGCCGCCTTTTACACGAATACAAAACCGGAGGACGACAACGGCTATGTGTTCCCGTACAATTGCTACGGCAATTTTACGGAGGACAGCCTGTTTCAGTATCAGGATCGGATCAAAACCAGAAGCCTCTATCACACAGGCCATCTCATTCAGCCGGAGGACTACTGTCTCACCGTCAGCGTAGACAGCGACCTGATGCCCGATTACCGTTTTGTGGTGGTCGGTGTGCGGGTGAAGCACAACGTAAAAAAGACGACGGAGACCACCGTGAATGAAAATATCCGCTATCCGCAGTCCTATTGCGACGCGAAGGGGATTCATAATATTTACTGGATGGCAGGACACTGGTATCCCGAAATCTATACGGACGAAGCAATGACGGAAACGCAGCAGCTGACGATCGATGATTTTATTGAATAACAAAAAATACTCAAAAAACACCCCAAACGGCGTTAGTCGTTTGGGGTGTTGCTTTCGGTGTATTGCTTTTACGTACTGCTTTTTTTAGTTTTCTGCCGGATGGTAGTTCGGCACATATTTCATCAGTACCGTACGTACATTTTCCTCCGTAATGTCCGCCAGCTCTGCCAGCATCTGGTTGAAATTGTCGTCGTCGATTTCCATCGGCTGGTTGACATAAATCTTTTCGTTAGCCGTTTTTTGACGTGACTCCAGTTCGGAATCCATGGCCAGTTCCTCGTAGAGCTTTTCGCCCGGACGCAGGCCGACGATCTCGATCGGGATCTCGTCAGTAGTGAAGCCGGAAAGACGGATCAGATTTTTAGCCAAATCCATAATTTTAACCGGCTCTCCCATGTCCAATACAAAGACCTCGCCGCCCTTGGCCAAGCCGCCTGCCTGGCATACCAGCTGTGCTGCCTCGGGAATAGTCATAAAGTAGCGTGTGATGTCAGGATGGGTCACCTTAACAGGGCCGCCCTGGGCGATCTGCTTTTTGAAGATCGGGATCACGGAGCCGTGCGAGCCGAGCACGTTGCCAAAGCGCACCGCCGCGTATTCGGTGTGCTGCGACGTCTCGTTTACGTGCTGAACAATGATCTCCGTAATACGCTTGGTGCAGCCCATGACGTTGGTGGGGTTTACCGCCTTATCCGTGGAGAGGATGACCATTTTATCCACCTTGAATTCGTCGGCCACCATCGCTACGTTATAGGTGCCGAACACATTGTTCTTAACGGCTTCGCAGGGACTGTCCTCCATGAGCGGTACGTGCTTGTGCGCTGCTGCGTGGAACACCACGTCAGGATGGAATTCCTCAAACACCTCGCGCAGCCTGTCCATATCGCGCACCGAACCAATGCGTACGCTGATGTCGATTTCGTCGCCGTATTTGTCGTTTAAATCGTTTTGCAGCTCAAAGGCGCAGTTTTCGTAAATATCAAAAATAACGATGCTTTTCGGGTTATAGCGCGCCACCTGGGTGCACAGTTCGCTGCCAATGGAGCCGCCGCCGCCGGTTACCAGCACAGTTTTGACGATCAAATAGCGGCACACCTTTTTGTCCAGCTTTACCTCGGGACGGGACAACAGGTCGGTGATCTCTACACTTCTGACGCGGCGCTTCGCCTTTTCGTCAAACATCTCCTCGATAGACGGGCTGATTTTTACCTTGGCGCCGGTACTCATTGCCAGATTGATGATCTCGCTCTGCCGTGCCTTGGAAGCAGAGGGAATACAGACGATGATCTGATCGATTCTGTATTTTTCCTTTAATGTCGGGATATCCGCACAGGTGCCGACCACTTTGATGCCGTTGATCTTTTTGCCGCGCTTCGCCGGGTTATCATCCACCGCGATGACCGGCTCGCCGTTGCGGAATTGCTCTACGTTCAGCGCATCGATCACGAAGTTGCCCATGAAACCCGCGCCGACGATCATTACCCGGTCGTGCTGTGCGCTGATGCGCAGTGTTGACAACGTAAATCTCTTTAAAAAACGAAAGCTCAGTCGCGGGAGAATGATCGCGATGCCGATCAGCACAAAGAACAGTATGTAAGCGTAATAAGCCAGTCCGCCGACGCCTCTTTGCAGCAGCGCTTTGAAAATCACACGGTCAACGACGAACAGCGCAGCCGTCTGTACGGCGGCAGAGCCGATGCCGCGCACGATTTCATCAATACCGGCAAAGGTCCAAACCGACCGGTAAAGGCCAAACAGGTAGTTGATGAAAATCGCGATGGCGCCAACTAAAAAGAAATGAAAATAGGAAAAGGCGATATCCTGATAGGAGGTGCCGACGATCTTGCCGCCCTCGGTAAAAATACAGACCGCCATGTTGCATAAGCTGAACAGGATAAAATCCATCAGCATGATAATGACGCGCTTCAGAAGCACGATAAATTTGTTATCGAATGATGTTGTCTTGCGTTCAGTGTCCATACGTTTCCCCTGTCATAACACAAATTTGAAAATAGAAAAACAAGCTATATTGTAATACTATTTTATCCGCTTGTCAAATTTTTGTTTGCTGCTTTTCACTCTCTTACCAGTGGAGACGGTGCAGTGCGCCTTTGGCGGAAAGCGCCGGATAATCCCACTGACGCAGCACCTCATACATCCCGACGGCAACAGCATTAGACAGGTTCAGCGAGCGGATAATGCCGCGCATCGGCAGCCGTACGCAACGGTCGTGGTTGGCCTTGAGCAGCTCCTCAGGCAGTCCCTTCGTCTCTTTGCCGAAAACTAAAAAACAGTTGGGCGGATAAGTGATGTCACTGTGCGCCTGCTCTGCTTTGGTGGTGAAGTAGAAAAATTCACCGTCCTTGTGCTGCTCAAAGAAATCAAGTGTGGACTCGTAATAGGTTATGTCCAGCTTGTCCCAATAATCCAGACCGGCACGTTTTACCTGCTTGTCGGTGATGTGAAAGCCCATCGGTCCTACTAAGTGCAGCCGTGCGCCAGTAGCAGCGCAGGAACGTGCGATATTGCCGGTGTTCTGCGGAATTTCTGGTTCGATCAATACAATGTTCAGAGTGTGCTCCATTATTCGTTTTCCTTTACGATTCGGTAAGACAGCTCCTGAAGCTGTTCAAAGTGCTCAAAGGTGGCGATTTCCCGCCGCAGGGCGGCGCCGCCGCGAAGGCCCTTGGTGTAGTAGGCGGCGTGATGGCGCGCCTCGCGCATAGCGGTATATTCCCCTTTATAAGCGATCATTTTTTCAGTGTGGCGCAGCATCGTCGCCATCTTTTGTGTGACGGTCGGATCGGGCAGTACACGACATTCGTCCAAATAGGCGTTGATCTTTGCGAAGATCCAAGGATTGCCGAGCGCACCGCGGCCGATCATCAACGCGTCGCAGCCGGTCTGTTCCAGCATAATGGCGGCGCTCTGCTCGTCTGTGATGTCGCCGTTACCGATAACGGGAATACTCACAGCCTCTTTCACAGCGCGGATAATGGCGGTGTCAGCCTTACCGGCGTACATTTCCTGCCTCGTTCTGCCGTGAACAGCGATCGCGGCAGCGCCGGCGCGCTCACAGCGGACGGCGAGCTCAACGGCGTTGATACTGTCGCTGTCCCAGCCCTTGCGCATTTTGACGGTGACGGGAAGGGGAACCGCGTCGCATACAGCGCGCACGATCTCTTCGGCCAGCGCCGGCCGTTTCATCAGGCTCGCACCGCCGCCGTTCATCGCCACCTTCGGTGCAGGACAGCCCATGTTGATGTCGATCGCCGCCGGTTGGTAGGCTAAGCATTTTACGGCAGCTGCCGCCATCACCTCCGGCTCGTCTCCAAAGATCTGTGCTGCACAGGGACGTTCTGCGTCACCGATCGTTAGCAGCGCGCCGCTTTTGCGGTCGCCCAGGGTCAGGCCTTTCGAGGATACCATTTCCGTAACAGTGTAGGCCGCCCCGTATTGCACGCACAGCTCGCGGAAGGCGCGGTCGGCAATGCCTGCCATTGGGGCAAGAAAGGCGATATGGTTGAATGTCAGATTACCGATTTTCATAATAATCACCATAGTCTTTCAGGCAACTCTAATAGCTAATTTATAATCACAAAATCCTGCGTTGCCTGAACAGACGTTATGGTGATTACAGCCATCTCAAAATTATGCCACCGGCAAATTTTGAGGGCAATATAAATCTATAGTGTGATTTTCACACTATACCTCCCGAAAAGTATAGCACAGTGTCAGCAATAAATCAATTTTTAATATTTTACAAATTTTTGAATTTAGTGTTGAGTTTGACGGCAGGTTATTATATAATATATTCCTAAAAGTTTAACTCTTTTGATTTTACCGCGAAAGTGAGCGAGGGAATATGATTTTTTCAAGAGATATCGGTATCGATTTGGGCACCTCTACGACGCTGGTGGCCGACCGCAAGGGTAATGTGATTATCAATGAGCCGAGCGTGGTAGCAGTCGACGTCAAGTCAAAGCGTGTGCTGGCAACGGGCGGCGAAGCGAAAAAAATGATTGGCAGAACGCCCGGTTCCATCGTGCCGGTTATGCCGATCCGCGCCGGCGTTATTGCTGATTTCGACATGACCGCCGATATGCTGCACGATTTTATGTACCGTTCCAGCAAACGGAGTATGTTCACCAAAACCCGCGTGGTGATTTCTGTGCCAAGCGGTGTAACCGAGGTGGAACGCCGTGCGGTGGAGGACGCTGCGCGCGCTGCCGGCGCACAGGAGGTCGAGCTGATGGAAGCACCGATGGCGGCTGCGCTCGGTGCCGGTTTGCCGGTCTTTGAGGCAACAGGCTCTATGATCGTTGACATCGGCGGCGGCACCTGCGATATTGCTGTCGTGTCGCTCGGCGGTATTGCCGCCTGCCGCAGTATTAAGGTCGGCGGCGACGCCTTTGACGAGGCGATCGTGAACTATATGAAGCGCAAGCACGGCCTGTTGATCGGTGAAAGGACCGCAGAGGATATCAAGCTGAAGATCGGCTCGGCTGCCGCTTACGACGGTGAGGCAGCCATGGAGGTGCGCGGACGGAATCTGGAGGACGGTCTCCCCGGCAGCGCCGAGGTGACTTCGGCCGACATTCGCTATGTGCTGAACGATCCGGTGGATGCGATTATCATTGCGGTGAAGGAAACGTTGGAGGTCACCCTGCCGGAGCTGGCTGCCGATATTATGGACCGCGGCATTTACCTGGCCGGCGGCGCGGCAAAGCTCAGAGGGCTGAAGCAGCGGCTGGAGGAGGAGATCCGTATTCCGGTGATCCTGCCGGACGATCCGTCGGAATGTGTGGTCAAGGGAACAGCCGCAAAGCTGAGAAGAGCGAAATAAAGAAATTGGTGTAATGCATGAAAAAGATATTGAGTAGTAGCAGGCTGAAGCTGGTCGGCGCTATCGCGGCGTTGCTGTTGATCGGCGCACTGCTCGCCTCTGCAGCCGGTCACCGTGAAACGCTGCCCTCTGCGGTGGTGGGAACGGTGTTTGCCCCTTGCCATTACGTGGCGGAAAAGCTGGCTTCCGGGCTGGAAACCGTGTTTGGCGGACTGGAAGGCGACGCGGCTTATGAACAGCAGATCGCTGAGCTGGAGGACGAGATCAGCGATTATAAGGCGCAGCTTGCAGATTATGAAAACTTAAAAAACCAAAACGAGCTATACAAAGAATTTTTGGAGCTGAAGGAAGCGAATCCCGAATATCAGTTTGAAAAGGCGACCGTGATTGCGCGCGACAGCGCCGATATCTATCAGTCCTTTACCGTTAGTAAGGGCTCGCTCAGCGGTGTGACGGTCGGTGACGCGGTGCTGTACCGTCAATGTCTGGTAGGTATCGTTGATGAGGTATATCCTGATTACAGTGTGGTAAAGACGGTGCTGGATCCGTCCTTTAACGTGTCCGCTTACGAGATTATTTCCGGCGAAATATCATATGTTACGGGCAACGCTAAGCTGGCAGTGAACGGACAGTGTAAGATGGCGAATCTTTCCTCTGCTACCGACATTGCTTACGGCTCTATTATCTGTACGGCCGGCATCGGCGGTACAGTGCCGAAGGGCTTAGTGATCGGTACCGTATACGAAATCGATGAAGAAGCCACGGATATTTCCTCTTATGCAGTCATCACGCCGGAGGTGGCGATCAACGAGCTGACAGATTGTATGATATTGACGGATTTTTAACTTATGGAACTGACGAAGAAGGAACGCACAATTAAATATGGCGTGTACGCTGCCGTGCTGCTGCTGGCTGCGCTGCTGCAAAATGTGCTGTCCTTGCGCTTCAGTATCGGCAGTGCGCATTGCCTGATCGTGGTGCCGACGGCGGTGCTGCTCGGCATTAACGAGGATGAAAAAACGGCCGCGCTGTTCGGCCTGCTCGGCGGTGCGGTGCTGGATATGACCAGCGCGCAGACGAAGGGCTTTAACAGCATTTACCTTATGCTGGCGTGCTACCTTGCCTCCGTGCTGGTAACGTTTATCTTTCGCAGTACGCCCGTGTACGATCTGCTGGCGGCGGCGCTGGCGGTGATCGGTTACTGCGCGCTGTACTGGCTGTGCTTCGTATTGATCGGCGGCAGCGAGGGTGCCGGCACGGCGCTGGTACGGTTTTACTTGCCGACCGCTGTGTATACGATCTTAGTGGCGCCGCTGCTCCGGCTGGCGCTGAAGCCGTTGGAGAAACGGCTGAATAAAACAGAAACGATTCACGAATAAAAAACGACTGCTCGGTGAAAGGAGGGGACGGAATGCGAAAAATTTATAAGAGCGGCAGAACGACGATGGCGATCGTTCTGGTGGTGTTGACCGTCCTCGGCTTTGGCTGGCAGCTATACGATATACAAATCGTCAATCATGACCTGTATGCCGCGCAGAATAACACGGTGAAAACCTATACCGTACCGCTGCCGGCAGCGCGCGGTGAGATCGTGGATCGCAACGGTAATCCGCTGGTAACGAACCGTCAGGGCAACAGCATTGTGCTGGACGCAGCCTATTTTCCGTCTGCGGAGGAAAATGAGGAGCGCAACGGCATTATCTATGCACTGATCAGCCTGTTTCAGGCGAACGGGGAGGCGTATGTGCATAACCTGCCGCTGAAGCTGAATGCCGACGGCAGCGCTGCCTTTTTTACTGAAGAGGACTCCGATACTTACGAAACCGATATTGCCAATATGAAAAGCCGCGATATGCTTAACCTGCAGGCTTATGCTACCGCGCAAAACTGCTTTGACGCGATGGTGGAAAAATACGGACTGGAGAGCTATCTCGAAACCCTTGGTCCGGCGCTGACGCTGGAGATCGGCGCCGTGCGGTATGAGCTGACAAGACTGCTGTTTTCCGTTTCTAATCCGGTGACGATTGCGGACGATGTCAGTGACAGTACGGTAGCGCAAATTAAAGAAAATTATGAATATTACCGCGGTGCGGACGTGAAGGTGGTCGCTTACCGCGAGTATGCCGATCCTTCGTTGGCGCCGCATATTATCGGTACGATCCGTAAAATCAATGCCGAGGAATATGCCCGCCTCAAGGACGAGGGCTACGGCATTACGGACGAGATCGGTGAATCCGGCATTGAGGCGGCAATGGAGCCGTATCTGCGCGGTATTCCCGGCGAAAAGACGGTTACCATCGACGGTGACGGCAATGTGACGGAAACCGTAACGAAGGAACCGTCGCAGGGCGACACGGTAGTGCTGACGATCGACAAGGATCTGCAGCGTATTGCCCAGCAGGAGCTGGAAAAGGTGTGTAAAAGCGTTGACTACTATAATTCTACCGGCGCGGTAGTCGTAGAGGATTGTAATAACGGCGAGGTACTGGCGGCAGCTAGCTATCCGTCATACAATCTGGAGGAATACTACAACCACTATTCTGAGCTGTTGGCGCGCGACAATACGCCGCTGTATAACCGTTTTGCGATGGGTACTTATGCGCCGGGCTCTACCTTTAAGCCGATGATGGCGGCGGCCGCACTGGAGGAGGGCGTCGTGACGGAGGATACCGTTTTTAACTGCGACGGCGTGTATCATTATATCGACATGGAATTCGGCTGTTTGGATTCACACGGCGGCGAGAATGTCAGAACGGCGCTGCGCGATTCCTGTAATATCTATTTTTACAATTGCGCCAATCAGCTGGGTATCAGCAAAATGAATATGTACGGCGCTATGTTCGGCCTCGGTGAAAAGACGGGCGTGGAAATTCCGGAGGCAAGCGGCCTGCTGGCCGGTCCGGAATACCGTAAAAAATTGAACATGACCTGGCGGCCTGGTGATACGATCCAGGCAGCGATCGGCCAGTCGGACAACCTCTTTACGCCGCTGCAGCTGGCGAATTACTGCGCGACGGTGGCGAACGGCGGTACGCGTTATCAGCTGCATTTTGTCAAATCGCATATCTCTAACGCTACCGGTGTTGTCAGCGAAACGGGCAGTAACGTGGTAAAAACCGTTTCCGTCAGCGAAAACAATATGCGTATCGTGCGGGAGGGTATGCGCCTGGTGGCGACCGACGGCGGTCCGTCAAAGGTGTTCAGCACGTTGGACGTCAACGTGGCCAGTAAAACCGGTACCTCACAGGTCGTTGTGAACGGTATCAAGCACAATAACGGTTTTATTATTACCTTTGCACCTTACGAAAATCCGGAGATCAGCGTGGCCTCCGCTATTGAGCTGGCAGGCTCCGGTTCCTCTACGGCAGAGATCACGACCAGTGTGATCGACTACTACTATTCGCATAATACCAATGTAAAAACCGCTCAGGAGGAGGGCGTACTGCTCGACTGACAATTTTTCACTTGTATCGGCTTTTATTTTGTGTTATTATAATACTTAGCAAACTTTTATTTCAGCGTATTATTTGTAATAGGAGGGACAGTATGAATATTGCTTTAATCGCTCATGACGCCAAGAAAGAATTACTGGTGCAGTTCTGCATCGCCTATTGCGGCATCATTTCACGGCACGACGTATGCGCCACCGGTACTACCGGTAAGCTTGTTAAAGAAGCGACCGGCCTGAATATCAACTGCTTTTTGAGCGGCGCTCAGGGCGGCGGACAGCAAATCGCCAGCCGTATCGCGTGTAACGAGATCGACCTGCTCATCTTTTTCCGTGATCCGCTGACGGCGAAGCCGCACGAACCGAATGACAGCGACCTGTTGCGGTTATGCGATGTTCACAGCATCCCGTTTGCAACCAATATTGCCACGGCGGAGGCACTGATCAGGGGCGTAGAGCGCGGCGATTTTGAATGGCGCGAGATCGTGAATCCGCGTTATAACAGATAAATAAACTTTTTGTGTTTGCGGGGCAATGTCTTTTCATCGCTCCGCATAACCAATGTATAGGAGAAAAATATGGCGTTAATTACCAAAGCAATCAAAGGCACTAACGACGTACTGCCGTCTCAGGTGCATAAAAATCAGTATATCGAGGCAACCTGTCTTTCTGTGGCAGAAAATTTCGGCTATAAGGAGCTGCGCACACCGGTATTTGAGCATACCGAGCTGTTCCAGCGCGGCGTGGGCGATACCACGGACGTCGTACAGAAGGAGATGTATACCTTTGACGATAAAGGCGGACGGTCCATTACCCTGCGGCCGGAGGGCACGGCAGGCGCAGCGCGTGCGTTCCTTGAAAACGGGCTGTCTAATGAGGCGCTGCCGCAAAAGATCTGTTACCTGACCTCCTGTTATCGGTACGAAAAGCCGCAGGCCGGCAGACTGCGTGAGTTTCATCAGTTTGGTGTGGAGTGCTTCGGCGCGACCTCACCGCTCGCTGACGCGGAAATTATTGCACTCGCCAAGCAGGTGTTTGATACGCTCGGCGTAAACGACCTGCATCTGGAGATCAATTCCATCGGCTGTCCGGAATGCCGTGCAAAATATCACGAGGCGTTAAAGGCATATTTTACGCAGTACAAGGATCAGCTGTGCCACTCCTGTCAGGAACGGTTGGAACGCAACCCGATGCGCCTGTTAGATTGCAAAAGCCCTGAGGATAAGGCGCTCGCTGCTGGCGCACCGGTGATCTTAGACTACCTTTGCGACGACTGTCGCGCGCATTTTGAAGAGGTGAAGAAGTTCCTTGACGCCATGCAGATCCCTTATCAGGTCAATCCGCAGATCGTCAGAGGGCTGGATTACTATACAAAAACGGTGTTTGAGTTTGTGGCTGATGCGATCGGCGCGCAGGGCACGGTTTGCGGCGGCGGCCGTTATGACGGGCTGATTGATGAGCTCGGCGGACAGAAAACACCCTCGCTTGGCTTCGGTATGGGCTTGGAGCGCCTGCAGCTGGTCATGGAGGCGCAGGGATGTGAATTCCCGGAGCCTGCCAAGCCGGATCTGTTCATTGCGGCGCTCGGTGAGAAGGCGAAGCTGAAGGCGGTCGAGATCGCTAAGGATATGCGTGATGAAGGCTTTAGTGTGGTATACGATCTCAATGATAGAGGCTTGCGCGCACAGATGAAATATGCTGATAAGCTCGGCGCTAAATTCAATGTTGTGCTGGGCGATAACGAGGTGGAGGAACGTACGGCGAAGCTCAAGAACATGGCGACCGGCGAGGCGAACGATATTAGCCTGACCACCTTTGTTTCCTCCTTCTATGCCATCAGCATGGACGAGCAGCTGAAGGATCTTGAAATTAACGGCGAAGCACTTGACTTTAATAAACTATTCGGTTTGGGAGAATAAAACGATGGGCGAATCAATCAATGGTATGAAAAGAACGGCGTATTGCGCCGAATTTAATCTGCAGAATGTCGGACAGGAGATCACGGTGTTCGGCTGGGTACAGCGTCAGCGCGACCTGGGTAACCTGATCTTTATTGATCTGCGCGACAGAAGCGGCATTATCCAGCTTTCCTTCAACGAGGCGACGGATCGGGCGATTTTTGAAAAAGCCAAGTCAGCCCGCACGGAGTGGGTCGTTGCTGCCAAGGGCGTTGTCGCGGAGCGTGAAAGCAAAAATAAAGAGCTGCCGACCGGCGATATTGAGGTGATCGTTAACGATTTCCGTATTGTGTCCAAAGCGCAGACGCCGCCGTTTGAGGTGGAAAAGTGCGATCAGGTGGGTGACGATGTAACGCTGAAGTACCGTTACCTTGCCCTGCGCAACGAGCGCCTGACAAAGAATATACTGATGCGCCATAAGATTGCGCAGCTTGCCCGTGAATACTATTATGAGAACGGCTTCATCGAGATCGAAACGCCGATGATGATCAAGTCCACGCCGGAGGGGGCGCGCGACTATGTTGTACCGTCCAGAATTCACGAGGGTAAGTTCTATGCGCTGCCGCAGTCGCCGCAGATCTATAAGCAGCTGACCATGATCGCCGGCTTTGACCGCTATATTCAGCTGGCGCGCTGCTTCCGCGATGAGGACCTGAGAGCTGACCGTCAGCCTGAATTTACGCAGATCGACTTGGAAATGAGCTTTGTGGATTGCGATGATATTATGACGATGTCCGAGGGCTTTATTCAACGCCTGATGAAGGAAACGATCGGTGTTGACGTGCCGGAAAGACTGCCGCGCATGACCTTTGAGGAAGCGATGAACCGCTACGGCTCCGATAAGCCGGACACCCGTTTTGAGATGCTGATCGAGGATATTTCCGACTGGGCAGCAAAGACGGACTTCGCGGTATTTATAAACGCGCTGGCGGACGGCGGCGCTGTTAAGGCGATCGTGGCGAAAAATGCCGCAGCAGCCTATACCAGAAAGAAAATTGATAAGCTCACCGAGCACGCAAAGGGCATCGGTGCCAAGGGACTGGCCTATATCCGCTGGGCGGACGCAGCCCCCAACTGTTCGTTCAACAAATTCCTGAAGGAAGGCGAGCTGGAGGCACTGCTCGAACAGCTTGGCGCTGCGCAGGGCGACGTGGTGCTGATCGTCAGCGACAAGACCAGAAAAGCTCTGACGGTGATGGGCGCACTCCGGCTGATGGTGGCAAAGGAGCTGGGGATCATTCCTGAGGATAAGTGGAACTTCCTGTGGATCACGGAGATGCCGTTCTTTGAGCTTGACGAGGAAACCGGCGAGTGGGTAGCCGCGCACCATCCGTTTACCATGCCGATGGAGGAGAGTATTCCTTACCTGGATACCGATAAATCAAAGGTGAAGGCGCAGGCATTTGATCTGGTGCTGAACGGTACCGAGCTGTCCTCCGGCTCGATGAGAATCACCGATACCGCCCTGCAGACCAAGATGTTTGAGCTGCTTGGCATGACGCAGGAGGAGATTGACGCAAAATTCGGCTTCCTGGTAGACGCTTACTATTACGCAGCACCGCCGCACGGCGGCATGGGTATCGGCCTTGACCGTTTGGCTATGCTGATTTGCAAAGCGGATTCGCTGCGCGACGTTGTTGCCTTCCCGAAGGTACAGAACGCCAGCGAGCTGATGAGCGGCGCACCGTCTTCTATCGACGGCGAACAGCTGCAGGAGCTGGGTATCACGGTCGTTGATCACGAAAACTAACAGCAAGGGCGGTTATTGCCGCCCTGCTTTTGTAACGGAGAAGCTATGGAAAATTATAATTTTTTTGCGATGGTCAACCGCATGAAGCGTATTGACCGTTGGGCACTGATGCAAAATACTGCCAAGGAAAATATTGCGGAGCACAGCCACTGTGTTGCCGTGCTGGCGCACGCGCTGGCCACGATCGGTAATCAGTATTTCGGCAAGGCGTATAACGCCGACAGAGCGGCGGTTTTGGCGCTGTATCACGATACTACCGAGGTCATTACCGGCGATATGCCGACGCCGGTAAAATATTATAATGACGATATTAAAAACGTTTATAAAGAAATTGAACAGGTGGCCGGTGCGCGCCTGCTACAGATGCTGCCGACAGAGCTGCAGGGCGTTTACACACCGTTTTTTGAGCGCCAGCCGCAGGACGAAGCGCTGTGGCAGCTCGTCAAAGCGGCGGATAAGCTAAGCGCCCTCATCAAATGCGTGGAGGAAACACGCATGGGCAACCGTGAATTTGAAATTGCCCTGCAATCGCAGGAGAAAATCATTGCGGAGATGGCACTGCCGGAGGTGCAGTATTTCAGCGAGTATTTTCTGACGCCTTATTATCTTACGCTGGATGAGCATACCCGTCAGTCCGGTGCTTGACAAGCCCTCGGCAATATGCTATAATGCAGCCAGTTCATTAGTCAGGGGTGCTGAGCGCTGCTCGGCTGAGATGATACCCTTCTAACCTGTTCGGTAATGCGAGCGTAGGAAGACGAATAGTATTCTTGTAATGTACCCCGTACTGTCCGTACGGGGATTATTTTTTAGGAGGTTAAAAAGATGAAAGCAAGTATCGCAATTCAGGTGCTGCCGAAGGTAGACAGCGAGGACGAGCTGATCCGTATCGTAGACGAGGTCATCGCGTATATCAAAGGCACGGGGCTGAACTGTTATGTCGGCCCGTTTGAGACCACTATTGAAGGCGAAAGCTATGACCAGCTGATGGAGATTGCCACTAATTGCCAAAAGGTTGCCATCAACGCAGGCTGCGACAGCGTCAGCGCCTATATTAAGGTGGTGTATAACCCCGAAGGCGAGGTGCTGACCATTGACAAAAAGGTTTCAAAGCATCACTGATAAAGCCGCGCCGGTCATCGCGCTGGTGGTCATCATACTGATTTGGTATTTTTGCTCTGACAGGGAGGTCATCCCTGCCTATATGCTTCCATCGCCGGGCGACGTTGTCAAGGCCTTTATTAATAACTTTGCAACGATGCTCAGTCAGGCGAAGATCACCCTGCAGGAGGCAGGTTACGGCCTGCTGATCGGGATCGGCGGTGCCTTTGTGATCGCTGTGCTGATGGACCGTTTCGGCTTTCTCTATAAAGCGCTTTATCCGATTTTAGTGATTACGCAGACGATACCTACCATCGCGATTGCGCCGCTTTTGGTGCTGTGGATGGGCTTCGGTATGGCGCCCAAAATCACACTGGTGGTGATCACTACCTTTTTTCCGATCGCCATCGGTCTGCTCAACGGCTTTCAGTCGGTGGACGGCGACGCCGTTAACCTGCTGCGCGCTATGGGCGCCGGTAACCGACAGATTTTTCGCCATGTTAAGCTGCCGAGCGCTGTGCCGTCCTTCTTTTCCGGCTTGCGGATCTCGGCGTCTTACGCCGTCGTCGGTGCCGTTGTTTCGGAATGGCTCGGCGGTTTTGAGGGACTGGGCGTTTATATGACCCGCGTCAAAAAGGCGTATGCCTTTGACAAAATGTTCGCCGTTATCGTTTTTATTTCAGTGATCAGCCTGCTGCTGATGGGACTGGTATCACTGCTGGAACGGCTGTCTATGCCGTGGAAAACAAAAGAAACTACATCAAGAAAGGAATCATGATATGAAAAAATTACTCTCTGTTCTAATGATACTCGCATTGCTCGTAGCCTTGGCTGCCTGCAGCAAAACAACAGACGACGCCAATGTCACGGAGGCAACCCGCACGGAGGATACCGTGGATATTACCTTCTGTCTGGATTGGACGCCGAATACGAATCACACCGGCCTGTATGTCGCACTGGCAAACGGCTATTATGACGAAGCCGGTTTAAATGTACAGATCGTTCAGCCGCCGGAGAACGGCGCTACGCAGGCGTGCGCTGCCGGTCAGGCACAGTTTGCGATCGACGCACAGGATACGCTGGCGCCGGTGTTTACCTCGGATACACCGCTCGGCGTGACAGCGGTAGCCGCTTTGATTCAGCACAACACCTCCGGCATTATTTCCAAAAAAGGCGAGGGTATGGACCGTCCTGCAGGACTGACCGGTAAAACCTATCTTACTTGGGATTCTCCGACGGAAAAGGCCATTATGGAAAATGTTGTCAATGCCGACGGCGGCGACTGGAGCCAGGTAACGCTGATCCCGAATACAGTGACGGAGGAAGCACAGGATGTCTATAATAATCCGGATCACGCGATTTGGGTGTTCTATGCCTGGGGCGGTATTAATGCGCAGGTGAATAATATTGATACCGATTTCTTCTTCTTCAAAGATATTGACGCTACCTTTGACTATTACACACCGGTGATTATTGCGAATAACGATTTCTTGGCGACCAATCCGGACGCGGCCAAAAAATTCCTTGCCGCCACCAAAAAGGGCTATGAATTTGCCATTGAAAATCCGGAGGAGGCTGCCGAACTGCTGATCAAGGGCGACCAAACGCTGTCGCTGGAGGGCTCTGAGGCACTGGTGACTGCCAGCCAGCAGTATTTGGCTGACCAGTATATTGCCGACGCACCGTCATGGGGCTATATTGACGCCGCTCGCTGGGACGCCTTCTATGCTTGGCTCTATGACCAGCAGCTGATTGAAAAGGAAATTCCTGCCGGAACCGGCTTCAGCAACGACTATTTGTCATGACCAAGGAAATATTAACGGTCAGCCATGTCCGCAAGTCCTTTGGCGAAAAAGAGGTGCTGCGCGATGTCTCGCTCTGTCTGCACGAAGGTGAGCTGGTATCGCTGCTCGGCGTCAGCGGCGGCGGTAAAACAACGCTGTTTAACGTGATCGCCGGCCTCTACCGACCGGACAGCGGTACGGTGCTGCTCAAGGATGAGGATATCACCGGCAAGCCCGGCCATATCAGCTATATGCTCCAAAAGGACCTGATGTTCCCGTATAAGCGCGTAATCGATAATGTGGCGTTGCCGTTGCTGCTGAACGGTATGTCAAAGAAGGCGGCGCGCGCAGAGGCACAGCAGCATTTTAAAACCTTCGGGCTGGAGGGATACGAAATGCGCTATCCCGGCGCGCTGTCCGGCGGTATGCGCCAGCGCGCGGCGTTGCTGCGGACCTATCTGTCCTCCGACGGCGTGGCCTTGCTGGATGAGCCGTTTTCTGCGCTGGACACGATCACAAAGTCTAAAATGCATCAGTGGTATTTAGATATCATGCGGGAGATTCGGCTTTCTACCGTGTTTATTACGCATGATATTGACGAGGCGATCCTGCTGTCCGACCGCATCTATATCCTGTCTGACGGCATGATCAGCAGCGAGATCGTGATCGACGCGCCCAAGCCGCGCCGACAGGATTTTAACCTGTCAACAGAATTTTTGGCCTATAAGCGACAAATTGTTGCGCTGTTGTAAAAAAGTCTTGACTTTTAAAAAATATTATATATAATAGGCTTAGTAAGATTATAAACCAAAGTGAGGTGGACCAAGCGGTCCGCTTCTTTTGTTGTAAGAGGTGATGACTTGGCAAAGCAAAATACCGTGCAGCGCGTGGAGGAAATCGTAGCGCCCATTGCACAGGAGCTCGGTCTGGAAATCTGGGATGTGACCTTCAAAAAAGAGGGAACAGACTGGTATCTCCGTATCTTTATTGACAAGGAGGAGGGTGTGACGATCGACGATTGCGTGGATTTGACCCACGCCGTATCGCAGCCGCTGGACGAAGCGGATCCGATCGCGCAAAACTATACGCTGGAAATCAGCTCGCCCGGCGTCGAACGGGAGCTGATGCGAGACGCGCATTTTGCCCGCTTCCTCGGCGCGCCGGTGTTCTTAAGAACGATCCGGCCGGTTGACGGCGTGCGCGATTTTAAAGGAACGCTCACCGGCTATGAAAACAAAACCATAACCGTTCTTTTACAGAATGAAACGGTGTTGACGCTGGATAAAAAAGACGCCGTTTATGTAAAGCTGGACGATTTTGATATCAACGATTTTTTTGAATTTAACGCACTGCGTGATACGAAAGGAAGGATGATTGGAAAATGAGCAAGGAGTTTTTTGAAGCGGTAAAGCTTCTGGAGCAGGAGAAGGGTATTCCGGCGGAATACTTATACGAAAAGATCGCTGACGCGATCGTGAAGGGCGCAAAGCATGATTTCGGCGGTAAGGACGTTGTGTTCTGCGAGATTGATCCGGAGAAGCAGAAAATTAAGGTGTACGCCAGAAAAGAAGTGGTAGAAGAGGTGGAGGATCCCGATACACAGTTGACGCTTGAGCAAGCACAGCTGATCAGGAAATCCGCCAAGGTCGGCAAGACGATCGACATAACGCTGAAAACGAAAAATTTTGGCCGCATCGTGGCGCAGACCGCCAAGCACGTGATCCGTCAGGGCATCCGTGAGGCTGAAAGAGGCCAGATGCTCCAGGAATTCCAGAGCAAAACGGCCGAGCTGATCTCTGCCAAGGTCGTCTCCGTTGATCCGGATACTGGCAATGCAACGCTGGAGATCGGCAAGAACGAGGCGGTGCTTCCCCGTGCCGAGCAGGTTCCCGGCGAGGTGCTGTACGAGGGCGACACCATCAAAATTTTTGTGGTAGACGTAAAGGAAGGTACCAAGGGTCCGAAGATCATGATTTCCCGTACCCATCCCGGCCTTGTTCGCCGCCTGTTTGAAACCGAGGTGCCGGAGATTTTTGACGGTACTATCGAAATTAAATCCGTATCCCGTGAGGCCGGCTCCAGAACGAAGATCGCAGTGTTCTCCAAGGATGAGGACGTCGATCCTGTCGGCGCCTGCATTGGCCCGAGAGGACAGCGTGTTTCCACGATCGTGGATGCACTTGGCGGTGAAAAAATTGACATCGTTAAGTACAGCGAGGATCCGTGTGAATTCGTTGCCGCTGCACTGGCACCGTCAGATGTCTGCGAGGTGGAGATCATCGACGAGGGCGCTAAGTCCTGCCGTGCTACCGTGCCGGACGGCCAGCTTTCCTTGGCGATTGGCAACAAGGGTCAAAACGTACGCCTTGCCGCTAAGCTGACGGGCTGGAAGATCGATATTAAGCCGGAATCCGGCTTCTACGAGGGCTAATCATGAAAACGAAAAAAGTGCCGCTTCGTATGTGTACGGGCTGCGGTGAGATGTTTGATAAGCGCACGCTGGTGCGGGTGGTGAAGTCGCCCGAGGGAGAAATCAGCCTTGACCTGACCGGTAAAAAGCCCGGCAGGGGTGCGTATGTCTGTAAGAAGGCAGAATGTCTCAGAAAGGCAAGGAAAAAGAAAGCCTTTGAACGCGCCTTTTCCGTAACGATCGATGGCGAAATATATGACAGAATGGAAGAAGAAATCAGCAGTAATGAATAAGAAGTATTTATCGATGCTCGGGCTGGCGCGGCGCGCCGGTAAGGTGGCAATGGGGCATGACACGGTGTGTGACGCCATCCGCAAACGCAAGGCGAAGCTGTTGGTGCTGAGCGCTGACAGTGCGCAGCGCCTTGAGGAGGAGCTTGGCCGTTTGTCAGACCGCTTTTGTCCCGCACTGGTGTGTGTGCGCATTAGCGAAACGATGGACGAGATCCATCATGCGCTGGGCTATCGGGCAGGCGTTATTGCTGTGAACGATAACAATTTTGCCAACAGAATAATCGAACTAATTGAACAGGAGGAAAACGAGTATGGTGATTAAAATGAAGGTGTCCGACCTTGCTAAGGATTTCGGCGCACCCAATAAAGCAATTATTGAAATGCTTTCTAAATACTGTGACGGTCCTGCCAAAAAAGCAAGCAGTGTGCTCAATGAGGAGGAGCTGAATATCCTTTTTGACGCGATCACGCAAACCACTGCCTTAAAGAGCCTTGATCCGTACTTCGCGACGAAAAAGCCGCGTAAGACGGAAAAAACAGATAAGCCGGTAAAGAAGGACGCTAAGCCGAAGAACGACGCAAAGAGCAAAAAGCACCAGTCACAGGCTGCGATCCTGCAGATGGCGGAGCAGGCTGCCAAGCGCGCTGAGGAAAAAGCAAAGAAAAAGGCTACCCAAACGCCGCAGGCCAGAACGAAGGGCGAGGCACGTCATATCGATACGAGAGTCAATAACGTTGACCTTGAAAAGTATAATCAGAAATATGAGGATATTGCGCCGGCCAGCAACTATAACGATAATCAGAAAAAGCAGAAGCTGAACCAAAAATCAAAGCAGTATCGCAAGAAAAAGCCGATTTCCCGTAAAAAAGAGACGGAATCACAGCGGCTTGCCCGTATTGCCGAGCAGCGCAAGAAGCAGCAGATCCAAATCGCTGTGCCGGAGGAAATCACTGTCGGTGAGCTGGCTTCGCTGCTGCGTGTGACCGCTACGCAGGTGATCAAAGAGCTGATGAAGCTCGGCATGATGGTGACCGTTAACGAGGTGATCGACTATGATACCGCAGAAATTGTCGGTACGGAGCTTGGCGCTAAGGTAGAAAAAGAGGTCGTTGTTTCTATTGAGGAGCAGATCATTGAGGAAGAGGACGAAAACGATGAGAACGCCGTTACCCGTTGTCCTGTCGTATGCGTTATGGGCCACGTTGACCACGGTAAAACCTCTATCCTTGACGCGATCAGAAACACATCCGTTACCTCTACGGAGGCCGGCGGTATCACCCAGGCAATCGGTGCTTATCAGGTAGAGACGGCGGACGGTTCCGTTATCACTTTCCTCGATACCCCCGGCCATGCTGCGTTTACCGCTATGCGTGCTAGAGGCGCTATGGCTACCGATATTGCCGTGCTGGTGGTTGCGGCGGACGACGGCATTATGCCGCAGACGATCGAGGCGATCAACCATGCGAAGGCAGCCGGCGTTGAAATTATTGTGGCAATCAATAAGATGGATAAAGAAGGCGCGAATCCTGACCGCGTGATGCAGCAGCTCACCGAGCACGAGCTTGTACCCGAGGAATGGGGCGGCGACGTGATCTGCGTGCCGGTTTCGGCTAAGACAAAGATGGGCATCGACAAGCTGCTGGAAACCATTAACCTGGTGGCTGAAATGAGCGAGCTCAAGGCAAATCCGAACAGAAGCGCCAAGGGCGTGGTCATTGAAGCCAAGCTCGATAAGGGCAGAGGCCCGATTGCAACGCTGCTGGTACAAAACGGTACGCTGAAAGCGGGCGACGTGATTATCGCCGGTACCGCCGTCGGCAGAGTCAGAGCGATGACCGACTACCGCGGCAAAAAGCTGAATATGGCAGGCCCGTCCGTTCCGGTAGAAATTATGGGCCTGGATTCCGCCCCGATGAGCGGCGATCTGTTCAATGCTGTATCGGACGAAAAGCTGGCCCGCCAGCTCGTAGAGCAGCGTAAGGCTGAGGCGAAGGAGGAAGAATTCAAGGCCTTCCAGAAGGTAACGCTTGATACCCTGTTCGATACGCTGCAGGAGGGCGAGATGAAGGAGCTGAACATCATCGTCAAGGCGGACGTACAGGGCTCCGTAGAGGCTGTAAAGCAGTCGCTGCTTAAGATCGAGAACGACGAGGTGCGTGTCAAGATCATCCATGGCGGCGTCGGCATTATCAACGAGAGCGATGTGATGCTGGCCAACGCTTCGAACGCGATCATTGTCGGCTTTGCGACGGCAGTGGATCCGGTAGCAGAGGATACGGCCAAGCGCGACGGCGTTGAGATCAAGACGTATAACATCATTTATGATGCGATTGAGGATATTGAAAACGCGATGAGAGGCATGAGAGCGCCGAAGTACCGCGACGTGGATACCGGTACAGCGGAGGTGCGCGAGGTTTACAAGATCTCTTCTGCCGGTACGATCGCCGGTTCCATCGTCACCTCCGGTACGATCAAAAAGGAGGGTAAGATCCGTGTTACCAGAAACGGTAAGCAGATCGCTGACGTGGCAATTGCGAACCTCAAGCGTTTCAAGGACGATGTAAAAGAGGTTTCTTCCGGTTATGAATGCGGTATTTCCCTTGTAGACTTTGAGGACATCCGACAGGGCGATGTGTTCGAGTGCTATATCGTAGAGGAATACAGAGACTAATACGGAATGAGTTTTACTAATTGACAAAAGGAAAGAGAAAATGGCTGGATACAGAATAGACAGAATCACCGAGGACATCAAGCGTGAGCTGGTGCATATCCTGCGTGAAGTCAAGGACCCGCGTGTATCGGATATGCTCACGGTTGTCAAGGTGGATGTGAGCAACGACCTGAGCTACTGCAAGGTGTATGTCAGCGAGGTCGGCGGTATCGAGGCTGCCAAGGAATCCGTGAAAGGACTGAAGGCGGCGTCCGGCTTTATCAGAAAGCGTCTCGGCGCGTCGCTCCATCTGCGTAAGGTGCCTGAGCTGCGCTTTGTGGCGGACGATTCGATTGAAAAGGGCTTTGCGCTCTTTGATAAGCTCAAGACGATCAACTTTTCCGAGGATAAAGAGGATGACGAAGATTAATGTTGAAAAGTGTGCCGGCATTTTGAAGGAACAGGACGATATCCTGATCCTGACCCACGCGCATCCGGACGGCGATACGCTCGGCTGCGGCTTTGGTCTGTGCCGTGCCCTGCTCAAGCTGGGCAAGCGCGCCAGGGTGATCTGTGCGGATGAAATTCCGGCAAAATATCACTATCTCTATGCGGATCTGCAGATGCCCGATTTTGAAGAAAAGTATATTGTGGCAGTAGACGTGGCTACCGAAAATCTGCTGGGAAGCCTTGCGGAGGTTTACGGCGGCAGGATCGACCTTTGCATTGACCATCACGCAACGAATACAGGCTATGCCGCGTATCTGCTGCTCAATGCTGACGCCGCAGCTGCTGCTGAGACGGTCTTTAAAGTCATCAAGGCGCTGCGTGTGCCGATTGACCGGCACATCGCGGATTGCCTGTATACCGGTCTGTCAACCGATACCGGCTGCTTCCGTTATGCCAGCACGACCTCCAACACGTATCGGGCGGCGGCGGAGCTGATCGACCTCGGGGCCGCTAACGGCACGATTAACCGCGTGATGTTTGAAACAAAAACAAAAACCTACGCCGCGCTGGAACGGCTGGCGATCGAGGGAATGCAGTTTTTCTGTGAGGAGCGCGTATGCGTTATCACGGTCACGCAGGAAATGTATCGCCTGTCCGGCTCCAGCGAGGTGGAAACCGAGGCGATCGCACCGTTAACGAGGCAGACGGAGGGCGTGGAGATCGGCTTGACGATCCGTGAAAAAGCCGACGGAAAGTGCAAGTGCTCGATCCGTACCTACGAGAGCGTGGACGCTTCAAAGTTGGCGGCGTGTTTTGGCGGCGGCGGACATAAGCAGGCAGCCGCCTGCAAGTTTGACTGCGGCGTGGAAGAGGCAAAGGCCTTGCTGTTGGCGCAGTGCCGTACATTACTGAGCTGATATGACGGGTATTATTTGTGTGAACAAGCCGGCCGGCATCACGTCCTTTGGTGTGGTGGCCAAGGTGCGCGGTATCACAAAAGAAAAAAAGTGCGGCCATACCGGCACGTTGGATCCGATGGCGACAGGCGTTCTGCCGATCATGCTCGGCAGCGCCACGCGCTTTCTCAATTATCTGCCGGACAGCGATAAGGGCTATCGGGCGCGCTTTATATTGGGTAAAACGACGGATACGCTGGATATTACCGGTGAGGTGACGGGTACGTTCCCGGTGAATGCAGATGCCGCCGATATTGCAGCAGTGCTGCCGCAGTTTACCGGTACGATACAGCAGCTGCCGCCGATGTACAGCGCCAAATCAGTGGATGGCGTTCGGCTTTATGAGCTGGCACGCCGCGGCATAGCGGTGGAACGGCAGCCTTGTACCGTTACCGTTAAGGAGTTAAAGCTGCTAGGCGAAGCAAACGGAGAATACACGGTCGAGGTGCTGTGCTCAAAGGGCACCTATATCCGCAGCTTGATCGACGATATTGGCCGTACGCTTGGCTGCGGGGCGGTCATGACCGCGCTGGAGCGCACACAGGCGATGGGCTTTACCTTGGCGGACTGCGTCTCGCTGGAGGCGCTGGAAGCGATGAAGGACAGCGGCGATTTTTCGCCGGCGCTGCACCGGTTGGAGGATTTGTTTGCAGCGTACCAACAGGTAACGGTCAGCGAGGCGCAGGCCCGGCGCTTTGCCAACGGCGGTGCGTTAGATATGAAAAGAGTAAAGGCTTCTCCATGCCTTGGTGAAACGGTCACGGTCCGTGCTCCGGACGGTGCATTTTTAGGCTTGGGTAAAAATACAGGCGAGGAGCTGGCGGCGGTCAGACTGCTGCCGCACAACAATTAGTTTATGGAAAGTAAGAGAACAGCAGTCGCCTTAGGCGACTTTGACGGGATGCACCTGGCGCACAAAACCGTGGTAACCGGTGCGGACAACGTCATTATATACTGTGTGAATAATCATTTCACACTACTGCAAAAAAGCATATTTGAAAAACGGTATCCCAACGCGGTCTTTGCTGATTTTGATACGATCAAGGGCATGACGGCCGCTGAATTTGTCGATGAGGTGCTGGTGCGCCGCTTTGGCGCAGGGATCATTCTGTGCGGTTTTAATTTCCGCTTCGGTAAAAATGCGATGTGGACCGCGCTGGATCTGCGCAGTTATTTGGAAAGTAAGGGCGTTTGGGTACGTATTCTGGAGCATCTGGATTATCAGGAGCAGCCGATCAGCTCCTCGCGCATCCGGCAGTGCCTCCAAAACGGTGAAATAGAACAGGCGAACAGTATGCTCGGCTATCCGTTTACTTTTGAGAGTACGGTGCTTCACGGAGACGCGCGCGGCAGAACGGTCGGTTATCCTACTGCTAACCAACGCTTGCCGGAGGGACTGATCGTACCGCGCTACGGCGTGTACGAAAGCCGCGCAGAGGTGGACGGCGTGCTGTACCGCGCGTTCACAAATATCGGTATCCGCCCCAGCTGGCGGTTGGAAGAACCGCTGTGTGAAACCCATATTTTTGATTATAACGGCGACCTGTACGGTAAGACCGTCAGAGTAGAGCTGATAAAATATATCAGAGAGGAAAAGCACTTTTCTTCTGTCGAGAAGCTAAAGGAACAGCTGAACCATGATAAAAGCAGTATTATTTGATTTTGACGAAACGCTGCAGGACAGAACCGAGGCGTTTGAGCACTATATGGACGCCTTTTTTGCGCTGTACCTTCCGGAGGCACATGGCGCTGAGGCGGAAAAGAGCCGCGAGGAGATGCGCGTAACCGGTAACGGCGGCTATGTTGACCGCGTCAAGTGGTTTCAAGGACTGATTGACCTGTGGCACTGGCAGGACGCGCCGCCGGCAGAGGAGCTGGCACACCATTATGATTATGAATTCGGCAATCATAATGTGGTCTTTCCCCATTCGCTGCCGCTGCTCAAAACGCTGAAGCAGCGCGGCTATATCACCGGCGTGATCACAAACGGTCCGGCGTATCTGCAAAACCATAAGATGGAAAAAAGCGGCTTGATGCCCTATATTGATATGCTGGTCGTCAGCGGCGATTACGGTATCCATAAGCCGGATCCGGCGCTGTTTTGTATCGCTGCTGAAAAAATCGGCGTGTCGCCGGCGGAATGTGTTTATGTCGGTGATCATCCGGTGAACGATATTCAGGGTGCGCTCGGTGCCGGTATGCAGGCGATCCGCATGAACTTCGGATGGTTTTATAACCAAGGCCTGCGTGACGATGTGCCGACGATTGACGATATTATCGATGTATTGACGGTGCTGGATAAGATGGAAGATGCAGAATAAAGAGAAAACAACGATACGAAAAATAGGGTCAAAGCGCACGGAAAGCCTGTACCTCATTGTTAGAGGTGTGGAGGTTGGCGTTGTGTCCGGCCTGGTGTGTGTGGCATACCGTTTTATGCTCCAGGTAGCGGAGGATGGCCTGCTGCGGGTGATTACGTATGTGAACGCTTCGCCCGTTAAAATTGCGCTGTGGTTGGCGCTGCTGGCCGGTATCGGTGTGGCGGTTGCCTATATCAATCGGTGGGAGCCGGACGCTGCAGGCTCCGGTATTCCGCAAACCACCGGTGATATCCGCGGCTATTTTTCATTGAACTGGTGGAAGGTGACGGTTGCCAAGTTTGTCGGCGGTACGCTGTCGGTGTTCAGCGGCCTGTCGCTCGGCAGGGAGGGTCCCTCCGTACAGCTGGGCGGTATGGCGGCAAAGGGCGCTGCGGTACTGACAAAAGCGGATAAAACCACTGAAAAACGGATGATCTCCTGCGGTGCCGGTGCCGGAATGGCAGCGGCGTTTAATGCGCCGATCGCCGGAACGATGTTTATATTTGAGGAGCTGCACCACGGGCTGGATCGCTCGCTGATGTGCATGGGTATCGTTGCCGCGATCGTAGCGGATTTTATCTCAAAGATCTTTTTTGGCCAAGAAACGGTTTTTGCTTATGATGCGGAATCGCTGCCGCTTAGGAACTATTGGCTGCTGTTATTGCTGGGCGTGGTGCTCGGCGTATTCGGCGCGTTTTATAACGTGGCGATGGTAAAGGCACAGCGCCTCTTTAAACGGATACCCAAGCTGCCGTCGCCGGTGAAAATGGCGCTGGTGTTTGTGATCAGTGGCGTTGTGGGACTGCTCTTGCCGCAGATCACCTGCGGCGGTCACCGCATGACAGCCTTACTGATGAACGATAATCCGCAGCTGCAGATGCTGTTGCTGCTGTTTGCAGCGAAGTTTGTGTTTGGCGCTTTCAGCTTTGCCTCCGGTGCGCCGGGCGGCACGCTGTATCCGCTGTGTATTTTGGGCGCTTATCTCGGCGGTATTTTCGGTGATCTTTCGATCGATCTGTTCGGGTTGAGCGGCGATTTGCGCCAGGAATTTGTCATCGTCGGCATGGCAGGGCTTTTTGCCTCTATTGTCCGTGCGCCGCTGACCGGCATTATTTTGGTGTTTGAGCTGACCGGCGATATGAATAACCTGCTGCCGCTGGCGACAGTGAGCCTCATCTCTTATGCTGTTGCCAATGTGATCGGTACCGCGCCGTTCTATGCAATCCTTTTTGAAAAGGCTGTGGAAAACACCGATACGCCGGTGGTGAATACAAAGGACAGCGAAAAAGTGCTGCAGACCTTTGTGATTCCGGTCGGCAGCTGTGTGAACGGCCGTCAGATCGCAGAGATCGACTGGGGCAAGCACTGCCTGATTGTGTCGATCGATCGCAACGATATGCCGATCACGCCGAAAGGCGATACTGTGTTGAAGGAGGGCGATACGTTGGTGATGAGCATCAGCCAGCGCCGCTTTCAACAGGATTTAAGAAGAGTTTACGAGATCATTAACGATTGAAAACGGGAGAATAACCATGAAGTGTAAAAATTGCGGCGCCCGGCTCGGCGCAGACGAAACGACTTGTCCGAACTGCGGTGCGATCACGGATACGGATTCCGGCTATACGATCATTACGGCGGACGACAGAGTAGAGGATCTCTATTCCAACGATGAAAAAAAGCCCCATAAGGGCTTAAGACTGCTGATTGTGCTGTTGTTGGTTGTTGCGCTGGCGGCAGGCGGCTCCTATCTTTATTTCCATTATATTCTACCGCTGCAACAGGCCCGTCCGGAGCTGACCTTCACCACCGGTACCGGTGTGATCAACGAGGAGGAGCCGGTGGTTTATCTGAAGCTTGACAACGCACAGGATATGGAATTTATCCACGGCGTTAGCTTGTACGATGGACCGGCCGAGGGCGAACCGCTCACGACGGACTATCAGTACACGAAGAATGTTGACGCAACCTTCCGCACGATCTTCTTTTATACAGACGGCCTGAATTTGACGGAGGGACAGGAATATAACTATACCTTTGTGATCACCGTCAGCTTTCACGGCTCCGATAGACGTTACGATTATGAGCAGCCTGTGACCTTCAGCGGTACAATTACCGATAACGCTGCGCCGATAGTGTTTGATCACAGTATGTATGAGCGTGCTGACAATGAGAATTACGACGGTGCTGCCGTATCGGAGGAAACGACCGTGGCGGAGACTACAGAGGCTGAAACAACGACGGCTGCAACGGCGGACATCAGCTTTATTTATCAGGGCTTTTGGTACGGCATGCCGGTAGAGAACGGTGACCGTCAGGCGATCGATTCTTATCAGTTTGCCGACGGCGGTGCCTTTACGGTGACGCATTATACTAAGGAAGGCGATGAGGAGTGGACCACCTCCATGCAAAATGGTACCTTTAAAGAGGACGGCGGTGAGCTGACGTTGACGTTAAACGGCGAAACGCAGCTTATCAACGTGAACGGCAATACCCTGACCTTGACCGGCACAGGCGTGACCGATGGCGCACTGACGGCTAGAAAATATAACAGCGTCATCAACGCCGACGATTTCTTTAACGAGGAATAAGCCTCAGTGTTTGGCAACATCAAAAAAAGCGGACTGTAGTAGCTAACTACGGTCCGCTTTCTTATCTGCTTTGTGATGGCATAAGTGGTTACTCGACCGCCTTTGGATATACCAAATCCTCGCGCGTCCAGTGCTCGATTACCTGCAGGAATTCCTTTGCCTCCTCCTTCGCCTGCGGCAGGTTGTGCTCCAGACAGTTGCCGCATTCCGCCGGCGAGGCTCCGGGGATTCTGCCCCAAAAATCAGCGATGTGCTGAAACGCGTCGCGGATCAGCTGGAGAGAGTAATTATCGCTCAAGCTTCTGGTCAGGAAATAGAAGCCGGTACGGCTGCCCATCGGCCCAAAATAGATAATATTATCACCGAATTCGGTACTTCTGACATAATCGGTAAAAATATGCTCGATCGTGTGCAGCGCCGAATTTGTAAGATAATCGCCGCGGTTCGGCTCCCTCATGCGGATATCATACGTCGTGATGTCCTCGTCAATACGGGAAATGTAAATGCCCTTTTTCAGAATGTTATGATCCAGTTCAGCGCTGGGAATAGTTTTCATTTATTTTACCTCCGTTCCGTCCAGGAAAGATATATTGTTAGTCACTTGATAGCCGGTAGTATTGCCCTTGCAGATTTCCTCAAATCCGTCCAGCAGCTTCGCCGCGTCAAGCTTAGAACGCTCAAATAATTGTTCAAAGCTATCGTTGTGACGGCTGCCGTCAAAAGGGGATACCCATGTTGCGTTATTTATATTAGCATATTTTTCGGCAAAAGCCAAGTCCTTCGGCTTAATAGAACAGGACAGCTTAAAGTAGCCTGTCAGCGGTCCGACGGGTGTTTCCAAAATATGCGCTAACCGTGTGGCATTGCCTTTTCTGTCCGACAGAATATGCTGTACCTTGGCCGTATCGGTGACCGCGCGGGCGATCTCTTTTTCTTCTATCCTCTTGCCAATGCATTTTTCAATGACAAAGGACAGCAGATGCGCTACCTCCTCTAACGCGGCCGGGTCGCTGCTCAGCGTTTTGCGCGGGTCGAAATCGCTCGGCGGATAAACGCCCATCCGACGATCCAACAGGAAAGTGTCGAGCGCGTGCTCTACACGGTTGTGCGCCGCCAAGGAATGCAGATGCTTGACGGAGGCCAGCTCCTTTTCCTGATAAGCATAAACATAAGGATGACAGTTCCTGTCCAGTGCATAGTGCAAGATAAAGCCATAGATGTACGATTTTGCAATATCTCGGTTAGGAGAAAAGGTGAGATACTGTGCGAAGGCGTCGAACAGCTCACCGGCCTTCGCGTGATGCAGCTTGCCGGAGGTGCCGGCGAGTGTTTTGTAAATTGTGAATGGCGGAATCAACCGGTGAAAGAAGAAAATATCCGGCCCCTGTGTGCCGATACCGGCAGTAGGCAGGTCAAAGCTGAAATCGGCGTTCTCCTGCAAAACCGATTGCATTTCGTCTAAAAAAATATAATGTGTAGCAAAAGCAGGCATATTAAATGATCTCCTTCATATCCTGCGGAAAATCGCAGCTGATGTGTATAGCCTTACCCGTGATGGGATGCGTAAAATATACATCCTTGCAGTGCAATGCCTGACGGGCGATACGCGCGGCGTCATTGCCGTACAGTGTGTCACCGAGCAGCGGATGGCCGAGATAGGATAAGTGTACGCGTATCTGATGCGTCCGACCGGTTGCCAGCCGCAGGCGAAGCAGCGTGTTACCGTCGCGGTGCGACAGCACCTCATAGTGCGTTACCGCCGGTTCGCCGTCAGCGTCTACCCTTCGCTTGATAATGCTGTCTCCGCAGCGTGCGATCGGGAGGTCAACGGTGCCGTCCTCGGTCATCATACCGGCGACAACGGCGTAATAATCCTTGTCAATACGGCCTGCCAACTTGGCGGCCGCCAGCTCATGCTTGGCGACAACGACCAGCCCGCTGGTGTCGCGATCCAGCCGGTATACCGCCCGAAAGGCTGTTTGGCCGCCGGTGTGCCATGCCACAAAGTTAGACAGTGTGTCGCCTATATGGTTGCGGCTTTCATGGACCGGCATTTGCGGCGGCTTATTGAGGACCAGCAGGTCCTCGTCCTCATAGCAGATCGTTACGGGGAGCGGCCGCGGTCGCGGTATCGTGCCTTTGTCAGCAATGCAGATCGTCAGTATGTCGCCCGGTTGCACGGTGTCGACCGTTCGCTGAAAGACGCCGTTCACGGTGATACCGTTTTCTGTTTGGCGCAGACGGGTCAGCAAGGCTGACGAAACGCCGAAGTCACGCAGTACGTCGCGTATACGCCTGCCGCCGTCCCGTTCGCTCACGGTTAAGTCAATTTTTCTCATAAGGATACTATAAACCACAGCGGCGCTTTTGTCAAACCGGAATTTATGGTTGACTATTGTTTGAATTTATGTTAATCTATTTGTTGGTGCTTTAGCAATTTAAAGCTTTTAAGCCCTAAAACGAGACGCAAGAGGTGATAACCGTGCCTATTACGGATTATTTAGAAAGAAATGCGCAGCTTTACGGCAATGAGGTTTGTTTAGTGGAGCTGAACCCTGAAATTCAGGAAAAACGCTATGTGACCTGGAAGGAATATGACTTGATTGAATCCAAGCCTTCCGCGCCATACCGCCGTGAAATTACATGGAACGTATTTAATGAAAAGGCTAACCGCTTTGCCAATCTGCTGTTGAGCCGCGGTATCGGCAAAGGTGATAAGGTAGCGATTTTGTTGATGAACTGTCTGGAGTGGCTGCCGGTGTATTTCGGCGTGTTGAAAACCGGTGCGATCGCCGTGCCGTTTAACTTCCGGTACGATACGGACGAGATCGATTACTGCGCTGCGCTGGCAGAGGTGGACGTTATGGTGTTCGGCTCCGCCTTTATCGGTAGAATTGAACCGATCGCTGACAAGCTGGCGAAAAAGTGTACACTGATCTATTGCGGCGAGGGCACGTGCCCCAGCTTTGCCGAAAATTATGTAGAGCTGACCGCCAACGAATCCAGCCAAAATCCCGGTTTGGCGCTGCAGGACAGCGACGACGCTGCCATCTATTTTTCCTCCGGTACTACCGGCTTCCCGAAAGCGATCTTACATAATCACGAAAGTCTGATGCACTCGGCCAAATGCGAGCAGGCACATCACGGCCAGCAGCGCGGGGATGTGTTCCTTTGTATTCCGCCGCTGTACCACACGGGCGCGAAGATGCACTGGTTCGGCTCGCTGATCTCCGGCAGCAAAGCGGTACTGTTAAAGGGCACAAAGCCAAAATATGTGATCGATGCTGTGAACAACGAACGGTGTACCATTGTGTGGCTGCTGGTGCCGTGGGCACAGGATATTTTAGATGATATCGACAGCGGCAAAATCGACCTGTCGCAGTATGATCTGAGCTGCTGGCGGCTGATGCATATCGGCGCGCAGCCCGTGCCGCCCAGCCTGATCAAGCGCTGGAAGAAAGTATTTCCGCAGCATGACTATGATACGAATTACGGCTTGTCCGAATCGATCGGACCCGGTTGTGTGCACTTAGGCGTAGAAAACATTCATAAGGTCGGCGCAATCGGTGTTGCCGGCTACGGCTGGGAAACAAAAATTGTGGATCCCAGCGGCAAGGAGGTAACGCAGGGCGACATCGGTGAGCTTTGCGTGAAGGGCCCCGGTGTGATGACCTGCTATTACCGTAACGAGGAAGCGACCAACGAGTGCCTGAAGGACGGTTGGCTCTTTACCGGCGATATGGCAAAGCAGGATGAGGACGGCTTCATCTTCTTGGTTGACAGAAAGAAGGACGTAATCATCTCCGGCGGTGAAAATATTTATCCTGTGCAGATTGAGGACTTCCTGCGACAGATGAATCAAATCAAAGACGTTGCCGTGATCGGTATGCCGGATCACCGCCTTGGCGAGATCTCCGCTGCGATCATCGAGGTCAAGGAGGGCTTCACGCTGACGGAGGAGGAGGTCAATGACTTCTGCCTGAAGATCGCCCGTTATAAGCGCCCGCGTAAGATCATTTTTGCTGATATTCCGCGTAATCCGACCGGCAAAATTGAAAAGCCGGTGCTGCGTAAGATCTACTGCGTCGATAATCTTGTTGCGCGTGAAAACCAAAGCTAAGTTTATATCATGAATATAAAGGCCGCTGTGAACCTTGTGTTCACAGCGGTCTTTTTTGTTGCATCAGTAGTCAATATCGCTCATGATGCCGTAGTGGTCTGATGTATATCCCTCTGACCGATCGTCCAGTACTGTGTAGGCGACTGCTTTGCCGTCGGTAAAGATAAAATCGATCGGCTCATTGCCGGTATCGGTGTAGCCCCAGTCCTGCCACGTTGCCTGCGCTTTCGTCCAGTCCGTGGTGTCCTGCAGCACAGAGGTAACGGTCCGATAGGCGGCGCTGTCACGGGTTTGATTAAAGTCGCCTGTCAGTACAACCGTGCAGCTGCCGTAGCGTTCACGGATCTGTGCAATGCGGTCAAGAATCAGCGCCGCACCAAATTGCCGCGCCTCCTCACTGGCGTTGTCCAGGTGTGTGTTGAAAAAAGCAAGGATATATCCGCTGTCTTGCTGCTCTAATATGGCGTAGGAGCATATCCGGTTGCAGCCGGCCTCTTGCGGCTTGCCGTCTGCGTCGGTATAGGTGTAGCGACTTTCTGTGTTCGGCGTGTCGCTCAGCCAAAACGTATCGGTTTCGAGCGCGCGGAAGCGGCTTCGGTTCCAAAACAGTCCGTTCATCTCGCTGCGTTCTTCCGTCTCATCACCGCCGCGCTTAACGGCATAGCTTTCATAATCCGTCAGGCTGTCAGTCAGTGCCGTGAGCCAGTCAGCATTCAGCTCCTGTGTGCCGATCAGGTCCGGTTGACAACGGTCGATCGTCTCGGCAAAGCGGATGACTCTGTCTTGGCTGGCAGTGCCGTCGAACGGGGTGCCCCATGGCGCCGCCGTGTTATAGCTGATGACCCGTATCGCTGCTGACGTAGGCGGTATTGCTGCCGCATCGGTGTCCTTTTGCGGCCATGCGGCACAGAAGATACCTGACAGCAGGCAGGGTATCAGGAGAATGACCAGGACGGTTTGGCGTCTTTTTGTCTTGGGTTTCGCAAGGATATAGTGTAATATGCTTTCTGCTGCATAGATCAACATCGTCATGTAGAAGCCGATCCTGACGGCGCCGCCGTTAACGCATACCAAAACCGACAGTACGCCGAATACCGCAGTATTGATCAGGCTGCCTATCGCGTTACGGCGAAAGCCGCGCCTGGCGGCTGAAAACAGCGCGCTGATGATGACGGCCAACGACAGCACGATCACCAACAGCATGGCGAGCACGGCGAACAGATAGTCACGGCTCCATGCCGCTATATCCAGTCCGTGATTCACGATCGACAAAATGAAGCCAATCAACGAAACGCTTTTATGACCGGCTGTATACATCGGGAGGCACATCGAGAGCAGCGGCGTGAAAAACAGCACCAACCGTACAATATGCCACGGCGTGGCAACCGTGCTGCGCCGCAGGGTGTCCTTGAACTGTTCTACTTTCGCAACCTCGGCTGCGGCTCGCGCTGCGTCCGCCTCCAGCTGTTCGTCCAGTTTATAATACAGCAGGTTGACGCCGCAGTGAGGACAGGTCTGCTTCATATAAGTGGCTTTGATCTTGCCGCCGCATTTCGGGCATTTACTGCTCATTACCGTCACCTCCCGAAACCTCTTTTGAAAGCTCGTCGCGCCGTACTGCCATTTCTTCTCTGATTTGTGCCAGCTTTTTGCCGGTCAGATCATAGAAGCAATACGGGATCAGCGACAGCAGACCGAGCGCCCACGGTACCAGCGTGAACAAGGCCCAAATATACAGGTCTGTCTTTTCGCCCTTGTTGGCAACGGTACCGCCGTCAGGCAGCTGCGTGAACGACAGCCCGATCACCGGCAACAGCGCTGCACCGATCGAGGTGGAAACCGAGCCGGTCAGCTTGCCGACAAAGGTGAGCACAGAGAAGGTAACGCCCTCGGTGCGCTCGCCGGTTTTCCATTCCATATAATCCACGGTGTCACCGATCATCTCCGTCGGGATAACCATATTGATCGTATTGAAAAAGCTGAACACAAAATTCTGTACCATCAGGATAATGGAAATGGCCAGTACGCTGGTATGATAAAATTTTAATCCTGCCAGGAACGTGATCAGGCCGGTGAGAAAACGCACCACGATGTTCAGCATCACGATCTGACGGTTGTCAAAGCGCTTTTTGATTTTCGGAATTAAAAGATACGTTAAAAAGCCAAAGATCGTACCGGGGAGAGAGATCCATAGCACCGCGGAGGAAAGATTGAGCACCTCGGCATAGTAATAGGTTTGGAATACGCCGGCCAGTCCGGTCAGCGTTCCGAGCACATTGCCTATAATAATCAGCAGCAAAGGCTTGTTGCGGAACATGACCTTAAAGCCCTCCAGCACGGACGGCTCCTTGACGCTCTGCACGACGCGCTCCTTCGTCTTGCGGCCTGCCAGTGAAAACAGGGTCACCAAAAAGAAGGCGGCAATCAGGGCTAGGATCAAAAAGTCCTGCGCCAGCGTCAGTTCCCATACGCCGTTGTTCGTGAAGTCCATCATGACCGGCAGAAAGGTCATCGACAGTCCGCCAAGAAGACCGGAAATAAAGCGTGCGGTGGAAATGGCACGGGTCCGGTCGCTCGGTAACGGTGAAATCGCAGTGCTCATGCCCCAAAAAGGTACGTCGCCCAGCGTATACAGCAGCTCCCATATAAAATAGGAAACATACATATAAATGATTTTTACGGTAGTAGATTTGACATCTGCTAAAATTTCAGGTCCTGCAAACACCAAAATAGTGGCGATCGCCAGCGGAATGGGAACGATCAGCAGGTATGGGCGCAGCTTGCCGTAGCGCGTGCGCGTTTTGTCCACGATGCCGCCCATCAGCGGATCGTTGACCGTATCCCAAATTCCCAGCACCAGTATCATCGTGGCTACGGCCTTCTCGGGGATGCCGAAAACCTTGATGAAGAACAGCGACAGGTAACCGCCGGCAAACAGATTATAGCCGAATACCTGACCGGCGTTCGCAAAGCCGTAAGCCAAGTTTTCCTTGACACCGACGTACCTTAATTCATTTTTTGAGGAGACTTCGCTCATCGTTATCACCTCATGCAGATACGATGTTCTGCGGCGTTTGTCCTTGCAGGACGGCGGTTACGTTCCGGTAAATGTTCCGGTAAATCTTTTTGACGGTCAGGCTGGTGATGCCGGCAATGTGCGGCGTGAGCACCAGTTTATTTTTAATGCGTTCGTCCAGTAGTATATTGTCTGCTGTTACCGGCTCCGGCGCTATAACATCCAAACCGGCACCGGCCAGTTTTTGCGCCAGCAACGCTTGCAATAATGCCGCGTTATCTACCAGCTCGCCGCGCGACGTGTTAATAAAATAGGCGTCTTCCTTCATTTTTGAGAAGAAGGCAGCGTTGGCCATCAACCGTGTGTCCTCACAGACAGCGACGTGCAGCGATACAAAATCGGCCTGCGCCAATAGCTTGTCAGACGCGGCATACTGCACCCCATATTCTTCCTCCAGCGCTTCATAGCGGGTTCTGTTGGTGTAAAGCACGGTGGCGCCAAAGCCCTTCAGCAGCTTAGCCGTCGCACGGGCGATGTCACCGAAGCCAATCAGCCCGACGGTGCATTCGCTCAGCTCTCTGACAACGCCGAAGGCAGCCTGCTTTGCTTCAATCTGGCGCCCGTCATAGACTGCCTGGCTGCCGGCGGTCAGCTCCTTGAGACAGGCCAGCATCAGCATGACGGCCGTTTCTGCGACAGCCGTATCGTTCACGCCCTTGTTGTTGCAAACAGTAACGCCGTGTGCCCGTGCGGCGGCCAGGTCAATGCCCTGATAGCCCACGCCCTCTGACTGGATCAACCGCAGCAGCGGCAGACCGCCGATCAGGTCAGCACCGACCCTGCCCATGGCGTCCACAACAATGATCTCTGTGTCAGGCGCGGCAGCCAAAATGGCTTCGGGACTGTCTGCCAGCGAAAAAAAGTGAATGGAATGCTCGCTGAATTCGGGAATGTTTTGCCGAATGCCGTCCAGCGAGGTAACGTTTGAGATAAAGGTAATATGATGCATTATTTTCTACGCTTTCTCTTTTTGATAACCTTGATGTACAGCAGGAAGCCAATGACCGCGCCGACGGTAAAGGCTAGTGCAATGATGGCGGCGGCTGCGATATTCTTAGCCGGTACAAACGCCTTCGTCTTGAGGTTCATCGTATCGGGCAGGTGATAAAACGCCTCGCCGTTATTGCTGCCGTAGGCAATACGAATGACGTTGATACTGTTCGCATCCAGCGCTACTTCAATGCTGTTGCCCTCTGCGGTCAGCGTTTCCTCCTCCGGCGCTACGCGCTGCTTGCCGATCTCATTGGAGGCAGCCTGATATTTATGCGCCAGCTTCAGGTTAGAAACGGCGTTGATGTTGTCAAAGCCGTCCAGGTTCAGCCTGACAGTTTTATCCTTGTCGCGGCTGACCAGTTTTACATACAGTACCTGTTCCTCCTCGTTGACGGTCACACTCTGGTAAATGCCTTCGCTGTATTCGCTGACGCCCTCCTCTGTGACCGTTGGAGAAATACGCTCGCCCTTCCGGTTCGTAAAGGCAGCGTCAATATATTGATTACCGGTGTTGTTAGCAAACAGCAGCTGGTTGTAATAGTCCGGCGTCAGCGCCACGTCCTGTGAATCAAACCAGATCAGATTATGATCCCAGCACTGCGCATTCACCTTCGCGAAGGTCGGTGCGTAGGAGGCCATTTTTACCACATCGCCGTTGCGCTCCATGCCGGTCATGAAGCTGGCCTCCTCCATCGCGGAGAAAAGGTTATTCTTGGTGATCAGTGTGCCAAAGCCTTGCGCCTTGGCAGCGTATTCGCCAATCAGTACACCGGCGCCGTCGCGGTCATAGCTGTCGTAGCGGTCGTTGTGCTGGAACAGATATTGCTGCTCCGTGTAATAATGCTCGTCTACCACGGTGTCGGGATAGTCTTTGTTGATCGTTTCCCATGCGAGGTCGTAGCCTTCTCCCTCCAGCCAGGTGCCGGCGGAGGAAACTACGGTGATGTCAGGATATTTTGCCTTGATGATGTCGTACAGTGCTGCAAAATTTCTGAAATACAGCGCGCCCCAGTTTTCGTTTCCGAGCCCGATATAGTGAAGGTTAAACGGCTCGGTGTGACCGTTGGCAGCGCGCAGTGCCCCCCAGTAGGTCGTCTGTGCGTCGCCGTTGGCGTATTCTATCAAGTCGAGAATATCCTGCGCATAGTTGGTGAAGGCGTCCGTGCCGGGACGGTATGCCACCGTGTCCAGCCAGGCTTCAAAATCCTTGTCCGAATGAATCTCAAAGGAATCGATCCACTCGGTGTATTCGTCGATCGTTTGCTGGTTTTCAGGATCCCAGCCGCGTTCGTTCACCATGTAATCCTGCCACTGCTCATCGGTCATTACCATCCGTTTTTCGTGTGCGATCACGTGATCGTCGTAGGCGATACGTCCCTGACAGACCATGCCCACATTGACGATCGGTACTGCCTCGGCGCTCAGCTCTTCACAGAGCTGAAAATATTCGTGATAGCCCATGGCGTTCGTATTGTTATAGTACTTTCCGTTGTTGCCGTCGCGCCAAAGGTTAAAGTCCTGCGGACGTTCCTCTAAGGCGCCGATCGTGTTCTTCCAGGAATAGAGGTTATTGAGCTCCGTTCCCTCGGCCAGACAACCGCCCGGAAAGCGCACAAACGAAGGATTCATATTTTTTAACGCCTCGAACAGATCCGGACGCAGCGAGGTGTACGGCCATGTCTCTGTGCCGTAACCGTAAGCGCTCTCCGGAATGAGCTGTACAAAATCGATGGCGAGCCGGCCGGTGCCCTCCAGCTTGATCGCCAGACCGCCGTCCTCTGTTGCCGCAGATTTTAAACTGCCCTCCAGTTTGGTCCAACCGGCTGTGCCGACACTTTCTGTATTCAGCTGCAGCATCGTGCCGCTGTTCTTTTTAGAATCCAGATAAACGCTGATAGTGCCGGAAAAATCAATATTGCGTACCCAGCAGGAAAAGGCGTAGTTTTCGCCCTCTTTAAATCCCATGTCCGGTGCAGATACCTTTTCCTCGTCCACCTCATAAGTCTTGTAACGGTAAACCTCCGGAAAACCGATGTTTTCCATAATACCGCTGCCGTTCACGCTCAGCACGTTATACCATGTGTTGCTGGCGTTCATCGGCTCCTCGTTTTGCATTTCCGACGTCAGGTCGCTGTACAGCCAGCCGGCGTCCTGATTTTCCAAATATTCAAACGAGCCGTTGTTCACAAGATTGGACACCAGACCTCCGTCGCACGCAAAGGAAATATCCTCAATAAAAATACCGTAAAGCGTATCGGACACGGCGTGCGAAATCTGATCGCTACTGATATCCAGCACATACGTGCTGTCGGCATAAACAGGCGTTGCCGCGCTCAGCAGCAGTGTCAGCGCCAGTAAACAGGAAAATAGCTTTTTCATACGTCACCTCAAACTGTCAAGCAGTCAGTTGCTTATTTTTATTAATTATAGCATAAATGAATATATAGTAAAAGAAAAGCTATTGTAACTTTTTGTAACTATTTTTTCCAATTTTGTAAATTTTGATGTTTTTCTATTGCAATCTGCCGGCTGTTATATTATGATAAGGAAGTGAATGAAATGAGTGAATCGCCCCAAACAGCGGGCGTAAGGATAGTCAAT
The DNA here is from genome assembly GCA_017463985.1 of Eubacterium sp. Lineage (GTDB taxonomy): Bacteria > Bacillota > Clostridia > Oscillospirales > Acutalibacteraceae > Eubacterium_R. The sequence continues at coordinate 37,526 of JAFUEH010000003.1, read as the reverse complement.
GGCCACATCAACCAATCAGAAAAAGCCGGCAAAGCCGACGCGCTCTGCCGCTGCAAAAACGAAAAAACAAACCGCCAAAAAGAAGAAAACTACACCACCTAAGAAGCGGCCGACACAGTCAAAGACGACCGGCAAAACCTCCGGCAGCCGCAAGGCGGCCGCCACAACAACGAAGAAGCCCTTGAACCGAAAAGCGCTTGTGCTCGCGGTACTGGCAATACTGACCGTGCTCGGGCTTGTCCTGTTGGCGACGGCGCTTCATGCCGGTGCTGCCAAGCGAAACGGCACCGCTGTAGTGCTGCCGGATAAGGATATCGCCTGGGGGATCGACGTATCCTCTCATAACGGCGATATTGACTGGAGCGCTGTGTCAGGGGAAGCGGACTTTGCCTTTGTAAGAGCCGGTTATCGCGGCTATAACGAGGGCGAGATCAACGCTGATAAAAACTGCCATACTAACTTGAAAGAGGCATACCAAAACGGCGTGCCTGCCGGTGTGTATTTTTATTCTCAAGCGGTGACCGAGGAGGAAGCGAAGGAGGAGGCCGCCTTCGTGCTGGAGCACATCAAGGGCTACCGCGTATCGCTGCCGGTGGTGATCGATTTTGAATATGCCTATAAAAACGGTGCGCATCACGGCAGACTGTGGGATGCCGACCTGAGTAAGCAGGAACGCACGGCAGTGATCAATGCCTTTTGCGATACGGTGCGCGACGCCGGCTATACACCCGGAATTTACGCCTCTACCTACATATTTGAATCTCATCTGAACCGGAAGGACATCCCTTCGGATGTGTTTATTTGGGTGGCGGATTATAACGAAAGCATTACCTATGATGGTGCTTATGATATTTGGCAGTACAGCGAATCCGGCGCCTGCGCTGGCGTCAGCTCAACCAATGTTGATACCGATTATTGGTATACTACGAACAGAAAATAACTGAGTCGGAGGACTGACATGAAACGGATCATCAAGCTCATATCCCTGCTGCTGGTGGCGGTAACAGTATTTTGTCTGCCGCCTTATGCTTATGCCTCCACCACAACGTCAACCATTTTCAATAAGTCAACCTATACCCATCAGACCAAGCTGGACGGTATGGATATTACGCAGGGTATCGATGTCTCTTATCACAACGGGACGGTTGATTTTAAAGCCGTCAAAAATGCCGGTGTGCAGTTTGTGATCCTGCGTGTCGGTTACCGCGGTTACTCACAGACAGGTAATATCAAGCAGGATACCATGTTTGAAACCTATGTGAAGGATGCACACGCGGCAGGCCTTGACATCGGCGTGTATTTTTATTCACAGGCGCTCAACGAGACTGAGGCTAAGGCGGAGGCGAATTTCGTCATCAATGCCTTAAAGCCCTATAAGAGCTATATCACGATGCCGGTGGCTTTTGACTATGAGTTTGCCGACGTTTCCTCCGGCAGACTGGATGCCGCTTGGAATAACGGTACGGTGAATAAAAACGTTATGACGAAAAACGCCATAGCCTTCTGTGACACGGTACAGGCGGCCGGCTATGACGCGATGGTCTATGCCAATAAAAGCTTTCTGAGCAATCAGCTGGATCATACCCAGCTGGAAAAATCCTACGCCATCTGGTTGGCCAATTATACCACGAAAACCACCTACAGCGGCAACTACCAGTTGTGGCAGTTCACTGAGCGCGGCACGGTCAGCGGTATCAGCGGCTATGTGGACTGTAACTTTATGTACAATGCCGGCTTTGAGGTGGCGACGCCGGATAATCAAGTATACACCGGCAAGGCGCTGACGCCGGCTGTCAAAGTGACCTCGGGCGGCAACACGCTGACCCTGAACACGGATTATACGCTGGAATATCAAAATAATATTGCGCTCGGTGAAGCGAGCGTTACCGTTACCGGCAAGGGAAAATATGCTGCTTGTCCTAAGATTACCCGTTCTTTTGATATTATGCCGGACGCAGTCACCGGACTGAAGGCGACGGCTGTCCACGCTGACACGCTGAGCGTTACCTGGAACGTCTATCAAGGTGCAACCGGCTATCAGGTTTGGATCAAAGAGCCGACCGGCTGGAAGAATCTTGGTCTGACGACAGAAACGGAATACACCTTTACCGGCGTTGCAGCCGATTATGCGCATGACGTTTCCGTCAGGGCTTATGTGAAGGCTGGTACACGAGAAATCTATGGTATTTACGGCGATTATCTCCATGTACAGACAAAGAAATATTATCCGCAGGTGACTGCTAATTTCACCGGATGGAAGTATTACGACGGCTACTGGTTTTACTTCACCGCCGGTAAGCCGGCGCAGAGCTGTTGGAAACAAATCAAGGATATTTGGTATTATTTTGATGATAAATACCGTATGCACACCGGCTGGCTGGAGCAAGGGGATAAGATCTATTACCTGAAGGACAGCGGCGCTATGGCGCAGTATTTTACGGAGATCGACGACGACTGGTATTATTTCACCGGCAATGGCAATATGCGTACCGGCTGGATGACCACGTCCGATAAGCGTGTCTATTATCTTGGCACGGACGGAAAGCGTGCTGCCGGCTTCTGCGATGTGAACGGGGAACGCTATTACTTTAATGCGAACGGCGTGTTGCAGACAGGCTGGCTGACGGTGAATAATCAGCGCTTTTATGCGGCGAAGGACGGCAAGCTGGCCCGCTACAGCCAGTTGATTCAAGGCGAGCATTACTATTTTACCGGTGCGTATGTGATGAAAACTGGCTGGCTGCAAATGGGCGGCGCATGGTATTACTTCGGCGCGGACGGCATCCGTCAGACCGGCTGGATCACTGTCAAAAATCTGCGTTATTATTTGAACGATAACGGAAAGATGCAAACCGGCTGGCTCACGCTGGAGGATAAGCGCTATTACCTGCGTGACAGCGGCGCTGCCGCCACCGGCTGGTGCAAGGTGGACGATAGTTGGTATTATTTTAATACCAGTGCCCAGCTGCAGACCGGTTGGAAATATATCAATAAAAAATGGTATTATTTTAAAGAGAACGGCGTCATGGTACGCTACCGCCAGACGATCGACGGAAAGCAGTATTATTTCACCGGTAATGGCGATATGTATTACGGCTGGCTGAAGATCGGCGGTAATTGGTATTATTACGGTGCCGGCGGCGCGATGGTCACCGGCAAACAGACCATCGGCGGCAAAACCTATACCTTCGATGCGAACGGCGTCTGGCAGTCATAACGCCGACAATAAAGGAACAGCAGACCTCCCGAACGGGAAGCCTGCTGTTATTTTTATACACTTTTATTTGTAATTATACATCAACATAAGTCGGCTCATGGCCGGTGAAGGGCAGGTATTTCTCCAGCACATCGCTTAGCTGCAGCCGCATATAGCCGGTGGTGGTGCTGTCAGTACAGCCGTAATACGTGTATGACAGGATTTCTTTATCAATCACCAGCCGCACCGCCATATCCCTGTCCTTGATCAAGGTCAGTACCGTGGTAGCGCCGAGCACTGTTCCCAGCAGGGAACTGAGGTATGCCTCCGGCGCAAACGAAACGCGCGAAACGCCCAGCGCATGGCTGAAGTTTTTGGTGACGAAGGGCTTATCCCCCGGTGTCACAAAAAGGTAAAATGCTGTTTGCTGCCGGTTACAGAGTAAGAGCGTTTTGACTGTTTTTACTTGCAAACGGCGGTCGATCTCAGCGCAGTCCTCCATCGTGAGCGCCGGATCGTTTTCCACGCGCTCAAACGGGATGTGCAGCGCCTCCAGCGTTTCATACACCTCCTGATGCAGTGCGCCGGCATAGTGTGACGGCTTGGTTGTCTTGACTTCACTTACGTACATCGTTACTGCTCCTGACTAAAATAGCGTTTAAGTCCCTCCACAATACCGTCGGCAATACGTCCTTGCGTCGCGGCGTCGCAATCAGAGGCGCGGTCGCCAACCTCCAGGTCTACGGAGGGAATGGTAGAATAGGAGGTCTGGGTTAAATCGATTTCCATTCTGCCGTTTGAAAAGATCTTAACGTCCTGCGTCCGTGCGCCGTCCACTAGCGCTTCGCCGAGGGCTTCGTGCTGCTGCCAGTGCGATTGCACAGGCTCCATCGCGCGGTAAGACTTTACGTCGGGTACGGCAAGATAAAACAGGCCCTTGTCGCTCTCGGAAGAATCGTAGTGCAGGGCGATATGACAGTCGGCGTTGTTGTTAGCGATGACCGTACGGGCAATGTTGTCCAGTTGTGCATCCTTGCTTTCGCGTACCATCAGCACGTCAAAACCGCTCTCCAGCAGCTTATCCTTTAAGAGAAGCGCCAAGGAAAGGTTGGCGTCAGCCTCTGTGGTGCCGTTCAGCAGCGTCGTGCCTTCGCTGATGGCGGTGGCTGTGACAGATCCCTTCGCGGTGCTGCCGCCTGTGACCTTTGCACTACCGTCCGGATGGCACTGTGTGCGTACCGATGACCCGCCTTTCGTGCCATGTCCTGCGTTGACGCAGATCACCTTGCCGCGCCGGTCAGCTGACTGCGACCGGTACAGTGTGGCGCTGTCGGTGTGAATCACGGAATAATCGGCATATTCCCAACCGCTGTCCCACGTGATAGCGGTAACGGCAGCGGCCGCGTCTGTCGTCGTTTCTTCTGTTGTTGTTTCAACCGGCGCGGCGGTTGTTTCCGTAGGGGCGGCGGCTGTTTCTTCCTCTGTTGTTGACTGTTCTGCGGTGGCAGGCGCCGTAGTGGCGGTAGTCGTCAATTCCTCCTGTGCGCTGCACGCAGTGCATAAGAGGCTGATGACAAGAATGAGTATAACGGTGTAAAAAGCTTTCGTAATTTGCATGATGATCCTTTACCTGTAAGGCGCTGTAGGTATGGTTGTTTTGTCTGTGCAGCGTCGTTGTATCCGGCTTTACAATGTTGACACAGCGCTGCCGTTAATGTTCTCTTTGATAAATAACGATGATGTCAATGTTCTTTCTCTCGGTTGAATTAAAACCTTCTGCGGCGGTATCCATGTCCGGTTCTGTCGGACGGTACCATGTCTTGCCGGAGAAGTAGTTGTAATAGACCTCTTTTTGGAAAATATAGCCGTGACGTGCGTAAATTTCATTGCGGATCAAGTCAATCTGTTCCTTGCTCAGTGTGTCGAGGTATTCTTCTGTAATCAGCTCCGAATCGCTTGGGAAAATAAAAGCGTCCGGATCATCAAAGGTGTTAAGTTGTGCAGCGGTGGCGGCCGATGTTTCTTCACTGTTTCCAACCATGACGCTGCCGCTGCTCTCGGTTGTCGGTACGGTGCCTGCCTCAGTAGCGGCTTCTGTGACAGCTGCGGTGACAGTGGAAGCCGTATCGGCATGATTGCCAATACGTTGCGTGTTGTAAAGATATACGACCGCGCCGACGGCGCCGCCTGCTACCAGTAGTACCGCAAGAATCACTGCTACGATCGCACCGGCATGGCTCTTTTTAACGGGCTGGTAGTTTTGAATACCCGGGTTGACCGGCACCGGATCCGGCCGATAGCTCGATTCCGGCAGCCAAGTGCCGCAGGCCGCGCAAAAGGTGCTTTCCGTCACATTTCTATGAGAACAGTTCGGACAAATTTTCATAATAATCCCCTCGCTCCTGTATTGTCTCTTGTGTGTTAGATTGTTTACTATGATAATATAAATTGACAAAAAAGTAAATAACCGAATGAAAAAGTGTTTTTAGATTTCAGATAAAAGAAATGGGCTCCCTTCAAGCATTCTGCTCAGTATTATGACAAAGCAGTTCTGCCTGACAAAAATTTCTAATATTGCCGCAGAAACCGAAGCTGTGAAGTAGTGAGTTTTTTGAAGAATTATTTTTTTACACTTGAAGATTGTTGTTATATTAAGTATAATATATAGATAATGTGGGCGATGTCAGAAGGCTGACGACCGCCAATAATGCAATAAAGGAGAAGGCATAATGGAAATACAGCTGCAGGAACTGATTGACCAGATTAAAAAGGACGGCGTTGAGGCTGCCGAAGCAGAGGCTGCTTCCATACTCAGCGACGCCGAGGCACAGGCGGAAAGAATCATTGCAGACGCCAATGCCCGCGCAGAAAAGCTAATACAGAATGCGAAGAATGAAAATGAACGCACGGTGAAATCCGGCGAGGACGCGCTGCGTCAGGCCGGCCGGAATGTATTGATCTCATTCAGAGAAAGCGTTACAAGAGAGCTCAACGCCGTGATCAGCGAAGCGGTAACGGCCACGTATTCGTCAGACGCGTTAGCACAGCTGATTATCCATACGGTGCAGTGCTGGGCAGGCAATCCGGAAACAGAGGAGCTGTCTGTTATCTTAAATAGCGAGGACCTGTCGGCGCTTGAGGCTACCGTGCTGGCCGGTCTGAAAGAAAAAATGGTGAACGGCGTTACCCTGAAAGCCAGCGATAATTTTGACGGCGGCTTTCGTATTGCCGTCAATAACGGCGATGTCTATTACGACTACTCGTCGGAGGCGGTGGTGGAGCTGCTGTCCGCCTATCTTAGCCCGAAGGTAACGGCACTTTTGAAAGAGGCAGAATAATTATGGCTGAATATTATTTGATATCGCAGCTGCCGTCCCTGGATGCTATCAGTGACACGGTGCCAATGCCCATTACAGAGGAACGGTTTGAGGAGCTGTGCCACTCCTTTTTAAGCAAGAAAGCGCAAGGTGAGATCGATCGCCTCACGTTGACGCCGCCGCGGCAGGCTGAAAAGTCCGGCTCCGCACTGGTGGAGGCCTGGAACGAGGGCGAACGGCGCTTGCGGACGGCGCTCGGTAAGGTGCGCGCTGAAAAAATGCACAAGGCCTTTGAGGTGAAAAGCACTGACCTGTCCGCTGCGCTGCTGCAGGTGGCGCAGGAGGCGGTGGCGATGGACAGCCCGCTGGAGGCAGAGCGTTTTCTGAACCGCTACCGGCTGGAGGCGCTGGAGGCACTGCGGCCGATGGACGGCTTTTCAGAGGAGTTTGTATTTTACTACGGACTGAAGCTGAAGCTGCTTTGGCAGCTCAGGCGGTTTGACGCCGAACAGGGAAGAGCTGCCTATAAAAAGATTTATCATGACATTATGAATAAAGATAGTTTGGAGGCTGTACAATGACCGAAAATACCGGAAGGGTTGTAAGCGTTAACGGAAACATGGTGTCTGTCAGATTCGACGGCAATGTTTCCATGAATGAAATATGTTATGTGAAGGTGGATAACACCGCGCTGAAGAGCGAGGTGATTCGTATTCGCGGCGACATCGCGCAGATACAGGTCTACGAAATGACCGGCGGTATCCGGTGCGGCGATGAGGTGACGTTCACCGGCGATATGCTGTCAGCCGATCTTGGCCCCGGTTTACTGGGTCAGATCTATGACGGATTACAGAATCCGCTGCCGTTATTGGCGGAGCGTGCCGGCTGGTTTTTGGAACGCGGTAATTACGCAGAGGGACTGGATACGGAGAAAAAATGGGAATTTACCCCTACGGCTGCCGTCGGAACGGTGCTGCGCGCCGGCGAAGCGATCGGCACGGTGCCGGAAGGCGCGTTTACGCATAAAATCATGATCCCTTTTTATCTACTCGGTACTTACACCTTAAAATCCATTGTGCCAAAAGGGGAATATACCGTGAAGGAAACGGTTGCTGTGGTGACGGACGAGCGCGGTCGCGAGATCGATGTCACGATGTCCTTTAAGTGGCCGGTGAAGCGCGCCGTGAAGTGCTACAGCGAAAGATTATCACCGGTGGAGACAATGGAAACGAAGGTTCGTCTGATCGATTCCTTCTTCCCGGTAGCAAAGGGCGGTACCTACTGTACCCCCGGTCCCTTCGGTGCAGGCAAGACGGTTTTACAGCATACTACCTCAAAATATGCCGATGTGGACATCGTGATCATTGCCGCTTGCGGTGAGCGTGCCGGCGAGGTAGTGGAAACCTTAACCGAATTTCCGGAGCTGACCGACCCGAAAACAGGCCGTTCTCTGATGGAACGGACGATCATTATCTGTAACACCTCCTCTATGCCGGTTGCTTCACGAGAGGCATCGATCTATACCTCGGTAACGCTGGCGGAATATTACCGCCAGATGGGACTAAATGTGTTGCTGCTGGCGGATTCCACCTCGCGCTGGGCGCAGGCGCTTAGAGAAATGTCAGGCAGACTGGAGGAGATCCCGGGCGAGGAAGCCTTCCCGGCCTATTTGGAATCTTATATTGCCGCTTTCTATGAAAGAGCCGGTTATGTGCGTTTGCCGGACGGCAGCACGGGTTCCGTTACGATCGGCGGTACCGTTTCTCCGGCCGGCGGTAACTTTGAGGAGCCGGTAACGCAGGCAACCTTAAAGGTTGTCGGTGCCTTCCACGGCTTATCCCGTGAGCGCTCGGACGCCAGAAAGTATCCGGCGATCGATCCGCTCATTTCCTGGTCAAAATACAAAGGCGTTATTCCGCCTGAAAAGTCGGCCTTTTGCAAGAGTATCCTTCATCATGGCGACGAGATCGGCTCTATGATGAAGGTCGTTGGTGAGGAGGGTACCAGCCTTCCCGACTATATCGTTTATTTAAAAGAAGAAATGCTGGACGCTGTCTATTTGCAGCAGAATTCCTTTGATCCCATCGAGGCGAATTGCGGCACCGAGCGGCAACGGTATGTTACCGATAAGCTGATTACGGTGCTGGGCAGTGAATATGCTTTAAATGATAAGGACGAAGCGCGCAGCTTCTTTAACCGGATGCGCCAGCGGTTTATCGACTGGAACTATACCGAATTTGAAAGCGAGGCCTTCCGGACGGCTGAGGCAGCCATTGACGCGCTCTATCAGGAAGGCTGCGGCGCGATCGGCAGCGAGGCGACGCTGTTATTAAAGGACGGTGAGTGAGCATGAATAAAATATATAACAGAATTGAATCGATCACCGGCAACGTGATCACTGTTAAGGCAAGCGGCGTCCGGTATAATGAGCTGGCGCAGATCAATACGCGCTTCGGCAAATCGCTGGCACAGGTCAACAAGATTGACGGCGAGGTCGTTTCGCTGCAGGTGTTCGCAGGCGGCCAGGGCGTTTCCACCGGTGATGAGGTGCGGTTTTTGGGACGTGAGATGCGGGTCTCCTTCAGCGAGGATCTGCTCGGCCGTATTTTCAACGGCTCCGGTGAGCCGCGTGACAAAGGCCCTGCGCTGACGGAGAATATGAAGCCGATCGGCGGTCCCTCTGTCAATCCCACGAGGCGTATTCTTGCTAACCGCATGATGAGAACGAATATCCCGATGATCGATATGTTCAATACGCTGGTTATTTCACAGAAATTGCCGATCTTTTCGATTTCCGGCGAACCGTACAATCAGCTGCTGGCGCGGATAGCGATGCAAGCGGACGCCGACGTGATCGTACTGGGCGGTATGGGACTGAAATACGACGATTTTCTCTATTTCAGAGATGAGCTGTCCCGCGGCGGCGCTTTGAGCAAAACCGTGATGTTTATTCACACAGCGTCCGACCCTACCGTTGAGTGTATGATGATTCCGGATATGGCGCTGGCGGTCGCGGAGCAATTTGCCCTGCAGGACAAGGATGTGCTGGTGCTGTTGACCGACATGACCAATTTTGCTGACGCGATGAAGGAAATCGCTATTACGCAGGAACAGGTTCCGTCTAACCGCGGCTATCCTGGCGATCTGTATTCTCAGCTGGCTGCCCGTTACGAAAAGGCGGTTGACTTTGCGGAATCCGGCTCGGTCACGCTGCTGGCGGTCACGACGATGCCCGGCGATGACGTTACCCATCCGGTGCCCGATAACACAGGCTATATCACCGAGGGACAGTATTATCTGAAGGGCGGCCGTATTGAGCCTTTCGGTTCGCTTTCCCGACTGAAGCAAAACGTCAACGGCAAGACCCGTAAGGATCACCGCGCGCTGATGGACGCCATGATCCGTATGTATGCTTCCTATAAGGAAACGGTGGAAAAGAAAAACATGGGCTTTGCCATGAGCCAGTGGGATGAAAAGCTCCTGAAGTACGGTGTGCTTTTTGAAAATAAGCTGATGGATCTTTCGGTGAATCTTTCCCTGGAGGAGTCGCTCGACTTGGGATGGGAAATCTTAGCCGATTGCTTTGATAAAGCCGAAACCGGCATTAAGTCGGACCTTACGGATGAATTTTGGCCTGTTAAGTAAGGAGGGCTGTAATCTTGGCAAAAATCAAATTAACTAAGAACGAGTTAAAGGTACAAAAGGATGCCCTCAAGATGTACCGGAGATATTTGCCGACACTGACACTGAAAAAGCAACAGCTTCACTCAGAAATATACATTATTGGCGCCAAGGCGAAGGCAGTCAGACAGGAACGGGAAGCGCTGGAACAGGGCTTTGACGACTGGATCGCTGTATTCAGCGATCAGGACGCTTTCCCTGAGGGAATTATCACGGTGAGCAATATCCGCAAGGGGAAAGGCAATATTGCCGGTGTGGATATTCCTACCTTTGAGGGAGCTGATTTTGCGCGCGGCGACTATGATTTATACGAAACGCCGCTGTGGGTGGACCTTGCTGCCAACCATATCGAGCAGGCGATGCTGTTGGATCTGGAGGCGGAGGTGTTAGACGAGCAGGTCAGACTGCTGGAGCAGGAGCTGCGGGCTACCTCGCAAAGAGTCAACCTGTTTGAAAAGGTAAAAATCCCCGAAACAGAGGAAAATATCAAAAAAATATCGATATACCTGGCAGATCAGCAGGTGAACGCCGTTGTTCGTTCTAAAATATCAAAACGAAAAATAGCCCTTCGCAACGCAGAGGCTTCCGAAAGGCAGGTTGAAGTGTTATGATCGTGCCAATGAAAAAGGTTTCCCTGATTATCAGGGGAGACAAGAAAACAGACGCGCTGAAAAGGCTGCGTCGCTTAGGACTTCTTCACATTGAAATAACCGAAGGTACCGGTAAACGGCTGGAGGAGCTGAAAGCACAGATCGCCTTGCTTGAGGGGGCTGTCTATCATCTCGGAAAAACAAAAAAGATACCGCAAAAAGCAGCTGCCACCGCAGAAGCCCTCGCTTTCGCGCAGGAGATCGACGCGCTTGCCGCACAAAAAAAGGCGCTGGAGGCGGAGCGGATCGCCTTGACCGCCGAGCTGGAACGGCTGGCGAGCTGGGGCGAGCTGGAGCCGGACACCGTTCGTGCTTTAGCGGAAAAGGGAATTGACCTGCTTTTCTATGAGCTGCCGCGGTCGACCTACGAAGGCTTAGGAGAAAACGTCAGGACGGTATGCCTGAGTACGGCAAAATCGTCCGTCAAGGTGCTCCTGATACGCACCGGTGCGGAAGGGGAGGACGCCGTGCTTGCGCCCCTGACGCCGTATCGGTTTGCGCTGCCGCAGGCCTCTACTGCCGCGATCCGTCAAAAGATTGCTGCGTGTAACGAACAGCTGGCGGCTGCAGATGAAAAAATCGCTGCATACACCTGTTATGCTGACGCTATGAAGGCAGCCGTCAAGGCGCTGGAAAAGGAAACGGAATTCGAGGTCTATGCCACCGGCATGGCAGAGGAGGACTTGTCAGCTGACCGTAACGGCACGGTCGCCGTCGCCTACTTTACCGGTTACATCGAGGCGGAAAACCTTGACAGGCTCAAGCAGGCGGCAGCAGAGAATTCCTGGGGCCTTTTGGCGGAGGAACCGTGCGAAGAGGATAATGTGCCGACAAAGCTGAAAAATAATAAGCTGGTGAGCCTGATCTATCCGCTCACGGACTTCTTGGGAACGGTGCCGGGCTATTTTGAATATGATATATCCGGCTGGTTTTTACTGTTTATCCTCATCTTCTTCGGCATGATCTTTGGGGACGGCGGCTACGGGTTGCTGATCTGCGCCGCTGCTGCGATCCCGATGATAAAGTCGCTGCGCGCCAAAAAGCCGGTTTCACCTACCTTTTTACTGATCGGTCTCTTTGGATTGTCGACAGTGCTGTGGGGAACCGTTACCTGTACCTGGTTCGGGCTGTCGCCTGAACAGCTGCCGCAGTGGCTGAAGGCGATTTCGATCCCTGTCTTTTCTAATGTGTATGCCGATCGGCTATGGCGTTTGCCGTGGACTGCGGAGGGCGTAGGACTGACTACCTCGCAGAACCTGCAAATCTTCTGCTTTACGTTAGCGCTGATCCAGCTGACGGTCGCGCATATTAAGGTGGCCAACCGTGACAGGAAATCGGTGAAGCTGCTCGGTGACATCGGTTCTATCTTACAGCTTTTTGGTATTTATTATCTGGTGCTGAATCTGGTGGTCAACGCAGAGGTGTTCAGCTTTGGGCTCACCTTTGGCGGCGTTTCCGTCGGAACGGTCGCGATTGCCTTGATTGCCGTCGGCTTTGTGCTGAGCTTTGTGTTCTCTAATTACGAGGACAGCGTGATCAAGTCGGTTTTGGCGAGCTGTAAGAACATTGTCTCTGTCCTGCTTGGCGTTGTCAACGTATTTTCCGATATCGTTTCGTATATACGCCTGTGGGCCGTCGGACTGGCCGGCGCGGCCATATCCGCTACCGTCAACGAGCTGGCAGGGCCGCTTTTGGGTAAGTTTATGTTTATGATCGTTGCGATCATCCTACTGGTGTTTGGCCACGGGCTGAATATGATCTTAAACGTTCTGTCGGTGATCGTTCACGGTATCCGTTTGAACACGTTGGAATTCTCCTCGCATTTAGATATGTCGTGGAGCGGACATAAATTTCAACCTTTTAAAGAATAAATTGATTATAAAGGAGAATCATTATGAACTTAGGATTATTAGGAACAGCGTTAGCCATGGGTATTGCCGCGATCGGTTCTGCGATCGGCATCAGCTTTGCCGGCCAGGCAACGATCGGCGCGTGGAAAAAGTGTTATATGAGCAATAAGTCAGCGCCGTTTATTCTGACGGTTTTTGCCGGTGCGCCGCTGACGCAGACGATCTACGGCTTCCTGCTGATGCAGCAGATGAAGTCCTCTGACGCCGATCCGGCTTTCCTGCTCGGTATCGGTATTGCTTCCGGCGTGGCGATGGCTTTATCAGCGATCGCACAGGGCAAGGCCGGTGCTGCTGGCTCTGACGCATTAGCAGAAACCGGTAAGGGCTTCTCGCAGTACATCACGATCGTCGGCCTTTGCGAAACCGTCGCGTTGTTTGCGCTCGTATTCAGCATGGTGGCGCTTGGATAAATGAAAAAATCGACAAGACGCATTGCGATCGTATTGCTTGTCATTGTGCTGACCGCCGGTATTGCCGTTACCGTTTATGCTAACGATTATTACCGCGCCGTAGCGGTCGACGCGTACCTTAGCAGTACCGAAAGCGTTACCGTTACCGAAATTGCGGAGGGCACGTTCTTTGACGGTGCCGGCGAAGACAAGGCGCTGCTGTTTTATCCGGGCGGTAAGGTCGAGGAAACAGCTTATGCGCCGCTGCTGCAGTCCTTGGCTGCGCAGGGAATTGACTGCTTTCTGTTAAAAATGCCGATGAAGCTGGCTGTTTTTGGTATGAATAAAGCGGACAGCATCATCGAGCAGTATCCGTATAGTGAGTATTATCTTGCCGGCCACTCGCTCGGCGGCGCGATGGCGGCGAACTATGCCGCTAAGAACGGCGGCAGACTGTCCGGTCTGTTCCTGCTGGCGGCGTATCCTACGGAGGATATGACAGATGCTGCCTTTCCCGTCGTATTCTTATACGGCGACCGGGACGGGGTCGTTAACCGTGAAAAGCTGTCTGACGGCTTTGCATTGGCGCCGGCGAACAGTGAGCGTATAGAGATCAAGGGCGGCAACCATGCCTACTTTGGCTCTTACGGTAGTCAAAAGGGCGACGGTACTGCCGACATTACGCCGGAGGAGCAGTGGCAGCTCACCGTTGACGCAATCCTTCGTACTGTGAATAGTTAAAACGATAGTAAGCCGCTCCCACGGAGACCGTAGGGAGCGGTTTTCTTTGTGCGCCGGAGCGGAGAAGCCAGAAAAAGAGTTGCAATCGGCCGTGCAAAGTGGTACAATAGATAATAAAGTTAGCAACAGCTAACCGCCGGGTGCAGTCAGAAGCACTGCACGGTGCGATACCGCTTGAATGAAACGAGGTAAGTGCAATGAAATATGCCGGAATGCCGCAGGGAATGTGGCTTTTATATCATAACGCCTTTCAAAAAAATATGGTGAACATACTGGGCTTTGATCGGGAGACGGCCGCAGCGACTGACCGAAAAGCCAAAACGAAGTATCGGGAGATTATTGAAAAGCTCCCCGAATTTGAAAAACAGGACCGCTTTAAGATGAATGCCGTCAACTGTGCCGTGCTGATTGCCTTTTTGAGCAACATGACGCCAAAGCCGACCGTAGAGCGCCTGACGGTGTACTATGCGACGGCAATGATGAACGTGCCGACAAGGTTGTTTTGCCGGTTGGGCGGTCTGCGTAAATTCAGCGAAAAAGATGTGGCTGCCATGAAAGAAACAGCGGCGCTGCGTGCAGCCGACCGTAACCCGTATTCTTGGAATATGGAGTTCTATCCTTATGATGACGGCAGCGGCTATGAGGCGCGCTTCACACAGTGCGGAATATGCACGATGATGCGGGAATACGGATTGTATGAATGGACGCCGGCACTGTGTCATCTGGACTATGATATGACGGAGGCCGGCGGCGCCAGTGAGTTTGTACGGGAATATACGCTTGCCGGCGGCGGTCCTTACTGCGACTGCGGCTATCATAAAAAGCAATAGAGCTGCGGTTATACTGCGCTGCAAAAGGAGCTGACTCTCAAAACGAGTCAGCTCCTTTGCTGATCTGTAGCTTACGGTTGTAACGGCGATGGGGTTGTGGTAAAATAAAGAAGACAAATTATCATTTTTTGTAGTCAAAGGGAAAGCAGTATGAAGTTAAAGAATAAGAAAAATTTGTTCCTGTATGGGCTGACCGCTGTTTTTTTCGGTGTGTTTTATTATTTCCTGCCGTTTGCCGGGGACGATTGGGCATGGGGCTCGGAGATCGGTATGGTGCGGCTGAAAAATGCTTTTGACGGCTATAACGGTCGGTACCTTGGGAACCTCTTGATTATTGTTATCACCCGATCAGTGCTCGCCAGAGTCATTTTTTGTACGCTGATCATGCTTTTGCTGATCGTGATCTTAAGCAAAATATTTGACAGTATTGCCGGCGAAGGGAATAGCACGGTGAATTATTTACTGGCTTTTTCCTCCGTCCTGGTGTTGGTTTTGCCAAATCAGATTGCTTTCGGAGAGCTGCAGCCGTTTCAGATCTTCGGCTCGACGGTCGGTTGGCTCAGCGGCTTTACCAATTATGTTGTACCTTCCGTGCTGATTTTGATTTTCTATTATTTTGCGACTAAAAAAGGCTTCAAGCGTCTGACGGCCTATCTGCTGCTCATGACGGACGGTGCGCTTGCCTGTCTGTGCGTAGAGCACTATACCTTGTTTTGCTTGCTGTTCAGCTTTGCCATCCTGCTTTACAGATTCTATTTTTATCGTAAAATATGTAAAAAATCACTGTTCTTTTTTATCGGGTCTGTGATCGGCGCACTGATCATGTTTTCCAACAGCTCGTACCGGTCTATGCAAACGGGGAATGTGAGCGATCATCAGCGTGCGGTCGGCTTTTTCGGTTCGCTGAAGCAGTATACCACATATATCTTTCCGGAAAACGCTAATCAGACGTTGGTGCTTGTGTTTGAAATCGCCTTGCTGGCGTTGATCGTTGCCTTTTTGATTTACTTCCTGATCAAAACGTATAAAATCATCAAAAGTAAACAGGTGATCAGGCCCTTGCCGCTGCTTTGCTTAGTGGTGATGACGTTGCCGTTACTGTTTACCAACAGTGGCAAAGAAACCTATATTGTGGCGCCAAGGTGTTATTTCTTGCAGTATTTTATGCTGGTAATCTATTTTTACAGATGGGTCGCAGAAAAGGATAAGCTGCATCGAAAGCATTTCAGTAGCATAGTGAAGCTTACCCTTGTACTGCTGCTGACCGTTACCGCTGTGCTGTACGGACGGTTAGATTATATGGGCCTTGTCAGAGAACGAACGGTGGATCAAACCTTACAGACACAGGCGGCCACCGTAGAGCTGACGGTGTATCCGAAAAGTGTGGAGCATATCCAGTGGGCTTCTAATTTTATCGAGAAGGAAACCTACCTTGAGCGTTACCGTAGCTATAAAAATATACCGGAGGAGATAGCAATCGAGCTCGTCCCCTACGAACAGTAATGCGTTATCTGCCCTATGCTAACATGATTTTGAGAAGAAAACACGAAACAATTTATGAATATAACCAGCCGGATTTTTGACAAAAACTCAACGAAATTCTATAATTATTATAACAAGAAAATAATTCCTAAGAACGTAATACTTTATTAAATAGAGAAGGGAAGATTTAATGAAAAAAGCAATTGTTCCGGCTATTGCAGTATTATCAGTTACTGCGATCATTATAGTACTCGTTTTTTATAGATCATGGATAATTCCTCGCAATACATCTAACGAAAAAGAGATCAATGTCGAAAATTCTTTAACGTATGAAGGTGAACTTACAGGCGATGAATTGTTTACTGACATAAGTCCCGCGTATCTTAAAGTACCTAAAGGCTTCAAGCGGTTAAAAATCAGGTGTAGCTTTACTAACAATGAAAAATTCGACATATCGGGATTGAGCGTAGAAGGCACTAACAATGATAAAATTGCAACTTATGATGGCTGTCTTAATTATTCCCCGAGTTTTCCTATTGAAATTGGTGAAACTATCGAATGTGATTTGTATATTTTTGTTGATGAAACCATGAATGAAAAAGATATAAAAAATGAGATCAATCAAACAACCTTTACATTCTTCTGTTATAACAATAATGATATAAATAATCCAAGCCGAAAATATTTCACGGGAACTGTTCAATGAGCAAGAGTACAAAACGAAGAAGTGGTTATAAAGAGAATGGGTCCATCTCCCAAAATGAAAGCGTTTATAATATGTTCGCAACAAACGCCTATGCTGATTCATTCGGCATTCGTAGACAATGTGATTAAAACGGAGTGAGACTGAAAATAGTCAAACAAATGCGATATAACTTAAGTTACAATTTAAGAAGTGCGACAGAAGACTCCAGCCAAAAATAATGCAGCACCACTTCATCTAACATAATAATAAAACCGAGCAGACGAAAGTCTACTCGGTTTTATTGGTGGAAGAGGGTGGATTCGAACCACCGAAGTCACTGACGTCAGATTTACAGTCTGATCCCTTTGGCCGCTCGGGAACTCTTCCATAGTGTGAGGGCAGCTCTTTGTTCGCCGCCCCTTCTGGAGCTGGTGAACGGACTCGAACCCCTGACCTGCTGATTACAAATCAGCTGCTCTACCAACTGAGCTACACCAGCGTGTTTTCAACGCTTTAATAATATAGCATAAGTTGAAGCGATAGTCAAGCGTTTTTTTGAAAAATATCAGCAATTTTTCAGTTAGCGGTGACATTCTCTTTGACGGTGCATAGGATGGCGGTGAGGTGATATATATGTGTGGAATTGCGGGAATCATCAGCCGCGGCTTGGATTTGAGAGAACAGCGGGAATGTCTTTATAAAATGAGCCTAACGCTGCGGCAGCGGGGGCCGGACGCTGCCGGCGAGCTGGTGTTGCCGGACGCGGCGCTGCTACACCGACGGCTGGCGGTCATAGATGTAAAAAACGGCTCGCAGCCGATGCGTTTTGGTGACGAGGTGATTGTTTATAACGGCGAGCTGTATAATACAGAGGAGCTGCGCGATGCTTTGACGGCGCAGGGTTACCGGTTTGACACTGGCTGCGACACGGAGGTCGTGTTGAAATCCTATCACTGCTGGGGGCGTGCGTGCGCGGAGCGCTTTAACGGTATTTTTGCCTTTGCCGTATATAATTTGAAAAGCAAGGCGCTGTTTTTGTGCCGCGACCGGATCGGCGTCAAGCCGCTGTATTATGCCGAAACGAACGGCTGCTTTTCTTTTGCCTCGCGCATGGAGACGCTTTTATGCGTCCCCGGCGTTCGACCCGTGTGCAGCCGCGAGGGTCTGAACGAGATCTTTATGCTCGGACCTGCCAAAACGATCGGTAAAACCGTATTCCGGGACATCCGTGAGCTGCCGCCGGCCTGTTGGATGACAGTGGCGGATGGCAAGACGGAGCTGCAGCCGTATTGGCAGCTGCAGGCTGCGCCGTTTGATGAAAATGCTGTCCAGGCGCAGGAGCACACGCATTATCTGGTAACGGACGCGATTAACCGACAGCTGGTCAGCGATGTGCCGCTGTGTACCTTTTTGTCCGGCGGATTGGACTCCTCGATCATTTCTAAAGTGGCGGCGGACAGCTATGCTGACCGCGACGAAGCGCTGCATACTTATTCTGTCGATTATGATGATAACGATCGGTATTTTCAAAGCAGTCTGTTTCAACCGAACAAGGACTCGGATTACATTAACCTGATCGCTGAGGATATCGGCTCTGTCCATCACAATATTGTACTGAACAACAGCGCCGTAGCGGAGGCGCTGATCGATGCGGCGATCGCCCGTAATACGCCGGGCTTTACGGACGTGGATTCCTCGCTGTTGCTGTTTTGCCGCGAGGTGAAGAAGCAGTTTACCGTCTGCCTTTCCGGCGAATGTGCCGATGAAATTTTCGGCGGCTATCCTTGGTATCACCGACCGGAGATCCTGTTCGAGGAAACCTTCCCCTGGTCACGCACAACAGAGGTGCGGCGCAGTATCCTAAAGGAGGGCTTTTTGCCGGAGGGTGAGGAATATGCTCACAGCGCGTATCTTGATACCGTTTCCAAAACAGACTATCTCCCGGGCGAGTCCACGCTGGAGCGGCGGATGCGCGAAATGTTCGTACTCAATATGGATTGGTTCATGCAAACACTGCTGGTGCGTAAGGATGTCATGAGCATGGAGGCATCACTGGAGGTCAGAGTACCGTTTTGTGACTGGCGTATCGTAGAATATGCGTACAATATGCCGTGGCACATTAAGGCGTATGACGGCAGGGAAAAGGGAATCTTGCGCAAGGCCTTTGAGGCGGAGCTGCCGGAGGTGATCACCTGGCGCAAAAAAAGTCCCTATCCAAAAACGTTCAATCCGATCTATCTGCAAGAGGTCAGCCGCATGGTGGAAGGCGTACTGGCGGATACCGGCTGTCCGCTGCAGGAAATGCTGAACGGGGCGGCAGTGCGGGCGCTGATGGCAGATCCGGCGTCTTTAACCGAGCCGTGGTACGGTCAGTTGATGCGTGCGCCGCAGGTGCTTGCCTATATTGTGCAGATCTATGTCTGGATCAGAAAGTATCATGTTGAGTTTGAATACTGAGTATGCTATAATACAGGGGAGAAATACCCCTGTATTATTATTTTGGAGGCACACGAGGATGACAAACGCGGAATATATTGAGGCGATCGATGAGCGCCGTTCGCGAAGGGCGTATCAAAACCGGCATCTGAGCGACGACTATAAAAACATTATCCGTGAAATGGCGGACGCTATTAACGAAAAGGAAGGGCTGCATTTTGTTTTTGTAGAGGACGCTACGCCGGCGTTTAAGATATTTGCCGGCAAATTTTCGATGCTGGTGCTGTGCGGACCTGATTCGCAAAAGAGCCGTGAGGACAGCGGCTATTACGGCGAAAGTCTGGTGCTGCAGTGCGTGTATCACGGGCTGGGAACCTGTTGGGTGTCAGGCACCTATAATGAAAACAACGTCTATGAAATGCTGCAGCTGCCAAAGGAAGAACGCATCTACTGTGTGATCACCGTCGGCTATCCGCGTGAAAAGCTGAATACGGTGGAAAAAACGATGTATAAGGCCACGCATAAGAAGAATAAGAGCTATCAGGACATGTTTGAATACTGCGATGAAAAGCTGCCCGAGGCGTATGCTTACGCGATGCAGCTGGTGGAGAAGGCACCCTCCGCAGTGAACCGCCGACCGGTCAAATTTCGCTATGAAGACGGCGTGCTGTCTGCGCGTGTGGAGGAACCGTATTCCGATAAGAGCATCGACTGCGGTATCGCAAAGCTCCATTTTATCTTAGGAATTCGTGCCAAGGGCCTGAACGGGCATTGGACGCTTGACAATGTATTTGAAGAGATGCATCCGCAACGGATCAAATTCAGTGCGGAGCAATAATATACCGCGCGTAACATATCAAAGGCCTTGCAAACATTGCGTTTGCAAGGCCTTTGAGCTTTGGTGTGTCACTTTGCACACCAAAAGAGGCAACGCGTTTCTGCATTGCCTCTTTTTGAAAATGGCTTACGGCGGTGGTGCCAGTTCCACATTTCTTTTGACCCACAGGGTGCGTAGCAGCACACTCTCTACTTCTAAAGCCATCTCTGTACTTATATTAAAGCCAATTTATTCACGATTGTAAAGCGTGTTATTATTTTTCTTAAATCTTTTCAGGTTTTTCATTCCCAAACGGTAAGATGTAATAACAGAATTCTTTTTGCCGTTGTTGTCTGTTTCAAGAGAAAAACGAACAAAGCATCAACGATTACGATGCGGAAGACATCCTGGTTTTCGGCGACATCATCAACAATCTTCCAAGAAGGATTCTCGGTTATTGCACACCTGACGAGCTTTTTGACGCAGAACTTGATCGCATCTACGCCCGGTGACGCAGCGCCGCGATGTTCGGCTCCCTCGCTTGTCGCTACGCTCCTCCCGAGGGAGCCGAACATCGATCTACTGCAATATCTTTACTATTTTCAAATACTATTGCAACTTGCTATTGCAATTCGGGCATTTTTTAAATCTCAATTTTAATATAATCAGCTGTGCCAATTTTGTATGTGTTACCCTTGTTCGAATACTCAACGCCGTTTATCAAATTCATAATTACATTTATCACACCGCCGTGAGTTACAAGAATAACGTTTTCATTATTGTTGCCGATGAGTTTTTCTCAAGCAGATTTTATTCTTTCATAAAACTCTTTTGGGCTTTCACCGTTTGGATAGTGTTGTTTCCATTCAAGTTTACGCCAATAAAGATTAGGATACAATTTGTCTGCAAGCTCATTATCCATACCGGCTAAATCGCCATTGTCGACTTCTCTTAACTCAGCATCGTATTCGACTTCAAGATTAAGGTGCTGAGCTAATATTTCAGTAGTTTGTTTCGCTCTCAACAAATCGCTTGAATATATTATATCAGCGTTACAGTTGCAATCTTTAAGTTTCCTTGCTAGTTCTTCGGATTGTTTCAGTCCTTCTTCAGTCAAGGGATGATTGCTCCAACCGCCTCTTTTTGTGTTGTCGTCAGCGCCGTGCCGAACAAGATATATTGTCATTTGTTTGCTCCGTAAAATGATACTATATTTCTTTTAACATAACAAGTTCTTGATTTTGCGGTCGTAAGTTCAGCTCTCCAACACACTTAAAACCTAACCGTTCGTATAAACGCCTTGCGCCATAATTATCACTTTCTGTTGAAAGCATTAGCCTTGTTTCGCCTTTATTTTTCATTTCGTTTTCCCAAAACTGAATCAATGTAGTTCCTGCACCATTGTTTTGATACTTTTCAAATATATATAGGCGGTTTATGAATGGATACTTTTCAATGAAATAATTGTATTGTAACCAACCAAGAAAAATATCATCTTCAAAAGCGAATATAGCCTGACGGTTGTCAGTCCAAGTTTTCCATTTGTTTTGTGAAATGGAATTATCAATTTTGAGAATCAACTCATAATCTTCATATTTTGCATAGCGTATCCTTATCATTTAACAATCCTCAATTTCCATTGTATAAAACTTTGCCTTGAAGGTTTCGCTACCGTCAAATTTTGAGAATTCGCCATAATGATGAAAGGTCATTCCTAATTTTTCCATTACCCTACCGGAGCGTGGGTTGTCAACAGCGTGTTCAGAACAAATCTTATTAACACCAAGTTCTTTATGTGCAAAGTCAACGATGGCTTTCGCCGCTTCTGTGCAGTATCCCTTGTGCCAATAATCATAATGAAAGTTGTAGCCGATTCCCCAATAACCTTCCATTTCGTTATTTGGTCCGATACTGCCGGAGCCGATTAGTTTGTTTACCTCTTTCAAAACAAATGCCCAGTTCCACTCCTTCTCATCCGTCAACGTGCCTTTGATAAAATCTATCGTCTGGCTGATGTCGGTTGCGCAGGGATAAGACATATATTTAGCAACATGGGGATCACTATTCCATTCAAACATTGCTTCTGCATCGCTGAGTTCAATCGGTCTTAATATTAAGCGTTCTGTTTCAATGATCGGTTCTTTATGGTTCATAATTGTTCCTCAATTCTTTTGATTTCGCCAATTACTCGCTCTCTGCCGTATTCGGTCTGATACCAGTTATCTTTGCTGATATCAAAGCCGTCAAAGGCAACAACGGTAAAATCCACATTTGGAAAATACATTTGATAGAGTAATAGGCAGCGCTTTGCGTGAAACGATTTGCATACAATCATCGCTTTGTTAACGATTAAATTGTTTTCATTAACAACACGCTTGGCAAATTCAGCATTTTGCTTGGTATAGCCTGATTCGTTTTCGCCGTAAATATCGCTTTCTTTAACGCCGTTTTTTAATAGAATATCTTTATAGAAATCGTATTCAGTTTCATAATCCGGCAGAGGAAAAGAATCTCGCTTTATACTTAATTTGCCACCGATAATTATTATTTTTGCATAATCCTTGTTATATAGATCTGCTGTAAGTTCGGCGGCATCAGGCAGAGAGCCGCCTACTACAAAGATGGCATCAGCTTTACACGGTTCTGTTCCTATAAAAATATAATCCGTGATTTCTTTGATTGTTTTCATCATTATCGATACACATATTCTCTGCCTGCAATAATATCATCAAGTGCGTCCTGATGTTGTTTGCAGAACATTGGTGGTGCGTCTTTCAAATCAAAATATTTCAGCTCGAGTGTTTCTTCATTGCTGTCAATCAGCTTGCCGCCGATAACCTTTGCATTGAATAAATGTACAATAGGCTGCGCTTTATCTCCATTAGCATATTCGGTAAAGTACTTTGAATAAACGCCGTATAGCGAGGTGATTTCCACATCAAGTCCGCTTTCCTCTTTGACTTCCCTGACTGCCGCCTCTGCTACGGATTCTCCTAATTCAACCGCACCTCCGAGGAATCCCCACATTTCACAATCCGTTCGCTTTTGCAAAAGCAATCTTCCTCGCTCATCAAATATGATACAGCCGGCACAGTTAAAAATTAACCTATCGTGTCCTATTTTCTTTCTGATAGCTCCAACATAATCTTCCATTACTTTTCTAACTCCTCTAAAAGTTTTTTCTTCATTTCATCCAATTCAATATCGCTCGGTCTATTTGATTTATCATACATTTTATCAAGTGGATACCACCAAATCGGACCTTTTTCATTATAGCCGTTTTCTTCTAAATCTCCTGCTCTTCGGGGATTTAAGTGCCAATGCAGATGACCGTCGCCCATACCGAGCAACTCATAATTCATTTTTTCGCAAGGGAAAGCTCTTTCTACTGCAGCTGCAACATCTGCCATTTCAGATAAGAATTTATCTCGATATGTTTTATTAAGCTGACTGAGCTCGGTTTTGTGTTCTTTACAAAGGAAAAGCGTGTATCCATAGAAATGTTGGAAATCACCTATTACCACATATCCTGTTTCCAGCTCTTTTATAAAATAAGGGTTTGTTCCGTTTTTTATCATTTCAATTCTATCGCAAATTAAGCACATATTATCGCCTCCGATTAATACATCTTTAAAGATTCAAACATACTATTGATATCATTATTTGCGCCTTCAAAATTAGGCCATGCATTTATTTCGTCATTGTCTTTCCTTGGAATGATATGAATGTGGAAATGCGGAACTGATTGTCCTGCACTTTCATCGTTTGCGTTAAGTAGATTGACGCCATCATATCCACAATTCTTTATTAAATGCAGAGATACCGTTTGAACCGTTTGCATAACCGAGTTCAAGGTATCGGGTTTACAATCAAAAATGTTTTTTAAGTGCTTTTTAGGAATTACCAATATATGACCGTCAACATCTTTTGCAACATCCATAAACGCAAGTGTATCGTCATCTTCATATATTTTCATACTTGGTATAACTCCGGCAACGATTTTACAAAAGATACAATCACACATAATTAGTTCCTCCATCGTTGTGATTTTTATCAATTTATTTTACCACAAGCGTACCTATATTGCAAATGGCATAACCTCCACGCTTTTGGACTGTTTCAGAAACAGAACTCTGCTTATACTTGCCGCTTAAACAACAAACACAGCAATGGCTGAATTTAGCCGTTGCTGTGTTATCTTACTTCGTTTTTGTTGTCAATATTTGATAAAGAACCTTTTTATTTGCTTCATTATCAATATTCCACGTACTCGACAGAGCCGTCGTCATAATGAATTTCATAGTAGCCGTGGCTTCCGTCATCACAGTTGGGGAAGGCCTCCTTGCTGACAACCTGCTTACCTGAGGAGGAAGATGACGAAGACGAGGAGGAAGAGGATGTAGAGGAGGAAGAGGAGGAAGAAGTCTTTTGCTTCGTGCCGTAAGCGATGATTTCATCAACGGGCTCCTTGCTGACCTTTTCAGAAATAATCTCCTCGCTGTCCTTCTCGCCGTTGATATATTTTACCTTAACGGTGATTTCCTTTTCACCGTCAACGCCTTCCTGCTTAACAACGGACTCGCCCTTTAAAATAGAGGAATCGTTTTCTTCCTTGGTTTCGAACTTAATCGCTTCGGTTCTTGTTTCGGTCTTATATTCAATTGCCGTTACGGTAATTTCCATTCCGTCCTCGAGGTAAGCGCCTTTGTCAACGCTTAACTCATCTTCATCGGACAGCTCAATTCCCGCCTGTTTAACTGCGTCCTCAACTGTTCCGCCGACCAGCTCAACCTCGGTTGTTTCCGTACCCTTAATAACCGTGACCTTGGCATAGCGCTTAACAGTGATTTCGGTAACATCCTCACCTAATTTTTCGTCCAGCGCCGGTTCGCTCTCGTCCTTTTCATTAAGCTCAATTCCCGCTTCTGCTAAAATATCGGCGATTGTCTGATTCGTCTTAACCGTGATTTCGGTATTTTCGCTTTTGTCGTAAATCTTAACTGTTACCTCCTTGGAGCAGGCAGCAAAGCTAACGGTAATCGCTGCCACCAGAGTAAGGAGAAGTACAATTCTTAAAACACTCTTTTTCATCATTTATTATCCTCCGTAATTTACCTGCTTTTTACCTAAAAGTTGGTATTCATTCCCGTCGAACAGGGCAAGAGAAACCGAAATGCTTTGTGCATTTTCATAGTCCTCCTTGTCAACATACGCCTTGTAGCCGTCGTTTCCGTCCGCATCAACATAATAGAAACATTCATAAGCGGCGCTCTTACCCTCCGACTCAAGATAAACAAAGGGTATGGCGCTCTCATCTGTATCATCATAATCTATTTTGCCGCTGATTTCAAGATATGACGGCAAAAAATCGTTTTCCTTGATGCTGACGTCAATGTCCCTGTCCTGCGACTCGGAAAGCGAAATATAGGGATATTCCGGACTGCTCAAAAGGGGAGGAGCGGTAACGAGGAAATTGATATTTCTTTCGACCAGCTCCATAATGAATATATCGGGATTATATTCCGCAAAATCCGTTTCGATCAGCGTCGGATACGCTTTAGTAAATGTCGAGGAAGCGAAGGAGGAGGCGAAAAACGGGAGCAGTGAATTGCCGAACGAGTCGCGGTACATATAAAGGGTGCCCGTGCCGGTTGGGCTCTCGGCTCTTATCAGCGGCTCCTCAACGGAAGAAGTGTCCGTTATGTAGGCGTATTTTTCCTCCGCATTGTAATAGTAATTGAATTCCGTTTTCTTTCCGGCAGGGAAAATCATTTTGTTAAGGTCGCCCGTGAAGTCCTTTTTTCTCGCCGCCTCGGCGGAGGAATAATCGTCAAAGGGCAAACCCGTGTGTTCTGAAATTTCCCTGTATGCCAACAGCGCGCCCTTGTTATTCCAGTGTGAGTCCGTTTTGAAATA
This sequence comes from Eubacterium sp., assembly GCA_017463985.1. Classification (GTDB taxonomy): domain Bacteria; phylum Bacillota; class Clostridia; order Oscillospirales; family Acutalibacteraceae; genus Eubacterium_R. Next base: position 11,476 of record JAFUEH010000003.1, on the reverse strand, counting down.
AAGCGTTTCGTTCTCATTTTCGAACAAATCGAAAAGATTTACATAATCCACCTCGCTGTCCGCGAGTTCCGCATTCAGCAAGTCACGGTTCTTTTCGTTTTGACCCTCTGTATAGTAATACGGCATATTTTCGCCATAAAGCGTGTTCTTATTGGGCGAGACCGTGAAAATGAACTTCGCGTTATTGCGTTCAGCAAATTCGTTGATGATTTCGAGGTTGTGGACAACGCCCTTTATCTGCCGTTCGCTGAGTGTGCTCTCGCCCGTAAAGTCACCGACAGAGGATGAATAATACAGCCAGCCGTTTTTGCCCGTTACAACCGATGGAATATTCGAGGTCGAGAAGACATTTGCTTGAATTTTTGCATCGAGAGTGATAAGCTCCGGACGGAAGGCGAAATGTGTTTCATAATACTCTCCGAGAGAGGGAAGCAGCTTTGTGTTAAACGAGTTGTCCTCGGTTACTATGCTCGGAAGCTGTGTTTCGATTTCATTCCCGATTTTTTCGTTTCTCTTATCGAAAAGCGCGCCAACCGATGGGATAAGCATCATCACAAAGCAAAGGACGGTAAAGCTGATTAAAGCAATTTTTTTCATATTTCCGCCCCCTTTAAAATCTAAAATAAATGAACGGGTTGTAGCCGCCCGGAGACAATCTCAGTATACACCATGCAAGTCCCAGAAAAGCTGCGGCAAAGGAAGCAACGCGCACAACCGGCAGGAGCTTGCCGTGACCTTCGAACGACCTTATTTTTTTCATTATCGCCTTAATCGGTCCGCACCCAATAACAGCGCAGATCAGCATAAATATGAAATACGGTGTAAGCAATTCCTTTGCGCCCGTCACGCCCGTTGCATTGAATGTGAACATTTTCCCTATGTAACTGAACGCGTAGGAAAGTGAGTCCGCTCTGAAAACAACGAAGCCGAGCGTAACGCAAAGCAGTGTGTAGATATGGTTAATTCCTTTCGGAAGCTTCTTTAAAGCCGGGATAAATTCCTCGAGCAGGAGGAAGAAGCCGTGCCACAGCCCCCCAGACAACGAAGGTCCAGTTCGCACCGTGCCACAGTCCCGTAAGGAAAAATACAATCAGTCGATTTAAAACCGTTCTTGCTTTGCCCTTTCTGTTCCCGCCGAGGGGAATATACAGGTATTCCTTGAACCAGGTTGAAAGAGAAATGTGCCATTTTCTCCAGAAATCCTGAATGTTCGTTGCGGCGTAGGGATAAAGGAAATTCTCCTTAAAGCGGAATCCGAACATCCGTCCGAGGCCTATCGCCATATCCGAGTAGCCGCTGAAATCGTAGTAAATCTGGAAAAGATAAGCGACAGCACCGAGCCATGTCGGAAAGGCGGAGAGCGCAGCGATGTCGTTTGAAAAAATAACGTCAGCAACCTGCCCCATGGCGTTGGCTATCAGCACCTTTTTGCACAGCCCGCAGATAAATCTCCTCATGCCTCGGGCAACGTCCTTCGCGTTTTGCTCTCTTGAAGCGATGGATTCGCTGATATCCCTGTACTTTACAATAGGTCCTGCGATTAACTGAGGGAAGAACGAAATGTAAAGAAGCACGTGAAAATAGTTTTTCTGTCTTTCAACCGTTCCTCGGTAAACGTCAATGACATAAGAAAGTGCCTGGAACGTGAAGAACGAAATGCCTATCGGTAAGGCAATTTCCGGCACGGGAATTTTCAGCCCCGCGAGGGTGTTCAGGGAGGTGACAAACATTCCCGTATACTTGAATACCGCAAGCAGACCGAGGTTGATGACGATCGCAGCCGCCAGGAAAACCTTGCTTTTCGTCCGCTCCCTGTCAGCGCAGTTGAGAGCACAGATATAGTTTACCAGCGAGCTTGCGATCATCAGCAGCACATAAACTGGCTCGCCATAAGCATAGAATATCAGGCTCGCTATTATCAGCAGCGTATTTTTCGCCTTCAGTGACGGTATAAGCGTGTAGAGAAGGAATACCGCCGGCAGAAAGATGCATAAAAATGTCAAAGAGGAAAAAACCATTTATCTAAAGCTCCAAAAATTATTCACGGATTTCAACATGCATAAAGGGCTCGTTGGCAGCAATCCCCTCCTTGTATTTCACTCTTATGTTTGCATCGTAGCTCATCCCGTAGTAAGTGTAGTCATTGTGGTTCATGCTCTGTTCCGGATCATAAATAAGACCTTCAATTTCTGCCCAGGCATGTCCGCCGCTGTTGCAGGCGTAGCAGTTATCGTAGCCGATCGCCTTTGCCATATACGCGTACGCTGAGGCGAAGCTCATGCAGTTGCCGTAACCTCTGACAAAAATATCGTTAGCGTAAACAACAGGCCAGTCCAAGCCTCTGTAATGCGGAACACGCGGACTGCGTTCGACGTAGGAGGTCTTGATATATTTCCATGCGGCCTCGAGCTTTTCTGCGTCTGTCATGGAGTCGTTGGTACATTTTTCAAGCGTCTTAAACGCCCTGAAAAGCGTTTTGTCGCTTTCGGTAGTAGCCATTTTTGCCTTTCCGTTGAGCACCAGCCAGTCGACGCCGTTAACAGTTTTTGCAGTACGAACCGAGTAATCAAGGCTGCCGTTTCTGGTTACCCAATAATAGCCGCTCTTCTTGTCGCCGGCAACTGTATTGGCAAGCATTGCGCCGGAGGCATTAAGATAATACCACGTTTCGCCGTCCTTCAGCCAGCCGGTTTTCATATCGCCGTTCGTTGGGTCAAGATAATACCATTTGCCGCTGATGTAGCGCCAACCGGTCGCCATAGCGCCGCTGGCATTGAGGTAATACCATTTTCCTTTGATGCGCAACCAGCCCGTGATCATCTCGCCCTTGGAATTCAGGTAATACCACTTGCCGTTGACTTTCGCCCAGTACAGCTGCATCGTGCCGTCTTTATTAAGATAATACCATTTATTGCGGTACTTCAGCCAGCCCTTCTGCATGGTGCCGTCTGTATTAAGATAATACCATTTACCGCTGGCCTGTGCTTTCAACCAGCCGGTAAACATCGAGCCGTCGCCGCGGAAATAATACCGGTTGCCTTCAATATTCTGCCAGTACTTCACCGCTTCGCCCTTTTCGTTGAGATAATAGGTTTTGTTGTTCTTTGTTACCCAGGTGCCAGGCAGCTTTGGGAGCTCCTCACCTGTTTCAATGATCTCGCCGCAATCGTCGCAGACCTTGTCGCCTGTATAGCCTGTTTCCGTAACGGTGGCAGGCTTGTCGTTCACAAGGTGCCATGTCGGATGCTCACATTCCTCTGCCAGTGCGGTAATGGATAGCCCGCAGCTGACGCTCAGCAGTATTGTCAGAGATACAATCGTTACAATCAGTTTCTTCATAATTGTTTTCCTTTCATTGAACTGTTTTGTGGGGTAATATTGTAGCAAATGGTATTTTGCTAATATTTATATGTTTGTTATTATAATGCTTAAAATAGATAATGTCAAGATAACTTGTCTTTTAAAAAGTTATCTATATATTGCAAAATAAAGCGTCCGCGAAATTAAGCAATCTTTGATTAACCCATTTATCTTTCAAGAAAAACGTCCTCCTTTTTCCGCCTTCCATATATTAGATACATGAAACCAAGAAAAGGTTCACAATTTTTTGAATTTTTCTGTTTTTTCTCAAAATATATTGTCAAACAGTTCACTATCAAAGGAGAGCAATATCGTTGTCAAACTGTGACAAAATTAAAAATGCGAAAAATGCTCGCATTGTTTAATCAACTATATTTTTTGTTGTGTCTATTAAGTAACGCACGGTATTTTAAAGGCTGTCTCACTCCTCGTGAGACAGCCTCATTAGACGGTTGTATTTTATTGTATATCCTGTTCGGTTATGTTAATAAAGCTTTCAAAGACAGCGGCATATTTTGTTTGCTGTTCCGGTGATTTCTGCTTTAGGATCAGCGCGTAGTCCTTGGCGTTGATGATACCGTCGCCGTTCAGATCGAGCGTTACCACCGGTAGCGTGATATGCGGTTGCTTGGCGTTCGCGGTCACCGTCAGCGTTGTTTCAAAGGTTTGCCCAGCATTGGCGACAATTGTCACAGTGTCGCCGGCGTTCACCGTCACCGCCTCTGTGCCGTCGCTGTCGACGCGTTGACCGTTAACTGTGACCGGCACAGTGACCGTAAAGCCGCCGTGATCACCGTCAGGCGATTCCATCAGCACCGTCGTAACCGTCAGGTCAAAAGCATTGGTGAGCGGAATGCCGTTCAGTTCAATATCGCGGATGCCGGTGTTGCCCTTTGTGACGGTGGCGTCGTCCAGCTCCGTGCCGTCAACGCTTTCGCCGCCGTTGATGAATACTTTAATATATAGCTTGCTTTGGTCGTTGCACGCGGCCGGCAGCGGTAAGTTACGGTAGGTTGCTGCCGTTTTGCCGTAGGCGTCGTTGCTGATGGCGCGGGCATTGGAGAGGGATACATAAGTATAGGTCAGCCCGTTCGTGGAATAGGCGACGCCCCAATCACGCGGCCCTTTATTAGAGGAAAGCTGTTCCAGACTCAGCGTCAGATCGCGGTAACCGGCGGTAGAGGTTTCGATCAGCCAATAGCCGTTACCGTTCGGATTATCGAGCTTTTTTGTTGCGGCAAAGCGATTGTCGCTCTGCCAAGCAGCCTTGACGCCGTAGATGTCGGTGTAGCTCAGCGCGGTGGCGCTGTACCCGTTCGGGAACATGGACAGCTTGCTGCGGTTTTCAAGCGAGGTCAGGTCGCCGCCGGCTGTGTTATAGGCGGCAGTGCCGGCTTCGTCGAGGTAGGCGCTGAACGGCCTGTCACTGTTGTTGTATTTGAAAGCGGCGATAGTCTGTCCTTTGTAATAATAGTCGTGTGTGTTCACCAGCGACTGATCCTCTCCGTCGCTGCACCAGACAGAGACGCGGTAAGGGCCTGCCACGGCGGCATTAAAGTCAGCATAGTCGGTGAGCGTGATACCGGCCGTGTAATTGCCGGAGGCAAGCACGGTGCCGTTAGGACTGTTGACGCGGAATTTCATAGCTGCGCTGTCAGGACTGGTATAGGTGATCGTGCCGTTGCCGAAATAATCAGTGGCTTTCTCTGTGTATGGCATACGGAGCGCGCCGTTCCTTTCGCCGCTGAAAACGACATCGTTGATGTAAAGATTGCCTTTAGATAGGTTATTGTGCAGAACAGCGCCGCCGTTCGTTTTGTTTTCAGCGGTGACGGTCCGCACATAAACGGTTGCTTGATTATTGCAAGCGGCCGGCAAAGCGGCTTCGATCAGGTAATCAGAGAGTGACGTCGGCAGTAAAACATTCCGGTATGCAGTGATGTCTGTCCAGCTTTCACCGTCCAGACTGTACTGCAGGGTGGCGGAACGCGGGCCCGAAGCTGTGGTATAGGCCTGACAGCTTAAGCAGATGTTCTCATAGCCGGCTGTTGACAGGGTGAAAGTGAAGCCGGAGGTGGCAGTCCATTTCAGCCCATCGTCGGGCGACAGGGCAAAAGCCTGATTACTGTCGTTCCAAAGCGGGGGATATTGAGAGGTGCCGTCTGCGTCGGCTGTCATGCGCGCACTGGTACCGTAAACGCCGCCGGTGGAGCGCACAGCACCGGCTGTTTCGCCGTCGGGATAGTTACGGTAACGAAAATCAGCCAGGTCGGCACCTTTGCAGGTAACGGTATAGGTCGTTGTGGGCGAGGTGATGTTCTCAAAGCCGGCGTACGCCGTCACCGTTGCTGTGTCGCCGCGCTTGGCGTTATCGTCAAATACGCGGAAGGCACCGGCCGCTGCCTGCGGTGCGCTGCCGTTAACACTGTAATAAACCGCGGCGCCGCCGTTCGTGTCCTTGACAGTGACCGTGTCTGTACAGTAAATGGCGGTGTCACCGCTGTCTGTAGTGACCTCAGGAGCCGTCAGTTCGGTGATAGCAGAAAGCAGCGCGCCCTTTACCTCGATATTGTTGACGGCAGTAGCGCCGCTGTATTGGTTGGCCTCGGTGAGATACTTTGTCGTTGGCGGCGATATGATCGTGTCAGCATTGGAAACGATGCGGAGATAGACAGCGCTTTGGTTGTCGCAAGCGGCCGGAAGGGCAATACTGTCGAAGGCGTCGACCATCGCTTTGTTGGTAGCGATGACATAGTCGGCGCCGTCGATATCGATATAGTCTGTGCCGTTAAGCGAATACTGCAGCTTCCAGGAGGAGGGGCTCTTCTTGGTACCGCCGAGACGGGCGGAGAACGTAATGTTTTCATAACCCTTGGTCGTGAAAGCGGTTTCAAAATACGGATACGCTGCCCACGCGATACCGTTTTTAGCGCTTGGTTCTATCACAGGAACACGATCCTTTTTCAAGGTGCCGGTAGGCTGCGTGAATTCGTCGCCTACGTCACTCCACTTGATCTTAGCCGGGTTGACGGTATCAATACTGGCGTATAGCACGGCGCTGTCGGATTCTTCGCCGTCTGTTGCGCTGTAGCGATAAATGCCGCTGTCGTTCTGCGTATCCAGCGTGAGCGAACCGGCGGTGTAGTCATAGTGCCAGGAGGCGATCGTCACGGTATAGCCGGTGGGACGAAGTCCCTCTAATATGGTGCAGGCGTTGCCGGTAATCGTATTGCTTTCCAGCTGAATCCCGTCGCCGGTCACAGCGAGCGTTACCGCTTGGCCGACATCTTCCGCACGCACCGTGTAGGTGCTGCCGGTTTCACCGGCGATCGGCGCGCCGTTTACCAGCCACTGGTAAGATACATAATCGGACAGTGCCGGGGCAAGCGCCGCTTCCAGCGTATCGCCGGCATAAGCAGCATCGGGAAGGGTTGCTGTCGGCACAGCGCCTTGCTGAATTCTGAAACGGGTGGTGGTGCTGCCGGTGAAATGACCGTTGCCGGACACCGTGACCGTCGCGTTGCCGGTAAAAATATTATCCTCATAATGCAGGGTGTAATCTAAGCCTTCCTCCAACGCCGTGCCTTGATAGGTCGGCGTGACGGCAGGCGTCTTTTCGGTACCGTCAAAGGTCTGTACCGGAACGGCGTCGCAGACCGCCTTGGAAATATCAATTTTACTGATCTGCCCGTTGAGCCAGTTGTTGCGCTTGACAAGCCACGCCGTCATGGACGCAGTGACGGAGCTGGCGCTGTAAGTGCTGTTACCGTGGCGCACATTATTCATGATGGCAGATTTTTCGATCGCGGCGGTATACCAAGCGACCGAGTGCAGCTTGCCGGTGGGATCCTCTGCGTTGCCGAGCAGGATCTGTGTTGCCGGTTCAATACGGCTGTACCAGTAGTTTTCGGCCAGTGACCAGAAATCGCTGCAGTTATAGCACAGCGCGCCGTAGAAGGTGCGCGGTACGCGAGAGCCGGCGGTATAGGTCGTCAGCGCGTCGTTTTGGTTCCAGCGGTAAATGGCACAGTTTTTGGCATACCAGTCTTCGGCGTTTGTATAGCTGTGTCCCCAGCGTGAGCCTGATTTATTGTAACACCAAGCGTTGTCCATATCCCATACAGGACCGGCGTAGAGCTTGCTGTCTACCGCGTCGCTGTCTTTGTAGAAATAGGTGGACGTAGTGGAGGCGTCAAGATTCATAAAGTATTCCTGCGTCCAGTAATATAAGACAGCGCTTTCCTTATCGAGCAGGTCGCTCCAATGCATACCGCGGTACCGTTCCGCCGGCGCCGGATTGTTGACGGTGGTGGAGAAAAAACCGGAACCGTATTTTTGCGAAATGGCAGTGCTCGGTACGACGCCGTTGTTGTAGGCGGCGCTGCCCAGCGCATACAGCAGATCATAGCTGTAATCACACATACCCTTGGATATTCTGTCACAGCTCTTGACGGTCCAGCCCTGTTTATTATAGGCGCAAAAGCCCGCCGCTTCTTCTACCCAACGGCGTGAAATCTCCAGCTCGTAGAGATAACCGCCGGTGACATCGTCCGGATCGGTGAGTGAGGCAGAATACTCCTTTTGCCCGATCGTGGCGCTGTTGCTTTGCGATACGGAATTCGCCGCGGCATTGTCCACATCGATGCTCGGGTTGGCTATCTGCAGGTTTTCATAAGCGTCGGTGACGTCGATCCGCGAGGATTTGATCTGCGGCTTTTCGGTCAGCTGATAGGTGCCGAAATACTGTTGGTTCACATAGAGATCGACCGGCTTGCAATGCACCTGGTACCGAATGCCGATATAGTCGGCAAAATCATAAGTCATCTGATTGCGCAGCATCGAGGGGTCCAGCTCGCTCGGATTGGCGGAAAGCGCCCACTTTTTCGACTTTGTCATGCCCAGCAGGGCGGCGGACTGCTCCAGCTTGATACTGTAGGGCTTTTTATTATTATAATCCCATGAGGCGTTGCCTCTGCCGTGCATCGACGACAGCACACCGTCATAATCAACGGTGCCGTCCGGCTCTGTCACCAGGATCGTGCCGCTTTCTACATTACTTTGGCTTTTATTAATAGAGGCGATTGAGCCGGATTGCGTGTCGATATATACCGCGCCGACGTCGCCCGATTTCATGGCGGTTACATTATAGGAGGTGGAACCGACCGTCAGCGTACACTGCAGCGAGGTGCCGCCGGCATCCAGGGCGGATAACGCGTCGCTCGGCTCGCCGCTTTGGAGTGCTGTCCCGTTCAGCGTAACGTCCTGTGTAGCGGTGAACCAGAATTTCAGGTGAAAACAGTCGGCGTTGGAGGACAGAAACAGGTAATAGTTACCGGAATTCTGAATTCTGTGGAAACCGACCCCTCCGGCAAGCGCCGTCATATCGCCGCCGGTGAAGGCAGCGACATCCGCCTCGGACAGAACGTTTTCCGGATCAGCCCAAATATTCGGGATTTTATAGGCTGTGCCGTCCAGTGTTTCCGGAGTGGAAACGGCAAAAACGCCGAAGGGTACGGCGACAGCTGTCAGCAGCATGATGACTGACAGTAACAACGACAGTAAGGCTTTTGCTTTCTTTTTCATAACGGTCACCTTGTTTCAATTGATGTGTGAGTCTTTTACTATGCTGGGACGTGCTGACGGTAGCGTAGTACCGTTTTGTGGAATGACAGCGGCTTTGTCGGACAGACGCAACGTAGGCGATCGGTCGCCGCTATACAAGGACGGCGTAATGACCAAATATTTCTGCTTGTGTCTATTAAAATTTCGGCGACAGCTGCCGCTGAGCGCCGACAAGCTTCACTGTACACCCTTATAATAAGGGAGACGGTCGGGCAATGTCAATAAAAAGCGATGCGTAGAGACGATAATATACGCTGGGAACGGTATAAGTTGTCTATTTATTTTGACCGGACAAATTCGTCCAAACAGATGATTTACAAATGAATCATATTGTGCTATAATTTGAGCTGATACAGATAAGAAGAGAGATAAGGTGAAGCTGTGAAAAATGTGGCAATAAAGGCCGGTGCGCTGGGCTTGGTGCTGAACTTTTTGCTGTTTTTGCTGAAGCTGTATATCGGTATCAGCGCGAATTCGCTGGCGATATACTGCGACGCGGTGAATAACCTGGGCGACAGCTTGGCCTGTGTGGTGGCGCTGAGTGGCTTTTGGCTGATGCGGCGGCTTGGCGAAAAGCAGTCGTTGCGGGCACAGAGCCTGTGTACCTTTATCATCAGTCTGTTGATAGCGGTGACGGGATTCTTTTTTATCTATCACGGTACGGAGCGGCTGATGTATCCGACGCCGGTATCGTATCTTGTAAAATATGCAGTGCTGCTGGCGGTGACGATCGCCGTGAAGCTGCTGATGGGATGGATGTTCCGCGCATTCCGCCAAAAAGAGGATTCCTCTGTTTTGAGGGCGCTGGAGCTGGACTGCTATCTCGACTGCTTTGTAACGGCGGCGGCGCTGATGAGTCTGGTGCTGAATGATTTAGTCCGCTTTGCCGTGGACGGCACCTTTGCGATCATTGCCGGCGGTATCATCACTGTATCGGCTATTAAAAATTTGGTGCACGAAAGCAAATACCTGATTAATAACTAAAATAGGAGAGAGGATTATGCCAAAGAAAGAGAAAGTGAAAAAAACACCGAAGCAGAAGGCTAAAAAGGCCGGTAAGGTCTTATTAATTATTGTACTGGTGATCGCGCTGCTGGCGGCGATCGTGGCGGTGGTGAACGTGGTTTCCTACTCCTCTAACCGTACCTTTATCCGCGAGGCAGTGCAACCCATCAGCTTTGAGGAACAGCTGGTGCCGACGGAGGAGGACGGTATTTATACCTTCTACACCGACAGAGAATTCAAGATTATGCAGCTGACGGACGTACACCTTGGCGGCGGCTGCCTCAGCACGCAGAAGGATAATATGGCGATCAATGCGGTGGCGGCAATGGTGACGGCTGAAAAGCCGGACCTCGTGATCGTGACCGGCGACGTGGCGTATCCTGTGCCGCACCAAGCAGGCACGCTGAACAATAAGTCCGGCGCGGTGACCTTTGCGCAACTGATGGAAAAGCTCGGCGTGTACTGGTGTAACGTATACGGCAACCATGATACCGAGCTCTATGCCTATCATTCCCGTAAGGATATTTCAAAGACGGTTTACGGCGATAAGGAAAAATATCCGCATTGCCTTTTCCAGGCCGGGCCGGACGATATTGACGGCGAAGGCAACTATGTGATCAATATTAAGGATAAGACCACCGGCAGCATCATTCAGAGCCTGTTTATGCTGGATTCTCACTCCTATGTTGACGGCGACGTTTTCGGTCTCCTCTGGAAGTATGACTCGGTGCATGAAAACCAGGTGCAGTGGTACCGCGATACCGTCGCGCAGCTGACGGCGGACAATGGCGGCGTTACCCCGAAATCACTGGCGTTTTTCCATATTCCGCTGCCGGAAATGAAGGAAGCGAGTCAGGAATACCGCGACAATCAGTTTGAGGATACGGAAAACGTGCAGTACTATGAAGGTGCGCTGGGTGAGAGCGACATGGTGATCTGCTCCGGTGTATATAACTACGGTCTGTTTGACGCGTTCCGTGAGACGGGCTCAACGCAAGGCGCTTTCTTCGGTCATGACCATCTGAATAATATTTCGCTGGAATACAAGGACGTTCGGCTGACCTACGGCTTCTCGATCGACTATCTTGCCTATCCGGAAATTTATAAATACGGCCTGCAGCGCGGCTGCACACTGATTACCGTGACGCCGGACGGCAGCTTTGATTGCCACCACGAAAACTATTATCAGGATAAGTATCAGTCCGTGAACGACAAGGAGGAGGTGATCCTCGATCACGGTATGTCCGATGACGTTGAGGGCGCCGGCGCGGTATTTGACTTCCAGATGGAAAATAATCAATAACAGCAATCAATAATTATCGTGAGCCTGTCAGGATTTCCTGACAGGCTCAGTCTGTCGAAATACCCCTTAAGGATTAAATACTTAAGGGGCGTTTTTCAGAAGAATAGTTGAAAAATTGGTAAAAGTAGAAAAATAGAGCATACAAGTTGGCGGTATGGTTATCTTTTGATTTCCATATTGCCAGCT
>JAFUEH010000020.1 GCA_017463985.1 Eubacterium sp. | reverse complement strand
TAGAATGGTTTTTTTCTTTACTTACATCATACACCATTTACAGGTCGGTTTCCATACCGACCTGTATTTCTTTGCATATTTCTTTGCATATTTCTTTGCAAAAAATTCGGCTGCCTCACGTTTTCCGTGAGACAGCCCCTTTGTTCATGTAAATAATAAGTTAAACTTCGTTAATTTATTAAGTGATTTGCGCATGATAACGCTTTTTGAAATACCAGAAACCGATGCCCATACACAGTGCCATCAATATCAGTAACAGAAGTGTTCTTACTTTGATGCCGGTGGAAATCAGCACGTTCTTAGAATTGGTATAGTCCACCGTCTGATTTTCCTCCAGCGTTCCTTGCACGGTTCGCGTGGCCTGTGAGTCGGCGCAGTTCTGTACTACCTCTGTATGGTAGCCCTCCATCTCGGAGTGATTTTTATCCATATACGAAGCGGTGTAAATTTCGCTGTCCTTGCTTTCCAAAACCTCGGACACGTACCCAGACAAAAACAATCACTGCCAACAGCTTCAACAGGAGAGAAGGAGTAATTGCTTGTTTGAGCGAACCTTTCGCTTTGGTGGTGTATTCTTTTGTTTAGAATCGGTTTGCTAAGGGGGTATTAATAATTATTTCACACGGTAGGCAGCAACAACAAAACGACCGTTCGTAGTATGGTAGCTACAGGTGGAAAGCAGCAAGAGCTGCGCCGGGTACTGCTGTGCCTGCGCCAGGTCGATCACGGAGAGGCTGCGCAGATTTTCCACTGTTTCCCCATACTGTTCCGGTGCCAGACTGCCAACGGCATCGTAGTACTTAAAAATCTGATCTGTGTCATTATAAATCTTCGATTGGAAGGCAGCAAACACCTGATATTCCCTGTCCTCCTCCGGCGTCACCAGACGGACTATTGTATGGTCTGCGGCATACGCAGGATCGGCATAGCGGTCCAGCGTGCCGAACATAATATCCGTTGACATATTGTGACCGTAAATAATAAAACAGTCAGAATCGATATCACAGCCGCCGCCAATGAACAGACAGCCGGCCGTCGAGGGCTCACCGTTAAAATTCCGGCGCAAATAATACTCCGGATCGTCCGCGCCCGACTGCATCACAGGGTAGTCGATCACCGTATCTTCCACCGAAAGCCAACCCTGAAAATCGCTGTTTTCCGCCAGCAGCGCTGCGTACGGGAACGCCCGCTCCGCCGTCTCGCTCTCCTCCGCTGTTGCGCTCTCCTTGAGCTGCTCGTAGGCCTCCTGTGCCTGCTTTTGCGGCAGATAGATCCCCAATGCGCGGTACAGCGAAAACGCTAAAACGCCGATAAAAAACAGCAGCGCCAGCAGCCATAATATGTTCTTTTTGCTTGGTTTTTTCATAAATGATTTTCCTTTACCGCTTATGGCACTATTGAACTGTCAGCCAACATCCGGATAATGCCAATCCGATTTTAGATGTCATTATACCACAAGAAAAAATTGATTACAATATAAAAGCCGACTGATTTCTCAATCGGCTTATACGTTTTTTGCGATTAATCTTGTTAAATATCAAGCGAATTAACGAAGGATATAAAATTTCCTGAATGAAATTTAGTTAAATGCGCTTGGTCATCGTGAAGATATTATAGCCGTTTTCATACTGATACGAAACGGTGTCCATGTTCTTTTTAGTAAGGAAGACGCCAAGTCCACCGATTTCTCTTTCATCAGCGGAAAGCGTGATATCGGGATCGGGCTTTTCAAGCGGATTATAGGGCGTTCCGCTGTCCTTAAAGATTATCGTAATGGTGCCGTCGTTATACGCCGCTGTAATTTCCGCTTTGCCTACGCTCTCGCCATAAGCATAGTTCGCGATGTTGACATAGATTTCTTCCACGGCTAAATCAATTTGCATAAGCGTTTTCATAGACGCGCCGTTTGCCTCTAAAATACCGTCAACAAAGTCCGTTACCTGCTGCAGATTGTCCGTTGTAGCGTCCACCGTCAGCGTATTTTCGTCTTTGTCCTTCAGCTCAAGGCAGAGCATGGTTAAATCGTCAAACTGCGGTGCATCGCCTACAAAAGCGTCCACGCTGTTTTTGATGTGTTCTAACACGCCTTGCGGTCCTTGCGCCTTTGCATCGTTGAGTGATTTCACCATGCTTTCAAGCGTGAACAGCTTATTGTCGCTGTTGGTCGCCTCCGGCACGCCATCGGTATACAGAAATATTTTATCGCCCTTATTCAGCTGAATTTCAAAATTCTTATATTGGATGCCGCTCATGGCGCCGACGACCAACCCGTGCTTACTCTTCACGATTTCAAAGCGCTCGCCCTTGCGATAAATAGCAGGGTCATCGTGACCTGCGTTTGCCGCAATGATCTTACCAGTGGATATTTCAAGAACACCGAGCCACAGGGTAACAAACATATCGGCTTTGTTGTGTTCGCAAATAGACTCGTTCACCGAGGTCAGGATTGCCGCAGGCGTTGTATCCTGATGCATTCTGTCAGTGATAAGAATATTTGTTAACATCATAAACAATGACGCCGGAATACCCTTGCCGGAAACATCACCGATGACCATTGCCAAGTGGTCGTCATCAATCAGGAAGAAGTTATAGAAATCGCCGCCGACCTCCTTTGCAGGCGTCATGGACGCGTAAACATCAAATTCATTCCTTCCCGGAAAGGCAGGAAAAATATTCGGGATGGAATTCTCCTGAATGATTTTTGCCACGTTCAGCTCTGTGCCGATCCGCTCCTTGTCCGCTGTTACAGAGGTAAGGTTTTCGATATAGCGCAGCATATCCACCTCCATAATATCGATGGAATGCGCAAGGTCTAAAATCTCATTAATTTTACTGATGTCACCGAAATCCTCGCCCTTGGTATTTTCCGTTGCAAAGCGGTGCGCCTCGTCCGTAACCCGTCTGAGAGGACTGACAAATTCCTTGCGGAGATAGATCACCGAGGTGAAGGCAACCATCAGTGACAAAAGCAGCGTTGAAATGCCAATATTGATAAGATACGGTCGTGTGGCTTCTATCAGCTCCTCCATCGGTCGCTGAATACACATCAGCGCAACCACTTCGCCCTGCGAATTATTAATCGGTGCTAAGGTGGTAATATGCGGCGGTGCGCCGTTCAGATTTTTCGTGCGATAAACGGTGCCGTATGCCAGCGAGCCGCTGTAAATGTCATGATAAATCTGCGCATATTCTTCGTTAGTGGTATCTTGCTGATAGCCGATTTCCCACGGCGTGTAGCCTGTATCCTCCCCTACTGAATTAAAAATTGACGTGAAACGCTTGTAATCAGTAGTATCTACCTTAATGACATACACAATGGAAACCTGCATCTTTTCGCAGTATATATCAAGACGTTCTTTGCTTTGTTGGTAGTCCGCTGAGGTGCCGCCCTCGGCAAGATAGTCGTCAATACGGTCTCCGTTCACAAGCGTAGCCGCCGTGTCCGCTATATGGAAGGTCGTTTCAGCATATTCCCTTTTTAAAGCATTGGTAAAGCTCACATAGCCAATCGTGCTGACAATAAGGCTGAATATTAATAGCAAAAGCACAACGGCGCTGATAATATTGATGGCTAAATTGGAGCGAAGTTTTTGTAGCTTTTTCATCATGCTTCAATCGTCATAATATCAGTAAAGCCGGTCATTTCAAGCACTTCCATCACATCGCTGCATACATGGACGAGCTTCATATTCTTAACAGCCTTCTTAGCCTTCAGCAAAACACGCAGTCCCGCGGAAGAGGTGTACGGCATTTTTTCCAAATCCAAAATCAGCTCGGTTATACCGTTCAGGTTATCCAACACCGTCTTCTCCAATTCCGGCGCCGTAATGGTATCCACACGTCCGTCAACCTTCACGGTAAGCAGTGCGCCGTCTTTCATAACATCAACCTTCATTTTCATACCTCCTGTAAAATATTCCTTGCTGCGAAGCTAACCGCTTCTTTTTACTAAAAATATAGGCAGTTTGTTACCGGAACAAGCTCGCACAAATGCTTCTTGCAATTATCAATTATATCCTGCTGATCAGGCTCACGTTTAATGGTCCTTCTGAGCAGTCTTGTATAGGCAATAATTTTTGCCTTCATAACAACGTCGTCGATAAAGGCCTCGTCCTTGTCGTCAAAATAGCACTTTAACGAGCAGTTCCAGAATCTTGTTGCCGTATCACGGTCAATCCCCAAAAAGCCCTTGATTACCTCATGGTCAAGCTCACTGAAGCCCTGATAGGCAAGATACATCTGCCCCAGCTCAAAAATCGGATGGCCAACAGAGAGTGTGTCCATATCGATCAGTAGGTTTTCGTCCCCTTGGCGCATAATGTTCTTAATATGGTAATCACCGTGAAGCATATTATTTGTATCCGGTATTGCTTCCACCAACTCAACCAGCTTACGTCCGATTTCATCAGGAAGGTGCGGCTTACAGAATTCAGCCCAACGCAGCACTTCATCCTTTTGGTGCGGCAGTTCGCCGCTTTTGAGCATTGTTGCGTGAATGGTTTTAAGGATTTCTATGCTCTGCTCGGCCAGCGTATCAACATTCTCGCCGGCATTGATAAGCTTAGAAAAGGATTTCGCATTCAGCAGCTCAAACACAGAGCCGTACAGATCTCCCACCTGTACCACATCGTACGGGATCGCCGTAGGAATTCCCATAATAAACGCTTTTCTTGCCAGCTCGCGTTCCCGATGGATTTCGTCCAAGGAGTCAGGCATTTTATACACCTTGACAATCGTATCGGGGTCGGTACGGTAAACCTTACCGTTGGAGCCCTCACCAATGACCTCGCAGCCCTCCACGGATAATTTTCGGTATGCCTTAGATATATCCATCATTTCGGTAAAACCCGTCATATCAAAGATTTCATAAACCTCTGAATTGCAGTTAATCACCTTTGTTGCAGGATTTGCTTTTTTTAACCGCAGAACGACACGCAAGCCCGCGCTTGAAATATATGCAAGGTCTGATGCGTCAAGCGTAAGCTCGCCGCTGTCATCGCCGATTTGCTGATTAATTTTCGCTTCTGTTTCAGCAGCATTGCTGGAATCAATTCTGCCGCTCAACTTAATAGTCATACACTGCCCTCCTATTTATATTGATCAAAAACGTGATTAAAAAGCGTTTGGTATTCCTGATAAGCAGGATAATCGGAAAGCTCGCTGATATACTCCAAAATCGTCGCGTGATACCAGCGTTGCTCCTTTGGATTTTTCTCATTAAACCAATTGAACACCGCTTCGCCAAGCTGATCATAGCCCCTTGCCAGTGCGCGCATATTGGAAAGCTTATCGCCAAGCCAAAGCATTTTTGAATCACGGCCGCTGTCTTTCAGCACAGCGAGGCTTTCCGTTTTTCGTATTTTCCATGAGTCACCGGCAGGAATTTCAGGATGCTTATTTTCGGTTTCATGCGCCACTAAATCGGCAATGCGTTCGCCAAAGTTGTCAAGAATATCCTGCGCGGTTACATCTGTATCCTCCACCGTGTCGTGCAAAACAGCAGCGGCGAGGACTTCTAAATCGTTCGTCATTGTACTGACAATCACCGCGTCCTCCAGCGGATGCAGAATATACCAGCCGCCGTCCTTTCTGGTCTGCCCTTCATGCGCCGTCATTGCAAAGGCAACCGCCTTTGCAAAAATATTGCTCATAGTAAAGATAATCCTTTGATTTTTATCATATTTTAACACATTCCAAAGCGCGATACAAGACAACGGCGATTTTTATTTTAAAATAAAAACCGCCGCTGCGAAAATTAATATGCTGCACAATACAATAACAGCCTTCATTTATCTTCCGCTGATAAACTTTCTGATCAACGTCACCAAGCCCGCAATGGCCACTAATGCACCGAGGACGATAAAAATAACGCCGCCCTTCGTCGGGTTGAGCGAGGAAATCTTATCAGGATTTTTGGACTGAACAAGAATTTCCACCGTGTCACCGACCTGCAAATTGTCATCCTGCTCCGGTGCCAGCACGTGTTCATAAGGTTTGCCATCATACTCATAGTCGATATAAGCGGTGTTGACAAGGTGGTCGGGCTCGTCCGGATCTGCTGACTCTTCCCACTCCTGCTGAACATCGACGACCGTTGCCATTATCCGCGTATCGTACAAATCTTTTTCAGAAACAGTCTTTATCCCGACAATCACAAAGATAATACCGAACACAACAGCGGCAATGGACATGATGATAGGTACGATTTTTTTCATGAACATTTTCTCCTTTTTGACTTAAAGTTTATTTATCGTATTCAGCTTATATAGCGGAAAAGGAAAGCAGAACCGAGAGCGAGTAAATCAGGATCATCCCGATCAATACTGCTGCCTGCTTGCCGGTGTGTTTTGTTAAAAGTGCGACAAATTCTCTTACCGAGGCGTTTGGCCAATAATACCATTTTGTTTTAGCACCGATACCGACAGCGCGCATTTTTACACGCCTTGACAATACGCCGCTGCGGAAAAGATGATAATTGGTAGTGGCAAACATCACCTTGCCGTCAGGGTCAATTTGATCAATGATTTCCTTTGAAAATTTCATATTTTCATAAGTACTCGTAGATCGGTTTTCCTCAATAATCTGCTCCTCAGGGATGCCCTTATCCAACAGATACTGCTTCATCGCAGCACTTTCCGACACCGCTTCGTCAGCGCCCTGACCGCCCGAGGTAATAAAGATCAGCTCCTTGTCGGTCTTCCCCTTTTGAAGGCGGTAGAAGGCAAGCGCTCTGTCGATTCGCCCCTGAAGCAGCGGCGTCGGCGTGCCGTCCTTCCTAAGTCCGCAGCCAAGGATAATCACGAAGTCCTTATCATATTCCGGCTGATAGCGTGTCACGAGGATATTCGCTGCCACAGTACCGAACAGCATACATTCCATATAGAGCAAAATACAGTAGAGAACGCCCATCCACAAGTGGTGGATCATTACCTCTTTTTCACTGCCGGATACGTAATAATCAAAGAACAGTAAAAACGCATACAAGCCGAGAAAGGCAATCGACATAATGACACCTAAAAGGTTGGTGATTTTTTTGCCCTCGTGCTTTAGCAGAGAAAGGTTTGAAACGCAAAGTCCCACACAGAAAATGACCGTAAACGGAAACAGTATCAAAAGTGTGGTTCTTACGCCTCTTAAAAGAACATCCGAAATAGCAGTGCCCATCGAAAACAGATCAGGATCACGGTATATCTGGACCGCGTTACTGACTGACATCAACAGCAATGCCACAAACACCAGCGAGAAGCCGTTGTAAATAATGGTATTGTAAGAATATGGGTTATACTGCACCTGCCTAATGTAGGTTGACAAAAGGATTACCAGCGCTGCGGCAAAATAGACGCAGCACTGGATACAAACGGACAGTGTACTGCTGCTGCCGCCCTTCGTCACCGTTAGTCCGGCAACAACAGCAAAGACAACGGTGATCGCAGCCAGTGAATAGAGCTTCGGTTTTTTATCTCTTGTATCAAAATGAATCATCGTATTTTCTCGGTTGATCAGTGTCCTTATTCCTCAACGTCAATATTGGTTGCGTCGCCTAAATAATCAGCGAAGGTAACGGATTTCACAGTCAGCGTTTTAATGGCTTCTTCTGCATCAAAATCATCCGTATTTTCCATCGGGTCACCGTCAAAAGTAACGGTATAAGCCCAGCAATCCTTTTCCAGCTCAAATTCTAAATCTGCGGTATTATAGCTCATGCCGATCCTCCAGCCGTCATTCAGAAGATCCTCGCCGGTTTTGCCAACGAGCTGATCAAGCTCCTCTTGTGGAAGAATATAATCGTCAAGCAGCTCGCACGTTTCAACGGCAAGCGGAGAGATAAGGTCTGCGATCTGCTGCTCATAATCGCTGTCTGAATAATCAATGTCAAAAATAGCGTTACCGGTCGCCTCATCACAGTCAGCGATGGCACGGTAGTTTTTGCCGTCAAGGGTGAAAACATAGACGTATTTTGTGCCGGAATAGGAGGTCTGCTGCTCTTCTACACCGTCATTGCTGATAATATCGCCGAGCGTTTGCGCCGAAAGAATGTCACCGGAGACGGCGCTGCCCTGTGCGCTGTCACCTTTTTTGGCGCAAGCAGCAAAGGACATAACGATTGCTGCAACCAGCATTAACGCGATCGTCATTTTACTTAATTTTTTCATAATTTTTCTCCTTTATCTGAATGATTGTTTGGCTACGTCATAGCTGTAAACGGTTTTTCGGTCGTCTTTCATAAAAACAGCCAGAAAGCCGTTTTTAGCATAAGCCGAGCATTTCCCCCTGTCATTTAATGATCTTATTCGTCATCCTCAAGCAAGGTCTTCTCTTGTGCATCGTAAGAAGCGCCGGCCAATTTATGCTCTTTGTAACGGAAGAAGTAAATAAACATAACGGTAACCCACATAAATAGCGGAAGCGTTCTGTCCAGAACAAAGAGGATATAGAAGTTTAATCCCGTTGTTTCGATAGGCCAAAAGCTCTTAACAAGCAGCAGTGCGGTGATAATAACCGCCCAAACAGCGTTTTTCTTATACTTGTTCAGGCGACCTGCAATATACGCTATAAATACCGCCGCAAGATTACTTGCTGTAAAAATAATCCACGATATATCCCAGCGTTCCACCATGACGGTAATAGAATAGGCAATATAAACCGCCAGTATCAGCAACAGATAACGCACCATATTGCCATGCGGCTTTCTGTATCCAAATATACCGTAATAAAATACGAAGCCATAGTAAACAGCAATTAAGGAAAATGACCTTATGGATACAAGACTGTTTAACCGCCAAATAAAGCATACTATACTAACAGCTGCGCCAATCAGCGCAACGACTGTTATCACCAATCTTTGTAAACTGTGCTTATTATTGTCCATATCATATTCTCCCATTATTTTCTGGTTACGTCATCGCCGTAAATGGTTTTCCAGTCGTTCTTCATGGAGATAGCGGTGAAGCCGTTTTCCTCGCATAAGCCTACCATTTTCTCCGCCTTATCGACGTTGCCGTTTTCACGCTCGGTATCGTCGCAGCAGAGCATAAACGCCTTTGCTTTATACGGATTATCGTTGAGCGCATACTGCGCCATGCTGAAATCGCTCGAGCTATTGCCGAAGGCAAGCACCGGCTGCTCTCCGATTTCCTGTTGAATTACGGTAACCTTATTCATGTCAAGGTTTTTCACCAGGAACTCGCCGCCCATAACAAGCTGGTCGTCAGCGTCAAATACGTAGTCAAGTCCGTCAGTATCGCCCTGGTCGGGAGCCACCATATTCTCATCGGAGCCGATAATCTGCTTGTTGGGTAAATCCAGCGGAGAAGCCTCCACAAGTCCTCTTACAATAAATCTGTCTGTACCGCTGACAATGTAAACGGTAAAATCGTTTGCTTCCAGATAATCAATAATTTGAAGCATCGGCTTGTAAAACGCCTCTGCCTTTGTCATATTGTTATAGCCGTTCGCGGGGGTATTGGCGAATTCTACAACATAGTCGTTAAACTCTTCGGGCGTTAAGCCGGAGAAGGCAGAAGCGACTGCCTGACCGTGTCTTGTCATCATATCATCAGGAGATTCCCCTGTTTCAATCCAGGTAACGATATCCTGAGCGACCTCTTTTTCAAAATCCGTCGCCTGATCCTTGTATTCCGGATCGTCCAGCACGCGGTATTTTAAAATCAAGTGGTCAAAATAGACAGGGTCGGTTTCGCACGCCAGCGTACCGTCAAGGTCAAAAACAGCAATTCTGCTTTCAACAGGAATGAAATCAGCAGAGCCTTCATCGGTTACCGCCTGCATATATTCAATCAGTTCTGTTTTGGCCGCTGCGTCCTCCGTCCAAAGGTTGAGCATCGTTTCGCCGTCTACTGCCTGCGTTGCCGGATCGTCTCCTACAGGCGCAGCCTCTTTTGTTTTCCAGCCGACGCCAAGCCCGTAAAGCGTGCTGACAATCAGCAGCAAGCAAAGGAATACGATCGCCAGCGGTTTCCAAATATTTTTCTTCTTTGTGTTTTCCATGTTCATCAAGCCCTTCCGTTCTTGTTAATAATCTCAACTATTATTCTACTGTGGCGTAAGTGAAAACGTTGCTGTCCACAATTCTTTCAGCCTCGTTTTCATCCTGCCACTCGAGCGTACCGTCTTCATGGAAGATAACAACACCGTCGCCATCGGTATATTCAACCTTTTCATCGGTTACATTGCCGTTTGCATCCAACGTTAAAATTTTCTTGGTGCTATTGGAATAAGTAACCTTAAGCGTATCCGGATCAATAGTACCGCTGAAGGTATACTGCTCTGCCTCGTCATCCGTTAAGCCTAAGTCAACCGTGAATTTTGCGCCGTCGTTACCCTCTGCTTCCACCAAGATTTTGGCAAGACCGTTTTCATAATTACCAATAAAATTCATAACGGGATTCTGTCCGTCGTTGCCCTCGTCAACGGCTTCTTCGCTTGTTTCTGCGGTAGAAACCGGTGTTGTTTCCTCGGCAGCCTCGTTGCTGTTAGAGGCACAAGCCGCAAAGGACATAACGATGGCTACTGCCAACAGAATCGAAATCATGATTTTACTAACTTTTTTCATAATTCATTCTCCTTTTTTATGATGCTTTTTTATCATTTCCGGTATCTACCGGCATTATCTTTCCTGCGGCCATAAGCTGCTCGGCCATTCATCCGTGCCGGATAACGCTTCAAAGGTATCGATCACAACAACGGTGTTCTCATCGACATGCTGCATAACATACTTCATTTGTGCCTCCGGAATCGCCACACAACCGGCGGTAAACGGTTTGGCAGGACCGAAGCAGTGCAGGAACAAGCCAGAGCCAACGTAGGGGGTACCCTCCTCATTATAGCTGATGTTCAGACAATACTGGTAGTGATAGATGTATTCGATAATGTGCTCCGCGTTTTCTACATCTAAATCAGGATAATCCTTTAAATTGACAAGCTCGTTATAATGATAACCCTCACGGTAATCACCTGACCAATAGTAATCGTCGTCCACTTTTACATAAGGCATTTTGCAGCCCGGGTCATCAGCAATACCGAAAGCGCGGTTGAAATGATAGACGCCCTGCGGCGTTTTTCCGTCGCCCTCTTTGGTTTTACCGATACCGTTTTTGCCGATAAAGCCGGGTGTCGTCATCACCATCTGCCAAGTGCCATCACTTTGCTTTTCATGCAGCGAAACCCACGCATCCGTTGCGTCCTCGCTGAAGGCGGCTACCACCAGCATCTGCTGGGCATCTGCTGCCGCATCGAGCTGTCCTATCCATTCGGGAGAAGCAGTTTCAATTCCCTGATAGTCGGCAGTCTGTGCCTGGGCAGCTGCGTCGCTCTGATTGCTACAACCCGAAAATGCTGAAACGGCGCCAACAACCAACAACAAAGTAATCAATAAGGTAATAATACGTTTTCTGATCATCTCTGATTTTCTCTCCTTTTATGTATCATATTATTTCTATTCATCAAGACCGACATTGATCTTAATGCTCGATAAACATAGAGAAAGCCAAAGCGTTAGTCGTTTGAAACAGTCGTTTTTGTGATGAACGGATCAATCGCCATGGCGGTTTTTTGGATCGGCATGGTCTGAAGAATGACATGACCGGGACCCTTCACAACCGTGTTGAACAGGCCTTCGCCGCCGAAGAGAACATTCTTGACGCCCTTCACCGTTCTTGTGTCAATAGAACAGGAGCCGTCCATGGCAGCCAAATAACCGGTATCAATAATTTTGCAGTCGCCTGCAGGAATATCATATTCCACCGCAGAGCCGTCAATCTCGATGAAAACGATACCGTTACCGCTGAACTTTTGCATTAAGAAGCCCTCGCCGCCGAATAAACCTGCCTTGAGCTTCTTTTGGAAGAATACAGAAATATCAATATTACCGTAGCTCGCCAAAAAGGCGCTCTTTTGCGCGATTACCGGCTTATCCGGCGTTACTTCGATCGCTCTGATCGAGCCGGGGAAGGACGAAGCAAACGCAATTTCGCCCGGGCGGTTTGCGTGGTAAATGTTTTGGAACATTTTTTCACCCGTGAACATTCTGCCGAACATCTTGCCGATGCCGCCGCCCTGCGTTTTCATTTCGATTTCGTCGTCCATCCAGCTCATCGAGCCGCCTTCGCACTTCATTTCCTCGCCGGCTTCGAGCTGACAAAGTAAAACGGGAAGATTGCCGCCCTCAATTTTGTAATTCATAAATTATCCTCCTTTATCTTCCGGTATATATATTAATTATACAAGGCGATGTATAACAAATGTATAACAAAAACGGGGTATTTTTGAAAAAATTTAAAAAAATAATGCTTTCCGGATGAGCGGAAAGCATTACTGTTATTCTATTGAGAATGAAAATTGGTTGCTATGGATTGTTACGGGTTCAGGCACTTGCCGGAGGCAGCAAAGCGGTAAACCTTACCGTTTTCTGTCAGGGATGCCGTTCTCATCGAACCGGAATTGTTGAAATAGTACCACGCGCCATCGATATAACGCCAACCGGTAACCATCGCGCCGGAGGTGCTGAGATAGTACCAGCTCTTATTGATCTTCTGCCAGCCGGTCTTCATCGCGCCGGTGGTAGCGTCAAAGTAATACCACTTGCCGTCAACGGCCTTCCAGCCGGTGGCCATCGCGCCGGACACATTCAGATAGTACCAAGTGCTTCCCTGCTTCAGCCAGCCGGTAGCCATTTCGCCGGAGGCCTTTAAGTAGTACCACTTGCCGTCGATCTGCTGCCAGCTTGTTTTCATGTCGCCGTTGTCCGGATCAAGGTAATACCACTTACCGTCTACCTTTTGCCAGCCAGTCTGCATGCTGCCGTCCTCAGGTGACAGGTAATACCACTTACCCTTTACCTTCTGCCAGCCCGTGAGCATAACGGCGTCCTCACCGAAGTAATAAGTGCGCTCGTCGATCACGTTCCAGCCGGTCACCATAGCGCCAGTCTCTTCGTCAGCATAATACCATGCGTCGTTTTCCTCATCATGATACCAGCCGGTTTGCATGACGCCGTACTCGTCGAAATAATACTTCTTGCCGTCTACCTCATACAAGCCGGTCACCATGTAACCGTCGTTATCCAGATAATACCACTGGTCGAACGGCTCAGGAATATGCAGCCAGCCGCGGCGCTTTGCATTATTTTCAAGGAACATCCATCTGCCGATTTCGGGGTGCTTGCACCAGCCGTTCAGCACCAGCGCCTCCTGCTGACCGCATACGGTGCAGGTTTGCGAAGGATTGATTCTGTAATTATCAGCGTCCTCGATCACCATGGTGCCGTCATAATTATGGTCGCCTGTCACAGGCAGCTCTTCATAATAAAGGGCGTCGCAGTTTGCACACATATAGGCCATCACGCCGGTTTCGGCGCAAGTCGGCTCGGTCACCATGAACGCGGTATACCAATGATCGCCTGTTGCCGGAATCACTTCCTCCTGCACATAGCCGCAGTTAATACATTCGGATACCTTCTTGCCGTCTTCGCCGCAAGTCGGTGCTACGGTAGACACCGTATTCAGCACGTGAGCGACAGGCTTTTTGATATTCGTCTGATACAGCGAGCCGTCGGCGTTCTTTCTGGTTTCGCCGCAAACCTCGCAGGTATAATAGGTGTAGCCTTCCTCAGCGCAGGTCGGCGCAACGACATCAGCCGCAAAGTGATGATCCTTTGCGGAAATGAAGTCGCCCCTATAGGCCGTACCGCAGTTCAGGCACTCGTAAACCGTATAGCCCGGCTCTGTGCAGGTAGCGTCCTTAAATTCTCTCGTTGAAAACAGATGGGCTGCAACCGGCGTTGTCGTCTTATTGTAGGTTGCGCCGCAGATCTCGCAGGTATAGGTATCATAACCCTCTGCAGTGCAGGTTGCCGGCGTAGAGTCAGTTACATTGTAAACATGACCTGTTGCCGGTGTTGTCGAAGCATGGTAGGAATCACCGCAGATAGTACACGTATAGGTATCATAACCCTCAGTTGTGCAGGTTGCCGGCGTAGAGGCAGTTACCTTATAAACATGACCTGTTGCCGGTGTGGTGACTCTTTCATAAGTAGCGTCACATCTTTCACACTGATAAACCTCGTAGCCTTCCTCAGTGCAGGTAGCTGCTACGGTATCAATCTTGACCGTAAAGGCATGGCCGAGTGCCGGTGTAGTCGTCTTGTTATAGGTTGCGCCGCACACTTCGCAGGTATAAGTATCGTAGCCCTCTGCGGTGCAGGTGGCTGCCGTAGAGGAGGTTACCTTATAAACATGACCTGTTGCCGGTGTAGTCGTAACGTTATACGACTCGCCGCAGATCGTACACGTATAAGTGTCATAGCCTTCCTCGGTACAGGTGGCCGGTGAGGAGGCTGTAACACGGAAATCGTGGAACTCCTTCTCATATTTGGCTTCCACCACAACGCCGCCGATGGCAAGCGTGTAGGCCGACCACGCGCCGGTATAGCCGGGCTTTTCGGGAACGGCAGGTTCTTCAATTTCTGCGGTTTCGACAGTATACGGAATTTCTGCAACAGTTTTACCGTCGGAAACGAATTTTGCTATGTAGGTTGTCGGCTCAAATGCTGCTGTTACCTTGATGTCGCTATTAGGCATCGTAAATTTATTGCCTGTTACAGCAACCTCGTTACCGTCTTCATCTGTTACGATAACACTTTTTAAAGCATAGCCGTCCTGTGGCTGCGTAGTGAGCGTGACCGTATCACCGGCATAAGCCTTTTCTTCGGACACAGTTACCGTGCCATGTTCAGCAGATTCCACATCAATACTGTGCCAGAAAACGAAATCCATGTCATAATCTTTTGAAAGGCTTCCCGCCGTCAGCGTTATCGTGCCGGTATGGTCATAACCGTTATTGCTTTTTACAGCCAGTTTGTATGCTTTCGAAAGCTCCTCCTGAACAGAGGCAACAACGTTGTTAGATTCCACGCTGACAGGGCTATCATTCGGTGCTTTCCAAAAAGCATTATAGTCGTCTATGATTTCCCAATACAAATTGCCGTTAATTTCACCCTTTGCGTCATCCTTGCTCTGAACAAATTTCAGGTTGCGGTCTTTTTCACCGCTTTCATTCTTACTCAGGTAAACATCAAATGATGAAGGCTGCGGTTTATCCACTATTGTGTCAAACCGTGTATTTGAGCTGCTGCCGGCTGACGAAGAAGCGCTGACGTTTGCGGACCAAACGTTAACATCATTGATTTTAACCGTCACAGCACCCGACCAATTACGCCAGGTGACGCCGCCGCCGAAATCAACATAAAGCACCAATTTGTCATAAAAAATACTGCTGGTGTATTCGGTATAGAAGATCTCGCCCGAGTTATCAATATCATCCTTGATGTCCCATTCACGAAATTGGTTATAGTCATCCTCTGATTTAGCTATTCTGAAATATGCGGCATTCCAGCCGTCTGCATCATCTGTTGTTCTGACGCTGATAGAATAGGTATAGCCCTCTCTCGTGGTTGACGAAGCGCCTAAACCGCCTCCGTCGGCGTAAGCCGAGACGGAGAAGGACGGCAATACCGTCATCACCATTAAAATACTCAACAATAAGCTTAAAATCTTTTTCATTTTTGTCCTCCTTCTTGTGTTTGATTTGTCTAATAAACAAAAATGTTAATCTTATTATACAGGGCGATGTATAACAAATGTATAACAAAAATGGGGTGTTTTTTGAAAAATTTAAAAAATATTCAAAAAATAATGCCTCCTGCAGGAAAGCACTCCCAGCAAAAGACATTGCAATATTTATTCATTTCTCAAGGAGTTGTCGATAAAGCTTTCTGTCAAATTTGCCCAATAATACGCGGTCATATATTCGCCGCGATAAGCATTGACGGCCTGTGTGTCGCCTTGTAACAGCCGGTACAGATCACAGTCAAACAGCGTTGGGTTAACCCTTAGTTCACCTGTATTCATTTCAAAAATTTCGCCTACGCCGTGTTCGGCAAGCACGGTTTTCAGGCAGTGCACAATGACGTTAAAGCTGTTCTGCATTTTGCGGTCATAGATGGCGTCCTCGTACAAAGCAGCAAACGCTGCCTTCCGCTTCACGCCGGCACCTTGCTTATCCACTAAGTAGGCAAGCAACTCCTTTGCCTTTGAGCGCGGAAAGTGCACCGGACTCCCGTCAACGAGCAAATCAAACTCGCCAAAGGTTTTTGCATAGATATGAGGATACGCGGGAGGCTCCTTTGCGGACATGGCGTAATTGATTTCCTCCGCCAGCCTATCCTTTTCAATAGGCTTTAAGATATAGCCGCTGGCGTGAATTTTCAGTGCGTCAAGCGCATAATGCGAATAACCTGTCAGAAAGATCACGGATAGCTTGGGCTGCAGCTCCTTGATTTTTACGGCAAGCGTGATACCGTTCATCTTTGGCATTTCAATATCCAGCAGCGCAATATCCGCCGAATTGTCCTTGAGGTATTCCAGCGCTTCAAGGGCGCTTGAAAAGCCCACCACCTCGCTGACCTGCGGCAGCTGCTCGCACATAAGCATCACCAGCTGTAATATCAGCTTTTCATCGTCAACGCATATAATTTTCATGCTGTTCTCCTTGGGATTGTAATAGTAACCGTTGTACCCTTACCGATTTGACTGTCAATCGCTAGTGTGCCGCCGCACATCGCCTTCACTCTTTCGCGGACATTGTTGATACCGATATGCGCGCCGTCCTGCACCGAAAGCGTATCCGTATCAAAGCCGACGCCGTTATCACGGATCGTAATAATATGACTTTTTTCTGTATTTTTTGTTACAATGCTCACCTTTCCGTTCTCAATCTCGCGAACGCCGTGACGGATCGCATTTTCAACGAGCGGCTGCACCGTCAGCGCCGGAACGGAAAAATCCTCCTCGTCTATTTCGTATTCCACGCTGATATCGGGAAAGCGCAGCATTTCAATTTCGGTATAAATTTTTGTATGCTCAATTTCTTTTTTGATCGGTATCAGCTTCTCTTCATCAAGAGAAGCGATATTATTTCTGATATAGGCACCGAACTTTCCCGTGATTTCTGCTGCCTTTGGCGGATCGAGCATACAAAGGGACTGAATCGTCGTCAGCGTGTTACTCACAAAATGCGGCTGAATTTGCGACATCATGATCTTAATACGCTGCTCCGCCATCAGCGCTCTTTCGTGCTCTCTGACGAATTCAAGGTGCAGCCAAATATAATAGAAAAGGCTGCAGCAGACAATAGCAATCGTCAGATAACCTACGGGATAATCAAAGTAAGCAGGCGTTATTTCAAGTATGGCGGAAATAACAATGATCGCTGCATTGATAAGGGCAATCCAGATAAAGGATTTTCGGCTTTTGTATTCGGAAATCGTACAATAGATAAGATGCGCCAGCAAAATAAAACTGACAACATACGCAGTATAATTGAATATGGAGCCTCTGTGAAAATGATTATCTGGATCAATATAAAATACAAAACGGGAAAACAGCGCCGAAAGATATATTAATGCATTCAGAATTACCAAAACCCACGCCACGGTATTTTTTCCGTTTGGTCTTACCAGCTTGCAGAACATCACAATGATAATCGGTCTGACGGAATAGCCTACAATGCTGACAACCGTCCTGAGATAGGGCATAGAAACGGTTGTACCGAGAATATTATCAACAACATTCTGCGCTAAAAGCAGACTGATCAGGCCGATGATAACCGTCATAGTTTGTTTCTGCTCTTTGCGGATATATTTATCATTCAAAACTACCAGCAGTAAGCCGAGCAGCTGAATACCCATTGGCATAAGAATAATGTATTCTTCCATCGCAATAGTCCCCTTTTCAAAAATTGCAGCCCTTATTATAGCACAGCTCGGCTGTGATGTCCAACGAGCTTCGGCTGACCCTCCGGGGATCAGCCGTTATTTTCTCAGATATTCTGACGATACAGGGAAATCGAAGTAGGTATCCGGGAACGGCTCGTTCTTTAAGGTGAAGTGCCACCATTCGCAGTCGATTGGCTCAAAGCCGCCTCGCACCATCAATTTTTGTAAAAACATTCGGTTTTCATACTGATCTTCGGTAATGCCCTTGTAGTCCGGATGCGATACTTCACTGAAAAAGTCAAACGGACTGGCCATATCCACTTCCTTACCGGTCGCCATATCCAGCAGCGTTAAATCGACCGTGCTGCCACGGCTATGGCTGGATTTGCTCGCAATATAGCCAAGCTCAAACAGCTCTGTCTTATTCAGGTCGGGATAGAAAAACGGCTTTGTCCGCTGGTCTAAGTCCTCAATTCCCCATAAAACGAAGTGCTTGACAGCCCTTGCAGGACGGTAGGTATCAAAAATTTTCAGCCGATAACCGGCAACATTCGCCTCGTTGGCAACGGCTTTGAGCGCTCTGGCAGCATCCTTTGTGAGAATTGCGCAGGGCTCCTCGTAACCGTCAATTCTGTCACCCACAAAGTTGTAGGTGGAAAAATAGCGGATTTCCTGCACAATGGACGGCACATAATCCGACAGCAACACAAAGCGTGAGCAGTCCAGCTCCGCCGCTCTTTTATAATCAGTAGCCATATTTCCCTGCTTTCTACATCAATCAGTGGCACATATATAAGCACTCCCTGCTTTTGGCAGGGAGCGACTCATTTACAGTCCGTATTCCGAAGAGTTGTCCTCGTAGCCTTCGCCGGAAGCCGTCAAAACATCGACTGTCTCAAATTCGTCAAGCTTTGCTTCGGGTTTGGTATAGGTTTCTTTCATGGTTAATCCTCCTTTAATTGAATATTATGTTGGTCACTATAAACGGTAATCGTTTCACCGTTTAAGGTGTAGGTTAAGTAGCTCTTTGCGTAAATCGTTTTGCCCATATTACCGTCGCTGATATTGAAGACAATGGAGTATTCGTGTTGCGCACCGATCTTATTGGCCTTGAACGCTCTGGCGCCATCGGCACCGAGCTCCAGCGTTGTGGCCTTATCAAAGCTCATCACAATGCCCGTTTCAATATCGGTTGCGCCATCAGGAACGGAATACTGGCAGTTGTACTTTGCCTTGCGGTTTTCAAAAGAAGTACCGGCGATAAACGCCTTGCCCTCCGTCACCGTGGAAACAGCCTTGATATAGATCGTGTTGTTCTTCGGTGCATACAGAATATTGCTGCTAAGGTAAGCGTAAATCTCACTGCCGTCAGCGTTCGTGTAGGCAAACTTTGCATCGGCATCAGGAGCAAGCAGGTAAACCTTTTCGTCGTACTGCGCTTCATATTCCGATTTTCCGTTTGTCATAATGATTATATCACCAAGACCAACGATATTGCAAGTGCCTTTATATTCTGGCTCAATATAACCTTTCTTAAGGTTCTCAATCGCCGCGATGATTCTTGCTGTTGCCGCGTCAACCTCAGCCTGCGTGGTGGCTGCCGCAAAATCAACCTCTGCGCCGTCAATTTCTGCCAGGAAGGTTTCGTAATCCTCGTACTGCATCAGGTCAGTTTCCTTGAGCGCGTTCGCCTCAGCCAGCGCTGCGTAGTAGGCGTCCGTATCCAGCGGAATTGCCGTTTCCTTCGTATCGGTATAGGTTTCGCCTTCAAATTCTACTGTTGCCGTATAGGTACGCACACCGTCCTTGTCCTCCGCGGTAACGGTTGCGGCTACGGTTTCCTGATTCCGACAGAAGGGATAGCCGCAGGTGAAGGTGGCTGTGGCACTGCTATAATCGTCAGCCCAAGCCCATTGCGGATCACTGTAGATATGCGGGTCGGTGTAAACGTAGGTAATATCTTTCTGATAACCGACGTCCTGGCTAAATTCTGTATCATGCTTGATACGTGCGGTTACGTATAGATCATCGAATAATCTGTAGTATACATAGATTCTGCCGGGATAATCGAGCTGAATATCCAGCGTATAACCACTGGGTTCGTTAGCGTCTGCGAAAGCATAACTATTTAATATTTTCAGGTTTGAGGTATCGCCCTGCACCTTCGTTACCCATTCCTTATAAAAGGCATAGGAAGCGATTTCCTCAATATTTTCATTCAGCGTCAGCACAAACTGCTTCTTTTCGCCGGTCGTCTTTTCCATAAAGGTGAATTTTTCATCGCTAAATTTACCGACAGCGATTACTTTTTTGCCGTAATAGGTCTTAGGAATAACAAGCTCGCCGTTTTCAAGGTCATCATACGAACCCGTGTAGAACAATACTCTGCAGGTGTCGTCCGTAAAATCCCCAAATTCAAAGTAGCTGAGTTCCACGGAATCAAGCTGATCGCCTACGCTACCGTCCTCGTTTACCGCATAATTGTAGCCGAGTCTATCCGTATAATAATAATACGCAACATTGCCGACGATATAGGCGCCGTTTTCATCAATATACGGTTCTACCTTTTCCACGTAATTAAGAGAAACGGTTGCCGTGTAGGTTTTACCTTCAAATTCTACCGTTGCCGTAAAGGTGGTGTTGCCGTCCTTGTGCGCCGTGGTAACGGTTGCGTCTACGGTTTCCTCATTCCGACAGGAAGGATAGCCGCAGGTGAAGGTGGCTGTGGCACTGCTATAATCGTCAGCCCAAGCCCATTGCGGATCACTGTAGAAGTGCGAGTCGGTATAAACGTAGGTAATATCTTTCTGATAACCGACGTCCTGGCTAAATTCTGTATCATGCTTGATACGTGCGGTTACGTATAGATCATCGAATAATCTGTAGTATACATAGATTCTGCCGGGATAATCAAGCTGAATATCCAGCGTATAACCGCCGGGTTCGTTAGCATCTGCGAAAGCATAACTATTTAATATTTTCAGGTTTGAGGTATCGCCCTGCACCTTCGTTACCCATTCCTTATAAAAGGCATAGGATTCGATTTCCTCAATATTTTCATTCAGCGTCAGCACAAACTGCTTCTTTTCGCCGGTCGTCTTTTCCATAAAGGTGAATTTTTCACTGCTAAATTCACCGACAGCGGTTACTTTTTTGCCGTTATAGGTCTTAGGAATAATAAGCTCGCCGTTTTCAAGGTCATCATACGAACCCGTGTAAAACGATACTCTGCAGGTGTTATCTGAGATATCCGCAAATTCAAAGTAGCTGAGTTCCACGGAGTCAAGCTGATCGCCTACGCTGCCGTCCTCGTTTACCGCATAATTGTTGCCGTTCCCATCCGTATAATAGGCAACATTGCCGACGATGTAAGCACCGTTTTCGTCGATATACGGTTCTACCCTTTCAACATACTCAGCAGGAACAAACGTTGCGCTGACGGTAACATCGCTTGAAGGCATGGTGAACTGATTGTCGGTTACTGCAATCTTGTTGCCGTCGGCGTCCGTAACGGTAAGCGTATTGACAACGTAGCCCTTGTCGCCCGTTGCCGTAATCGTAACGGTATCGGTCTCATAAGTAACGGACTTATCAGTGGTTACCGTACCGTTTTCGGCAGCTTCGGTAGTAATCTGATAGTTTTGCAGTACCGTGTATTTTGCCGAAATGTCAATATTAAATTTGCCAAATTCAAAGGTATTATCCTCGGACAGGGCTGGCGATTCGTTTCCGGTTTCGGAAAGATAAATATTGTCAAAGCGAGGTCCGTAATAGCCCATCCAGGCTAGGCCGTCCTGTCCTGCACACACAACATTCAAACTTCTTGCGTTCGTAGGAAGAGTGAAATCCTCACTAAACGTACCGTCTTCGCTGATGTATGTATCATCACTATCTCTTACATTATTAAGAGCATAGACGGTATTGATAAGCTCGCCGTTCCCGTCAAGTATTTCGACATACAGTTTTGCCTGTTTTGCCAGAGCACCGTAAGAAATTATATTGTAAACATCACCGCCGAGGGTAAGGCGAATGTCACCTGTGTTCAATTCTTCCTCGGTATAAAAATCTGTTAACGCAACCGTTTGTGAAAGCTCGTGCAACTGATTCTTTGTAGCAAAAGCGTTGCCTCTCTCATAACCGTCATTGATAACGAAGTCGGTATCCTCATTACTCCAGCCTTTGCCGCCACTGCCGAAGTTACCGTTTTTGAGAAGATTGTTGTGGAGTACATACTCATACTGAACCGTTTTTCCCTCCGGGTCAGCCACATGCTCGGCAGAAAGCTGATAGGTTTTATTTCCGGTCTTTGTAGCAGTGATATTGTAATAACCGTTATCCGTACTAACATAAGGCTCCGTTTCCATCAGCTTTGTGAAGGCCGCCTCCAGTTTATCATAACTTGTATCGTAAGCCACAGGATCGCCGAGTCTTGTTGCGGCGTCTTTCAACTCATTAAGATAAGCATCATAAAGAGCCTTATAGCTGAACCATTCACGCTGCAAGCCGTAGGCTTCGTACTTCTGGACAGCACTGCGCAGTCCGGATTTATCCACGCCGTTGACATTAAGACGGGTGATGTGCGTGTTCACGGCATTATCCACATTCTGCTTGGTACGCGCACCCTGGATGGCATAGTAATTCTGCTCGCCCGTTTCAATTTCTTCGTACCATAATATGTCGGTATAAAGGATCGCAACATTACCGCCATCATAGAGCGAATTGCTATTCGGTCTGCCATAAGTGAAATAGTTTACAGCGCCGAAAGGATAGGTTCCCTTATGATGTTCTAAAACGTAATTATAACTTTCGCTCGAACTTGTGCTATAGCTAATGTAATCTTGGCCTGCCTTCGGTTTACCGCTATCATATTTCCAATAAGAATTGCTGATATCAAATTTGCCGATATAGCCGTAAACGACATCTGCGTTTTCCGTGTCCGTAATGCTTAAGCCGAGGGTGAGATTCGGCACCTGATTCAGGTTAGTATAACGGCTTGTATCAATAGTAAGCATGCCCCACGGGGTTACCTGCTGCGCTTCAACATAATTTATTGCTGCGATCCAGCTGTCCGGTGCGTAATCGGAATAGTTTACGTTTTTGTTAGGCAGGCCGGCAACCTGTGATGAAGAAAGGAAGGCATCTGCACGCTGTGTGCCGCTGCCCTTCATATCATCATACGCAGTCACCAGCGGAAGGAAGTTCGATGCGCTATAATAATCGCCATCACCACCAATTCCCTGAATACCGCTGATATAGCCGAGGGACTGGCAAAAGCTGTCATCTCCGTTACAGTTTTTTACTCTGATTGCGCTGACAGCCGGTTCCAAATACGGCGCGTACGCCACCGTAAACGCCTTGAATTCAGCGTTTGTACCATCCGTCATGGTGCAGTCAATCGTCCACTCCAGCAATTTTGTTTCTGCCGAAGAAATGCCCTCTGTCAACTCAAGGGTGAACGAATCGTCATAAAAGCGTTTTCCGTTTTGGCTAATTTTAAAGCCGTAACGTGTAGCACCGTCAACGCTCACACTGTCAATGCTTTCAATGTCTTCACCGTAGACAGAGAAGGTTCCTGCTGTCGCGTCACGGGAATTATCCAAGGAAACATTACCGCTTTCGTCTACGTTATTATTCACGTAGTACTGCACCTCTGTACCTTTGGTTGTATAATTGCTTTGCGGCTTCATATACACTGTTTCGGGTACAGCGATAGTGACATCGTAGTGTTTAAAGTCGGATGCATCCTCCGCCAATGCCGTCACGCCGGACAGCGGCAGCATTGTCACCACCATTAAAACACTTAACAACAAACTTAAAACCTTTTTCATGTTGTCCTCCTTTTTGGCTTTTCGTTAATTTAATAAACAATATACTAAATCATTGTTTATTGTAACGCACGATGTATAACAAATGTATAACAAATTTGAGGTGTTTTTGAAAAAATTAAAAAAATTTCAAAAATAATAACAAATTCGGCGTGTTTCAATCATGCCTCCTGTCAGCAAGAGGCATTGAAGCTTTTATTCATTTCTCAATACAAATTGCAATTGAATTTGCTCAAAATATGTGATATGATAAGCAAAATGCATTGCATTGACTATGTAAGACGGAGGAAATGAGAAATGGCTGATATATTAATGCTGGTAGTCGGAGTGATAATCGGACTGGTGCCGCCAATTATCTTATACAAATGGGTTCTTAAAAAAGGTAAAGACGGTGAGGTTAAAGAAATTTATAAAAAGGCGTTTAAATACGGTATCATTGTCGCATTACCGATTACGCTTGCGTCCGGTGCTTTAAGCATTATAGGAAACTTAACAGGATTGAAAGAGGCCAATCCGCTTTTATATCAATTTTATTATACCGTAATTGTTCTTGCTTTTGCAGAGGAGCTGCTTAAATTTTTAGTATTCAAACGGGTATTAAAGAAAAACGACTATCCATATTCATGGTATGATTTAACGATTTTGATGATGTTAGTCGGACTTGGATTTCAATGTATAGAAACCGCTACATACGCTTTTGATTCCGGTATTATGCAGATGGTACTCAGAGGTGTCTCATTAGGTCATGCAGGATACGGGATTATTATGGGATGGTTCTATGGAAAAATGCAAAAAACCGGAAAGAAAATTTACGGTGTACTTAGCCTGTTAATTCCTTTAATATTACATGGACTGTATGATTTCGGATTAAGCGAGGAACTAATAAAAGTTAATGATAACTGGAAATTTTTGTCACTTGTGTTAGAGGCGGTATGCATTGTTTTTGTAGTCTTAATCATTCGTTTTGTCAGAAAAAGAAGCGAGTCTGAGGTTTATACAGAACCGCTTAAAAAGCATGAATAAAATTCCAATTTACTGGTTTCATCATAACATATCACGTAAAAAGCACAGCTATAAGATTTCGTTCTTATGGCTGTGTTTTAGGTTGTGCGGTAATTAGCTCTGCTTTATCTCATAGGTATTCCGCTCAATAGAAAGGTCATATTCTGTTTTTTCGGCATTGTTTTAAAATATTGTCACTTGGACAACGGTATGGCAGACGAGGAGATTTCTCATCTTGCTTGTTTTATTCATCGCATTGTGATAAAATACGCTGTATAGCAAACGAAAGACTGTGAGGTAAAAAATAAGTATATGATTTCATTAATTATCTCATTTGCCGTATTAATTATCGGCTATCTGATTTACGGCAAGGTAACGGAAAAGGTTTTCGCACCCGATGACAGAAAAACACCCGCCATTGCTATCAATGACGGTGTGGATTGCGTGCCGATGAAAACGTGGAAGGCGTTTTTAGTGCAACTGCTCAACATCGCCGGCACGGGACCTATCTTCGGCGCGTTGATGGGCGCGGTGTTCGGACCGGTGGTATTTTTGTGGATCGTGTTCGGTTCCATCTTGGGCGGTGCCGTTCACGATTATATGAGCGGTATGATCAGCTCCCGCCATAACGGCGCTTCTATCGCCGAACTGTCCGGCGCTTATCTCGGTAAAGCAGCCAAGTGGATTATGCGTGTATTTTCGGTCATCCTTTTGGTACTTTGCGGAACGGTTTTTGTTACCAGCCCTGCAGGCTTGCTGGATAAACTCACGCCCGATTGGATGAACGGTACCTTTTGGGCAATCGTGATTCTTGTATATTATTTACTGGCAACG
Source organism: Eubacterium sp. (assembly GCA_017463985.1). Lineage (GTDB taxonomy): Bacteria > Bacillota > Clostridia > Oscillospirales > Acutalibacteraceae > Eubacterium_R. Next base: position 121,845 of record JAFUEH010000020.1, on the reverse strand, counting down.
CTGCTCCCGATTGATAAATTGATCGGTAAGCTCTATCCGATTTTCGGCGTGCTGTTAATTGTGATGGCAGTCGCGGTCATCGGCGGCATTATTTTCTCCGGCGGGAAATATACCATTCCCGAACTAACACTTCAAAACCTGCACCCTGACGGCACACCGATATGGCCCTATATGTTCATCACTGTTGCCTGCGGTGCTGTATCGGGATTTCATGCCACGCAGTCGCCGATGATTGCCAAGTGTATTCAGTCCGAAAAGGAAGGCAGAAGAGTTTTCTACGGCGCTATGATATCCGAATCGGTCATCGCGCTGGTATGGGCAGCGGCAGGCGTGTCCTTTTACGGCACAACGCAGCTGCTAAATGAAGCATTAAAGGGCGGCGCTTCTAATGTTGTCTATGAAATTTCAACAGGCGTGCTCGGTGTTTTTGGCGGCGTTCTCGCTGTGGCTGGCGTTATCATCTGCCCGATTACCTCGGGTGATACCGCTTTCAGAAGTGCGCGACTGATACTTGCCGAAACCTTTGGGCTTGACCAAAAGAAAATCAATAACCGCTTGTTCATTACCATTCCGCTTTTGATAGTCGGCGGACTGCTGACATGGTTTGCCATTGCCAACGATAACGGCTTCCAGATTATCTGGCGTTACTTCTCCTGGAGCAACCAAACGCTGGCTATGATTGCGCTATGGGTATCCACTGCTTATTTGCTGAAAAAAGGAAAGCGTCGTTCAGGCTCACTCATCACGGCATTGCCTGCAACCTTTATGACGGCAGTCAGTATTACTTATATTCTGATGGCACAGGAGGGCTTTCGCCTGAACCGAACCGTTTCGTATATAGCAGGCGCCGCTGTGGCAATCTTGTTTTTTATCGTTTATCTTACGAAGTTATTGCATAAAGAAGCAAAGGCACAAAAATGAAGATTAAGAAAAGATACACTGCTTTACTGCTTACCGTACTTATGACGCTTTCGGCTGTTACCATGCTGACGGGTTGTACAGCAGAAAAGTCAAACGAAACGCCTGAAACTACACAGACGGCAACAGAAGCCGCAACACAGGTGCAGGACAGTGCCGTAAAAGCAGAAAAGCGAAAGATTATTATTGATACTGACACGGCAGGCGATGACGCTGTTTATCCAAATTTTTCAAATATTTAAGGCTCGAAGCGAAAATGCTTCGAGCCTTTTTCAAGGTGTGATACTTCTCATATATTGGTGCTACGCACGTGGAACGATGTGGGCATCGTTCCCTACAATTGCGTTATTAAAATTTCGGCATGGTTATGGGTGCTTGTCGACAGTCTGAGGCTCGAAGTATTTTACTTCGGTTTTTTTCGTTAATCAGCTGCCTTAAGCTGAATATTGTGTTGGTCACTATAGACGGTGACGGTTTCACCGTTTAACGTGTAAGTTAAATAGCTCTTTGCGTAAATCGTTTTGCCCATATTACCGTCGCTGATATTGAAGACAATGGAGTATTCGTGCTGCGCACCGATCTTGTTCGCCTTGAAGGCTCTGGCGCCTTCGGCACCGAGCTCCAGCGTGGTGGCTTTATCGAAGCTCATCACAATACCTGTTTCAATATCGGTTGCGCTGTCAGGAACAGAATACTGGCAGTTATACTTTGCTTTGCGCGTTTCACTGTCAAAGCTTGTTCCCGCGATGTATGCCCTGCCCTCTGTTACCTCGGAAACCACTTTGATAAAGATCGTGTTGTTCTTCGGTGCATAGAGTACGTTGCTTACAAGGTAAGCGTAAATCTCGCTGCCGTCGGCGTTCGTGTAGGCAAACTTTGCATCGGCATCAGGAGCAAGCAGGTAGACCTTTTCGTCATACTGCGCTTCGTATTCCGCTTCGCCGTTCGTTTGAATCAGCACACCGTCAAGACCGACGATATTGCAAGTACCCTTATATTCTGGCTCAATGTAGCCCTTCTTGAGGTTTTCAATCGCCGCGATGATTCTTGCCGTTGCCGCGTCAACGTCCGCTTGCGTTACTGCATAAGCAAAGTCCGATTGCGCATCGGATACGGCTTCCAAAAATTCGTCGCTGTCCTCATACTGTGACAAATCCGTTTCCATCAGGGCGTTCGCCTCAGCCAGCGCAGCGTAGTACGCATCCGTATCATGACCCTCCACGATCAGTGTAAACTGTGCCGAGATATTGCTGAAAGCGTCCGTCACCGTGACGGTGGTGGTTCCCGGGGCGTTCGCCGTCATCACACCGAAGACGTCGACATCGGCAATCGTCTCATCTTCAAATGTATATTCCAGCATATACATCATCGCCGGCTGCGGCGCAAGGCTCAGCTTCATTTGGCCAGTTTCGCCTTGCTTGATTACCAGTGTATCGCTTTCGGGCGTAATCGATTCTAGACCACCCGGTTCGATTTCATTTCCGTCATAGATATGCAAAACAAGCTGTGCGGCTTCTTTGCCGTTGAGCATTACCGTAATATCCGCATCGCCGGTACCGTGCAGCCAAAGATATTTTCCGTCTGCCTCCACAACCGCTGCATCGGAGGATTCTGTCGTAATTTCTGCCACGTCAGAAAAGATCGGGAATGTCTCGTAATCCAGCACGTAAAGCTCATCGTTGACATCCACCCACTGCTCATAGGCATCCAGATAGAGCTTTTCGGCAAAAACGGCGTCGTCCAAGCTAATGTAGTAGGCATAGAGGGTAATATCGTCTTCCATGTCATCCATAAAAACAGGATCATTTCCGTTTTCATCCAGCCAGCCTTTGAGAATATAGCCTTCCTTTTGCGGCACCTCGTCGGCTAAGGGATAACAAAGAGCGAAGCCGCCGATGCCGCAGCGGTTCACCTCGGTTCTTAACACCTCGTCATCCACGATATAGGTTACCGTAAAATACACTTTGCCGATTTTTTCATCAATGTTTTCGTTGACCCAGCGCTGTCTTGCCGTCACAAAGGTTCTGATTTCCTCTACGGCGTCCTCCAGCGTGGTCGGGTCTTTGCGAAAATCGTTATGTTTCCAAAGCGCGAAATTATCCTCCCAGGACGCTGCAATTTCGCTTTCATAAGCATCCAGCACACCGCCGTCCTTCACGATATCGGTGATAATCGGATCAAGCTTCTGCCATTCCTCCTTCAGCGCCGCTTGGAAGGTGGGATCGTTGGCTCTTAAATAATCAAGCCACTCCATCCCGGCGAAGTTGAAATCATCCTCGGTTCCATCATCGGGATAGGCTAAATCGAAGTCCCACAGCGGTCCCCAATAGAGCTTGCCGATTTCGGTATCGGTATCTCTCTTTTTATAGAGATAGGTGCTGGGCGTTACAAAGGCGTCTGAGTTCTTAAAAATGACATTCACCAGCCAATATTTCGCCGCGGAGGTGACGTCCATGTATTCGGAATAGTGAACGCCGTTTTCATCGCAGAAATCCTCGCCGTAAATGGCATTTTCTGTTTTTTGCAGGAAATCGGCAATATAGGCTCTCTGCTCCGGTGTGCCGTCCTCGTCTTCCGTAAACTCAGGGGAATTGCTCAGAAATCTTACATAGTGATCGGTTAAAAAAACATTTTCTTCCGCTTCATCTGCATAAGGCTCCAGGCTCAGAAGATAGCCGCCGGTAACGTTCGGCTCCTCGTTGTCCTCCGGCGTCAGCTCGTCAATATTCACCCTCGTTTTGCTGACTCTTACCTGCTGCGCCAGGACATAGCTGCCTTGGTATTCCCCATTGACGACAAAATCAACGTTCACAAATTGTGGCGTAAATTCCAAGCCGAACTCCCTGCCGATATAGCCGGTAAGCCTGTTTCTCAAAAGCGAATTGTCGAAGGCACTTGCCAGCAGCACCCAGTGCTTATCCTTGCCCATGCCAAGCAGGTTCGTGCTCTTTTTCAGCTTGAATTTAAACGGCTTTTTCTCGGTCATCCAAGTAGAATTACCTCTACCTCTGATATATTCCAGCTGCAGATCCTCCAGGTCGGTAAGCGCGGTATCGCTGAACTCACCCGTGTATCCATCGGGAACGGTTATACTGATGGAACCTGTTTCGGCTCTGTATTCATGTTCAACGCTTTCGATCACCTTCGTGAATTCCTCCTCATCAATCGTGAGGGAGACAACAGGGATACCGTTATCGGAAATATCAACGGGTATCTCCTCGTCAATTTCTTCATCAGTTTCTAAGCCGTAGGTGTAATAGTATTCATCATAGAAGCCAAGACAGGCGTCCATACCGGCATTAGTACTGCACGCCTTTTCAATGACCGTCTGCCACGAGCCGTATTTTTCATAAAGATAATCGGGCGTGGGGCCGTTTTCGTCGCCGTAAGTATCAAGATTACTTTGCTTCACAAGCGCCAAGCCCTCAGGATCATCAGCACAGGCTTCTAATCGAATTTCGTTGCGTCTGGTGCTGACAGTACGGGCAATCGTTTCGAGCGAATCGCCGTTATTCAGCCCCTCCTCAATGATTTGGTATTGCTCTTGATTGGCCGCGTGATAGGTGGCACGGATTTCTCTCGCTTCTGCCACCTGCGTTTCGTCCGTCCAATCAATCGCGTCGGCATAAGCACCGAGCCTTGTGGAGTCGGGATTAGGTGAATAGCCGTAAACCGCGTCAGGATTTTCAATAATATCCTGCGCAGCCTTCGGGTTATCCATCGGATTATGCTCGTACTGAAACGAAGCATAAACGCTGATCGGGAACGCCGATACCAGCATGATTACTGCCAGCAATAGAGTTAATGTTTTTTTCATCCGGTTACCTCTTTATCGTAGTTTGTCATCGGTTATTTTTCTTTACCAAAAAGGCGAAGATTTATTGCTAATTTACTTTCTTTTCAAGTCAGCATCATTTCTTATTTAACTGCGCTTTCATTGACAGGAAATTGAAAGTAGGTATCGGGATACGGTTCGTCCTTCAAGGTGAAATGCCACCACTCCTCCTCGAGCGGCTTGAAGCCGTTGTTCAGCATTGCCTCGCGTAGAATCATACGGTTATTATACTGTTCCTCTGTGATACCGTCTGTATAATCGGGATGGCTCAACTCTCCGAAGTAATCAAAGGTGCCGCCCATATCAACCTCTTTTTCGGTTTCCATATCAAAAAGCGTAAGGTCAACTGTGCTGCCGCGGCTGTGTCCAGACTTTTCAGCAATATAACCCTGATCGAACAACACCGATTTGTCAAGCTCAGGATAAAAATACGCCTTCATTCTGGTATCGTCAACATCCTTTGCCCAATTCATAAAGTGCGTTACTGCCATTTGAGGACGGTATGCGTCATAAATTTTCAGTCGATAGCCCTTTTCTTTTAACTCGTCACTTGCGTTTTTAAGAGCATCGGCTGCTTCTTTTGTTAACAATGCAATCGGCTGCTCATAGCCGTCAATTCTGTCGCCGACAAAATTGTAAGTAGAGTAATAACGGATTTCTAAAATCGCGTCGGGCACTACGTCTGTCAGCAGTACAAAATCAGAGGAATCCATCTCGGGCGTAACCGCAGTCTGAGCGATTTCTGTATCAGATTCCTTGCTATCAGTTGATGCTGTATTGCCACAGCCTACCAAAGAAAGCGACAGGACAATCGTTAAAAATAATACAAAAATTGATTTCTTCATTTTTTATCCTCCATTAAAATTCAACGCAAAAGCTATCCATAGAATCAATTACAGCAACACCGTCGTGATTGACACATTGCATGACAAAGCAGTAAGTGTCATCATAACGGCAAACACTACGGATAGCGTCTTTTGCATTTGTTTGCCTCTATACCGTAATCTTATCATCGGTTCAGGTTATCCTTATCAAAGAAGACGAAGCCTCTTAAGGAATTGATAAAATGGTTAACATATTCTTCACCGCCGGCGTTCCAGAAGAAGCCGAGCCTTGCGAGAATCTGCGTGGTATAATGCGAGGAAAACGGCACGGTGATCACCTGCTTTTCCGAGGTGTGTCCCATATACGCCGTCATACTTGAAAGGATAGCAGCCTTTTCCGCATCCTGCTGCGCCTCTGTCAGCGCATCCACAAATTCACTGTACTCCACAAAGCGAATATTCATACCGTTTTTATTCATCTGGCGGATAATATCGCCAAGCGGTATGGTGTGGTTGTTGACCGCATTGAACAGACAGCAAGCCTTCGGCGTTTTGGAAAGCTTGAGGAACGCCCTGCAGGAGGCATCAATCGGGCCCATACAGGTCTGATTTTCGATCATACTGTACGGGAAGCAACCGAGCAGGTTATACGAGCGCAGTCTTCCCATAAAATTATTTGTCAGGAAGTTAATCTGGAACTCACCGTCAGACTCTCTTGCTGACAGCGTACCGACACGGATCACCTTACCGTCAATTCTTCCGTCAGCAACAGCCTCCAGCACGGCTCTTTCGCCCATCAGCTTGGAAGAAATATATTTATTATCCAAATCCTGACCGAAGTAGAACGCCTGCTCGTCAAGTACCTTTTTGGAAAGCTTTGATAAATCGTCCGTGGTTCCGCCGACAGAAATCGTTGAGAAGTGAATCAGCCTTGCGCCGAGCCTTTCGGCAAGCGTAACGCAGTTCACGGCACCGCCGACGTTGATATCCTCAATATCCGTTCCGCTCGAGAAATGCTTTACATTGGCCGCACAGTTAAAAATCGTATTAATTTCAAGCTCTTCAAACGGTTCAAAGCAGGCATAATTGGTAACATCACCGTCCAGCACGTCAACGCGGTGCTCAATTTCCTCAACATACTTATCGTCAAAGTAATAGAACATCATGGCCTGCAAGCGGCTCTTGGCTGACTTAAATTCGCCCTTGCGGATCAGGCAGTATGCCCTGCCCTTCTCCTCGTCAAGATACTGCGCCAGCAGATGCGCGCCCATATAGCCCGTAGCACCCGTTATCAGCACATTACCGAGCTCACGCATATCACCGCCGATGAAAGACTCGACCGTGTTCTTATCAAGCAGCGCGTTAATGGCCGAATAGTCATAGTCCTCAAAATCAAACAGACCGGTGGAGGCTTTCTCCCCTTTTCCAAAGAGCTGTGCCAACGCTCTCGGCGTCGTCATTTTGAAAACATCGCCGTAGGTTAAATCATATCCCTTTTCGCTGGCCGCAACGACAACCGAGGTAACAACCAGCGAGCTGCCGCCAAGCTCAAAGAAATCATCCGTTGCACCAACTTTATCGAGTTTCAGCGCTTTTTCAAACACTTCGCAGAAGAATTTTTCAAGCTCGGTTTCGGGAGCAACATATTCGTTGACTGCAGTGGCAATCGGCTCGGGAAGGTTCTTAATATCGGTTTTACCGTTTGCCGTGACGGGCATTTCATTCATCTGAAGATACGCCGTAGGCACCATATAATGCGTTAAATGCTTTTTCAGCTCCTCACGCAGTGCATTAATATCAATCTCTTTTTCCGCCGTAAAATAGGCGCAAAGATTTTCTTGATTGTTAATTTTTTTGATGACAACAACCGCATTCTTAATGTACGGCTGAGCGGCAATTAAGCCTTCGATTTCTCCAAGCTCAATACGCAGTCCGCGCAGCTTAACCTGATTATCCAATCTGCCTAAAATCTGGACAAAACCGTTTTTGTCCCACTTGGAGTAGTCGCCTGAGCGATACATCCTTTGACCGTTAAAATCAACAAACGCCTGCTCGGTTTTTTCTTTCAGATTTTTATAGCCCTTTGCAACGCCGACGCCGCCGATATAAAGCTCACCGATTACGCCGAAAGGCGCCAAATCGCCAAACTTATCAACAATATATTCCTTGTAATTCAAAAGCGGTCTGCCGACGGTGACATATTCTGCATTCGTCAAATCGCCCGCATTACAGGAAACAGTGATTTCCGTCGGTCCGTAGGTATTCACAATCATTGCCTGCGGTGCAGCAGCTTTAAGGTGATCACGAAGCGACAACGGATAAGCCTCGCCGCCCGACATAATCAGTTTACAGCTTTTTAACGATTCGGTAAACGGAGCGTATTCCATATACTGCGCCAGCCTTGAGGGTGTTGCATTAATGCAGTCAATATCATATTCTTGCATCATCTCTGCAAGCGCCCTCGGATCATTCATCTCGTCCTCCGAGGTGAACACGAGCGTTTTCTCGTTGCAAAGCGCCGCACAGTGCTCCTTAAAGGACATATCAAAGGAAACTGTTGTCACTGACAGGTAGTTGCCCACTGCCTCTTTAATGCGGTGAATATGGATATTGGCAGGATGAGGATTCAGATAATTACAAATGCCTTGATGACGGAGCATAACGCCCTTTGGCTTTCCGGTTGAACCGGAGGTGTAAATCATATAGGAAAGCTCATCATCGCTCATCGGCACATTCGGATTTTCCGTATCATCGCCGATCATCAGTTCATCAATATTAATCGCCTTTTCGCTCGGATAATCTGCTAACTTGTCCTCTGTGGTGATGATAAAGGCAGCCTCTGAATCGGTTATGATATGATTGATTCTGTCGGCAGGATACTGCGGATCACAAGGTATGAACGCCGCGCCTGCCTTGTTAACGCCGAACAACGCGGCGAAGAAGCAGCTCCTTCTGGGGAGTAAAAGCGCTACGCTATCGCCAACCTTTACGCCCTTTGCGATAAGGTTATTGGCTAAAACATTTGCTCTTTTGTTGAGTTCGCCGTAAGTAAACGTGCCGTCCTTGGCAATTAAGGCGATTTTGTTTTCATTTTCCCGAACATTTTTTTCAAACAGCTGATGAAGCAAGCCTTCGCTCATTTCGCTTTCGGCGGTAATGCTGAATTTTTCAAGAGCCTGAAGCTGAGGCGCAGGCAATGCGAGGGCATCGCGAACTGTTTTGGCGCTACCCTCTGTAAGTACCGTGAGGGTTGCTCTTAACTGCTCAGCAAAATTTTCTACAACCGTAGCGTCAAACAAAAGCGAGGAATACTGAATGGTGAATTTGAGTTCGTTACCTCTTTTGACGATCACAATTCCCAAATCCCTGCTCATCTTTTGAAGCGGTACATACAGTGACGCGGTTATGCCGTCGCCCTCATATTGATCAGGGAGATAATGATAATTGACGCTGACATCGAAAATCGGATTTCTCGATTCATCCCTTGTTTTTGCAAACTCACCGACTATCTCCTCAAACGGCAGCGAAGCACCGTAGGTTGCGTTCCTGACCGCTTCGCTGACACCGGAAAGATAATCGTTTATCTTTTGCTGCCTTTCAGGCTTAATACGAACGGGCGCCGTATTCACAAACATACCGATCACGCCCTCCGCTCCCGCAGGACGCATATTCGTCGGAATACCCAGTACAACATCCTCGCTTGCAGTGTATTTTCCAAGCACCATTGCAGCAGCAGAAAAAATCAGTTCAAACTCAGTCATCTGGTACTTCTTTGCCGCCAGGTCAATGCGCTTTATCTCATCTGTAGTATAAGTGAAGGAAAGCTCTGTGTCTCCCAGCGGATGCACCTTCGGTCTTTTGCCCTTGATCGGCATATCGTTAACAGGTACGCCGTCGCTGAAAAGCTCCTTATAAAACGCCATTCCCTTGCTGTTGTCAGCGTTTAGGGCGTCCTCATATAGATCGGAAAGCTCTATACCGGCAGGCTTGATTTCCTTACCTTGAACAGCAGCCATTAACTCGTCAAAGAACGGTTGCGCAGAACCGCCGTCAAAAGCGATATGATGTATTTCAAGATGATAAATGATTTTTCCGTCCGCCAGCGGATAAAGCGTTGAACGCGCAGGAATACCGTCGTTAAGATTGAACGGCTCCAATTTTGTATCAACAATTTGCATTACCTCGTCAATGCGCTTACCTTCCACGACCTTGATTTCGGGAAGCGTATTCATTAAAATTCTGACAGGTAGTCCGTTCTCCTCACCATAAGTGGAATGAAGCGCCTCGTGCGCCATAAACACCTTGTCAATCGCCGCTTTAACAGTCTCAACTTCAGGGCCCTCCAAGGTTATGGCAACATTTAGGTTGTAAATAGTGCTGCTTTCATTGAGCTTCTGTTCAAGATACATACCCCTTTCCATCGGCGTAAGCGGGTAAATTCTCTTTCTTTCTTTTGTTTCGGAGGCGGCGTTTTTGGAGGCCTTTTCAAGCAAAATACGTTCGATGACTCTCGGCGTTTTTCCGGCAAATATATCCGCAGAGGTAAGGCGATAAAGCGCACATTCTGCGCACACCATCGCGCTCTTAATAGAGTCACCGCCAAGGGCAAAGAAATCATCCTCAACACTGACCTTCTCAAGGCCTAATATCTTCTCAAACGCCTCGCAGATTGCCTTTTGCAGCTCTGTTTCTGGCGCAATATATTCGCTTCTGAAATCGCTTGCCTCGGGTGCCATAAGAGCGCTTCTGTCAAGCTTGCCGTTTTGGTTAACAGGTAGCTTATCCAGCTTCACAAAGAAAGCCGGAATCATATACGACGGCAGTTTTTTAGCGATAGCACGTCTAATGTCTTCTGCGTCAATAGGCTCATTTTCAACATAGTAAGCAACCAAATATACCTGGTTGTACTGATTTTTAAAATCCTTGACGGCAGCATCAAAAATGCCGTCTGTATTTTTGATGATGGCTTCAATTTCGCCGGGCTCCACACGCTGACCGTTGATTTTTACCATCCAGTCACGGCGGTTGAGGAAAATAACGTTTCCGTCCTCGCCAAGCTTCACAATATCGCCCGTTTTAAGCATATTTTTATGGCCGTCTCTGCTCTCAAACGGGTTAGGAACAAAGGTCTTTTTGGACTGCTCCTCCAACCCAAGATAGCAAGAGGCGAAGGTGCCTGTCAGGCAAAGTTCGCCCTCCTCGACCTCGTTACCGTTGTCGTCCAGTACATACATAGCAACGCCGTCAGCAGCCTTGCCGATAGGCGTGTTTTCATATTTCTTGTCAACTAAAAAGGATAGCGTGCCGGCACATTCACTCTGCCCATAGAATACTATCACGTCAAAATCATCAAAATAGATGTTTGATACTCTTTCGCTTCCTGTATAGACGCTTTTCAGTGAATGGCCCTTTGGCTGAAAAATTTTCAGGATTTTAGGGCTGATGAAAAGATGGTTAATATTATTTTCGTTAACGAAATCTGCCAGCAGCACCGGGTCTCTCATCGTGCTGTATGGGATGATGAATTCTGCCATGTTTGCTGTAAGAGGATAGACAATATCCAACAACGAAACAATAAATGTAAACGGCGCATTGAGGGCAACCGTCGATCCCTCAGCCAATCCGACAATATCGCCGTAACGGTAAACAGAATCGCACATACTGTCGTAGTGGTGCAAAACGCCCTTTGGCTTTCCCGTTGAACCGGAGGTATAAATCAATAACGCAGGTGAAGCAGGGTTGCGGTCGGCAACAGCAAATTCCGCCTCGCTTTCAATACCCCTTAAAAAGCGTTCGTTAATAATCGCCTTTGCCTTACAGTTTTCCCTGATGTATTCCAGTCTTTCCTCGGGATATTCGGGAGAAAGCGGCGCATAGCCTGCCCCTGAAAGCACGGCGCCGTACATCGCCGCAACGTATATTCTCTCTCTTGGGAGCTCAATCGTTACAAAATCGCCCTCACCGATGCCTAGCCTGTTGAGCTTGCCTGCAATTTTTCTTGCAAGGCTTTTCAGCTCGGCATAAGTATAGCTGCCTTTCGGATCAAAAACGATTTTTTTATTTGGATTTTCTGCCGCATTTTTCTCTATTTTTTTGATAATATCAAACATTTACTTACCTCCGTTACTGAAAACCATTTTCAGAGTATTTTTACTGTTTTCATAGCGATAGCTGATTTCCTTTGCAAGCTGCTTTACCATAGAAATCCCCATGCCGCCGCCAGCAAGCTCCTCAAATGTTTTTGTTTTGTCGTATTCCAGAGGATTAAAGGGCGAGCCGTTGTCTGAAAACATGATGGCAACATCGCCTTTTTCATCCTCTATTTTTACTTTTACCTCCGTCGCTTCAGCATAGCTGCAAATATTCACAAATATTTCCTCGCAGGCGAGAAGCATTTTCCTTGTCGCCTCGTGACAACCTAGTCTGCAGAAAACATTATCTGTTATTTCGTCAAAGGCTGAAAGCTCTGGCGACAATGTTAATGCTGCACAGCCGTAATATTGAAGGCTGAAAACGGTTATGTCGTCAAACTGCTCTCCGTCTGATTGAAATTCGTCAACACGCGTCTTAATCAGCGCTGAAATATCCTTAGGCTTTTTGACTTCATTGCCTTTCAGCAAGGAAATCAGCCTTTCTTCTCCGAAAAACTCCTTGCTTTTATTAACAGCCTCTGTCACACCGTCGGTATAGATCAGGATGGAATCCGAAGGCTTCAGGCAAAGCGTTTCGTCTTTCACGGGTATTCCCTTCATTAAGCCAAGCAACATACCGCTGTTCATATCAAGATAATGCGTATTGGACGAAATGATAATCGGTCTGTTGTGACCTGCGTTGGCAAAGGTCATTTCTCCGCCGGATAAATTCAGCTTAAAAGCAAACGCTGTTGCAAACATCCCCTCGGGATTTTGCTGCGACATCTCATCATTGACCGCGAGCAGTGCTTCTGCAGGCGACAAGCCGGCTTTCATATAATCCGATATTTTAGATTTCAGCACCACCATAAAGAGCGCAGCGGAAATTCCTTTTTCCGAAACATCGCCCACAACGCCAAACAAATATCCGTCCTTGACAAAGCAATCATAAAAATCACCGCCAACGGCTTTGGCAGGGCTTTCGATAGCATATATTCCCGCGCTTACACAGTTGCGCTCAAGCACGGCAGGTACAAAGCCCATTTGGATTTTCCTGGCAGCCTCCATCATGGCGTCTGCCTTCGCCCGCTCCTCGGTAAGACTTTCAATGTTATCAACGTAGTTTTCAATATCTACCGACATTTTTTCAAACGAGCTGACAATACTTTGAATTTCCGCGCCTGCTTCTGTTTTCAGCGGCTCGCCGGTATTCCCGCGTTCAGAGGCAAAGCAGCTCATCTTATCAGAAATTTCACTGACAGGCTCAAAGATATTTTTATTGAGGGTTCGGTATTCCGTTTTGAATATTACCGCAAGAAGTATAACGAGTATGGCAACAATCACCACTGTACTTCTGGCTACATAGCCTGCAATATCCGATTCGGTATAATCAATTCCGAGAAAGCCTTTCAGGCTTCCGTCACTATCATATATGCCGAAAAGAAAGCAACGCACATTACCGTATCGGTTATTTTCCTCCCAACTTGCCTGGGTTGATCTTCCCGAAATGATGGCTGTTTCATATTCGTCAGGCTCTCGCCTTCCCTCAATTAATCCATCATGTTCTACTTTTTGAGCAGCGTCAGGGTTACCGGAAGCAATCACCTTTCTTACAATCATTCCGTCCTCAAGCGTATAAAGGTACATATAGTGTAACCTGTAAGCAGAGCAGAAATTTTGGAAAATGTCTGTCACCCGTTCATACTCCTCATTATCCTTCTCAGGAGAAAGAGAAGAGAGATTTACGCCATCTAAAACACTGTTAATGACGAGTGTTGACATTTTCTCCGCCTCGTCTTGGTATTTATGATCCGTATAAAAATGCACCGACACGAGCGTAAAGAGCGATACGATAACAACAATTATCAATGTTGACGCAACAAATCGCTTTAATATTTTCTTTTTGATCGACTCTGATTTTTTCATTTTATTTTCAAAACATTGTTAATGCCCGTCATTTTCAGTACGGACATCACCTCAGCAGACACGTTGCTCAGTGCAAGATTTCCGTTCATCTTTGTATGAGCGGCAACCAGCTGCCTGATCCCTGCAGAAGAGATATACTCCAACTCAGCGCAGTTAATTTCAAGCTCGGTAATGTTGCTTTCAAGTGAATCCAGCTCCGCCTTAAGTGCAGGTGCTGTCTGCGTGTCAAGCCATCCCTTCAGTGAAAGCGTAACCTTTGAAGTATTCATTTCTTTTTTGATGTCCATTTCCATTCCTCCAATAACATCATTATAGAATTATAAACCTAACCAATTTAGAGTATAACATAAGACGTATAACAAATGTATAACAAATTTGAGATGTTATGAAAAAAAATCAAAAATTTAATTGTATTTAAAAAGATTTCGTAATACGCAATATTAAATAAGCCGCGTTCGCAATGGAACACGGCTTATTAATGACAGTTGTATGGTTGTTAGAGCCCTTTGTCAAAATTATTAACACAGGATATAAAACTTCGACTAAGCGAACATATATCCGTACAACAAAATTGAAGTAGGCTCCTCACGTTCCGTGCAGCGGAACACATCATTGAAAAAAGCACTGCCGAAGCAGTGCTTTTTCTGGCTGGGGAGGCGGGATTCGAACCCACGAATGACGGAGTCAAAGTCCGGTGCCTTACCGCTTGGCTACTCCCCAATGGTTGAAATGGGCATAAAAAAATGGGGTGGGATATCAGAGTCGAACTGATGACCTCCAGTGCCACAAACTGGCGCCCTAACCAACTAGGCCAATCCCACCACATTCTGGCGCGCTGTGGGGGACTCGAACCTCCGGCCTACTGCTTAGAAGGCAGTTGCTCTATCCAACTGAGCTAACAGCGCGTATCCTTGGAGCGGGTGATGGGAATCGAACCCACGCAATCAGCTTGGAAGGCTGAGATTCTACCATTGAACTACACCCGCACAATCAACGGACATTATTATAGCTAATGTCCGCTGAAATGTCAAGAGTTTTTAATTAATTTTAGTGACTATTTTTCCGTTTTCATCGACCGTAAGGGCAATCGTACGGATTACCTCGTCATGACGGAACACGATGGCGTTGGCAATTTTCTCCTCCACCTCACGTCTGACAGCGTCGCTGAGCGCGCGCGCGTTCTTCTTTGATCCGTATGCCTCGGCAGCCAAGCATGACTTCACCGCCTCGTCGAAGGTCAGCGTGATCCCCTTATCCTTTAGCGAAGGAACGAGCTCCTCCAGCATTAGACCGGCAATGGCTTCAAAGTTTTCCTGTGTTAAGTGGTTGAAGATGATGATTTCATCCACGCGGCCGATAAATTCCGGCCTCAGGAAGCGCTCCAGCGCCTTCATCGTTACTTCTTCGGTCATATCGTTTTCCGATTTACCGAAGCCAACAGCGTTAGCGTCCGTTGAACCGGCGTTAGAGGTCATGATAATCACTGTATTTTCAAAGTTCACTACCCTACCCTGCGCATCGGTAATACGGCCTTCATCCAAAATCTGCAAAAGAATGTTCAGGACGTCCTTATGGGCCTTTTCGATCTCGTCAAACAGGATCACACTATACGGCTTACGTCTGACCTTTTCCGTCAGCTGGCCGGCATCGTCATAGCCGATATAACCCGGTGGCGAGCCAATAATTCTGGATACCGAGAATTTTTCCATAAACTCGCTCATATCCAGTCGGATCAGGTTATCCGGCGAATCAAAGAGCGCGTCGGCAAGCCGTTTTACCAGCTCCGTTTTACCGACGCCAGTAGGACCGACAAAGATAAACGATTGCGGCCGCTTTTTAGGGCTGATCTGGATACGGCCGCGGCGTACGGCGTTTGCAATCTTTTCAATCGCGGTATCCTGACCGATAATATGCGCCTTCAGCTCATCCTCCAAGAGCGCCAGCTTTTGAACGTCGCCCTGCTCTATTTTTGCGGCAGGAATGCCGGTCCAAAGCGAAATGACCTTCGCAAGATCCGCTTCGAGCACCTGATTGTCCTGCGCTTTTTCTTCCACAGCAGGCAGCTGATTTTCGATTTGAATCAGCTCACTTTTACATTTAGTAATTTTTTCGTAGTCGATTTCTTCGCCATCGTCCGGATTCGAGAGAAGCTCCACCTCGTTTTCCAGCAGCTTTTGGCGCTCAATCAACAGCTGCAGCTGGCTGATCGCCGGATTACGCAAATTAGCACCCGTACAGGCTTCGTCAAGAAGATCGATCGCCTTGTCCGGCAAATAACGGTCGGTAACAAAGCGCTCAGACATTGTCACAGCCTTATACAGCAACGTATCGCTGATCTGCACCTGATGGTAATCCTCATAATATTTTTTAATGCCCTGCAGCATTTTATAAGCGTCGTCAATCGACGGCTCTTCAATTTTAATCGGCTGAAAACGGCGCTCTAAGGCAGCGTCCTTTTCAATATACTTTCTGTATTCATTGAAGGTTGTAGCGCCAATCACCTGAATCTCACCGCGTGACAATGCCGGCTTTAGAATATTCGCCGCATTCATCGTGCCCTCGCTGTCGCCGGTACCGACCAGGTTATGCACCTCGTCAATGAACAGAATAATATTGCCCTCGTGCTTGACCTCATCGACCAAGCCCTTGATACGTCCCTCAAATTGGCCGCGGAACTGTGTACCGGCTACTAAAGCCGTCAGGTCGAGCAGATAGATTTCTTTATCCGCCAGTCGCGCAGGCACCTCGCCCTTGGCAATCTTAATGGCAAGTCCTTCAGCAATCGCTGTTTTACCGACGCCGGGCTCACCGATCAGGCACGGGTTATTCTTGGTACGGCGGCACAGGATCTGCACCGCACGCTCAATTTCCTGTTCCCGGCCGATAATGTTATCGATCTTGCCGCTTTTGGCAGGGTCTGTCAGGTTATTACAATAGGTGTTCAAAAACTTTCTGCTATCATCGGGAGCGCCCTTTTTACGCTTTTTAGAATGACGCTTTGGCTTTGCGTCAGCATCAACAGAGGCGTCGTCTCCTTCGCCGCCCTCACCGTTAAACAGGTTGGCAAAGGGCATTGTCTGCGCACCGTCCGCATTTTCCGGATTAAACATATCGCCCAGGTCGTCAAAGTTAAAATCGTCCATATTTTCCATAAAGGCGGACATCTGCTCCGAAGCGGCCTCCAGTTCCTCGTCGCTGATACCAAGCTTATCGATCATCTGTTTGATCGGGCCGATATTCAGCTCCTTGGCGCACTGAATACAGAGCCCCTCAGGCGTGACCTGGTTATTTTCATCCATTTTTTGAATAAACACAACTGCCGGCCGTTTGCCGCAGCGTGAACAAAGTTGTTGTTTCATGAATTAATGTGTTCTCCTGCAATCACTCAGCATCATGCTGATGTTCTTTTTGATCCTTATAATATCTGTCCTCATCGACATACTTTTTATTCTCTTTAATTTGCTTAACGAAGCCGGGAACGTAGCTGAACAGCGCCGCGAAGGTCAAGATCAGGCAGATCACAATCAATACGACCATCAGCCATTCCGGCAGCGGTTGAAAGATCCACTTGCCTGCAAGCGGTGCATTTTCACCGCCGAGTGCGATAATTAAAATCATGCTTATGTAAAAAGCAGTCGTGGACACCTTGCCGATCATTTCCGCCGCCGCAGGACGTAAGCCCTTCAAAAGCAGCAGACCGCCGCCGATGAGCATTATCAGTTCCTTGGCAATAAACAGGAACAGCAGTACTCTGAAATACATGACATCCCAGAATTTATAGATCAGAATACAGACGATGGCCATCTGTGACAGCTTGTCTGCAATCGGGTCGAGCGCCTTGCCAAGATTGGAAACCATATTGAATTTTCTGGCAATTTTGCCGTCAAACAGATCTGTCAACGCCGCGACCGCCATCACGATCACTGCCCAAAGGAAATGATCCTTAATGAACAATACCGAAAAAACAGGAATCAGCGCAATCCTAAGAAAACAGAGCCAATTCGGGATCGTATTCCAGTTATAGAAAAAGCCCTCTTCCGGTTTTTCTTCTGTTACCTGCTTTTCTTTGCTTTCTAACTCGCTCATATATACCCCTCCGTAATCGCATTAAATGGATTGATTTCATTGATAAGGCCTACCAGCCTTGCGGAGCTGATCTGCTCCCACAGACGGCTTTCAACAGCCAACTCAGGCTTCAACTCTAAAATATACATCAAAACGGCGACAATTGCAAGCACAATCACGCACGATTTTAAAATACCAAACAGCAGACCGAGCACCCGGTCTGTCTTACGCACAGCTGACGTCCGTCCGGTCGTCTTATTTTTCTTGTTCAGCGCTTTACTGATAAAATGCACCAACACGCCGGTCAAGAGAAAGAAAACAAGAAAGACGGCGATAAACAGCACGCCCTTGACCAGTGCCGTTACGATCGGTTCAAACACAGAGGTGACGATACTTTCCGCGATGTCAGCCGAGGACAGCTCCAGCGCGTCGAGGTTGACATTATCGGCAATCACCTTGGGCAGCTGACCGTTGAATTCCGCTACCTGCGCCGCGATGGCCTGCGGATCTGCCGCAGCGGCAATATGCGCCTCTACGGCTGTTACGAGGCGCGGCTTGACCAGCGACTCATATACCGGCACACAGGCGTTTTCCGCCACAAAGAAGCAGAGAAAGGCGCCGACCGACAGGCGGATAAAATTGATAATATTAATGATGATACCGCGGCAGAAGCCGATCACGGCAGCCACCAAGACCACGTCGGCAATCGCGAGGTCTACATAATTAAACGTTATTCCTAAAACTGTCACACACTCACCTATTCTATGATATCAATCAGCTGATGACGGCAAACAAACACCTTAGAGGACAGCTTGACAGCGCTGCTGACCGAATCGTCGCACGCGTACGTTCCCTTCTCCTCGCCGCGCGTTAAAGAATACACGGCGACGCTGTCCGGAAACAGCACCGTAATTTCATTAGAAGCAGCACTGACCGCCTTTGGCTTTTGCACCAGGTCCAAGGACAGCTTTTCCTTGCCCGATGAATTTATATGCACCAAGCAGTTCTCATTTGCAGCAGAATAGCCGGAATATACATAAAGCATTTCATCGTTCGGCGTATAGGTATAGCATACCGTATTGACGCCCTGCTCTTCCGTGCCGATCGCCTGCTGCAGCTTTTTCTGAGACGAAACGGTATAAACTCCGTCCGCACAAACAAGATACATATCCGACCGGCAATAGTGCATATCGAGCAGCTCCGTCCCACTGAAATCAAAGGAGGCAACCGGCTCAGAGGAGCCGACATTCACCGTAAATACAGTGGTTTTTAAAACGGCGTTTTCCGTATTGATCACTGCGTAGGCGCACCTTTTGCCGGATGGGTCGATCGCAGCAGATACGACATAGCCCTCATTGACCTCCAGCTCCATGCGTTTTTTCAGCTTAGAATCCAGCACAAAGACCGTCGATTTATTATCAGACGAACGGGAAGCATAAATCACGTCGCCGCTGCGGCTCACAGCTGCCGTCAAGATCGGCAGATCGGTTTTCGTTTCATACACCGCGCCGGACAGTGTATCCAGCCGCAAACGGTATGCGCCCTGATCGAACAGGCAGACATAGTTACCGGCGGTATCCATGATCGGGTTGGCATAGCCATGGTTAAAGCTGTAAAGCTGCGTACCGTTCGTTGGATTCAGCACGGTGACCGATACACTGGTCAGTATGCAGAGCTTGTCATTTTCCGTCACCATCCGTACATTTTTGGAGGAATCCAGGCTGTACGGATAGGCGGCACTAGCCGTAACGGACACGTTGCCTTCCTTGTCAATATAACGGCTCTTAACGGCTGCAAAATCCAGCTCGGCAATTTTCATGACAACCAGGGCCACCGCGATCGCCAGGATAATCGCCCACAATATAATTTTTGTTCGGCGCTGCGCCTTACGCTTTTTTTCTTTACGCGCATTTTCTCTTTCATTACTTGCCATAGCTTACTCCGATAACGATTGATAAAATACTTTGTTTAAATATAGCCCTTGCGGCTGTGCTGTTCTGCCGGCACGGGCTCTGTCCTTAGAATCGATGATCGCGCGCAGCTCCCCGTCTTTGATCTTGCCTTCGTTGATAAAGAGGAGCGTACCAACCATGATCCTGACCATATTATAGAGAAAACCGTCAGCTTCAAATTCAAACAGCACCAGCTCTCCCTCACGGTAAACGCGTGCAGCCGTGACGGTACGCACCGTATCCTCCGCATCACTTTTTACGGAGCAAAAGGCGGCGAAATCATGCGTGCCGACGAAGGCCTGCGCCTCTCTGTTCAGCCGAACGACATCCACCGGCCGTCGGTAATAATAGGCATAATGGCGCAGGAACGGGTCGCGCGACGAACCGTTATACAGCTTATAAAGATATTGCTTGCCGGTACAGCTGTAACGGGGATGGAAGTCGTCCGGTACCTCGCGGCAGGCAGACACGGCAATATCGTCCGGCAGCTTCGCATTCAGCGCCATGATAACGCCGTCACAGGTGATATTCATGTCGGTATCCAGCGTCAGGCAATAAGCGTTTGCGTGAACACCGCTGTCTGTGCGTGAGCAGCCCTTAACAGCCAAACGAGCGCCAAACACCTGCTCGACAGCATCCTGAAAGGCCTCCTGAACAGAAAGAGCATTCTGCTGCACCTGCCAGCCATGATAGGCGGTGCCGTCGTATTTAATTGTTAACAGCAGTCTTTTCATCACAATACACTCGGCACAAAAATCCTGATCAGGATTAAGGCCGTAATATACACCAGCACCGCCGCCAGGGAGAGATAATCTCTTGCGGCAAGGTGCATCACCTTCATTTTTGTTCTGCCCTCTCCGCCACGATAGCAGCGACATTCCATCGCGTAGGCCAGCTCGTTAGCACGGCGGAACGCAGAGACGAACAGCGGAATCAATACCGGCACGATCGCCTTGACGCGCTTGATCAGATTGCCGCTCTCCATATCGGCACCGCGCGATTTCTGGGCAGACATGATTTTATCCACCTCTTCGATCAGCGTCGGTATAAAGCGCAGGGCAATCGTCATTGTCATAGCAAGCGAATGAATATCCAGTTTAAATAGAACGTGCAGCGGCTTTAAGAGCGCTTCGATCGCATCCGTCAGCGCAGTCGGCGTCGTCGTATACGTCAGCATCAGGCCAATCACGACAAGCAACACAACACGCAGCGCCATAAAAACAGCACTGTGAATACCCTCCAGAGAGATCTTAAACACCCAAAACTGCCAAAGCGGCTCACCGGCGGAATAAAACAAATTCAGCAAAGCCGTAATCAAAACAATAAAGAGGATCGGCTTCATGCCTTTGAGGATAACCTTTAGGTTAATGCGGGATAGGATAACGACAGCAACCGTCATCGCGAGTGAAAGGACGATCGCCGGATAGCTCGTGCAGACAAACACTGACGCCATCAACAGCAGAATCAGGACGATTTTCATGCGCGGATCAATTTTATGTATCAGCGATTTTCCGGGGAAATACTGACCGATGGTAATATTTTGCAGCATCCGTCACACCTCCCGTTTTAAGGCACGCAGCCGTTCATACTCGGCTTTGCCCTGTTCAACCGTATAAATATCGGTTCGGCACGGAACGCCTTGATCGTGCAGGCGCAAAAAAACCTCTGTGACCTCCGGTACATTGAGGCCCATCTCCCTCAGCTCACGGCCGTGCGCATACACCTCGCTCACCGTACCGGACAGCGCTGCCCTTCCGTGGTCAAGCACCAACACCCTGTCAGCCAGCTTGGCCACGTCCTCCATCGAATGAGAAACAAACAGCACGGTATTGCCTTCCTGACGCTGATACTGGCGAATGATATCCAGGATACGTTCACGTCCCTTTGGATCAAGTCCGGAGCACGGCTCGTCAAGGATCAGCACCTCGGGCTTCATCGCAATAATTGAAGCAATCGCCACGCGTCGCTTTTGTCCGCCCGACAAATCAAAGGGTGATTGATTTTCATATTTACGTTTGATGCCGAGGATCTCCATGCTCTCATAAACGCGCCGCTTGATTTCCTCGGACTCCAGTCCCATCTGCTTAGGGCCGAAAGCGATCTCGTTAAAAACAGTATCCTCAAAAATCTGATATTCCGGATACTGAAAGCAAAGCCCGACGGCAAAGCGCACACGGCGGATCTGCTTACGGTTCTTTTTATCCCAAATATCCTCGCCGTCAACAAATACCTTGCCGCGGCTCGGCTCGATCAAGCCGTTAAAATGCTGAATAAGCGTTGATTTACCGGAGCCGGTATGGCCGATGATGCCTACGATCTCGCCTTTTTCGGCAGAAAAATGAATATCCTCCAGCGCAGCCGTTTCAAACGGCGTACCGGCGGAATAAAGAAATGTTAAATTGTCACAAGCGATTACCGGCATATTATTGGTTCCATTCCTGCTGTAAATTCTGATAAAGACAGTCGGCACATTCCTGTGCATTCAATACTGTCGCCGCCGGGTTCAGCCCGAGCGCGTTCACGAGCTTGGCTGACTGCGGTACATCGAGCTGCAACGCCTGCAGCTGCTCGGCATCGGCAAATACCTCACGTGGGGTACCGTCCAGCTTAATTTCACCGTCGTCTACGACCACTACGCGGTCCGCCTGCACGGCTTCATCCATATAGTGCGTGATCAGTACGATCGTGATGCCCTCCTCACGGTTGAGCTTCGTCACGGTTTGCAGTACCTCTTTTCTGCCGCTCGGATCGAGCATGGCGGTCGGCTCGTCCAGCACGATGCACTTTGGCTTCATGGCGATAATACCCGCCACAGCCACTCGCTGCTTCTGACCGCCGGAAAGCCGGCTGGGAGAATGATCTTTATACTCGTACATTCCCACCGTTTTCAGCGCTTCGTCCACGCGAACGCGACATTCCTCGGGCGAAATACCCAGGTTCTCTACGCCAAAGGCCACATCCTCCTCCACAATAGAGGAAACGATCTGGTTATCCGGATTTTGGAACACCATGCCGACAATACGGCGTACCTCGTAAATAGAGTCGTCCTCCTTCGTGGGGATACCGTCAACGGTTACGGTTCCCTCCGTTGGAAACAGAATGCCGTTCGTCAGCTTTGCGATCGTCGATTTGCCGGAGCCGTTATGGCCGAGAATGGCCACAAAGCTCCCCGGCTCTATCGATAAATTGAAATTTTTAAAAACGGGATAGTCATGGCTATTGCCATGCTCATCCTGCGTTGTATAAGAAAATGATACGTTGTTAAAATTAATTAGGTCCATTCAGAAAATTCCTTTGACAGCCATAAGGCTGTGGCGCCGCAGGGCAGCACACCGCCGGTCGACGTTACCGGCAGACCGATTTCATCCGCAACCGTAGCGCCCTTGCGTTTTTTGACAACAATGTCATCCAGTATGTATTTCATGACCGAGGCAGACAGCCCCGTGGTATAGGAATTCAGTAAAACAGCAATTGGCTCATCGGAGAGGACCCTTTCAACCGTAACCATAAAATCATACAGGCTGTCCTCTAAATGCCAAATCTCGCCCTTCGGGCCTCTGCCGTAAGAAGGCGGATCAAGGATAATGATATCATACGTGTTGCCGCGTCGGATTTCACGCTGCACAAACTTCATACAATCATCCACGATCCAGCGTACATTGCCTTCGTCAACACCGCTTGCTTTGGCGTTTTCCTTGGCCCATTCGGTCATGCCCTTAGAAGCGTCGACGTGAACAACGCTCGCGCCTTCCTTTAAGCAGGCAACAGTAGCAGCGCCCGTATAGGCAAAAAGGTTTAATACCTTGACCTCCTCCTTGCCGCTGTGCTTTATCAGCTCACGTACAAGGTCCCAGTTCACCGCCTGCTCCGGGAACAGACCGGTGTGCTTAAAGCCCATGGTTTTAATGTTGAAGGTCAAGTCCTTATATCTCACCTGCCAGGAGGACGGCATTCGCTTATAAAATGTCCACTTACCGCCACCCTGGCGCGAACGGTTATATTTTGCGGAAGGCTGCGCCCAAAGACGGTGCTCCTTTTTACTTTTCCAGATGACCTGCGGGTCGGGACGGATCAAAATTTCTCGCGTCCAACGCTCTAATTTTTCGCCGTCGGAGCAGTCAATTAATTCATAATCCTTCCATCCATCTGCAACACGCATTATGACAGTCTCTCCTTAACCACAGCGGCAATATCCTCGCCAAGCTTTTGAATATGGTCAATATTCTTGCCCTCCAGCATGACCCTGACAAGCGGTTCTGTACCGCTGACGCGCACCAGCACTCTGCCGTCGCCCATCAGCTCCATCTCCGCCTTCTGCGTAGCGGCAATAATATATTCATCGTTGTTATATTTTTGTTTACCCTCAGCAGATACCTTTACGTTAATGAGCACCTGCGGATATACGGTCATCACAGAGGCCAGCTCAGAGAGCTTTTTACCGCTCTTGACAACGGTCTCAATCAGCTGCACGCCGGACAGCTCGCCGTCGCCGGTCGTCGCATAATCCAGGAAAATAACGTGGCCGGACTGCTCGCCGCCGATATTGTAGCCGTCCTTAAGCATACGCTCCAGCACATAACGGTCACCGACCGCCGTCCTTGCGCACTGGATCCCCTCCGCATCGCAGAATTTAAAGAAGCCCATATTGCTCATGACCGTTACCACGGCGGTATCCTGCTTGAGTCTGCCCTCTTCCTTCATGCGCTTAGCGCAAATCGCGATGACCTTATCGCCGTCCACCAGCTCACCGTTTTCATCCACGGCTAACATTCTGTCTGCATCACCGTCAAAGGCAAGGCCAAGATCAAGGTTGGCGGACTTCACGAAGCGCATCAGCTCCTCTGGATGGGTAGAGCCGCAATGGTCGTTAATATTCGTGCCGTCAGGCGTATCCGAAAGCATAATGCACTTTGCACCGAGAGCGGTGAAGATATCCTTAGCGCAGACGGAAGCAGAGCCGTTCGCACAGTCCAGGGCGATCGTCATACCGTCAAAGCGCACATCCGTCGTAGCAACGACATGGTTGACATAGTCCTTTACGGCAGTTTTTGAAAACAGCCGGTTGCCAACCTCGCCGCCCAGCTTATAGGACGGTGTTTCTGTTTTATCTAAGATAATTGCTTCGATTTCTTCCTCGATAGCATCGTCGAGCTTATAACCGGTTTTCTGAAAAATCTTGATACCGTTATATTCGCACGGATTATGAGAAGCAGAGATCATGATACCTGCTTCACATTCATATTTGCTGACAAGAAATGCAACCGCCGGCGTCGGTACGATACCGACAGACAGCACGTTGCAGCCGACAGAGCAAAGGCCGGCTGTCAGCGCCGCCTCCAGCATATCGCCTGAAGCGCGAGTATCTTTACCGATCAAGACCGTCGGCTTAGCGCTTTTGGCTTCTCTGAGCAGCACCGTTGCCGCCGCTGCACCGATCTGCATTGCCAGCTCATTGGTTAAATCCTTATTGGCAATGCCCCTGACTCCGTCAGTTCCGAATAATCTTCCCATAAGTATTGTTCCTTTCTTAATCGTCAAAGCTCATTTGTACCGTTGCCGCAGTATTACTGTTTGGATTCCACGGAATACCGAGGTGCTGGTAAGCGGCCGGTGTGACCGTCCTGCCGCGCGGTGTTCTTGCCAAAAAGCCGATCTGCATTAAATACGGCTCATATACGTCCTCGATCGTAACGCTTTCCTCACCGATCGCGGCCGCAATCGTTTCAAGGCCGACCGGTCCGCCGTTATAATTACGGATCATGGTCGTCAACATTCTGCGGTCGATCGCATCCAGTCCGAGGCCGTCAATTTCCATACTGGTGAGGGCTTCCTCCGCAGCCTCCTTTGTAATAACGCCGTCGTATTTTACTTCTGCAAAATCGCGGCTGCGCTTCAGCAGACGGTTAGCGATACGCGGCGTACCGCGCGAGCGGCCTGCGATCTGGAGCGCACCCTCGTCATCCAGCGGTATATTCAAAATACCGGAGGAACGCTTTACAATCTGCGCCAGCTCCTGTTGATTATACATCTCAAGGCGCAGCACGACGCCAAATCGGTCACGCAACGGCGCTGATATCTGACCGGCACGGGTCGTAGCGCCGATCAGCGTAAAGCGCGGCAGCGAAAGCTGATAGCTCCTGGCTGACGGACCTTTACCGATAATGATGTCAATTTTGCCATCCTCCATTGCAGGATACAAAATCTCCTCCACCGTTCGATTCAGGCGGTGGATCTCATCAATAAACAGTACGTCGCCGCTTTCCAAATTAGACAAAATCGCTACCAAATCGCCCTGCTTTTCGATGGCAGGACCGGAGGTAACACGGATATTAACGCCCATCTCGTTAGCAACGATCGCCGCCAGCGTTGTTTTACCAAGACCGGGAGGACCGTAGAGCAGCACGTGATCCAGCGGTTCACCGCGCAGACGCGCCGCCTGAATATAGATCGACAGGTTAGCCTTCGCCTTTTCCTGACCGATATAGTCGCTGAGCTGCTTTGGGCGCAGTGAATTTTCGATCTCGCTGTCCTCTTGGGTGTATTCCGGTGCAGCCAGTCTGCCTTCAAAATCCATTTCGTTTTCAATCATATATTTTCACCAAACACTTCTTTTTATGCGTTAAAATCTGTCAAACTGCTTCAAGGCAAAATTAATCATCTGATCTACTGAAAGCGACGGATCAGCCTTTGCTACGGCCGCAGCAGCGTCACTGCGTTCAAAGCCGAGTGAAACAAGCACCTCCACCGCTTCGGAAGCATTACCGGAGGAGGCCACCGCCTGAATACCCTCCACAACAGCGGCAGTACCTCCGGAGGCAATACCGGCCATCTTATCCTTCAATTCAAGCACGACACGCTCCGCCGTCTTTTTGCCGACGCCGTTCGCCTGCTGTATCGAGCGGACATCACCGCCCGAAACCGCGAGCGCCAACCGATCGGGCGGCAGGGCTGACAGGATTGCCATCGCCGCCTTCGGGCCGACGCCGCTGACAGAAATCAGCAGTTTAAAAGCCTCCAGCTCATTTTCTTCAAAAAAGCCGTAGAGATCCATAGCGTCCTCACGGATCGCCATATAGGTAAACAGATTGACTTCCTTGCCGGCGGAGGGCAGCTGCCGCAGCGTTGTCATACTGACGAAGCACTTAAAGCCGACGCCGCCGCACTCTACCACCGCAAAAGCCGGATCGGTATAGGTTAACGTTCCTCTCACATTATAAATCATCTTGTTCTCCGTTCTATTTCAAATTGTTCAGTCTGGCAAAAGCGGAGCCGCTGGCGTGCGCATGACAGATCGCCATCGCGAGTGCGTCCGCCGTATCGTCCGGCTTCGGTATCGAGGGCAGGGACAAAATGTTTTTCGTCATTTCCTGCACCTGTTTTTTCTCAGCTCTGCCGTAGCCGGTAACCGACTGCTTTACCTGCAGCGGCGTATACTCAAAGATATCCTTGCCGTACATCTGTGCGGAAAGGGTGATCACGCCCCTCGCCTGCGCTACGTCAATGACGGTTTTTTGGTTGGAATTATAGAACAGCTTTTCCATGCTCATAGCGTCTGGCTGATACTTTTCAAACAGATAGCACATATCGTTATAGATAATCTGCAGCCGTTCCGGAAAAGGCGTTGTCGCCTCGGTAGTGATGGCACCGTAGCCGAGCACGCGGAACCGTCCGTGCATATATTCAATTACGCCCCAACCAACGATCGCATAGCCGGGATCAATGCCTAAAACCACCATCTAGTACACTATCCTATCATAAAAAATCAATTTATTATAGCATACGCAATATCATTTTGCAATATATTAAAATTATAATAAAACCGCCGAAACGAATCGGCGGTAAAAGATTGTATTTAGTCTTCATAGGCAAGCTGGATCATGATCAGGCGGTTCGTCGGCTCGGAATAAAGGTAAGTCGACGCACGAAGCGGTCGCTCCAGCGTGCCGCCGGCATTGATGCGCTCAACCATTGACGCCATTTCATAGCTGATCAGCGACTGATACACACCGTCGTAATCTAATCCGTTGTCTACGCGGAAGCAATAGTATTCTTCATCACGCTGCGCCGCGTCGGTTAAGCCGTTCTCGACCACTGAGAAGTCCTCATCGCTGCTCAGCAGGTCATATTTATACCGGATGTAATTATACTTTGTAGCCGTACAGTCCGGTACAAAATAGTTATACAGCACGTTCTCTTCCTGCGCTGCAGGGTCGCCGTCGAGCGGCAGGATCGTTCGCTCCTGTGTTGCCTGCTGCGTCGTCATATTTAGATTGAGATACCTGCCGACAGCCGGCACCGTCTGATCGGAGGCGGCGTTCCAGGTGACATCCAGGTGATACCATTCGCCCTCCAGCTTCACACAGTTCCAGGCGTGGAATTCATTCGAGCCGCTCCGGTTAACTGCACTGCCGAAAATGATGCAGCTGTCCATGCCGAGCCGATCGCTCAGCAGCTTATAAGCACAGGCATAGCCATCGCAGACACAGCTGCCCTCTACTAATGCGCCGTAAGCATTATGTTCGTTACCGACAGCAAATTGCGGCGAGGCTGCCGCCGCTTCATTATAGGTAACATGATCCACGAGATAATCGTTGATCGCACACTCTTTCTCAAAATCAGAGGCACCGACAGGAACGGTAGCAACCGCCGTTTTCACCGCGGTTTCCAATTCTCCCTGCGCGCTTTCCAGTGCAGCGCCTGTCAGGCTGAACGGCACGGTAATCTCCAGATAGCTGGCACCGTCCGTTACGTAGCGAATACTCTCTGTACTGTCTACCCAAAACACTTCAGGATGGTCGTAGCAATACATCTCGCTAATACGGGTCAGTCGCTCTACATCGTCCGTATAGTCAACACGCAGCGGCTCTGCTTCGCCGCGGCGTACAAAGTCGCCAAAGGTTTCGTAAAACGCACGCTCGGCGTCTGTTTTCAGGCTTTGATAACCGTAGGCGGTGGCTGTGTCATCCGCTGATTCGGCATCGGTTGCAGCGGTCTGTTCCGTACCGTCCGTCGCCTGATCCGGTACAGGATCAACCGCAGCACAACTGCATAAGCTCACGAAGAGTAATAATACAGTTAGTAATATTCCAAGCTTGTTAATTTTCTTCATAATACCATAATAATCAGGAGGGCTGGGCCCTCCTGGAGATCAAACTATCTTGTATGCAATATTGTTGTCCGTGCACCAACGCTCCGCTTTTTGCAGCAGATAAGCATTCTGAAAATCTTCGTAACCGGCAAAGACCTCCGGATACGCATTAAAATATTTCCAAAACGCTTCGATATAGTGCTCGTCATCGATTTTGGCAAGCGCTTCCTGCAGCTTACGGTTGCTGACAGTGGCAACATACGCCTTCGCCAGCTCAATGCGCTGCACTCTGAAATACGGAATAAAGCCCAGCGTCAGCATAAACGCCTCCTCCGTCATTTCGTGCGGTCTGTCATAATGTGCAAAAGCGCTGTGTTCCTTTACGCTGTAATCATTAAGGGAAAACCAGTATTGGCCGTCTGCGCCCCATCCCTTTTGGAGCAACGCGTTATCAACCTCAAATGTTTTCATGTTTTTGTCAACCTTCTGTATTTTTTAGCCGAAACGGCTTATAGATCGTCGGTGAAGGAGCCTTCGCCGCGCTGTAAAGAGGTAATACCAGTTCTCGCCAGCTCTACGATCTTAAAATTAGCAATCAAATAATCTAAAAATTCATCGACGGTATCGCCTGCGCCGGTAAATTCCAGCGTGACAGTTGTCAGCGAAACATCCAGCACGCGCGCGCCGTATTTCAGATTGAAAGAGAGAAGCGCATTTTTTTGCGGAATACCGCTGGCCTCCACCTTCACGAGCAGCAGCTCAGAGGAGACGGAATTCTCCGCTGTCAGGGCGGAAACCTTTTTGACGATCTCCAGCTTTGCCAGCTGCCGTTTGATCTGGCGGAAGTTTTCAGGCTCGGTCATACATTCGATCGTCATACGGGAAAAAAGCGGATCCTCTGTCTCGGAAACCGTCAAGGAGGAAATGTTGTAGCCGCGACGTGAAAACAGGCTTGCCACACGCTGCAGTACACCGCTTTCATTATCGACCAGAACGGAAAGGACTAATTTTTCTTCCATACCTATTCCTCCTTACAGATTTTCCACAATATCAGTATGCGCGCCGCCGGGCGGAATCATCGGCAGTACGTTGGAATCAGGACTGATACGGCAATCCACCAGCACCGGTCCGTCGCACGCAAACACCTCGCGCAAGACCGGTTCGATCTCATCATTCGTTGTGATACGGTAGGCCTGCATACCGAAAGCCTCGGCCGTCTTGACAAAATCCGTTTTTCTGTGCGGATCGGTATCGGCAAACCGATTGTGGCAGAAGAACTTTTGCCACTGGCGAACCATTCCGAGCACGGTATTGTTCATCACGAATATTTTCACCGGAATACGGTAAGCCACCATCGTCGCCATCTCGGCAAGATTCATGTGGAAGCCGCCGTCACCGACGAACGCAACCACCTGCCTGTCGGGCATCGCCAGCTGGCCGCCGATCGCAGCACCAAGCGAGAAGCCCATCGTACCGAGGCCGCCGGAGGTCAGCAGCGTACGCGGCTGATTGTAATGATAAAATTGCGCCGCCCATAGCTGATGCTGACCGACATCCGTCACCACGATAGCATCGTCCGGTGTAGCGCGGTCAACCGCTTCAATCAGCTGCTGCGGATTAACGTAATCACCGAGCTGCTGCTGTAGGAACGGCTTCCCGGCAGCGGCCAATGTTTTGCGCCACTCGCTGTGATCCAGCTGCTCCACGGCACGCGTCAGCGCCGGAATGATCTCCTTCAGGTCGCCGCGCAGATGATAATTTGCGTTAATGTTTTTATCCATCTCCGCCGCGTCGATGTCAATATGTATAATCTCGGCATTCGGTGCGAACTTTCCCCTGTTACCGGCAACCCTGTCAGAAAAACGGGCGCCGCAGGCAATCAGCACATCGCAATCATGCGCCGCCTTATTACACACAAAATGGCCGTGCATACCGATTAGACCAAGATGGAGCGGATGACCGTTCGGAAACACGCCAAGCCCCATCAAGGTAGAGGCAACCGGCGCATCCAGCTTTTCGGCAAAGGTAATGAAATCCTCCGCAACACCGGACAGCACCGCACCGCCGCCGACATAGATCAACGGCTTCTTCGCGTTACGCAGCAGCTCCGCTGCGGCCTCCAGGCTTTCTGCGGAAGGATACGGCGCAGGCTCCGGCGACTGTGCCGGCTCCGGCTCATATTCGCAAAGCGCCTCAGTAACATCCTTGGGAATATCTACCAGCACCGGTCCCGGTCTGCCGCTCATAGCAATCCGGAAGGCACGGCGCAGCGTATCCGCCAGCTCCCCTACACGCTTTACTAAAAAGTTATGCTTCGTCACCGGCATCGTGATACCGGTAATATCTACTTCCTGGAAGGTATCGCGGCCGATCATCGGATTGGCGACATTGCAGGTGATCGCCACCACCGGAACAGAGTCCATATACGCCGTGGCGATACCGGTCACTAAATTAGTGGCACCGGGGCCGGAAGTAGCGAGACAGACGCCGACCTTACCGCTGGCGCGCGCATAACCGTCCGCCGCGTGCGCAGCGCCCTGCTCATGCGCCGTCAGAACATGACAAAAATCATCGCCTGCTTTATATAATTCGTCAAAAATATTAAGAATGGTTCCGCCCGGGTAACCGAATACAGTATCGACTCCCTGTTCCCTGAGCACCTCAAGGACAATACGGGCTCCGTTAAGCTTCATTGAATCACTCCTGAATGTTGTTATCATCCTGCTTTGGTTAAAAATCAAATAGTATTTTATTGCATTAATATGCCTTTGTCAAGTATTTGTACTTGTAAAAAATGAAAATATGGTTTATATTATATTCAGCAATCCTGAATCACTCATTGACGATACGGAGGGAATTACTGATGACGGTTTCAAAGCATCCTAATCCGCAGTTTGAAAGAGGAAACTGGATCAGCCTGAACGGAGAATGGGACTTTGCCTTTTCGCCGCTGTCCAAGCCGAGGGCAAAGCGCTTCAGGACGGAACAGCAAATTCAAAACGAATATGCAGCAGAGCATTTTTCTCACAAGATCAATGTTCCGTTCTGCCCGCAAAGCGTTCTGTCCGGGATCGCTTATACCGATTTCATCGGCTCTGCCCGTTACAGGAAAATGATCACCTGCCGAAAAAATGGCCAACGGGTAATATTGCATATCGGTGCTGCTGACTATCTTACAACGGTTTTCATCAACGGAAAGCCGGCAGGCAGGCATTACGGCGGCTACACCTCCTTTTCGTTTGATATTACTGAGCTGTTGACCGACGGTGAAAACGAAGTGTATATCTACTGCGAGGACAATGAAAAAAATCCTCTCGTGTGTCGCGGCAAGCAATGTGAAAAGCGTAAAAGCCAAGGGTGCGATTACACGAGGACGACCGGTATTTGGCAGAATGTTTATCTGGAATATGTACCGCAGAGTTATATTAAGCAGTTTAAGATCGTACCGGATTATCAGCAGTCCACCGTCACGGTCACAGCCGACCTAGTCGGCACAGGAACATTACAGGCGGCTGTTTACTACGAAGGAAAGCCGGTCGGCTCTGCCGAAACAAACGGCAATGAGCTGACTGTTAAGCTGACGGAAACACACCTTTGGGAGGTCGGCGCCGGCAGGCTTTACGACTTAACGCTCACGTATGGCGAGGATAAGGTGAAAAGTTACTTCGGCTTACGGAATGTGACGCTGGACGGATTGCGGTTTTTGCTCAACGGAAAAAGCGTATTTCAGCGCTTGGTGCTTGACCAAGGCTTTTATAAAAAAGGCATCTATACGGCACAGGATGACGCGGAGCTGCTGCGAGACATTCACCTATCCAAAGCGCTTGGCTTTAACGGCGCCAGGCTGCATCAGAAGGTATTTGATCCGCGCTTTCTCTATTTCTGTGACAGAGAGGGTTACCTCGTTTGGGGTGAATACGCAAACTGGGGACTGGACTATTCTGATCCGGAGGCCACAGCCGTATTCCTGCGCGAATGGGAGGAGGTGCTGGCGCGTGATTTCAACCATCCAGCCATCATTGGCTGGTGTCCGTTCAACGAAACGTGGGACTACAAAGGCAGACCGCAAAGGGACTCCCTCTTGGCGGATGTATATGATTTTACGAAGCGCTACGATCCGACGCGTCCCTGCATCGACACCAGCGGAAACTTCCATGTAAAAACGGATATCTTCGATTTACACGATTACCGATACGATCCCGTTGCTTTCCGGACAAGCTATGACAAATTCGTTACGGACAACGAGCTGTATCAGCACGTGCTGCTGGAAAACGAAGGCAGGCAGGTATATCGCGGTGAGCCGGTATTTATCAGCGAATACGGCGGCATCAAGTGGGAGGCCGACCGTTCCGTAAAGGCGTGGGGCTACGGCGCAGATGTCAAAACGCCGGAGGAGTTTGCTAAACGGTATGCTGCCCTGACGGCTGCACTGATTGAAAACGAAAAATTCTTCGGCTTCTGCTACACGCAGCTCTACGACATTGAACAGGAGCAAAACGGCCTATACACTTATGACAGAGAACCGAAATTCGATCAAAGCATCTATGAACAAATTAAGGCTGCTAATACCGAAAAAGCGGCGATAGAATAAAGCAAAGAAAGAGGAAACAACATGAAGTTAGGTATTGTAGGACTTCCAAACGTAGGAAAAAGTACACTTTTTAATGCGATCACCAACGCCGGCGCACAAAGCGCAAACTATCCGTTTTGCACCATCGAGCCGAACGTAGGCATGGTCAGCGTTCCCGATGAGAGGCTGGATAAGCTGGCGGAGATGTATCATCCGGACAAATTCACACCGGCTACCATCGAATTCGTTGACATCGCCGGATTAGTCAAGGGCGCGAGCAACGGCGAAGGACTCGGCAATAAATTTTTATCGCATATCCGAGAGGTGGACGCGGTCATTCACGTTGTTCGCTGCTTTGAAAACGACGACATCACGCACGTGGACGGCAGTGTTGATCCTTCAAGAGACATTGAAACGATCAACTAT
Source organism: Eubacterium sp. (assembly GCA_017463985.1). Taxonomy (GTDB): domain Bacteria; phylum Bacillota; class Clostridia; order Oscillospirales; family Acutalibacteraceae; genus Eubacterium_R. Next base: position 88,110 of record JAFUEH010000020.1, on the reverse strand, counting down.
GAGCTGATTCTCTCTGATCTTGACATTTTGCAGCGCCGTGTTGACAGCCGCAAAAAAGCCATGAAGGGCGACAAAACGATCGCCGCCGAGGTGGCCTTCCTCGAAAGACTAATTCACGAGATGGAACAGGGAAAAACCGCGCGCTCAGTAGAAATGGACGACGAGGAGAAGGGCTACCTGAAGGAGGTATCGCTGCTGACGGACAAGCCGGTGATCTACGCCTGTAACATGGGCGAAAACGATTTTGTAGACGGCATTGAAAATAATACATTCTATCAGGCCGTGCAGGCGATCGCCGCGGAGGAAAATGCAGAAACCTTCCCGATCTGCGCAGAGATGGAGGCTGAGATCGCTGAGCTGGACGAAGAGGAAAAGGCTGCATTTTTAGAGGACATGGGGCTGGAAAAATCCGGACTCGACAGATTGATCAAAAAGAGCTATTCCCTGCTCGGACTGATTTCCTTCTTAACTGCCGGCAAGCCGGAGGTACGCGCCTGGACCATCAAGAACGGCACGAAAGCGCCGCAGGCCGCCGGTAAAATCCACACCGATTTTGAGCGCGGCTTCATCCGTGCTGAGGTAGTAGCTTACCAGGATCTGATGGACTGCGGCTCTATGGCGGCAGCAAAAGAAAAGGGGCTTGTACGCAGCGAAGGCAAGGAATATGTCATGAAGGACGGCGACATCGTTCTATTCCGCTTTAATGTCTAATAACTATCATTCAACAGTTAGGCAATTAAAATCTGGGATTTTTTGTGAAATTTAATGTTTTTAATAAACATTCATAAAAAAATCCCTGATATTTTCGTTAAATTGTCTAATTTCATCAAAAATAGTTGACTATTTCACAAATTTGATATAGTATAAAGATTACAAATAATATATTTTGTGCATACTGGTTTTGGAGGGCATCATGTCTGATTATAACACGTTAACAGATAATGAGCTGCTATCGGAAATCAGGAACGGCGAACAGACGGCGATCACCGCACTGATCGAGCGCTATAAAAGCGTGGTGGAGATCATTGTCGCCAAGTATCGTGACGCTCCGCTGGAGCGTGAGGATTTGGTGCAGGAGGGCATGATCGGTCTGCTGGCCGCCATGAACGCTTATAGCAGCGAGAAAGGCGCTGCATTCCACACATTTGCATCAAGATGTATTGACAATTCTGTTAAAACAGCATTAAAAAAATTTTCGAGAATGAAGGACGTTCCCCCCTCGGCAACTGTCGCTTATGAGGAGGAAGCGCTGGATTCTCAGCTTACACTAAGCGCAGAAGACGAATTTCTTGCAAAAGAAAGTGTTTCTGCTTTGACAGAAATTTTGTACGAAGGGCTGTCACGCTTTGAAAACGAGGTGCTTCGACTTTTTATCGTCGGACATTCTTATGCGGAAATTGCCGATAAGCTCGGCAAGAATCCCAAGGCTATTGATAACGCTATTCAACGTATTCGTAAGAAACTCAACGGAGTTGCTTTTTGAATATTTCCCCAGCACCCACGGTTAAGAAAATTCTGCTTTCATTCACTGCATAAGCCGAAGTTCTTACACCCACTCCCCCGGCAAAATCTTTAGAGAGGTAGAAATGAAAAAATGTACGAAGACAAAGTTTTGGTTTGCAAAGAATGCAACAATGAATTTGTTTTCACTGCAGGCGAGCAAGAATTCTACGCTGAAAAAGGCTTTGTAAATGAGCCGCAGAGATGTAAGTCTTGCCGTGACAAGAGAAAGGCTGCAGCAAAAGCTCCTAGAGAGATGCATGACGCCGTATGCGCGCAGTGCGGAAAAGCTTGCAAGGTGCCTTTTGAGCCTAAAGAAGACCGTCCGGTGTACTGCAGTGAGTGCTTCGCAAAGCTCAGCGAAACAAAAGAGTAAGACCTAAGCGATATAAAGCCGCCACAATAAGTGGCGGCTTTTGTCTTTACGAACCGGAAAAATATGGAAATCGTCAACAAGCGAATTTGCTTTTGTCTCTTCTGAAAATCAAAAAGACCGCTTTCGCGGTCTTTTGGCGCAGATGGAGAGATTCTCCTCTCAGCTATCGAAAGGTCCACTGGACCTTTCTCCCGATTTCATACGGCTCGGCCTGTGAAATCGGAGTTCGTTTCTCATCTCTCCAAATCAAAAAGACCGCTTTCGCGGTCTTTTGGCGCAGATGGAGAGATTCGAACTCTCGCGGCGGTTACCCACCCTACGCCCTTAGCAGGGGCGCCTCGTCACCAGCTTGAGTACATCTGCGTGTAACTTGCGTAACCTGTCAAGTTGTTGCACTTCATCGTGCTATAATACTTTAGCATAAGCAGAAGAAAAAGTCAAGACAAACTTCAGCGAAACGGCAATTTTTTTCTTGACTTATGTTTTTATCTATGGTAATATAACTAAGCATTCAATGCAGAGGTATCGAAGTGGTCATAACGAGGCGGTCTTGAAAACCGTTTGTCCGAAAGGGCGCGTGGGTTCGAATCCCACCCTCTGCGCCACGCAAAACGTCTTTTGTCGACAGACAGAAGGCGTTTTTTATATTTCCCCTCTGACGAATGATATTGGCATACTCGTCCACCGTCAGTCCTTCACCGGCGATCCGTTCCTCCGCCGCGTTACGCACAACGGGCTTTGTGGACTCCATGAAATCAAGGATTTCGTTCAGCTGATCCTCCACGCCGACGGCTTCACCGCTGACAACGCTTGTACCTTGCTGCGCCAGCATATCGTACAGCTCCTCTACGCCCATGGCGTTCGCGTCGTTCACCAGCCGGATTTTGCCAAAGGAACGCTTGCGGAAATCGTTATAGTCGTCGATACCCTTGACGTCCTCGCTGGCGTACAGGCGCGTGTTGCGGATCATATTGATTGTGTCCTTAAACTCCTGTCGTCTGCTGTCGTCCCAGTAATTCGTCTCGGACATCAGCTCGCGCGCAATGTCCGTTGCGGTATTTGCGACGTAGTCCATGCTGATACTGTCGCCGGCGTTAACCATGTAGTCGTACAGCTGCATGAGCTTTTCCGTCAGCTTGCCCTTGTCCATGCTGGAGCCGTACTGCTGCCGCAGGTAGGTCGCCACCTTTGTCGTAGCGTTTTCGCTCAGGTTGCGCTTGCCTGTGATCTTGAACTCCTGCTTGAGCTTGTCGTTGTTCCGCACGGCGATCTCCAGCGCCTTTTGCAGCTCCTCTGCCGCCTCGCGCAGCTCCTCGTTCTCCGACAGCACAGAATTCACATCCGTTACGTCCCCTTTACGGGAATAGCGTATGTCGGGTTGGGTTATGTCAAAGGTTCCGATATTATCGGTTGCAGATTTTATTTGATTTGACTCTTTAACAACGTATAAACTGCCGCGTGGATGTATTATGATAACACCGTCATATCCATCGCGCATTATTGCTTCTTGCATAGCCTCGGAGTGCATGTCCCAATATTCTGCTGCGTTATAGAAAAAGTCACTCGCTTCGACGACGTATGGGTTCTCCATTGACAGATACGCGGCCATAATATTTTTTCCATAACTTTTTGCGTGAGTCATTTTGTCTGTAAAAAAGAAACCGCCATAATTGCCACTGCCTGACTGAGAAAAATTGCTGCCGATTTTAGACCTATCAAACACGCTAAACTCTTCTGGCGTTCCATGATACAGTTCTTTTGGCGTGCCGTCATCGTTCAGTAATTCCGGATTTACCTCCTTGCTGGGTCGGAAATCTTTGTCGTACTTCTTGACATGTTCATATAGATCTGCTATTGTATTTATAGAGCCTTCACCTGCATTTGGCGTTGTGGAATTCGTTTCCTCGCGCCCGCTGGCAGGCTCTATTTTTATTGCTTTCAAGTTGTACGCCCTTAATGAATCGGCGTTAATACTTTCATTGTAGAATTCTTCTACCGTAATTTTAGCAATGTATTCATTACCCTCATATTCTATTACAGAATACAATTTGTGCAAAAACGCAGTGTTTTTTGACTTTCTCTTCTTGTCTCTTTCTGAAACAATGCTGTCAAGCAATATGGCGTTATTTAGTATATCATTTATTGCAGTTAGCGCCTTAACGTTTATTCTTCTACCGCCTGAATGATGTCTGGTATCGCTATTTAGCGTACTCCCAGCGTGGACAGTCCACCTTGTATCTTCAACATAATAATCTCCCTCTGTCAGTTCAACATTTCCAATATCAATAGTATCCACAACAATTCTATTAATTTTGGCGATGTCATGTGCTCTCCAGTCTCCGAACCATGCGCGAAAAAATGGTGATTTTGTACCCATTTGTTGATAGAATTTATACGCCCACTTCTGTGCCTTTTTAATATCCTCGCCTGTAAATTCATTGACACTCTTTCTGCCAATACCGCGCAGCGTTTCCACATCCGTTTGCGTAATCGGCTTGTCGTAATCGTCGTATTCTTCAAGCCCTTCTTTAGCGGAGTACCGGACGTCGTCGTTTGTGGTTGGCGCTGTGTTGTCAATATTTTTAAACTGATTAGATGTTAAAGCAACATAACTAATTCCACGGTATGAAACTTCTGTACCACTTGAATTAACGACGGCATCAGCGCCTTCATTAAGTATTAAGCCGTCATATTCCAACTCGTTCTTTAATGAAATCTATAAGATTATCACTTTCTGTCCAGTCGATACCGTTTTCAATAGCCCTTTCAATTTCGGCTTCCGAAATATAAGGGTTAATTCCCTGTGCGTAGCCGCCTTTAACATAATCGTTTATGAACACTTTTCTTGTCTCAGGGTCGTTTATGTCAAAAGGCTTTGTGATATTCAAATACCCTTGCATTAAATTACCTTTATGCGCTGTACCGTTATTACCCTTGGAATAGGTATTTGCGTATTTTTTATCCGCAGTAAAGAAAAATCCAAGATTACCATAACCTATATGTTTGAAAACCGTAAAAATGTTAGGCGTTCCGTGATACACCACCAGCAGGTTGCCGTTTTCATCGCGCACCTTGCTGTCCTTAAAGTACTCTGACTGCTGTGTAGACAGCTCATTGCCTTCGCTGTCAACAGCTGCCAGCCCTTCTTTGGCAGAATGTTTTGTAGTTTGGGTATTGCTTTTTTCGGCGGATTGTGGTAGACTATTCTCAGAGTTAACAGTGGAACTGCGTAACGGCAATTGCAGCCTATTAACGTTCAGCCATTGATTAACTCTGTTTTTATTTGTATCAACATACAATATATTGTTTAATAAGCTTTGAATATGTGAGCGCCCTTGCGAAGTGGCGATTTTCACCACATCCGTGTATGTAGTTTTTCCACTGTGGCTTGTTGGATTGAGTTCCAGAGCTGTCACAACCATTTTACCATTATCGTCATACAGTTCGCCCAATACAACAATCCTTCCCGCTTTTGTATTAGAAGCGGTAACTACTACTGGATTTTTCAATAATTCGGGAACTTGCTTAAGAATGTCTATACTCATTCCGCTGTGTTTTTGCAGTATGTTCTTTATTTTCGTAGCATCAAAGCGCACTTGCTTCTTCCCGATTGTCGTTCCGTCTTGCAGTTGAACATTTTCCAATACTCCACTTGTGTCGCAAACCACAAAAGAAAAACCAACCGTTTTTCCATCCCAACTATCAAGTTGCTTTCCAAAATCTGTTTTCCGAGAATAATTCGTTTCGGCGCTCTCGACTTCCTTCCCCTTTGACGCGTTCAGGCAGTCCTCCCACAGACGGAGGATTTTTTCTTTTGCTTCGAGGTCGTTTTGCAAGGCGCGGTACTCTGCATTGCCCGTAAGGCGCCGCAGGGCTTCGCGAATTTGCGCCACGAAGTTACGGAAGAAATCAACCACCTTTTGTCCGGCTTGCCTGTCCTCCTGTACCAGCTGCTTAAAGTTCGCCTCCTCTGACAGGACGGTGAAGGCGGAGTTGGCAACCATCTCCTCCTCGGCTGCCGCGATCTTTTCTGCTTCCGTTCCCTTGAAATCCCAGCGGTCAACGATCTTTGCCAGCTCCTCGTCATAGTCATAATTCGGGCTGTTTTTCAGGTACTCAATCACAAAGTCATGCAGTTTCGTATACTGCTGCTTGGCGGTACCCTTGAAGCGGTGCACCATCTCATGACCAAAGTACACGGACATCAGCCCTGCCTCGTTATTGAGCGACAGGACAATCCTTCCCTGACTGTGCAGGCCGTTGGCGTCATCATAGCCCACCTCGGCGGTGTTGTTCACCACAATCACCTGTACGCCGGCTTTCTTGGCCACCTCGTTCAGGAGCGACATTTCGCTCTGCTTTATGTTTTATTTTTAGACCATTCTGCGAAAAGCATTGCATTTTTTTGATTGGGTTACTATAATATAATTAATTTTTGAACAGTCGCGTAGCGACAATGAGGTGACAGCATGGCAGTAAAAACGAAGAAAAAGATGAAAAAGGGCGTCAAAGCGCTGATTATTATTGCAGCGATCCTGGCGGTGATCATCCTGGCGGACTGTATTGCCGCAGGCTACCGCTCTGACCCGGACAGCTTTATTTATCATCAGCACACAAATCCGTTCATATCCTCCGACGGTTCCACACAGATCAGCGCACACCGGAGCGGCGGCGGTATCGCGCCGGAGGAATCGATGGCGGCATTCCGGAACTGCATCGAAAATCCAAATTTCGCGGTCGATGTATTTGAATTCGACTTACATATCACGAAGGACGACGTGCTGGTGCTGCTGCATGACGACACGCTGGACAGGACGACCGACGCTGAAACCGTATTCGGCGTCAAAAACGCACGACCGGAGGATTACACCTACGAGGAGCTACGGCAGCTGAACATCGGCGCACACTTTGTCAACAACGACGGAGAAACGCCGTACGCCGAGCTTTCTGAAGTACCGGAGGAGCTGCGCATCGTCCGACTGGAAACAGTACTGGACTATTTAGAAAGCAACGGGCACTTCGATTACATCATCGAACTGAAAAACGGCGGTGAGCTTGGGCAAAAGGGCGTTGACGTGCTTTACCGTATCCTGACGGAGCGTGGGCTGTTAGATCACGTAGTGTTCGGCACATTCCAAGCAGATATCACGGAATACGTAGACGAAAATTATCCGGACATGAACCGTTCGGCGTCGATCAAAGAGGTGCTTGCCTTCTACGGCGCAGCCATGACCGGAAAAGATTCGCTTTCCGTCAATTATCAAGCGTTGCAAATTCCTTACAATATGCCCTACCGCCTGATCGTCAATCTGGGCACGACGAAGGTAATCAACTATGCGCACGAGCATGACATCGCTGTACAGTACTGGACCATCAATGATCCGGACGAGCTGGAATATCTTTGCGCGATCGGCGCTGACTGTATCATGACGGACTACCCTGATGAATTATACGCTATTGCTAATCAATGATAAAAAGAAGGTCGTAAAAGACCTTCTTTTTTGCTGCAATCGGTGTGCTTTTCGGCGGTTCAAGTCCGGTCGTAAAACAAATAACGGATACCGCAGGGTATCCGTTATTTGTTGGAGCTGATAGGCGGACTTTAAAAATTTGAGCGACGCACGACGAAACAGTCTCCCAGACTGTTTCTCCCGATTTCAGCAAAAAGTCTGAATTATTATTACAAGGTGCTTTGCTGCAATCGGTGTGCTTTTCGGCGGTTCAAGTCCGATCATAAAACAAATAACGGATACCATAAAGGTATCCGTTATTTGTTGGAGCTGATAGGCGGACTTGAACCGCCGACCTCATCCTTACCAAGGATGCGCTCTACCGCCTGAGCCATATCAGCAAAATGGCGACCCGGAACGGGCTCGAACCGTCGACCTCCAGCGTGACAGGCTGGCGTTCTAACCAGCTGAACTACCGGGCCAATTTGCATTGCAGAAGTATTATAACGAATAATCCGCCAATTGTCAAGCAATATTCTGCAATTTTTGCAAAATAAAATACAGGGAGCATGGCTCCCTGTAATATACGTTTACGGCTTAATGAGCTTGCCTTGCTTCAGGAGGCCGAGCAGTTTTGTGTTTTGCGCTGGCGTACCCTTATAATCGCTGAGCCCGTTGGCTTTTGCGATCTTCTTTCTGTAATCGTAAGAGGATTTTTCACCGATCGCGTTCAGCGCATCTACGATCGATACGCTCTTGCCGCTGTATTTTTTAAAATACTTTTTTGAAGCATTGCCCGATGCGGGGGCTGACGGCGCAGCAGTATCGGCGCTGCTATAGGTGATCCACGGGCAATAGCCCCAGTATACCCAGCCGCCGGCGGACAGCTTACTTTCGATCACGCCGTACGCATGGCCCTTTGCCTCTACCACCTTACCGTCACCGATATAAACACCGACATGACCGCTCTTAAACACGAGTACACCGGGAAGCTTTGGCATGGTTGACAGTCTCCCCTTTTTCGTGCATTTCTCATACATCCCATTGGCTGAGACATCCTGAGACGCATTATATTTCGGTGTTGCGGTAATACTGCTGCTCCACAGATAACCTTTGATCAAGCCAACGCAGTCAAACACCTTCTTGCCGAGCTGGTTGCTTGGACAAGACCAAGTATAATACTTTGGATACTGCTTTTTCTTGGCATTATAAAGCGACTTTGTAGCCGTTTGGCCATAACAGCCGTACCAATACGGATGACCTACCATGGCTTTCACATAGCTCACAAGGCCTGTATTCGTTTTACTCAAGGTCGTTCGACTCCTTTCCTTCTAAATTCATAGCGGCCGCCAAGCCTGCCGCCGTAGCGGACACAGCCAGTCCGATCAAGGCGGTGCGTACCGTTTCGCGGCTGTCGGTAAAATCGACAAGGGCAAAGTTGACTGCTATGTAAGCAAGCGCTGCCTGCACAAACGTTCTGACAGCGCGTCTGACGGTTTCTTTACTGATTTTAATTGGAATCCCCTCTTTCAATATCCTCCAAGCGGTGGTTAATCACTTTGATCTTTTCCTCAATTATAGGTATTCTTTCAGCAAACTTATTGTGCGTGTCCACCTTTTCCTCTAACTGCTGAATGCGGTAAGCCGTCAGCTTTGAGGAAGTCAGAATACCGCCAAAGGTGCCGGAAAGCGTGCCGACCAAAGCGAGCAAACCAACAATAATTTCGTTATTCATACTACCTTCCTTTCTGATAATTTCTGAGACAGCTTTACCTTAGAAAAGAAAAACACCCTTGTCAAGCAAGGGTGTCATAAATCGTACAGTAATATAGCCAATATAGCGCATGAAGCGTATCATTAAGCCGCTGTTGTTTCCTCCGCAGCTGTTTCTGCAGGGGCTTCGGTAACGGCTTCTGTCGTAGCGGTAGCCGCCTCTGCCGCAGCTTGAGCAGCAGCCTCCTCGTCGAGTTCCGCCTGCGCCATCAGACCGGTCTTTTCACGTACCTCTACCACAGTGTCATCACCGAAAAAGCCAAGGTCAGTCAGTAAAGGATATACATTATAATTCAGGAAGTCTGCGTCGGCGTGCTCGTTAATAATCATATACGCCGACGTGCCGGCGTCCTTATATTTCAGTGCTGACTGCAGGCCTTCAATGCCGTTAACCTCCGAGCCGTCAACAAAAACATAAGTATCCTTCACAACGATCGTGCCCTGATATTTTTCCTCCAGCGAGGTGGTTTCCTCCGCAACAGTTTCCTCCGCTACGGTTGTCGTCTCCTTTTGGAACGGCAGACGGCCGGTGAAATACAAAGCAGCAAAAACACAGGCTGCGATCACTAAAAGCGCCAGCAATACCTTCAGCCCGTTATGCTTTTCACTGGGGTCTTTCTTATAGCGGTGGCGCTCCAGCGTTGGCTTGGTTTCCTCGTTATGGGTCATCTCCATATCAAAGGCAGCACCGTCGTCCTCATAAGAAGCATCATCCTTTTTATGCACCACCAGCGGGCTGTCCGGCTTACCGAGCACTTCCTTATGGAAGGCCTTGATCTCGTCGTTATCCGTTACCGGTTTTTCCTTTTCAGCTGCGCTGACAGCCTTCTCAGTCGTTTCCTGTTCTTTTTTGATTTCTTCACTCATCTTAATCACCAATCATTTATTCATCGTTCAGTTACAAGTATCATACCATATTTTTGATATCTTTTCAACAACATATTGAATTTAACTATGCTTATTGATATAATAATACTGTATCAGTTTGGAGGAAATGCTATGAAGATTTTGACATTTGATATAGGCGGCACCTTTATTAAATACGGCATCATTGACGACGGCTTTAACCTGCTGGAAACCCACAAGGTACCGACGGAGGCAAAGCGCGGCGGTCAACAGCTGATCGAAAAGATCATCCGCATTGTGGAGGATTACAGCTTCGTAGACCGGATCGCAATCTCTACTGCCGGTCAGGTGGATAGCGAAAACGGCATTGTCGTCAACGCGCCGGGCTATATTCCCTACTACACCGGTATGATGGTCAAGGCGCTGATCGAAAAACGCACCGGCAAGCCGACCTTTGTAGAAAACGATGTGAACGCTGCAGCCATGGGCGAAGCAAAATTCGGCGCAGCAAAGGAATATAACGATTTTATCTGTCTCACTTACGGCACCGGTATCGGCGGCGCGATCTTCCTCAACGGTGAGCTTTATAAGGGCTTTGGCTCCTCTGCCGGAGAAATGGGTCACACCGTCACCCACGCAGGGGGACGTCAGTGCAACTGCGGCGGCGAGGGATGCTACGAATGCTATGCCTCCGCCAACGCGCTGATCTCTGCCGTGAACCGTGTAGCGGACGAGCCGCTCAATGCTTACACCATTTTTGAAAAGGAAAACATCGAAAAGCCGGAGATCCGCTTTGAAATCGACAAGTGGATCGATGAAATTATCATTGGCTTAATGAATATTATTTATACGTTTAATCCGCCGTTGATCGTACTGGGCGGCGGTATTATGAACGAGGATTATATCATTGAGCTGATCGATCGAAAAATCTATAACCTGTTGATGCCAAACTACCGCAACGTAAAAATTGTTCGCTCAAAGCTCGGTAACGACGCTGCGCTGCTGGGCGTTGCCTATCAGGTTGCCACGCTGGAAAAATAATGATATAGGCAAAATGAAAAGCTGTTCCGTTTTGGGAACAGCTTTTTGTGATTGATACTGATTATACAGTGAATTTTCTGAAAATCTTCTTGCCCTTCTTAATGATAATACCGTCAGCAAGCTCGGCTTTTGTAAAGGACTGCCAACCGTCGGTCACCTTTACATCGTTGACAGAGACGCCGCCTTGCTGTACAAGACGTCTGCCCTCACCGTTAGACTTGATCATACCGCCCTTGAGCATCAGCGCCAAAACGGTTACCTTACCGTCGGCATCAAAATCGGCGTCCTCCACCGTCGTTGTTGGCATATTGCTGTCGTCGGCACCGCCTGAGAAGAGCGCTCTGGCAGCCGTTTGGGCTTTTTCTGCTTCTGCTTCGCCGTGGACCAGCTTTGTCAGCTCGTAAGCCAGGATTTCCTTGGCGCGATTCAGCTGACTACCCTCCCAGGAATCCATTGCCCTGATCTCCTCCATCGGCAGGAATGTCAGCATTCTGATGCATTTCAGTACATCCGCATCATCAACATTGCGCCAATACTGATAAAAATCAAACGGAGAAGTCTTATTGGGGTCAAGCCACACGGCGTTACCAGCGGTTTTACCCATTTTTCTGCCCTGAGAATCCGTCAGCAGTGTAATCGTCATGGCGTGCGCATCCTCACCGAGCTTCTTACGGATCAGCTCCGTACCGCCCAGCATATTGCTCCACTGGTCATCGCCGCCGAACTGCATATTGCAGCCATAGTGCTGGAAAAGATAATAGAAGTCATAGCTCTGCATGATCATATAGTTGAATTCAAAGAAGGACAGACCCTTTTCCATACGTTGCTTATAACATTCTGCACGCAGCATATTATTAACGGAAAAGCAAGTGCCGACCTCACGCAGCAGCTCAACATAATTCAGGTCGAGCAGCCAGTCAGCATTATTGACCATCTGTGCTTTACCCTCACCGAATTCAATAAAGCGCTCCATCTGCTTTCTGAAGCATTCGGCGTTATGGTCGATATCCTCGCGCGTCAGCATTTTACGCATATCACTTCTTCCGGACGGATCACCGATCATCGTCGTACCGCCGCCGATCAAGGCGATCGGCTGGTTGCCTGCCTCCTGCAGGCGCTTCATCAGTGTCAGCGCCATAAAATGGCCTGCCGTCAGACTGTCAGCCGTACAGTCAAAGCCGATATAAAACTTCGCTTTTCCGCTGTTGACCATCGATCTGATTTCTTCCTCGTTCGTAACCTGAGCGATCAGTCCGCGTTCTACTAATTCTTCATATACACCCATTGGATGATACCTCCGCATTATATATTTAAAAATTTAATCAAACGTGTTTATGCTGTCAACAGTTCGCACGTTCCGTTTTTAATTTTTTGTTCTAAATTCATTCCCATACCGAACCGTCCTTAGGCGATGCTTCAATCACCGCGCAGCAGCTCCTCCGCTGACTGCAGGAGCGTTTCCGTCACCTGCATGCCGCCCATAATGCGCGCCAGCTCTTGCTTACGCTGCTCACGGTTCAACGGCGTCACGTGCGTATACGTTCTGCCGTCTGCAAATTCCTTCTTAATTAACAGATGGGCATCCGCCAGCGAAGCGATCTGCGCGGAATGGGTCACGCAAATTACCTGCGTATGCTTGGCGACCTTCTGCAGCTTATAGCCGATCTTGCGGCTCGCTCTGCCGCTGACGCCGGTGTCGATCTCGTCAAAGATCAAGGTCTGCACTGAATCCGCCTTGGCCAAAATGCTTTTTATGGCCAACATAATACGTGACAGCTCACCGCCGGAAGCGATCTTAGAAAGCGGCTTAGGCGGCTCTCCGGGATTGGTGGAGATCAAAAATTCGATCTTATCAAAGCCGGTTGCGGACAGGTTGCCCTGTTCAAACTGCACACGAAAGTCAATTTTGGGCATATCCAGGTAGACAAGCTGCTCCCTGACCTCGCGCTCCAGCTGCGCCGCAACAGCCTTACGCGCATCCGAAAGCGCTGTCGCTGCCTGCATAACAGCCTCCAGCGCTGCGTCATACTCGGAGCTGAGACGGACGATCGCCTCATCGGAATTCACGATCGCGTCACGCGCGGCAACGGCGTTATCCAGATAAGCCAGCATGGCCTCCTCTGTATCGCCGTATCGGGTCGAGAAACGGTAATACATATCGAGCCGTTCCTCCAGCTGCTCCAGCTCTCCTTCGCTGAATTCCACAGCCGACAGCTTTTGCTCAGCAGCATCCTTGGCAGCTTCGGCTGCGTCCGTCAGTTCTGTCAGCATATTATATAGCTTTTTCAGCTCGCCGTCAACACCTGCAACCGATTCCAGCGATTTTGCGGCAGATTGCAGCAGCGTCTGCACACCGTCCGTTTCATCATCGCCGCTAAAAGCGGAACGCACAGCCGCCAATGCAGAGAGGATTCCCTGTGCGTTCTGCAGCAAGGCACGGCGCTGCCGGAGCTGTTCCCTTTCCCCCGGAACGATACCGGCCGCAGTCAACTCCTGTATTTCGTAATCGAGCTGCTCTAGCTGACGGTCCTTATCGTCGGCATCCTTCGTTAGCCGTTTCAGCTCCCGACGCACCTGCTTCAGGTGCTGAAAAGCGGTTGTGTAAGCTGTGTACGGCTGCGGATCGGGCGCCAGCATATCGATAAAGCGGTAGTGCCGCTCACTGTTCAAAAGCTCTTGTGAATCATGCTGACCGTGAATATTCACCAGCAGCGTGCCAAGCTGTTTGAGCTGTGCCGCCGTAGCCCTGACGCCGTTAATACGGCCTTCGCTCTTGCCGGCAGCGGTAATTCTTCTGACGATGATCAGCTCATCATCAGCAGGAATCAGCCAATCAGCCAGCAGCTCCCGCACCGTATCATTCGCTTGCTCAAACACCGCCGTAACCAGCGCCTGCTGCGCGCCGTGACGTACCAGCTCACGGGAGGTACGTTCACCCAGCACCGCGTTAATAGCATCCACCACGATCGACTTACCGGCACCGGTCTCACCGGTCATCACATTTAACCCGTCGGAAAATTCGATTGCCGCTTTTTCAATGACTGCAATATTTTCAATATTCAGGCTTTTAAGCATTCAGCATCTTCCTCAGTTTGTTGGTGAAATTCAAGGCAGTTTCCTCATTCCGGCACAGCATAAATATCGTATCGTCGCCGGCGATCGTTCCGAGGATCTCCGTAGAATTCATAGAATCAATAGCAGCGCAGGCAGCGTTCGCCATACCGGGGAAGCATTTGATCACGATCATGTTCATCGCATAGTCTATGCTGATGATGGATTCGCTGAAAATGCCGCCGGCGCGCTGCGTGATATTATCCGTTCTTTTTTTGCCGGTAGAGTATACGTAACGGCCCTTCGGTGACAGATCCTTGACCAAACGCAGCTCTTTAATATCGCGCGAGATCGTAGCCTGGGTGACCTCAAAGCCGTATTCCAGCAGATACTCCTGCAGCTCCTCCTGCGTTTCAATATCCTTGGCAGCAATCAGCTCCAGTATTTTTGCCTGTCGTCTTTTTTTCATAGCTTAATATCGCCTTTCCAAGATTTTTTTATTTAAGATTTCATAAAAGTTATCCGGCTTGAGCTTGATCAGCTTAGCGGTATACCTTGATTTTGAAATCACAATTTTTGAATTAACACTGATGGGGATCGACTCGTTACCGTCGATCGAGATATAGGAGCCGTTATTTTTATCGCTGCCGACGCAGACCTCCAGCTCCTTATCAGCCGGAAAAATAATACTTCTGTTCATTAAAGAATGGGGACAGATCGGCGTGACGATAAAGCAAGCGTTATCAGGACTCACGACCGGACCGCCGGCCGCCATGGTATAGGCCGTTGAACCGGTGGGTGTAGAAACGATCAGCCCGTCCGCGCGCGTATCCGTCACAGCTCTGCCGTCACACAGCACGCTGATGTCGATCAGACGCGCCCAGTCGCCGCGCGTAATCACTGCGTCATTAAGAGCATGATACTCCCGGTCAGGCTTGCCCGCCTCGCAGATCCTGGCGCACAGCATCATACGTTCATCCACAGTATAGCAGCCGTTCACCAGCTCCGACAGCAAGGAAAGCTCGTTGCGCTCTAAGCCGCTCATAAAGCCGAGGCGACCGGCATTGATTCCAAGCGTTTCCAGCCCGTACAGCGCAGCCTGCTTAGCAATATTCAGCGTCGTGCCGTCGCCGCCGACAGCAATGATCAGATCCTCTGAGCCGTCCGGCGCGGTCGCCTCCGCCGCATCAGCGCCAAGCGCATCCAACTGAGAAAGAATGTCGTCAGTCAGTGCGCGCACGCCGTCGTTATGTAAATTCGGTATCACTGCAATTTTCATTGATCCAGCTCCAAATGCGACTGATTTACCAGTGCAGCGGCATCCACGGACGGCGCCACCGCAGGCGAATCGGATTTTTCAAGAAAAATGAGATATTCAATATTACCCTCAGGTCCTTTGATCGGTGAGAACGCCAGGCCGTTGACGGAAAA
This sequence comes from Eubacterium sp., assembly GCA_017463985.1. Taxonomy (GTDB): domain Bacteria; phylum Bacillota; class Clostridia; order Oscillospirales; family Acutalibacteraceae; genus Eubacterium_R. The sequence continues at coordinate 72,642 of JAFUEH010000020.1, read as the reverse complement.
GCCGTTTTCCGTGGCCATCGCTATCACGCGTTCCACTACCTCCAAATGAACCTTGAGGTCGCGGACAACACCCTTCTTGCCGACCTTTTCTTTACCGGCTTCAAACTGCGGCTTGATCAGGCAGACGGCCTGTCCGCCATCCGTCAACAGCTGCTGCAGAACCGGCAAGATCAGCTTCAGGGAGATGAAGGATACGTCCACCGAAGCAAAGCCGACAGGATCAGGCACCTGTTCACGCGTGACATAGCGAAAATTCGTACGCTCTAAATTCACCACACGCTCATCCGTGCGCAGCTTCCACGCTAACTGGCCGTAGCCAACGTCGATACTATACACCTTTGCCGCACCGTTTTGAAGCATACAGTCCGTAAAACCGCCGGTAGAGGCACCGACATCCATACAGATCTTATCCTGCAGAGACAGCGGAAAAACCCGCATTGCTTTTTCCAGCTTCAAACCGCCGCGCGAAACGTAGGCAAGCGTTTTACCGCGCACCTCTACGGTGTCGTCCGGTTTGATTTCTGTACCGGGCTTGTCCGCCCGTTGGTTATTAACATACACCTGACCGGCCATGATCAGCGCCTTCGCCTTTTCACGGGAGGGCGCCAAGCCCTGCTCCGTCACGGCAACGTCGAGTCTGATTTTTTTTGCCATGTTACTGCTCCCCGTTCACAATGCTGATCACAGACGCTTTGTCAAGTCGGTATTTCTTTAGCTGGGAGGAAACCTCCGCCTGCTTGACAAATTGATCCTTCACCGCAATATGCGTAAAGTTAGCTCGAATACCTTTTTCCGCCAGCATGGCGGCAAAGCACTCACCGACGCCGCCGGTCTTTATCCCCTCTTCAAAGAAGAAAATACGGCTGACGTGGCGTAGCTGCTCACACACTGTAGCGTCCAGCGGCTTGATCTTATTCAGCTTGATCAGCAGCACGGATCCCAGCGACTGCAACGCTGCGTAACAGTTAGCAAATTCGCGGCCGTAGCTGACGATACAGGTGTCGGCCTGTACATCACCGAAGAGACTGTAATTCTCTTTTTGATAGGTATATCCCTCCGGCCGCTCCGGCTCACTGCCGCGCGGATAGCGGATTGCAACCGCACGCTTTTCTTTATAAATCGCCTGATAGAGCATGGACGACAGCTCGTCAAAATATGTCGGTGAATACACCGTCAGCTCCGGCACACTCATCAAATAAGCCGTGTCGAAAAGCCCCTGATGGCTTTCACCGTCCGAGCCGACAAAGCCGGCTCTGTCAATACAATAAATCACCTTCAATCCCTGCATAGCCACGTCGTGCATCAACTGGTCATAAGACCGCTGCAGGAAGGTAGAATATACGGCGAACACTGGCACCATGCCGTTTTTGGCTAAGCCGCCGGCAAAGGTAACAGCGTGCTGCTCGGCAATACCGACGTCAAAGAAGCGCTTAGGATATTTTTCGGCAAACGCACTCAAGCCGGTACCCGTCGTCATGGCGGCGGTCACGGCACAGATCCGCGAATCCTTATCAGCAAACCCGACAAGCGCCTCTCCGAACACGGAGCTAAAGGTCGCGCCGCCGGGGATCGGTTCGCCCGTATTGATATTGAATTTTCCGATACCGTGGAACTTTGCCGGATCTTTTTCGGCAAAATCATAGCCGCGTCCCTTGGTAGTATAAATATGCAGCAGCACCGAGTGATTATGCGCCTTTGCCACACGCAGGGCGTCGATCAGCGCGTCGAGATCGTGGCCGTCGATCGGTCCGTAATAGCGGAAGCCAAGATCCTCAAAAAAAGTACTCTTATAGACACGCCGTCTGATTTTTGAGTTGATAGCGGTAATGCTGCGCGTGATCTGAGAGCCGATTTTCGGGATTTTCGCTAACGCGCGCGTTACCTTATTTTTAAAAGTGTTGTATTTAGGGGAGGTTCTGATCGTTGTGAGATTTTTTGCCATAGAGCCGACATTCGGACTGATGGACATATTATTATCGTTCAAAATAACGATCAGGTTATTACTCTCATTTCCGGAATTATTGAGTGCCTCATAAGCAAGGCCGCCGGTCAAGGCGCCGTCACCGATCACGGCGACCACCTTTCCCTTTTCCCCTTTCAAGGCTTTTGCCTTTGCTAGCCCGATCGCTGCAGAAATAGAGGTAGACGAATGACCGGACGAAAAAATATCGTGCGGTGATTCCGTCGGACGGGTAAATCCGCCGATACCGTTTTCCTGGCGCAGGGTATGAAAGCGCTCTCTTCTGCCGGTCAGCAGCTTATGGGTATAGCATTGGTGACCGACGTCAAACACAAGCTGGTCGTTCGGTGAATTGAACACCTTATGCATGGCTACCGTCAACTCCACAACGCCGAGGTTAGAGGCTAGGTGGCCGCCGTTTTCGGATACCGTCATGATCATCAGCTCACGAATTTCCTGACAAAGAACCTCCAGCTCATCAATATTCAGTTTTTTAATATCCTTCGGGGAATTAATATTTTCTAAATACATAAGCCTTCTCTTTCGTCACCGCTTTCTGTCTCAGCTTTCGCGGGAGATCAGGTAATTCGCCAGTTCCTTAGTAAACTCTGTATCGTCGAAAGCGCTCAAGCAGCTGACAGCGCGTTCGGTCAGCAGCTCTACGTCCTTTTGCGCCTTTTTCGCACCGACCATCGTCACATACGTCGTTTTATCATTTTGTGCGTCAGAGCCGACGGGCTTGCCGAGCTTTTCTTCATCACCGAGCACATCCAGCAGATCGTCCTTGATCTGGAAAGCAATGCCGAGATTATAAGCAAATTTTGAAGCAGCCAGCAGCTTTTCATCGTCTGCACCGGCTGCGATACAGCCCAGCAGGCAAGCGGCGGAAATCAGGGCGCCCGTTTTCATTTTATGCACCGTGAGCAGATCGCTGACAGTAGGCTCCGCCTTTGTTTCATACAGCAAATCCAGCACCTGACCGCCGATCATGCCGCCCACGCCGGCATTCTGCGCCAGCAGCGACACAGCCGCCGTAAGACGTGCGTCTGGAAGGTCCGCTGAAGCAGCCGCTTCGAAAGCGTGCGTCAGCAGGGCGTCGCCGGCGAGCAGCGCGGTTGCCTCACCGAACATCTTATGGCAGGAAGGATTACCGCGGCGCATATCGTCATCGTCCATACACGGCAGATCGTCGTGGATCAGCGAGTAGGTATGCACCATTTCAATCGCACAAGCGAACGGCATCGCCTGCTCAGGCTTGCCGCCGCACATTTTACAAAATTCCAGCGTCAGGATTGGACGAAGGCGCTTACCGCCGTTTTGCAGCGAATAGCGCATAGCCTTCACCACGCTGCGTTGACCGTCCTTGGCGATCGGCAGATAATCTGTCAGCGCGCCGTTGATCCGGTCAGTATAGGATTTCATAATTCTTTCAAATTCTGCAGTTAACATAATGATTCCTCTAATGATTTTGCCGGGATATGATGGAACAGCGAAAGGCTGTTACTTATCTATTTCTGTAATTTTTTGCTTCGCCTGCGTCAGCTTTTCCGTACAAAAGGCCGTCAGCGCTGTTCCCTCCTCAAACAGGGCGAGCGCCTCGTCCAGCGAAACATCGTTTTTCTCCAGTGCAGCAACAATTTCATTCAGCCTTGTCACTGCCTCTTCATAAGTCAAATTACTGTTCATCTCTGTTCACCTCTGTGATCTGTGCTTTCAGACTGCCCCTCGACAGTACAATTTCAAGGCTGTCTCCGGGCGCTACCTGCTGTGCGTCGCTGATCACGCTGCCGTCGTGCCGTGCAATCGCATAGCCGCGCCCCAGCACCGCCAGCGGACTAAGCGCGTGCAGCGCCGCCGCCTGTTCACGTAACGCGTTTTCCTTAGCGGATAGCACTGCCTGATAACGGTCGGTCAGCTGTTGATACCTCTCTTGCAGCCGTGTTTCATGCTGTAGGAAGTAAGCGCCTGCATCGGACAGAACGGAGCTTTCTCTGACAGCAGTCAGCCGCTCCTCTTCTCTGTTCAGACGGGCTGTGAGCAGCTGCTTCATACCGGCAGCCGCCGCACGCAGTCTCGCCATCTCCTCATGACAGTCAGGCACCGCAAGCTCTGCAGCAGCGCTCGGCGTCGGTGCGCGCAGGTCAGCCACAAAATCGCATATTGTATAATCCGTTTCATGCCCGACGGCAGAAATCACAGGCGTTTGGCACTGATAAACAGCCATTGCCACCGCTTCCGTATTAAAAGCGGCAAGATCCTCGAGCGAGCCGCCGCCCCTGCCGACGATGATCGTTTCCACCTGCGGCAAGCTGTCCAGCAACGCCAGCGAACGGACAATGTCAGCCGGCGCGGCTGCACCCTGCACTACCGTCGGCACAAGGATCACCTCACACAGCGGAAAACGTCTGTTCAATATATTTTTAATATCCTCCACCGCGGCGCCGGTATCGGACGTTGCAACACCGATCGCCTTGGGATAGAGCGGAATGCTTTTTTTATGACTTGTATCAAACAGTCCCTGCCGTTGCAGCTTTTCCTTCAGCTGTTCAAAGGAGAGCTGCAAAGCGCCGACGCCCTGCGGCTGCATCTCGTGTACATAAAGCTGTACCTGACCGCCGGACTCGAATAGATCCACCGTGCCGCGGCACAGCACCTTCATACCGCTTTCCGGCCGAAACGGCAAACGGGAAGCATAAGCGCGGAACATGACGCAGCTGAGCTGGCTTTTTTCATCCTTTAAGGTGAAGTATACATGTCCGCTCTGATAATGCAGCTTATAATTCGATATTTCGCCGGTGATATACAGGTTCTTCAGTTGCGGTATCTCGTTCAGGCTTTGTTTGATAAATCGGTTAATTTGCGATACAGTCAGGATCGGCATAATTCTTGTTCCTTCAGATAAGCATATACAGCGCAGCCGGCAGCATTATCAAGCGAGTATTCCGGTGCGGCAAAATAGACCGCCGGGGCGCCCTCATACTGACGGCGCAGCATTGTATTAGAGGACACACCGCCTGAAAAAACGACAGGCAGGTCCCCGTACTGCTCTCGCACAGCCTGCAGCATAGCGTCCACGCTGACGCACACGCTGCGCAGTACAAAGGCGGCGATATTTTCGTTGCTTTCGCCGGTTTCCAACAGCTTCTTTGCCTTATTTTCCACACCGGAAAGTGAACAGCAGCAGCCCTTCATAGAGGGCTTTATCTTATATTCGGCCGTCGCCTGCAGCGAAAGCGCGTCCAGCGCCTTACCGCAAGGAAACGGCAGGCCGAGCATGACACCGGCACGGTCAATAGCTTGTCCCGCTTTCAAATCAAGGCTTTCCGCTACCTTTTCTGCTCGCAGCACCGCCTCGGCATCGGGCTGCACCAGCAGCACCTCCGTGGTGCCGCCGCTGAGATGCAGCGCCAAAAACGGATGCTGCAGGAGAGAAAGCTTGTCGCAGGAATATAGCGCCGCCAAAATATGGCCAACCTGATGCGAGGTCGTATAGAGCCTCGCGCCGGCACCCTTTGCATAAGCAGCCGCAACGCCCTTACCGACTAAAAAGCAAGGCATATAGCTGCCCTCTGCGTTGCGCGGACGAGCGCTGACGCCGACCGCCCGAACCGCTTCCTCCGGCAGCTGTGCTACCAACGCCGGCAAATTCACCGTATGCTGAAAGACTGCTTCGCTTTGGCGCAGGCCTTTTTCGCCCGACTTCACCGTCAGCATCTTCTTATATTGAATGATCCTCTGACCGTCAAAGGCGGCAACAGAGGTAGTATAATTACTGGTATCAAAGCCGATATACATTATTCCTTGCCCCTGACAACGGCGCCGAGCACCCCGTTAATAAAACCGCTGTCCTCCGGTCCGGAGTACTTTTTCGCCAGCTCCACCGCTTCGTTGATCGCAACGGAATCGGGAATTTCGCTGTCATAGAAAATTTCATAAACAGCCAGGCGCAGGATAGACAAATTCACCTTAGAAACGCGGTACAGCTTCCAGCCCTTTAAATTGGCAGCAATGATTTCGTCAATGGCCTCACGGTTAGCACATACGCCCTGAAACAGCGCCACGGCATATTCGCCAAGCTCTTCCACGTTTTCACTGTACAGCTGTACAGCCTCCGCAGGCTCACCGCCGCTGAACTGTTCTTCAAAAATCAGGAAAAATGCTTGCTCTCTTTGTTTTGTTCTTCTCATAATAAAAGTCCTTTTACAGAAAAAATACCGGCTGTCAACAATCAGCCGGTATCAATCGCTTTTAAGTTGAATAGGTGCAATGAACTCTGACTGAACTGTTTTGAACATTATAGCATAAAACTTATAAATATACAAGAGTTAATTGCATAAACACTAATTAGAGTTGATGATCGTCACCGCGTCGAAGGCACAGCCAAGCTGCTGTATCGCAATTTCCTTGATCTGCAGCACCAGGTCGTCCGTCAGCTCCTCTGCGTCCACAATAATATCCACTTTAACGCCGTCCGCACTGACGACCGCCAAGCAGTGCTGTACGCCTTTGGCGGCAATCAGTGTTTCAATTTTATTTTCAACACTGATATAATTGGACAACCGTGTAATCGCTTCCGTGGCGGTTTGCTTCGCTTCTGCGGTTTCGTCCGGTGAATCAACCACGGCCTGCAGCTGCTCCAGCGCCTCGTCGCGTGCGCTCTCACGTTCCAGCCGCGCAGTAGAGAAATATTCGTTCTCACTGTTTACCGGCTGTGCTGTCGTAGCGTCAACGTATTCCGCCTCACCGAGTGTTTTTGTCTCTGAACCGGTAATCAGCGGCTTCACGGAACCGGCAAAATCGGAATTCTCAAAATACCAGTTACCCATGATTCCGACGCCCAATAGCAGTACAAACGCGGCAACAGCTAAGCGACGGCGCTTGACTTTCGACTTTTTCATAAAGTCAGCAGTAGCAGCGACAGCAGGATCGTGTTTTGTTTCCTGCTCCGCCTTTTCCTCCAACAGCCTTTCGTCCTCCGCAGCCAAAGCCCGACGCGCTTCACGCAGACTTTTTTTGCCGCTTTCCTGTTCGGACGCTGTTACTGCTGCAGCCGCTTCCTCAAAGGCACGTTCCGCCTCACTTTTCATTTCCGGCTGCTCAGCGGCTTCGCTGAGATTGTTGAGCTCTTTTTTTCTGAATTTCATGATGATCACCACTAGCTTTTATATTTTGTTACACTGACCTTGGAAACAGATATATCAAACAGCGCGCTGACAGTCTCCGTCACACAGGCGCGTACCGCGCTGTTATCAGCGCCGTCGCACACAACGGCAACGCCCTGCACCGCCGGTAAATACTCCTTCAAAAGCAGCGGCTCTTCACCGCTGGCTCCGTCATATAATACATATTCATACCGTCCGGAATAAGAACCTTCGTTCCTGTTTTCGTCCGAATTTTTCGCATAGATATTTTCTGTACCGCCCTTCAGCGTGATCATTACACGACAGCGACCGACGCCGTCAATAGCACCAATCAGCGTCTCTGTGCTTTCCTCCAGCGAAGACACATAGTCCTGGTAGGTATAGCTGCCGTCGCTGGCAGACGGTGACGGCTCTGATTTTGCCGGCAGCGCCTCGCTGAGCAGCACCAACAGCATACCGACAAGGCCGAGCGCTACGAGCACCTTGACGCGCTTATCATACCCTGACAATTTTTTGGAAAGCGCCGTCAGCCCTTCTCTGATCTTATTCTCCAAGATGAATCACCCTAGCCTCTATGCCGAGCTGTTCCTGCAGCAAACGCTGAACGAAATCTGTATCTACGCCGTCAGGAACGGCAACCTGTACCTCTTGCAGCCATACCTCTCCGGTGTCATAATCCACCTCAGCACGGCAGGTAACAGAAGCGCCGACGACACCGTTTTCTGTCAGGAGAGTCGCAATCTGCCTGTCAGCCAGCTGCTGAAAGCTGTTCTCCTGCGAAGCCTCCGCCTCTTCCTGTGAAAAGAAATGCGCTGCGTTCAGTGAGATCCCCTTGAAATCACGCAGCGGATAAAGAAAAGAAAGAAAAATAAACAGCGACAGCAATACTTTATAAAACCGCTTCATCCGGCCGCCCGGCGCCAGCAGGGACAGGATCATTGCCGCCACCAGCGAACAGCAAACGCAAAACGTCCATTCCTTTAAAAAATCCATGTCAGCCTCCTGCCGCAATTAAAATCCCGATGGTGATGACCGTCGTCAGCGCCGACACAATCAGCACTACGTTGATCAGCAGTACCGTATCGGCAAACACATTCAGGACACCCGATACATTCTGATCATCGAAAACAGTACAAAGAATGCCTGCCAGACGAAGTACTGCACGCCACAGCAGCAACTCCACCAAGGACGGTAAAAACACCAAGGTCACGGCAGCGATGCCGACGATACCGACGCTGCTTTTGATCAACGACGCATAGCTCTCAATCGACAGCAAGCCCTCGCTCAGCGCACTGCCCACCACCGGCACTACCGAATTAATTACCAAGCGCAGCGAACGCACGCCGAGTCTGTCCGCTCGGGAGGCAACCGCTGTTTTCAGCGATAGTACTGCGACAAACGAGCCTGCAGTAAACGACAACAGACCGGTAAGACCCTGCTTGATCGCACGGGTTACACCGTCAAGGCGCAGGTCGCTCTTTAACGAAGAACAGATTCCTATCGCCAGAAAGCAGTTGGTCAGCGGCATAAACAGCTGCGACGCCAGCACGGACAGTCCCTGTGAAAGCATCAGGAGCATGGCGTTGGTAGCAAACCCTGTTGTCACACCGCCGCCGGCGATCACAATCGTCACAAACATCGGCATAAACGCATAAATAAAATCAGCCGCTACACCGATTGCCGTAGCGGCCAGGCTGACAGCAGGACTGAGCTTTACGATCAACACCGCAGCGATCACCAGCGCAGAAACAGTCGAATACAGCGGCGTCATGCTGCTTTCTTCGCTGCCAAGGCTGCTAAACAGTGCGGACAGCACGATAAAGATCAACAGCGCCGAAACACTGCCCAGCGGCGACCTGATTTTCTCAGCGATCAGGTCGCGGAGCAACGTCAGCACGGCGTCCGGTTGTAAGCCGGACAGTGATTCATAAGAAAAATCCAACAGGCCAAGCGACTGCAGCATATCATAAGTATCGCTGTCCAGCTCCTCCTCAAAAGCAGACAAATCATAAGCTGACAGCAGCTCCCCGTAACGCTCCTCGTCATAAGGCGGCTCCTCCGCCAAGGCTACGAAAGGCACAAACAAGAGCACAAGCAGTACCAGCGCAGCGATGAACCGTTTTTTCATTGCATTAATCCGCTCACAATCGTTATAACTGTTTCAAAAACCGGCAATACTAAAACGATGACGACCGCCTTGGCACACAGCTCTGTCACGCCAGCCAAGGCGCTTTCGCCGTGATCGCGGCAAAGATTACTGACGAGCTGCGTTAACAAGGTGATTGCCAGTACCTTGAGCATCAGCTTAATATATTCTGCAGCCGAAGGGACGTCTGCCGTCAGCTGCTGCACCCTGTCAGCAACCGTACGGATCTCCGCCGCAGCGGTGCCGAACAGCAGGCATACACCGCCAAGCGTCAGCAGGGCTGCGATCGCTCGGTGCTGCTCGCGTATCAGCAGTGCGCAGAGCAATATGCAGACGGCGATACCGATGAATGTGATCACCGCCATAGCACTAACCGAAAGGACAGGTCGAACAGGTCGCGCACAGACCGGAACAACGCGCTGATCTGCGGTATCAGCATCGTCATCACAACGATCACACCAGCCAACGTCACCAGCATTGCCTGATCGTCTCTGCCGGAGCGCACCAGCAGCGTATGCAGCAGCGCCACGATAATACCGATGGCCGCGATTTTAAAAATTAAGCTAATATCCAAGCTGCTTCACTCCGTCATTAAATGATCATCAGCGACAGAATCGCCGCGCTGAAAAAGCAAAAGCCGACGCACAGGCCGCCGTTTCGACGCAGCTGATCGGCATAGTGATTTTCCCAGTCAGTACACGTGTCACAAAAAGAACAGACTGCTCGTTTTTGCGACTGAATATCGCTTTTACCAAGCGAATATAAAAAAGCAGACAGCGCCTCGTTCTCCTCACTGCGCAGCGGAGATGCCACCGGCAGGCACTGCTTGATATGCATTGAGGAAATAAAGGAGAGGCGGCGATATTCTTCCTTTCGCAGCAACTCATCCAGCAGCTGTACTACGGACACCGAGCGGTAAGAAATGGCTGTCAGCATCTCACGGCAAAGCGCTGTGAGACGTCGGCAGATCAAGACGCGGTGAACCATTCTTTCACAAAGCGCCAAACCGGTCAATGTGCCGGACAGCATCAGGAGCGTTACGCCGAATCCCTTCATCATAACGCCTCCGTCAGCTCCGCCGCATCGATCATCTCGTACTGATAAGTATGTCGGTTCAGCAATACGACATACGAAAACTCTCCGGTTTCAAGCAGCTGACGGACGACCGGCTTACGGCTCAGCTCCGTCCGGTTTGCCGCATGAACAGACAGCGCAAAGCGGATACCGGACGAAAAGGCCGCGCGCACTGCCGTGACCTCCTCTTCCGTCGCAATTTCATCGCATACAATCATCTCAGGCGACAGCGTACGTGCCGCCATCTCCATTCCTCTTGCCTTCTGGAAGCCGGTCAGCACGTCACAGTTGCTGCCGAGATCAAAGGAAAATGCTGTGTTGTTCTTACCGGCAAGCTCGTTGCGCTCATCCACCACAGCCACCTTACGGTAACGACGGTTAAAGCCGCCGGATAGCGCCCGCGCCAAGTCGCGCAGCAGCGTCGTTTTCCCGCTGTTCGGCTCTCCGGCAATGATAATGCTCGGGAACGTGTTCACGTAGAGAAAATTCAAAAGCGCTGCGCTGCAGCCGATCCACGCGTGCGGCAAACGGACATTCAGCGACATCACATTTTCCGCAGCGATCAGCACGCCGTTTTCATAAACTGCGCTCACGCCGACGCCTACTCTGGCGCCGCACGGCAGCGTGAGATAGCCGTTTTTCAGCGTGTCCATCACGCTGTGAAGCGTATAGCCGCACATCGCCATAAAGACCTCCTCCAGCTCGGCTGAGGATACGGTCAGGCAGGAAGGCTCCGGCGTTTCCAGCAGTTCACCGAGCGGATTCACAAAGCAGGCCGTATTGCGCAGCACCAGCACCACCGGCGCATTCCGCCGTAGCCGAATTTCACTGATACGGTCGATCAGCGCCGCCGGCATGAGAGAAGGCAGTCGCTGCAGCGATTCCGGCAGGTAGTCCCAAACACGCATCGCACCCGTCATCCGTTCACCCCCAAGAAAGTGTTGCTTCATGTAATACTATGGGTCTTGTCCGCAAATTATTACAAAGAGGTTAAAATTGCCCTGCAGCAATTGCAGTTGTCTATTTAATATGTTAATATAAAATCAGTGAAAAGTATGAGGTACTTATGGATATTACTTTGAATGTAAAAAAACGCTTTGCAACTAAATGGATCAACGGTGAAACTGTAAATTACAGCGTTTGCTTTTTTACGGTTTCGTTTCTGTTTGTATTGCTGAAGCAGCTGCTCAAGCTTCTGTTCGGGTTCAGTGCCGGCATCAGCGCCGGCGTTGCCGCAGGAGTCGGTGCAGCTGTTTTGTTTATTTTAGAAAACCGCTTTGTGTTCCGCCGGGTAGCACGCCGTAAAATGCTGCTCAGACTGCCGCTGTATCTGTTTCGCTGTGCGGTTGATTTCGGACTTTATAAGATCGCTTCATTTCTCTTCGGTGAACTGCTGGCAAAGCCTGTTGCACTGAGCTTTTTGCTCAGCGGCGCCGTCATGCTTTTCTTTAATTACTACTTTGACAGACTACTGGTATTTGATGTGACAGCACAGTCCCAAAACAACCTGAACGGACGCTGCTACCGCCTGTTTTTTAGTAATCGGTTCATCCTGTTTTCTATGCTGCTGGCACTGCTGGCGATCGGCTTTGTTTTTTTGGTATTTCAGCTGTTCCCGTTCGGTGACATGACGGTACTGCGCATGGATCTTTACCACCAGTACGGACCGCTGTTTACGGAGCTGTATGACCGCGTTACGCAGGGCAAAAGCTTTCTTTACTCCTGGACGGCCGGCGGCGGCACCTCCTTTTTAGGCAACTATTTTAACTATCTTTCAAGTCCCTTTTCTTTTATCATATTGCTGTTTGACAGAAAGGATATGCCTTATGCCATTACGGCAATGGTAGCTGTCAAGGGAATGTTAGCAGCCGGAACGCTCGCCTATTATCTGAAAAAGAGCTTGCGGCGGCACTCGTATACTTCCGCCGCCTTCGGTGTTCTCTATGCGTTTTGCGGCTATTTTTTAGCGTATTACTGGAATATCATGTGGCTGGACGGCATGATCTGGCTGCCGCTGATCGCACTGGGCATTGAACGCATTATCCGCGAGCAAAAGCCGGCGCTGTATACTGTCAGCCTGACCGTCATGCTCTATTCGAGCTATTATATCGGCTATATGCTATGTATTTTTTCGGTGATATATTTCTTCGCCTATTTCTTCATTAACGGCGACCTGTCACCGATCAATCCTGATTTGCAGACAGCAAAGCGGTATTCCCTCAAAAAGCTGACCAACAACCGTCTGATCGGCAGCGCACTGCGTTTTGGCGGCGCTTCCCTGCTGGCAGCGGCGCTGTGCGCCGTTACGCTGGTGCCGGTCTACTTTATCCTGCAGGCAACCTCTGCGACCTCTGACCATGCGCCGACCACCTTCGAGAGCTATTTTGACCAGCTCAATCTACTTTCCTCTCACCTGCTGGGATTAGAAACAACCATTCGTTCCTCCGGCGACGACGTGTTGCCGAACATCTACTGCGGTATTTTGAGCGTTTTGCTGCTGCCGCTCTACGTGGCCAACAAAAAAATCGCCCTGCGCGAAAAGTCAGCTTACGTGCTGCTGATCGTGTTTTTTGTATTTTGTTTCAATAACAACTGGGCCAATTTTATCTGGCATGCGCTTCATTTTCCGAACGATCTCCCCTACCGTTTTTCCTTTATCTACTGCTTTTTGATCGTGGTCATTGCGTTCAGAAGCCTGATGAACCTGCGCGGCGTTGCCTACCGCGACATCGCGTTTACCGGTATGTTTTGGGTGCTCATCGTCGTACTGTATCAAAAATTCCCCACCAACAAAATCGAGCCGATCACGATTTATTTAAGCCTTGCGTTTGTGATGCTGTGGACAGCAGTACTGCTGCTGATAAAAAAGCACCGGCTGCCACAGGCGGTGCTGGCGATCACAGTAGTAGGCGTCGTATTCAGCGAAATGATCATCGGCGGTGCGAAGGGCTATAATTTCACGCAGCGACAGTCAGATTACGTTCAGAATTATGATAACTATACGGAAGCGATCGATTTTATCGAAGAACACAACGATAGCTTTTACCGCACAGAGCTGACGAAGCTGGTCACGCGAATGGACCCCTGTCTTTACGGCTACCGCGGCATGAGCCTCTTTTCGTCCATGGCTTACGAGGAATATTCACGCAATCAATATAACCTCGGTATGTTCGGCAACCGCATTAATTCGTACACCTATAATACACAGACGCCGCTCTATAACATGATGTACGGCGTGAAGTATCTTATCAAAGCGCCGGATAGCCTGCAGCCGGATGACCGGCTGTATCAGGAGCTGTATGTCACAACAGATGAAAGCACGGCGGTATATTTGAACCGTTACACACTGCCGATCGCCTTTGAAGTATCGTCTGACGTCAGCTTATGGGACAACAGCGAACGCAATCCGTTTGACGTGCAAAGCGAATTCTTTGGCTACGCCACCGGCAGCGACAGCTATTATATACCGGTGGAATACACTGATTTTTACACCGATAATATCGACTGTGAGGATATCACGGAAAACGGTACGCACTATTTCACAAAGTCGTATCCGGACGCCACCTCCGGTTATATCACGGTGAACTTTACCACCGCCGCCGACGGCAACCTATACACATATATTGACTCGCCCGAAATCGACAGTCTGAATTATTACTGGAACGACGACGAAAACTCGGAATATCAGAACATCAAGGAACCGTATATCATGGACCTTGGCTATCACCGTAAGGGTGAAACCGTTACGGTAACGCTCGAATGCGGCACGGTAGAAGCCGATGCTTCTTATTTTGAAATGTTCGCCTATACGCTGGATCAGGAGGCTTTGGAAGCAGCGCACGAGCTGCTGAGCCTCGGCGCGCTGCAGACAGAGCGGTTTAGCGAAACGGTTTTTGAGGGCACCATCAACGCCGGCTACGACGGAACACTCTACACGTCGATTCCTTACGACGAGGGGTGGACGGTCACGGTCGACGGCGAAAAAGCGGAGGTGTATGCCATCGGTAATTGCCAGCTCGGCGCTGACCTGCCGGCAGGCGAACACCAGATCGTGCTACGCTATATGCCAAAGGGACTGCGTGCTGGCGCCTTGCTTTCCGGCGCAGCCTACCTGGGCTTAGCCGCGTGGCTATTGATCCGCTATGCACGGCGTAAATTTAGACAAAATAAATAAATTTCCGTGCGCAATCGACAAAATTATCTATCATCAAAATTGCTTCCTTCTGTTTATTTTTGGAGCGTTTTGTTGTAGAATAGAAGCGTAGCAGGCTGTTCCGACAGCTGCTGCCAAAAAGCTGATTTCAATGAAGAGAGGAGCATCAAAATGCCAAGAATCACAGCACAAGAAGTACAGACAATTCCTTACGGACCGCTCGGCATCATTGCCATGCCCGGCTGCGAAGCGCTTGCTGACAAAATCGACGCTTACATTGTAAAGTGGAGAGAGCAGCAGGCGGAGGAGCATAAAAACACGATTGCGTTTTACGGCTATCACAGAGATTCGTACAAAATCGCAACCTCTGTTGTACGCTTCGGTTCCGGTGAGGGTAAGGTCGTCATCAACGATACCATCAGGGGCTATGACCTGTACATTATCACGGACTGCTTCAACTACTCTGTTACGTACAATATGTACGGTATGCAGGTGCCGAAATCGCCTGACGATCATTTTGCCGATCTCAAGAGAGTGATTTCCGCCGCTTCCAGCAAGGCAAAAAGAATCAACGTCATTATGCCGATGCTGTATGAAGGCAGACAGCACAAGCGCTCCTCACGTGAATCGCTTGACTGTGCCATGGCATTACAGGAGCTGACAGCGCTCGGCGTTGAAAACATCATCACCTTTGATGCTCACGATAAGCGCGTGCAAAACGCCATTCCGCACAAATCCTTTGAAAACGTCATGCCGGCTTACCAGCAGATCAAGGCGATCGTTACCAGCGTTGACGATCTGCAGGTCGACGCAAACCATCTGATGGTCATCTCGCCGGACGAGGGCGCCATGCACCGCGCGATTTACCTTGCCACCCAGCTCGGTATCAACATCGGTATGTTCTATAAACGTCGCGACTACACGCGCGTCGTCAACGGCAGAAATCCGATCGTAGCGCACCAGTATCTCGGTGAAACCGTTGAGAACAAGGATATTATCATTATTGATGATATGATCTCCTCCGGTGAATCCATGCTGGAGGTCGCCAGAAAGCTCAAGGAGCTCGGCGCCAAGCGCATCTTCATCTCCACCACCTTTGGCCTGTTCTGCAACGGACTGGAGGTATTCGACAAGGCTTATGAGGAAGGCGTATTCACCAAGCTCTTCACCACCAACGGCGTCTATCAGACACTGGAGCTGATGGGACGCAAATGGTATCAGAGCGTCGATCTTTCCAAGTATACAGCTTACTTCATTGACACGATCAATCACGATTTATCCGTTTCCTCTCTTCTGGATTCATCTGATAAGATCGAAAAATTACTTATTTCAAAGGGTCTGAAATAAATGAAAATCAACATTAAAAAATTATCAAAAAAACAGCTGATTATTTTGGCAGTGGTTGCGGTATTCGTGATCGTGTTGATCGCTTGGGGTACTCTCAGTATTGTCAAAAACGAGGATCCTATCACCGCGATCGGTGAGCTGGTGACGGATCAGGACGCGCTGCTGGGCAACTGGCAGGGCGAAAAGGCCATCAATGCCTATGTTTTTTACGAGGACGGCTCTTACGAGAGCTACATCTCCACCTTTGCCATTGACGGAAAATATACTGTAGAGGGCAGCAAGATCACCTTAAGAGCAAACGGCGCTGACGGCTATGTTACCTATAAATATAAAATCCGCGGCGACAAGCTGACGTTGACGCTGGTAGATTCAAACGGCATGGAGCCGAAGGACGAAGAGGATCACGAATTTACCAAGGTTGACGAGCTGCACCTCAAAACACTGACAGAGGCACTGCAGGATTTTGCAGAAGAAATTCAGCAAAATCCGGATGAAACCGAAGCTTCAGACGAAGGCCAATAAAATATATAAAATTCCGGTTTACCAACGCTACGGTAAATCGGAATTTTTCCGTTATCGGGCTCATATAGATTACTGAAGGAGTAATCTGTATGAGCTTTTATCATGTTGAAAAACGCTGCGTGGAGCTGGGAGAATACATTGCGGAGCACAAAGTAACTGTCAGACAGGCGGCGGAGGTGTTCGGCGTCAGCAAATCCACCGTACATATCGACGTCACAAAGCGGTTACCGACGGTCGCGCCGGCGCTCGCTGACAAGGTAGCAGCTGTTTTACAGGAAAACAAGGCGGAACGGCATATCCGCGGCGGTATTGCCACACGGGAAAAATACCTGAAAACTAAAAAGACAGCTGAAAAATAATTGATATTTCCGCTGGATAGTGATATGATACTAATAGTTCATTACGAAGGAGAAGAGTTATGACGTTAGGATTCATCGGCTGCGGCAATATGGCGACAGCCATCATCAGCGGAATATATAACAGTGAAGCGGCGGACACCGCAGAGATATACGTATACGACGTCTATCAACCGGCAGCCGAACGGCTGGCAGATAAGTATCCGATAACGGTGCTCAGCAGTGAAAAAGAGATCATTGTCAATTGCGATACAGTGATTTTGGCCGTCAAGCCGAATGTACTGGCCGGCATCCTTGGTAAAATCAACAACACACTCAGCGAAAGCGACACGTTGCTGATTTCGATCGCTGCCGGTAAAACGGTTGATTTCATCCGCAACACCCTTTCGCACGACAACCGTATTATCCGCGTCATGCCAAACATCAATGCTGTCGTAGGCGAAGCCATTTCTGCCTACACCGCTAACGCCGCTGCTACCGAAGCAGACAAGCAGCTGTGTGAAAGCATTTTCGGCAGCGTAGGACAGGTAATCTACCTGGAGGAAACACAGTTCCCGATCTTCGGTGTGCTTGGCGGCAGCGCGCCTGCCTTTGCTTATCTTTTCATCGACAGCTTAGCACGTGCCGGCGTTAAAAACGGCATGAAGAAGGACGCTGCACTGATGATCGCCGCGCAAACGGTACTGGGCTCTGCCAAAATGATTCTGGACTCATCAGCAGAGGATCATCCCTGGGAGCTGATCGACAGAGTCTGCTCGCCCGGCGGTACAACGATCGAAGGCATCGCGGCCTTACAGGCGAACGGCTTTGAGGCCGCTGTGACTGACGCCGTAGACAAAACGCTCGCCAAGGACAGCAAGCTCTGATTAACACAATATAAAAATCAAAAAGGAAGAGTCAAAAGAGTCGGTACGATGACGAAGGTTAGTCCTGAAATCGCATCTTTTCCGCCATAACTTCATTAAAAAGTCCATTAGGGCGTTAGCCCAAATGGACTTTTATGCTTTGTTATGACAAAAAATCTACTGATTTTAGGATGCAAAGCAGTTTTGACAAAGTGATTTTAGTGCATAAAGGTATTACAAAATCCCCTGCATACTCGCGTATTCAGGGGATTTTTAATGGCTTTAGGGACAAAAGGACGAAGTCAAAACCTATCCTTCGTTATCGCACCGACTCTAAAAGGCTCTTCCTTTTCACTTTATGTATACAAATCAAAGATACTTTTTGATCTCGTCGACCTTATTCAGCGCTTCCCACGGCACGTTCAGATCTTCACGGCCAACATGACCGTAAGCGGCGACAGCCTGATAAATCGGACGTCTGAGGTCCAGCTCACGGATAATAGCAGACGGGCGAAGGTCGAACACCTGATTCACGATCTCGCTGATCTCTTCATCAGATTTTACGCCGGTACCAAAGGTATCCACCAAGATAGAAACCGGCTTAGCAACGCCGATGGCATACGCCAGCTCGACCTCGCACTTATCGGCAAGACCGGCAGCAACAATATTCTTTGCGACCCAGCGCGCTGCATAAGCGGCGCTCCTGTCTACCTTCGTAGGATCCTTACCGGAGAAAGCACCGCCGCCGTGGCGCGCATAACCGCCGTAAGTATCGACAATGATCTTTCTGCCGGTCAGACCGCTGTCACCCATCGGACCGCCGATCACAAACCGACCGGTCGGGTTGACATAGAACTTGGTTTCCCCGTCCATCAGCGCTGCCGGAATCGTTGTTTTAATAACCTGTTCAATAATATCGCTACGCAGCTGCTCCAGCGTCACATCTGCACTGTGCTGAGAGGAAACGACCACCGTTGTCACGCGGCTGGGCTTGCCGTCAACATATTCCACCGTAACCTGTGACTTACCGTCGGCATACAGATATGGCAGCGTACCGTCCTCACGTACAGCCGTCAGCTTTAACGCCAGCTTATGTGCCAGCGAGATCGGCAGCGGCATAAGCTCCTTTGTTTCATTGCACGCAAAGCCGAACATCATGCCCTGATCGCCTGCACCGTTTAGGTTGTCCTCGTCCGTTTCGTTATTTTTTAGCTCAAACGATTTGTCAACGCCCATCGCAATATCCGGACTCTGCTTATCCAGCGCCGTTAAAACTGCGCAGGTATTGCCGTTAAAGCCCTTCGCATCGTCGTCATAACCGATGTCAAGCACGGTCTTTCTGACGATCGCCGGAATATCAACCTGTGCCTGCGTTGTGATCTCTCCCATCACCATCACCTGGCCGGTCGTACAGCACGTTTCGCAAGCGACACGGCTCATCGGGTCCTGCGCCAGCATCGCGTCCAAAATCGCGTCAGAAATTTGGTCACAAATTTTATCGGGATGGCCCTTTGTAACGGACTCACTGGTGAATAAATACTTTGACATTGTCTCAAACCCTCCTGTCACACAAAATAAAAGCATACGCTGCCGTATGCTCATGAGTTCCTTTTTCTCATCATCCGGCATTGCCGCAGGTATTAGCACCTTACACCGATTTGCAGGTTGCTGCAGCGTCACCGTGCCTGTTCACTCGACTGCTCTTGATAAATTTGATGTCAATATCATAAACCTTTTTGAACGTTATGTCAACCTTTATTTTCTAAATTATAATTACAATAGGTATTGTAATTTGTTTATATTTAGTTTATAATTAAGAGGAACAAATATTTTGTACACGTCAGTGACAAAAGGAGGAAAATTTATGGCAAAGAAAACCGTATTTATGACCGGTGGAACCGGCAACATGGGTTGGGCGGCCGTACAGGAAATGATCAAGCATCCTAACGACATCAACCTGAAGCTGCTTGCCAGAAGAAGCCCGAAGAACGAGCTGAAGCTCAAGAGCCTGATGGCAAAGCCGAATGTACAAATCGTTTGGGGCGACTTGACGGACTACGACTCGATTTTAGAGGGTGTAACCGGCTCTGATTACGTGCTGCACGTTGGCGGCATGGTTTCCCCTGCGGCGGACTGGAAGCCTTACAGAACGCAAAAAACGAACATCGGCGCTGCAAGGAATATCTGCGACGCGGTGTTAGCGCAGCCAAATCCGGATAATATCAAGGTTTGCTATATCGGTACTGTTGCCGAAACCGGCGGCCGTAACTATCCGATCCACTGGGGCCGTTGCGGCGACCCGATCAAGGTTTCCGTGTATGATCACTACGCCGTATCTAAGGTAGTTGCAGAGCGCGTTTTCGTAGAAAGCGGTATCAAAAACTGGGTCGTCATGCGTCAGAGCGGTATCCTTTATCCCAATATTTTAAAGAACATGGACCCGATCATGTTCCATGTACCGATCAACGGCGTACTGGAATGGTGCACGGTGGAGGACTCCGGCCGTCTGATGTGCAACCTTGTTTTAGAGGACGCTGCAGGCCATCTTGGTGCTGATTTCTGGAACCACTATTTCAACATCGGCTCCGGTAAGGAATACCGTCTTTCCAATTACGAATTTGAAAAGCTGCTGCTTGGCACGCTCGGTCTGGCAGGCCCTGAAAAACTGTTCAATCCCAGATGGTTCATCACCAAGAATTTCCACGGTCAGTTCTATGCCGACGGCGACAAGCTGGAGGAATTTCTGCACTTCCGTGAGAACCTGCCGGTACAGGATTATTTCAACCGTCTTGCAGACCAGGTAGAATTTTATTTCAAAATTCCGCGCTATCTGCCGAAGGCAGCAGTGGCAGGTGCCGCAAAGCCGTTTATGGGTAAGCTGGCTAAAACAAAGGACTTCGGTACGATCGACTGGATCAGAACTAGAAATCCAAACCGCGTTTCCGCTTATTACGGCTCGATCGAGGAGTATGAGGCCATTCCGAAATCATGGGATGAATTCGAGATCCGCGACTTCAACAAGGACAATTCCGACGCAGATAACTACAAGCTGGATCACGGCTATGACGAAACCAAGCCGGAATCCGAGCTGGATATCGAGGATATGAAGCAGGCGGCCAAGTTCCGCGGCGGCGAATGCCTTAGCGACAGCATGGTCAAGGGCGACCTATCCACCAAGCTTCTTTGGAAGTGCGGCTACTGCGGCGCGGAGTTCAAGGCTTCCCCGAATCTGATCTTGCTGGGCGGTCACTGGTGTCCGGAATGCTACGTACCGCAAAAGGCATGGGATTACGACAACATCGCAAAAACCAACCCGTTCTTCGCACAGGTTTGGTATCCGAGCCACCGCAAGGACGAATGCAATGTTTATCCGTTTGACGAGCTGTTCACCATCGGCGGCATCAAGTGGGACGACATTAAGCGTTAATCATGTTATTAAAGAGATCGGTTTTGCCGGTCTCTTTTTTTGTCGCCTGTATAATTTTGTATAACGTTAACAATTTATTAATACATTGCATTATATTTTATAATATGCTACAATGATTTTGGTGAAGTTTAAGAAGGAATGCAGGTGATCGCTATGAGTAAAAAAGCAGTTGCTCCCCTATTGGCGCTGATAATGCTGTTATCGGCTTTGTTTGGCGTCAGCGTCACTGCCTTTGGCGAAAGCGAAACGGATAACACCGTGCTGCTGCACCTGCTGCAGGCTGCCGCTTCCATGGAAGAAACGGATTACACGCCAGACTCCTACGCCGTGCTGCAAGCGCTGTACGATGCGTACGCACCGTCGGCCGACAGTCTGGACGATCAAGAGGCGATCGACAGCGCAGCCTTCCGTTTGCTGGAAGCGCTCAACGGGCTGACGCCCTATCTTTCGTTAGCGGTAAGCGCCAACATCGACGGGGTATCGCTTCCGATCACCGTGCACGGTGTTAGTTCTTATGAGAATCAGCGCACGCTGACTTACGGTACGACAGTTGCGGTGACAGCGCCGAACGTCGATGGGTATATTTTTGCCGGCTGGCTCGAAACTGTTTCCAAAAGGCTATTGAGTGAGGTTAATGCTTACGTCTTTTCGTTATCCGTCAACACCTCGCTGGAGGCGCTCTATATCCGCGAAGACGCGGCAACGCTGCTGTACACCACAGAGGGCGGATGCATCTTAGCGTTTTATGACAAAACGCCGGAGGAATGGGCCGCGCTCGACAGCTTTACATCGCTGGAGCCGGCAGTCCCCTACCGCTACGGCTATACTAACGGCCGTTGGGACTACAACGGTTTGACGGCAGACGACCTCACCGCAGGAGCGTTTGCCGTAGCCTATCCTGTCTATGATGAAACCGCATCGGATTTGCCGGATATCACAGCACCGGCAGCGGATACGATCCGACTGGAGCTACACTATCGCTATGATGAGGAGGCAGCCGTCGGCTCGTTCATTATGAACAGTGCACGGCCGGTCGGCGTGGTGCCGGAGTCAATCGGGATGCTGTTCTATTACAAAAACGCCCAGCAGTTTGACCCGACGGATTTTTATGTCAACATCAATAATAAAATGCTCGTATCGCAGTATGAACTGCTGCACGAAGATATTTATATCACCAACATGAGAAAATTGACGGCCAAATACAACTGGGCTGTCAGAGGCTATGCCACTTATATAGAAAACGGTGAGCTGAAAACAGTCTACTCCAATCAAGTAAATATCATCCAAACAGAGGATGTGCACGATTTCCGCACCGGCGAAACCGTTCCGCCGACCTGCACGGCGCCAGGCAGCACCGGCGGCACGGCTTGCTTTATTTGCGGCCAGGTGGTTGAGTCGGCAACGGAGCTTCCGGCGACCGGTCATGATTATACGACCGTCGTAACACAACCCACCTGCACAGAGGACGGAAGAATTACCGCTACCTGCAGCCGCTGCGGCGATACCGTCGTCACGCGTCCGTCAATTGATCCGTCAACCGGCGAGGCAACGCATCCCGAGCTGCTGGCTACCGGTCACCAATTCACGGTAAAAACTGTCACAAAGGAAGCGACCTTAACGTCGATCGGAGAATGCGAAGCCGAATGTACCAACTGCGGCATTACTGAAATGCAGACTTATTATATTGCTACCGGCAGCTGCGGCGAGGACGTCACCTATCAGCTGGATCACCGCACGCACACATTGACGCTGAGCGGCAGCGGTCCAATGACAGACTATTCCGTCAATACGGATTCGCCGTTTTATCAGCTGACCGGCTTAGAGGCGCTCGTGATCGAAAGCGGCGTTACTTCTGTCGGTGAATGTGCTTTTTACGGCTGTACAGGGCTGCGCGCGGTCACCTTCAGCAAAACAGTAACGACCGTCGGCAACCGTGCCTTTTACGGCTGTACAGCGCTGACGGACGCACCGCTGCCGGAAAGCATTACTTCAATCGGCTATTACGCGTTTTACGGCTGCGGTTTCACCGCCTTAAAGCTGCCGGAAAGCCTGCAAACGATCGGCGCTTATGCCTATTCCAAATGCAACAGCTTGACAGCCGTCACCCTGCCGGGAACGCTGCAAAGCGTCGGCAACTATGCCTTCAGCGGCTGCGGCGCTCTGTCAACTGTTACGGTACAAAGCGGTATCCGCAGTCTTGGCAGCGGCGTATTCTCCGGCTGCACTGCCTTGCAGTCGGCTACGCTGGAGAGCGGAGTTCGCGGCGTGGAAAGCCTGTTTTTCTCCGGCTGCACGGCACTGACTGACGTCAGTCTGCCGACTAGCCTGACCACGATCGGCAGTCAAGCGTTTAAGGACTGCAGCTCGCTGGCTACGGTTACACTCCCAAGCAGTCTCACAGCCATCAGTGCGAATTCGTTCTCCGGCTGCACAGCGCTCGAAACACTCACGCTTCCGGAAAGCCTGCGCTCCATCGGTGAATACGCATTCTCTAACTGCACCAGTCTGGTGACGGCATTGCCGAGCCAGCTGCAAACCCTAGATCGTGCCGCCTTTATAGGCTGCAGTGCCTTAACGGAAATCACAGTTCCAGCCACCGTCACCGTACTAACGGATAATGTATTCACTAACTGTACGGCACTCACCGCCGTCCAGCTTCCATCTACGCTGACGGCGATCGGCAACAATACCTTTAACGGCTGTACAGCCTTGACAACAGCAACTCTGCCGGACGGACTTGTAACGGTCGGCACACGGGCTTTTTACGGCTGTGCCGCTCTCACAGCGCTGTACATACCGGCTTCTGTCAGTGCGATCGGCAATCAGGCCTTCTCAGGATGCAGCGGCTTAACTACCGTTACGGTAAGCAGCGACAACGCCGTATATGACAGCCGCAATAACTGTCAGGCGCTGATAGAAACCACCGCAAACAAGCTGCTGGTCGGTTGCTGCAGCACCGTTCTTCCGGATGGTATCAGTAGGATCGAAAGCTATGCTTTTACCGGCACTCCGATTGCGACATTAACGCTACCGGACAGCCTGACAGCTATCGGCAGTTACGCCTTTGCAAACTGCACCGCATTATCGTCCGTTCAGTTCGGCAGCGGACTGGCGAGCATAGAGGATTACGCCTTCAGCGGCTGCCGGGCATTATCCTCGGTAACACTGCCTGAAAGCACGATAAACCTCGGCAGCTTTGTCTTTGAAAACTGTTCGTCGCTGACAGCGGTGACGTTACCGAGCCGACTGACGACTGTCAGTCGCGGCCTATTCAGCGGCTGCAGCGCGCTGAACGAAATTGCTTTACCGGCTACTGTCAATACGATTGAACGGAACGCCTTCGCCGGCTGCAGCGCGCTCACCGGCATACAGCTGCCGGAGGGACTATCCAAAATTGACACGTCTGTATTCGCTGACTGCACGTCCCTGCTAAGCATTGAGCTGCCGTCGACGGTTACAACGATCAGCAGCCGTGCCTTCAATAACTGCACCTCGCTCACAACAATCGACCTGAATAATGTGCGCAGTATCGGCACCTACGCCTTTGCCGGTTGTACCGGCTTCACGGAGATCACGGCGCCGCAAACCGTTACGGCGATCGGAAACAACGCCTTCTCCGGCTGCACAGGACTGACGGATATATACATCTACAACATCAGCTGCACAGTCGGCGCCAACGCCGCCACCATTCCGGCGCAGGCTGTGATTCACGCTTCACCGATCTCTAACGCAAAGGAATATGCTGACGCAAACGGACGCAGCTTCCTTGCCATATAACTTCTTCCCATTTTATATAAATTTCTCATAAAAGATAAAATGCCGACGGGTTCAGTACCTGTCGGCATTATTCATGATCGTTTTTTACTGCACCGCTTTGATCGCAGCCAGCAATTCGTCGTAGGTTTCATAAGCCGGAACATCCGGATAGTCTTTTTTGATCTGCTCTGTTGTGCGGAACAAAAAGCCTGCCTTACTCGCGGTAATCATTTCCAGATCGTTGAAGCTGTCGCCACTGGCGATCGTATCAAAACCCATGGACTGTAACGCTCTGACCGTTGTCAGCTTGGAATGGTCGCAGCGCATTTTAAAGCCCGTCACTTCATTGTTTTCATTAATCACCAGTTCATTACAGAAAATGGTCGGGAAGCCGAGCTTTTCCATCAACGGCGCCGCAAACTGCGTGAACGTATCGCTGATGATGACCACTTGGCCCAGCCGCCGCAGCGCATCCAAAAATTCGCGTGCGCCGTCCATCGGCTCAATTTTACGGATCGTATCCTGAATTTCCGTTAAGCCAAGGCCATGCTCCTTCAGGATCTGAATTCTGTAATTCATCAGCTTGGCATAATCGGGCTCGTCACGGGTCGTACGACGCAATTCCGGAATACCGCTGGCCTCCGAAAAGGCGATCCAGATTTCCGGTACCAGCACACCCTCTAAATCTAAACATACTATATTCACTGTACTGTCCTCCGGTGCAAATTATTTAAAGAATAAAGGCAACTTTTCAAGGAAGATAATATCATCCCGATCAGCCGCATCGCCCTCCGCCAGTGGCGCACAGAAGGCAACGATGTTCGCGCCAAACCGCTCGACCAAAAGCTGAACAGCCTTCATGCTTTCGCCGGTTGAGATCACGTCGTCCACGACCAGCACGCGTTTACCGGTGAGAAGGTCGCCGTCCTCATGGCCAAGATACAGCGTTTGCACACGCTGCGTGGTAATGGAACGCACCTCGGCTTTTTCAGGGCGATCCATATACACCTTAACGCCCTTACGGGCTACAATATACTTCTTACCGCTCTGACGGCTCATTTCATAAGCGAGCGGAATCGACTTTGCCTCCGGCGTTACGATATAATCGAACTCAGGCACCTTTTTCAGCAGCTCCTCTGCGCAGCGCTCCACCAGCTCTACGTCGCCAAACAGAATGAACGCGGCGATGTCCAGCGTGTCGGAAACAGCGAACTTCTGCAGCTGTCTTGTCAGACCGGCAATATGAAGCTCATAGTATTCGTTCTCATTTCTTTTTAAATCCGGTGTAATCATATCAGTTTCTCCCCCATCTCGGTACCGCCGATCAGATGAAAATGCAGGTGCATCACGGTCTGTCCGGCATCGGCGCCGCAGTTATTGATAATTCTGTAAGATGTAATGCCCTGTGAAGCGGCAATTTCTGAAAGCTTTTCAAAAATATGCGCCACAGCGCCGCTGTTCTCGGCATTAATGTCGTTCGCACTAGCAATATGCACCTTCGGCACGCAAAGAATATGTACTGGCGCTACCGGATTCAAATCCTTAAACGCCACCATTAAATCGTCCTCATAGACTTTTGTTGACGGAATATTGCCCTTGATAATTTCACAAAATACGCACATGGTGATACCTCGTTACTTATTTAAGATAGTTTCAACAATAGATACTGTTGCCGCAAGGGCTTCGTCCAGCTTGGAGACATCCTTTGCGCCGGCCATTGCTGAATCCGGTCTGCCGCCGCCACCGCCGCCGGCAAGCTTTGCAACCTCGCGGACGACATTGCCGGCCTTAACACCCTTGGCAATCGCATTCTTACCGCAGACGGCAACAATCGTCGCCTTCGTGCCGTTGACACCGGCAATCACTGCTACTGCATTGTCGTTTTGGGATTTTACATCATCACCCATTGAGCGCAACGCATCGGGAGTGGAGCCCTCTAGCTTAGCGGTAAACACCTCTAAGCCGTCCAGCACTGTCGGCGCAGCGAAGAGGTCAGCGCTCTTGAGCTTGGTAATCTCTGCTTCCAGCGACTGGATCTTCTTAGCGCTTTCCTTGCTGTCAACCAGCATGGCGTCGACCTTGCTTTCAATATCGCTTTCCGCACACTTCAGCTTACCGGAAAGTGACTTCGTCAGCTCCGTCAGCTGGCCAACATAAGCGTAAGCATTTGTGCCGGTGTAAGCGGTGATTCTTCTTACGCCGCTCGCCACAGAAGCTTCACTAACGATTTTGAAGAGCCCCAGCTCGCCGGTATTGGCTACGTGCGTACCGCCGCAGAATTCTACGGAATCGCCGGCTGTAACGACTCTGACAACATCGCCGTACTTTTCACCAAAGAGCATCATAGCGC
The DNA here is from genome assembly GCA_017463985.1 of Eubacterium sp. GTDB lineage: Bacteria > Bacillota > Clostridia > Oscillospirales > Acutalibacteraceae > Eubacterium_R. Next base: position 45,565 of record JAFUEH010000020.1, on the reverse strand, counting down.
CCATTTTCTTCGCTTCCTCAATCGGCATTTCGCGCATGGTTACCGGCAGGGCAGCCATAATGACGCGGTTGACCTGTGCTTCGACTCGTTTGATTTCTTCATCGGTCAATGCATTGAAATGGGTAAAGTCAAAACGGCAGATGTGCTCGTTCACCAGCTGACCGGCCTGCTCTACATGCGTACCAAGGAGTGAACGCAGCTCATGCTGCAGCAGGTGCGCCGCCGTATGGTTGCGCATAATCGCACGGCGACGGTCAACGTCGATCTGCGCCGTAACAGTGTCTCCGACAGCGATCACGCCGTTCGAGATGCCGCTGTGAAGATAAATGCCGTCGGCATTCTTGGTTGTATCGTAGCAGCGGAAGGAGCCGATCGTACCTTCGTCGCCTACCTGGCCGCCGGAAAGGGCATAGAACGGCGTGGTGTCAAGCACCACAGTTCCCTTTTCACCGGCACCGAGCATATCAACAAGCTCGCCGTCAGCGTTAACAAGCGCCAGCACCTTAGCCTCCGCCGTGAAATCGGTATAACCGACAAAGGCGGTCGGCTCTGCCTCGATCTTGACGCTGCCGCCCTTCCAAGCATCCGCGCCGGCATCCTTACGTGCAGCGCGGGCAGTTTTCTTTTGATTATCGAGCAGCTCCTTAAAGCGAGCCTCGTCAACCGTCATGCCTCTTTCTTCCAGGATATCCTTCGTGAGGTCAAGCGGGAAGCCGAAGGTATCGTTCAGCTTAAAGGCATCGTCGCCACTGAACACCGTTCCCTCCGTTTTTTCAATATATTCATCCAGCAGCGCAAGACCGGCGTCGATCGTCTTACCGAAGCTTTCCTCCTCGGCAAGGATCACGCGTTTGATCAGCTCCGCTTTATCGCCAAGCTCCGGATACGCCACTGCATTTTCTGCAATCACCGTATCGCACACCTTGTACAAGAACGGCTCGTTCACGCCGAGCAGTCTGCCGTGGCGGCAGGCGCGACGGATCAGACGTCTTAACACATAGCCTCTGCCGTTATTCGATGGAATCACGCCATCGCCAATCATGAAGGTAGAGGAGCGCACGTGGTCGGTAATCACGCGAAGAGAGATATCCTGCTGCTTATCGTCGTGATACTTTACACCGGCAATAGAGGCGATATGGTTCATAATATTTTGAACAGTATCCACCTCAAAAATATTATTCACGCCCTGCATAATGCAGGCAAGACGCTCTAAGCCCATACCGGTATCAATATTCGGATGATCCAGCGGCGTATAGTTATTATTGCCGTCGTTATCAAACTGGGTAAAGACGTTATTCCAAAACTCAGTAAACCGGTCACATTCGCAGCCCGGCGCGCAATCCGGCTTGCCGCAGCCGTGTTCAGGTCCTCTGTCAAAATAGATTTCGGAACAGGGTCCGCAGGGACCTGAGCCATGCTCCCAGAAGTTATCCGCCTTACCGAGTCTGACGATATGACTCGGGTCAACGCCGTTCTGCTTAGTCCAAATCTCAAAAGCCTCGTCGTCATTTTCATAAATGGTCACATAGAGCTTGTCGACCGGCATATCCAGCACCTTTGTGCAGAATTCCCATGCCCACGCCGTTGCTTCCTTTTTAAAATAATCGCCAAAGGAGAAATTGCCCAGCATCTCAAAGAACGTACCGTGACGGTCTGTTTTACCGACCTCCTCAATATCCGGTGTACGGATACATTTTTGGCAGGTGGTGACGCGCTTGCGCGGCGGAGTCACCTCACCGGTGAAATATTTTTTCATCGGGGCCATACCGGAGTTGATCAGCAACAGGCTTTTATCTCCGCTGGGTACAAGGGAAAACGAGGGCAAGCGCAGATGACCCTTGCTCTCAAAAAAGGATAAATATTTTTCTCTTAAATCATTTAACGATGTCCATTCCATAAATCTATACCTCAAAATTTGAAAGCCATGTTTCAAATTATAATTTCCTTAGAAGTGCTAACAAAATTTCAAGGGCAACTTGCGTTGCCCTTACCCGTTTTATCAGAGCTTTTCAACAATTTTAGCAAGCTCCTTGAGCTCTTCCTTGGTAAAGGTTAAGCCCTTGCTCATCTTATCGTGCTCCGGTGACCAGTCTCTGACGTCGACCTTCGGCTCACGACCGTTCCATGAAATCATGTTAACCTCTCTGGTCCATCCCTTTGACGTTTCGGAAATAACACCAAGATGCTCCGTAATTTCATACTTAATTTCAGGCACTGCATTCTCCCCCTTTGCTGTTTATTTTAGAGTTATATAAATAAATTATTACTTATTGAGATTCAAAACGATTTCCTGCGTGTCTCTTGCGATCATCAGCTCTTCGTTCGTGGCGAGAATAAATACCCTGATTTTATCCTCCGGTGAGGTCAGCTCTGCCTCAGCGCCCTTAACGGTCTTTTCGTTCAGCTCCTCATCAATCTTAACACCCAGATAATCCAGATAGGAGCAGATGCGGGAGCGCAGCCAAAAGCCGTTTTCACCGATACCGCCGGTAAAGACAATCGCGTCAACGCCGTTCATAGCCGCCACATAACCGCCGATGAACTTGGCGATCTGGTAAGCCTGCATCTCGTGCGCAAGGGTAGCTCTTTCGTTACCGGCATTCTGTGCTGCGCAGATATCTCTGTCATCAGAGGAAACGCCGGAAATCGCTGCCACGCCGGACTTTTTATTCAGCACGGTGTCCATTTCCTTCGGGCTGAGGCCTTCCTTGTCCATAATAAAGGTGACGACAGACGGATCAATACCACCGGAGCGCGTACCCATCATGAAGCCGTCAAGCGGCGTCAGGCCCATCGAGGTATCCACACACTTGCCATATTCTACGGCGGAGATAGAGGAACCGTTACCGAGATGGCAGGTGATCACCTTGATTTCTTCCGGCTTTTTACCCATCTTTTCTGCTACGCGCAGTGAAACGTATTTATGAGAGGTACCGTGCGCACCGTAGCGGCGAACCTTGTACTTTTCATAATATTCATAAGGCACGGCAAACATATAAGCCTTTGCCGGCATGGTTGAATGGAAAGCGGTATCAAAAACAAATACCTGCGGCATATCGGGGCCGGCAACGTCAAGGCAAGCTCTGTAGCCCTGAATATGCGCCGGATTATGCAGCGGCGCCAGCGGAGAAAGATCCTCGATATCCTTAGCGACCTTTTCGTCCACCAAAACGCTGTGCTTATAATTCGGACCACCCTGTACGATCCGGTGACCGATCGCATCGATCTCATCAAAGGAGTCAACGACTTTATGCTCGCTCTCGGTGATAATATACTTTACCTCGTTGAATGCCGCCGTATGGGTCAGCAGCTCTTTATCGTAAACCGTCTTACCGCCGTTTGCTTTAATAATAACATTTTCCTCGCCGCCTTCGATCTTCAGGCCGATACGCTCGATCGTACCCGCGATGAGCACATCCTCTGTTTCCATGTCCAGCAGCTGATATTTCAGCGATGAAGAACCGCAGTTAATAACAAGAACCTTCAATTTTTTACCTCCGTGACTTGAAATATAAAATAATACAATATATAATATAGTATAATTATTATAAAGTTGTCAAGTATAATTATTAAAAATTACTATTTTAGAGGAATTTTTATGGTCATCGGCATTGTCTGTGAATTCAATCCCTTTCATCAAGGACATCAGCACCTCATCCGAACCGTCAAAAAAGACGGCGACGCGGTGATCTGCGCCATGAGCGGCAACTTTGTGCAGCGCGGCGAAATGGCCGTGACCGATAAGTTCACGCGCACAAAGGCAGCGCTCGAGGGCGGCGCCGATTTAGTAATAGAGATACCAACCGTCTGTGCAACGCGTTCCGCCGGCGGCTTTGCAGAGGCCGGCGTTCAGTTACTGGAGGCAACCGGCTTATGCGACGCGCTGGCCTTCGGAGCGGAATGTGACGATGTAACAGCGCTGCAGGCGTTGGCATCGACCCTAAACGAGCAGGACGGCGCTGTGAAAGCAGCCATGGCGCAGGGACTGTCTTATCCGGCAGCCAGAAAAGCAGTCATCCCCTCTCCGCTGCTGGACACGCCCAACAACCTGCTGGCAATAGAATATCTGCGTTGCACCAAGCTGCAGCCGATCGCGGTGAAACGGATCGGCAAGGGCCACGACAGCGACGACCCTGCCTATAGCGCCAGCGCAATCCGCGCCGGTATGGACGACCGCACTATTGCCTCCTTGCGCCACTGCGAAAGCGCTGTATTGTATCAGCTGCGCAAGATGAACGAGGCAGATTTTGCGCTCATTGAGGATGTCAGCGAGGGACTGGAAAACAGAATCGTGCAAGCAGTAAAAACCGCCCGCAGCTTAGAGGAGCTATATGCGCTTATCAAGACCAAGCGCTATACACACTCCCGTATCCGGCGAATCATCTTACGCGCCTTCCTCGGTATTACCGCAGCAAGCGAAAAACAGCCGCAATACCTCCGTATTTTAGGTTTTTCCGTCAAAGGGAAAGAATTGTTACCGGCATTAAAAAACACCGCTGTTTTGCCGACAGTGGCAAAATACAGCGATGCAAAGGCGCTCGGCGGCAAAGCGCTGGCGCAGTTTGAGCAGGAAAGCCGCTTTACCGATATTTATTCGCTGGGCTTCTGTCCCCCACGGCCGTGCGGTCTGGAGAAATCAAGCCCGCTTGTTATCCTCGAGTAAACGTAAAAATTCTTCTCTGGTCATCATATTATTCAGGCACGACAGCAGCGCGTGCGTAGAAAGAAACTCCGGAAGGTCCAGCGCCTTCAGCAGTTTCTTTTTATTTTGTCGGGCATTCGACGTACCCGAAAGGCCGGCTGCATACAGATCATACTGTGTAACAGGATTTTCCTGCTGCACCGCTTCAAACGCAACGCCGGCGCGCTGAAAGGCCTTCAGCAGTACCTCACGCGTCATTCCCTCTACGCCGAGCTTTCCCTCCTTAGAGGGCTGCTGCTTGCGTTTTTCCTTGCCGTACACATCAGGGATGTACACCTGCGTCAGCTGCTCCTTCGGAATACCAGAGGCGATATAGCGCCTGATCATAAAGCCAGCGTGATCAGAATCCGTCAGCACGATCACGCCGCGCTCTCGCGCCAGCTTTTTAATAAACGCCAGGCGTTCTTTATCCTTAAATACGCCAAAGCCGTTCGTTTCGATAATAAACGCGTCCAGCAGCTGCGACAGCTTCAGCTTATCATATTTTCCCTCAACCACAACGGCCTGGGTCAGCTTTAGTTTTTCACTCATGCCCTGTTCCTTAAAATCAGTAATTTTGACAGCATTTCCTCCAGCAGTACACGCTCCTTCACCGGACTGGATTTTGTCAGCTCATCCGTTCTCGCCAGCACATCCAGCGCCTTGCGGAGCGTTTGTACAGAATAAGAGGAGGCATTAGCCGCTGCCTTGCCGATCTTCCAAGCCACCCGTTTGCTGTAGCCGAAATCCTCCGCCACCTGCGCCTCACTGATGCCCTCCGTACGCGCGCACTTGGCGCGGTACATATCGATATAGCAATCCGTCAGGCGGGCAATAATATCGGTTGCCGCCGTATTTTGCGTCAGCAGCGCGTCCAGCAGCATAAAGGCGGCCGTACTGTCGCCGCGCAGTATATGATCGGACAGCTTAAAAATATTGGCTTCAAGGGACGGGGTTGCCAGCAGCTCGATCTCCTTCTTCGTGATTTCGCCGCTCTCACCGACAAAGGCAATGATCTTTTCCAGCTCTGTCATCAGCGTCTGCATATCCGTACCGACAGTTTCCACCAACAAATGGGCTCGGTTAGCGTTCAGCTTTACTTTTTTACGCGCGGCATAAGCCGTCAAGCGCTGTACAAGCTGCGCCGGTGTTTTCGGTTCAAAAAGCACCGCGTTACCTTGCTTAGCAAACAGCTTAATCACCTTATCCCACGGCGTTGACTTTTTACCGCTATCCGCAATGTCCACCGTATCATACCAAAACACGAGCACTGTGCCGGAAGGCATTTCCGTCATATAAGCCTGCAGCTTTTCCAAATCGGACGGCGCGCGCAGCAACGGATAATCATGCACCAGCGTGACAGCATACTCGCTCATCATCGGCAGCATATCGGCGCTCATCAGGATCTCGTCTATTGTGGCATCCTTACCATCAAAGCTGTGAAAATTAAAATCCTCAAAGCTCGGATCGACCAGCTTACGCTTCAGCAGGGCGACATACTGCTGCTTCAGATATGTCTCCTCACCGTAAAAGAGATACGCACCGCTCACCTGACGTTCATTGATCTGCGCGCGCAGCTGTTCCTCGTTTATGATTGCCATGCTTCTACCCTCCTGGCAGTGTAATAGTTTCCGTTACGGATATCATAGATCACGTCACCGTCACGCAGATCGACAGTGCCGTTTCGGTCAAACACCTTTTTGCCGACAGCCGTAATATCGGCGTCGGCCGTTATGTTTTTCCCGACGGTCAGCGTACTGTCCGCCAGTTGAAAATTAATATAATAATACCGCTCTCCATAGCAGCAATCCACCTTGACGTGATCGCCGACAGCAGCGTCATAGCGATCGGAAAGCACCAACAGCTCTCCCTTCATTGACGATACGTCGCCGCCGGAGGCATCCGCTGCAACCACCGTTTGACAATGATAGACCGCCGTCAGGCGTTCATTCCATTCGTTCTGTTCCCCGTTGCACAGCAACAGCTCCAGCTTATTGCCATTCGCTTTTAAAAAGTCACAAACGGCATAATAATCCGACCGACTGTTCACATTCCATACGACAGCTTCACCCTGACTGACGAGCGCACCGGCGCCGCTTTGACGGAGCAGAACATGATCCTCCGACTGATACAGCAGTCCCTCCGCCGCCAGCGTTAGCACCAGCAGTACGGCGCTAAAAGCCGCTGCTTTGCGCATAAAATCATGGCGATGCAGCATAAAGCACAAGCTAAACAATAACAGTACGGCTCCAAGCGAAAGACAGCAATATTTGCCAAGCGTGAAGGCAATCCCGTGCTCCGACAGGAAGAATACAATATGCAAGATCAGCTCGTTAAGCAGGCGGCAAACCGTATTAAATACCGGAGCGGCAACGTGGAGCTTATTCGCCAAATACGTCAGCATAGATACACCAACGTCCGCGCTACCGAGCGGCATCAACAGTAAATTGCCGACTATCGCCGTCAGCGTTGTCCAGCCGAAGAAAAGAACCATCGCCGGCAGCGTATAGAGCAGCACGGAGAAAGAAGCCGCCACGCTGGTCACAATTGCTTTCAGCAGCTTTATCAACAGGATTTTCCACAGGCTGACGTGCCGCTGCTGCAACGGCAGGTATCTTTCAGCCAACTTCATGATCATCGGATACAGCGTTGTCAGCGCCAGCACACAAAGTGTACTAAGCACCGCCGACAGGTCAGAGACAGCAAAAGGATTCAGACAGATCACAAATGCCGCCAGTCCTAACGAGTTCAGGGCCTCGCCCTTCCGCTCGCCCAGCTGACCAAGCAGCAGCACCGCTGTCATGACGCCGGCGCGGATCACGGATTTACTAAAGCCGGTCAGCGCCATATAAAACAGCATTGCCAGCAGTGCCGTCACGGCAACAGAACGCCGGTTAATACCGATACGCCGCAGCAAAAAATAAACAATGCCGACAACGACCGTCAGATGCAGGCCGGACACTGCCATCAGATGAGACATACCGGTTGAACTAAACGCCGCATAAGCCTCATCGGAAAGAGCGGACCTGTCGCCGGTGATCAGCGCTGCTGCCAGCGCACCGGCATCGCCGGGAATCGCCACCTTAAACAGCTCGATCATATCTCGCCGGAGATGCAGCACGCGCCGCATCGGCGTCGGTTGATACTGGTGCGTTACGTGACAGGTATTCACCTCTGCCCGCAGGAATATACCCTTTCCCCAATAGCCGTAAGAGGCAAAGGCGGTCTCACCGGTTTTACGGAAGCTGACATTGGCTTCGACATACTGATAGGCGTCGGCCGGCACAGGGTCTTCCGCGATCAGCAGGGCTTTTATTCCCTGCGGCGCGCCGTCAACCTCAACGGTATCCATTGCAACAGTATAGTAATATTTCCCGTTGCGTTCCTCCGGTAAAGAGACAATATGTAAAGTTGTATCCGCCGTTCTGCCGTCCAGCGCCAACGCCGGCGCGGCCGCCGCCTGATAAGCAGTCAGATAGATCAGACAGGCAAACACGGCCGCAGACAAACAGAGCGGTGCCGTCAGCGCCCGTCGCAGCTCCGGCAGCAACAAGCTTACCGTCAACAGCGCGGCCAGTCCTGCCAGCACCAACGGCAAAAAGCGGATGTTGATCAGATTCACCGCCAATAGGGTCACCGCGACGGAGAATCCGATATGAGCGAAAATACGTTTCATAAAAAGCCAACAGGTTACTTCTTTTTCTTCATAACAGGTTCAAACAGAAAGGAGAGGTGCTGCTTCTCGCCGGCCTTGACCTTATACTTATCACGCACATAAGCCTGACCGGGCATATCGCCGCCAACGCCCTGCTGCGCGCTGTCCACCGTCACGGTGATACTGTCCGTACGCGCTACCTCCGCCACGTGCGTAAAGTCCTCCAGCGCCTCCGGTGTATACGGCAGCGCAGAAAACAGCATCGGTTCGTTGTAATAAGCCGTTACCTTTATACCGCAATGCTTTTTATCCGTCAGGGTAAAATACCGCACATCTGCCCTGGCAGAGGACTCCTGCGGACGCATATACGTATATTCAAACTGATCAAGGCCCATTGTATATACGCCGAGCTTGCTGCCCGTCTTTCGATCAGGATAACAGGGTGACGGACCTCTGCCATACCAGCTGACGGAAGAAAGTGCGCCGCTCACGCCAAAACGCATCCCGAAACGAAGCGGATCAGCTTTCGGTACTGCGCTGTGATAAACGGCTAAACGACCGTCCGGAAAAATGGTATAAGAGACATAAGACTCCTTCATATTCTCGGCAGACAGCGCCGTCTTGATCTTTACAGCGCCGTTATTTTCCTCCACATTCGTTTTAATCGCCTTCACGGAGGACGTAGCCTTCCGCCATTTATAATAGCCGTTCAGATGGATCAGCGGCGGCGCAAAGTTCAGCACATCAATATCGTTATCGGTCAGCGCCCTGAAATAGTTCGGCTCGATCGGAGCGGTGAGCAAATTATCTTCACCGACACAGTAGGCTGTCACGCGGCCGCCGGCAATCTTAACAGTGAAGCCGTCGCCTTCAACGGTAACGGTATTGCCGCTGTGCTCCACCTGCAGCGCCGCGTCGGTCGATGCTAACACGGGCTTTTGCGCCTCGGTCAGCAGGAACTGATCCCAAGCGATTTCGGCATTCGATTTCAGACCCGGTGTTTTTTTCTTGGTATGGAAAGAGATCGTCAGTACGCACTCCTTATCCTGCGGCAGCGCCGTATAATTGTATGGAATGTCAATAAATTCCTCTTGCAGCGGATTGAGCGAAAACTTTTCCTGCTCGCCGGACTGCAAAAGCGTGCCCTCACATTCAATTTTCCACTTGCATTTAAAGGAAGCGACATCGGTGAACAGGAAGCGTGAACGCACATTGAAACGTCCCTTGGTAACGTCAAAGGCAGTGGTCACGATCGGACGGTAAACATGCCTCACCTCGTCATACTGCGGATGCGGCGTTCGTTCGGCGCCGATCACACCGTTTGCGCAAAAATAGGTGTTGGAGCCTGTCATCGCCGTTTTGTCAAAGCCGCTGTACCAATGGCGCGGCTCCTCTTTTTCAAAATCGGTTCCGTAAAGCCAGTTTTCGGTGCCGTCAGCCTCTACACGACGGATCGCCTGATCGACCCAGTCCCAAATAAAGCCGCCGCACAGATTATCATACTTTTCAAAATCGTCCATATATTCCTGGAAGTTCCCCAGGGAATTTTCCATAGAATGCGCATATTCGCAAAGCAGGACCGGCTTCGTATATTGATCCTCGCGGATCGGCTTAGAATCGGCAGCCAGCTGATTAGCAATATTATCAAATACCGTCAGCTCGATCGGCTGCCGTTCACCGAGCTTACGCATTGTAGCCTCATCGGGATACATACGCGAAATAACGTCGCTGGTTTCCAGACTGAAATCGCCCTCGTAATGGAACGGACGGGTCGCATCCAGCGCCAGCGCCGCCTCCTTCATCTTGCCGAAATTATCGCCGTCACCGGCCTCATTGCCAAGCGACCACATAAAGATACACGGATGATTCCTGTCGCGCAACACCATACGCTCCATTTTATCAACTGCCAGCCCCGTCCACTTCGGGTCAGAGCCGGGAACGCCCTTGCGCCTGACGCCGTGCGTTTCAAGATCACACTCATCCATCACATAAAAGCCGTAGCGGTTGGCAAGCTCGTAAAAATACGGATCATCCGGATAATGCGAACAACGGATAGCGTTAATATTCGCCTGCTTCATCAGGTCAAAATCCTGTATATAACGCTCCTTCGGCACCGCCCAGCCGTGATCCGGATCAAAATCGTGGCGGTTCGTTCCGCGCAGCAGCAGCGGCATACCGTTAAAGAGGAGTTTTTCTCCGATAATCTCGACCTTTTTAAAGCCGACGCGGTAGGTTTTAACGCAAACAGGCTTTCCGTTTTGCAGCAGCGTCAATACCAGCGTATACAGGTTTGGTGCCTCGGCGGACCATTTTTTCGGATTTTTCACCGTTTCCTTTAGGGTCAGCGATAGGCGCTCACCGCTTGCAACCTTACCCTTGACCTCACCGAGCGGAACGACCTTGTCGGTATCGGACTGGAGATGGGCAGACAGCTTGACCTTTTGCGCCTTATCGGAATAGTTCACCAGCAGCGCCTCCAGCGTAACGTCTGCGTTTTTGTACTCCTCATCTAGATCGGTAGAAAAGAAGAAATCACGCAGACAGGCCTTCGGCTCGGCATAAAGATATACTTCGCGGTAGATACCGCTGAACCACCACATATCCTGATCCTCCAGATAAGTGGAGGCAGCATAGCGGTACACCTTGATCGCAACGCAGTTTTCACCCGAATGCACCAGCTTCGTCACATCGAATTCGTGCGGCGTCATGGAACCGCAGGAGTAACCGGCATACGTTCCGTTCACCCACAGCTCCAGCGCCGCCTTGCAGGCGCCGATATGCAAAAACAGCTCGCGACCGTCAAAGTGCGCCGGCATCGTAAAGCGGCGGCGGTAATAGCCGATTTCCTGCATGGATCGGTCGATGGAGGGAATTTTACCCTTTGCACGTGACAGCGCGCGCGGATAGGTGCTGGCGTAATAATACGGTGTACTGACGCCCTCCATCTGCCAGCAGGCCGGCACCTTCATCTCACCCCAATCGCCGTCATCGTAATCCGGCGCTTCAAAGCCTTCCTTTTGCGAATCAATACCACGCTGCCAAAAGAATTGCCAGCTGCCGTTCAGGCTATAGTAATAACGGCTCTCCTGTTCAGAAAGAGCGTCCTCCTCGCTGTCAAAAGGCAAGGCCAGTACATGGCCGTCCTCCTTATTGACCTGCAGCTGAGTAGGATCCTCCCAAATATATTGTTCCTTCATTGCGTCACCCCGTTATACATTATTAATAATATAATAAAATAAATCAGTCATAAAGTCAAATGCTTGATGTATATTCCCTCCTCTGCTGCACAAAATAGTAGTGCGGAGGTGAAATAATGACAAATAAGGAATTACTTTACATTGAGGATGCACTCGGTCACGAGGCGTATTTTCAGACAAGATGTGAAGAAATCGAGCAGCAGCTCAGCGACACGAAGCTGAAAAATTCTGTGTGCGATATGAAAAACCGACACAGACAAATCTTTGACGGATTTTTAAACCTACTTGACAATTAAGGAGGACATCATGCAGGACAAAAATTTAATGCAGGATATGCTGATGCTGGAAAAGGGCGTCTGCGATCTGTATATGCACGGCGCGATCGAATCGTCTACCGCGAACGTCAACCAGGCGTTTAAGACAGCGCTGTCCGATTCACTGACGATGCAAAACAGCATCTATAGCCAGATGGAAGCCAACGGCTGGTATCAGACCGAGCCGGTGCAGCAGTCAGAAATCAACACGCTCAAGCAAAAATACAATCAGCCGTCGGCCTCATAAGCCGATTCCATAAGAAAAGAACCGCAGAGAAAAGCTCTGCGGTTTTTATGGTTTCTAAGGATTGATTTAGTTTGCCTGCGCTAAATTAACGATATTCACCTGGTCGGTATAAACAACCTGCAGGTTGCCGTCAGCGTCATAATAGCTGACATAGCCCTTAGCGGCGTAATTTTTACCGGCGCTCATTTTCTTAAAGTTCACCACATATTTGCCGTCCTCATAAAGCGTATCGAACCGGCTGGTGACCATCTTATTGTTCATCAGAAGGCGTAGCGCTGTCGGGTTAAAGGTATCGGCGTTTTTGTAGTAAAATGCAATGCCGATCTCCTCATAAGGACAGTCCTCCGGCACATCCGCCATCATAATGAAATTACCGACGTTATAGGCAGCGTCATATTCGTAATACAGCGTCAGTGCCGGCGTCACACCGTCAGTCGACTGCGGCTTTTCGTAGGTCGGTATTGCCACGTCGGTATAAGTCGGCATAACGGTCACGTCCTCGCCGCTGCTCAAGGTCGCCAGCACGGCAGGCTCATTATAACGCCAAGCACCGTCCGTATGCCCATAGCTGTACGGCACCTCCGGCAGCAGTGCTTCCAGCGAAGTCACGGTGCGCCATTCCTCTGTTGTTTTGGTAACATAGCTTTTGAGCTGTCCGTCAAGGCAGGTAAAATACAGCGTCGCCTCATCGTTAGCAATAAAGCGTGCCAGAATATCAGTATTAGAGGTCATGGAGAAGGTATAGACCTCATCCTCAGACAGGATACGGCGCGTGGTTTTTTCATACCATCCGTTGAACGTATAGCCCGCAGCAGGCGTTGCCGTCAGGGTAACTTCCGTTCCGAAGGTAACGCTCTGTTTGCCGGCGCCGGCTGTCACATCCTCATATATCACTGTGGCTATACCGCCCGGCTGATAGGACAGACGCAGATTCAGATACGGCACCAGTGCATCCAGCTTCGTCAGGATTTCAGCGACCTTTTCATCCACCTTCACCTGCGGATACTGCAGATAATCCGTTTCCTCCAGCGGCAGATACCGCTCCACGGCATTGTATAAGGTCTGATAAGAATCCGTTGTATAATCGCTGCTGTCCAGCGCCTCAGCAAGGTCGACAGCATAGATCAAGGCAGACGTATCGTTATCGAACTGTGTATTATGATCGTCACAGACCGCGCAGATCTCAGTATACGCATCAGCCGCAGCATCGTAAGTATAGCTGTCGTACGTATGATGACCGATGGCCGGAATCGCCTGGTACATCGCGTCGCCGCACTGTGTGCAGCTGTACTTGGTAATACCTTCCACAAAGCACGAACGCTCGTAAAGCGTTGTAGCCGTGTAGACATGACCAAGCGCCGTCACCGGCTCGGTATACACATCGCCGCAGGTAGGACAGGTATATGTCGTCTCACCGGCAGCGGTACAGGTCGGCTGCGTTGTAACAGCCGCTTGATAACTATGATGGAAGGCGTTATTGCTGTAACAGGGATTAGCCAGACGCTCGTTATACGCTTCCTGCGCTGTCGCAAGATCATCTAAGAAGATTTTATTCCCGTTATTGATATAGTCATCCACCATACAGTGAACCGTATCGTTATCAAGCGTATTGTCGCCGGTTACGCCGGTGCTGATAATACTGATACCGTTTTTCACCAGGCTCAGCCAGTTGCCGGAAGCGATATTCACCGCACCCTTGATGACCTCTAAAAAGACGTCGGTAGACAGCAGTGAGTTGTCGCCCTGGATATGGCGCAAACCGGTACAGCCGATCATCGCCTTGGAGGACATCGAAGAACTGCTGCTCAGCAGGTTTGACTGCACTTCCAGCGTATCCACCTTCGTCATATTGGAAAGCGCATAGTCACCGATTTTTTCTACGTCCTCTTCAATCACAATACGCGTAACATCTGTTCTGCCGGCGAAAGGACCCTCTGCAGCGCTGGGATAATTCGGTGTGCGCGCGTTATGATTACCGTCGCCGGTGATATACAGCACCTTATTATCCTTATCGATGATGTAATAAGCCGTGTTCGTGCCGTCCGTCAGCACACCGCGTTCAAAATAGCGCAGCTCCTCTGCGTAAGAAAGAAAGCCGACCGAAAGGCAGCAGCTCAAAAGCAGCATGACAGACAGGATTAACGCCGTTATACGCTTGATCGTCTTCACCGTAGCTCACCTCTAAACATAAATTTACTCATAATAATTATATTATACTTTTGCAAATTTGTAAAGAAAAATTACAGACGACCGACAAATTTGTGATTTTTTAAAAAAGCGGTCAAGCACAGTGATACGCCTCAGATTAGGTATATCAACTATGCTTAACCATTTTCTGCAATAATTTGGCGTATCTCGTCCTCAGCCTGCCGAACCTCCTCTAAGAAGGCACGCGAGGAAACACGCAGCGCACCGTTGCCAAGAATAATCAGCTGCTCCAGCGCGTCAGAGGTCACCACGCGCACGCGATGATGCTTCGCCAGCTGATGCGACACCTTCTCGATATACATATCCGCTGTTTCAGCTTCCTTTGTATAGACGATATTGATATTGTCTACCTTTTCGACCTCGCGCTGATTTCCCTTGACCTTATAGGCGTCAAAGACTAAAATGACCTCACATTTTTTATATCCCTGATAATTACAAAGGATCGTCTGCAGGGCGTTACGCGCGCCGTCGATACTGCTTTCCGCCAGCTTTTTCAGGTGCTCCCAAGCAAAGATCACGTTATAGCCGTCCACCAGCAGGTATTCCGTACCGCTGAATTGCTGCTTCGCTTTACGCTGGAAGGCACGTGATTCCTTCGCCGGTGCCGTAACGGTCCTGGTCGGTGTATTACCGCTGCGGCGCGGCTTAACGGGTCCGTAGGTATTTTCAAAGATCTGCATCAGCTCTTTATCCAGCGCAAAAATATCCTTGCTGTCCTTCACACCGGACAAAAGCTGCGCACGGCTTTCATATACCGTTTCACGCGGCGGCGGAGCCAGTACGCTCGGCAGGTGCATCATCGACGGCACCTCGTTCCACTTAACGACATACCCTGCGCCATGCGAACAAAAGACAGAATCGGCCGTATTATCCGTGTCGGCATCACACTGATAGCCGACTGCCGCAATGACCTCGTCGGCATTGTGACACTCCTGATAGCCTTTGAGGCTGCACGCGAGCCGTCCCTTGCCGTGCGTATACTGTAACACCTCACGGGTGTAATCACTCATCTCTGACACCGGCGCCGTGCCGGTGATACGGGTGCTCTCCCCATTCTGCTCCGGCGGATCAAAGCTGCCGGCCATACGCTGAATATCATGCAGCGCCCTGCCCACGCAATCGCTTGGCACCTCCAGCGAAAAATCATATACCGGCTCAAGCAGAACGCTCTCTGCGCTTCTCAGTCCCTGCCGGACAGCCCGATAGGTTGCCTGCCGGAAATCGCCGCCCTCCGTATGCTTCGGATGCGCTCTGCCGGATTTCAGAATGATCTCCATATCCGTGATCGGTGCGCCAGTCAGTACGCCGAGATGCGTTTTTTCATAAAGATGGGTCACGATCAGGCGCTGCCAGTTTTTGTCCAGCAGGTCCTCTTTGCAATCCGTTTTGATCACAAGGCCGCTGTCGCGTTCGCCGGGTTTCAGCAGCAGGTGCACCTCTGCATAATGGCGCAGCGGTTCAAAATGGCCGACGCCCTCCACTGTATCCTTGATCGTTTCTTTATAGATAATATTGCCCTTACCAAAGGTTACCTGAAAGCCGAAGCGTTCAGCGATCACCGTTTTGAGCACCTCCAGCTGAATATCGCCCATCAGCTGCACCTGTATTTCCTTCAAGCGTTCGTGCCAGGCGACGCGGAGCTGCGGATCCTCCGCCTCCAAAATACGCAGCTTTTGCAAGGCAGTATGCGCGTCCGTACCGTCCGGCATCATTACCCGATACGTCAGCACCGGTTCTAACACAGGCAGCGTTCCGTCCTGCGCTTCGCCGAGACCGTCGCCTGGTCGCGTAAAGGTCACGCCGGTCACCGCACAAACGGTACCGGCCGTTACCGCGTCAACAGCGGTGAATTTTTCGCCGGAATACAGACGGATCTGGTTGACCTTTTCGCCATCCCCGTTACGGTCGCTTGCCAGTACCTCACGCACACGGAGCGTACCGCCCGTGACCTTCAGATAGGTCAGGCGATTTTTTTGCGCGTCCTCCGCAATCTTAAACACCCTTGCCGCAAAGGCAGACGGATATTCCGGAATCACCGTATAGTCGTTCAGGCACGTCAACAGTGCGTCAACGCCCTGCAGCCGCAGTGCAGAGCCAAACAGGCACGGAAACAGCTTGCGCTGCTGTACAGCGCGGACAAGACTCGTCTTACCGACCGTGCCGTCGGCATCGTATTCTGCAAACAGCGCTTCGTCACACAAGGCGGCATTTTCAAAAAATGCGTCGCTGTCAGTTACGGAAAAATCGACGCAGCGGTCGCTGAGTAACTGCCGTATCTGTAACAGCACGCGCTCCCGATCAGCGCCGTCCAAATCCATTTTATTCACAAACAGAAAGCAAGGGACGCGGTATTTTTGCAGCAGCTTCCACAGCGTTTGCGTATGACTTTGCACTCCGTCCGTACCGCTGATCACCAGCACGGCATAATCCAGCACCTGCAGCGTTCGTTCCGTTTCTGCTGAAAAATCGACGTGTCCGGGCGTATCGAGGAGGGTAAACTCCGTATCCTCCACACGCAGGAGGGCTTGCTTTGAAAAAATGGTAATGCCGCGCTCGCGCTCCAGCGAAAAGGTATCTAAGAAGGAATCGCGGTGATCCACGCGGCCGAGACGGGCAATGTTGCCGGTAGTATAGAGCATGGCCTCAGACAACGTCGTCTTGCCCGAGTCCACGTGCGCCAAAATGCCCAGCGTTATTTTTTTCATTGCCTCACCGCCCTTCTGTCACAGCTTATCATAACACAACTGCTATTTTGATACAAGAAAATAAGGAAAAAAACTGCCCGAAACATTCGGGCAGTCAAGCTTACGGTAACGTATTATTTGCCGTCTGGGAAGCTGGTGTAAACGTCCAGCTCCTGCTGCGGCAGACCGTCAGTTTCCTTAGCGCTTGCGATCGCGCGCATCAAGAAGGTCATATTACGCGCCAGGTTACGCATTGTCTGCAGACCTTCTAAATCCTTTGCCACGTCCTGCGCCGTAAAGCCATGCACCTGATTCCAATAGGTAGCGGAAGCGATCGGCATTGCTGAAATCGTAAAATACTTGTTGAGCACATCAAACGACGCCGTGTTACCGCCCCTTCGGCAGGAAACGACCGCTGCGCCGACCTTCATCTGCTTAGAAAAGGAAGTGCTGTAAAACAGTCTGTCTAAGAACGACAGCAGCGTACCGTTCGGGGAACCGTAATAGACAGGACTGCCGATCACCAGTCCGTCAGCCGCCTCGAGCTTCGGGGCTGTTTCATTCACCAGGTCGTCAAACACGCACTGTCCTTTCCGTCCGCAGGTGCCGCAGGAAATGCAGCCGCGTATATCCTTATTGCCGACATGTACCACTTCTGTTTCAACACCCTGTGCAGCAAACACCTTGATCATCTCGTCAAGCGCCGCCGCAGTGCAGCCGTTTGCGTGCGGACTGCCGTTAATTAATAATACCTTTGCTATCCTATTCACCTCAGTTAAACTAATCTTCACTGTTATTATAGCGTAAATTCACGGCGGTGTAAACTCATTTTTAACAGGGGCGGCGATTTTGTCAATCCTGCTTCAGATGCTCAATGATACTGTCGTCCTTGATCTTGTCTGCGGAATACAGGAGCGACAGCAAAATAATCAGAAAGACAGCCAAGATCGCCGCGCCATAGTAAGGCAGATTGAACGAAAACGGCACCGATACGCCCTCTGCGCTCGTGAGCATATAATACAGCAGATAATGCAGTCCAAAGCTGATCGGAATTGACCAAAGGAGCGATTGAACGCCGTAGCGAACGCTTTCCACATAGATCATCTTCTTAAAGCCCTTTGGCGTTACGCCGACGGATTTCAGCATAGCAAATTCTGTTTTGCGCTCGTTCATAGCGTTAGCGATCGCATTAATAATATTGATAACAGCAATGAATGTAAGCAGTGTGATAAAGCCGTAGACAAAGACCTTCAGGATCGAGGTGACCGCCTTGACGGCCTCCAGATTAGCGCCGTTATCCTGCAGATTATATTCGATCCCCTGCGCCTCAAAATAGTCCTCTGCTTGCGTTACCACCGTTTGATAATTATCGGCGAAAACAGCATAAGAAATGTTGCTTTCGCTATCCATCAGGGCATAGTACGTATCCGCCGGCAGGATAACGGACGGCGTCCAAAGCATCGTCGGAACAAAGAGTGCGCTGTCAGCCGGTTTATCCGTTACGGCGGCAACTTTCACACTGAAGCGCCGAGCGTCAGCCTCCTCCCCGCTGTTGCTGCCGTCAACACAGTGCAGCGTCTTTCCCTGCACGTCCGAAAACGCCTGCGCCGTGACGGTTTCATTATCCTGCGGATATTGAATCTGATTAAACAGCACAGCCTGCGGCGCCGTCTGATCATGATAGCCCTCCGGCTTTTCACCGAGCTTTTTCAGGTATCGGTCAAAGGCCGTATTATCCATACAATAGACAGTGAGATTTTCGTTATCAAACTGCGCCTGATGAGCCTGCGCCGTCGCCGTTAGTAGCTCGGTGTCCTCCAGTGTCACTTCACAATACTGATAGCCGATGAAGTCCTTAATGTCGGCGCTGCTGAAGAAGTTCTCTGTCTTGTCCATATCCTCCGTATTGACAATCACCGTAAAATCCGGTCGTGTACCGCCGGTCTCCAACTGGATGAAAGCATCCAGCAAAACAGCAAAATTCGTAACGGTCATAAACATCACCACGCTCATCACCAGCGCAAAGACAATGTTGCGGCTGCGCTTGCCGTTACGCTTAAAGTTCTTCACCGCCAGCTCGCCCTCAAAGCCGTACAGGCGACGCGTCAACTTAGAGACGCGGAGCTTTTTGGCTTTTTTCACTTTCACCGTATTGGTTCCCTTGATCGCTGCGATCGGCGTTGTTTTTGAGGCACGGCGCGCCGGAATATAACAGGAGATAAAAATGGTCAGCGCGCTGATTAGTACCGTGCCGAGAAGGATATACGGGCTGAAATGCACCTTGAGCGTGCCCTCGATCGGCAGGTTGAACGTTTTCATGAAGGCGCCTTGGATACCGCGGAACGTAATGAACATTCCGGCAAAACCGGCGGCAATGCCGACCGGAACGGCAACCAATCCGAGCAAAAAGCCCTCAAAATACAGTGACGAGCGCTTCTGCCGCTTGGTGGCGCCGACAGACGCCAGCATACCGAGATACCGTTCACGCTCCTGATACGACACAGCAAAGGAGTCGTAGATCATCACCACCGACGCCACAACGATGATGAACAGCATCACACCGACAAACGCCAGCATCGATCCAACCAAGTCGTTATTCTTCATCACACCGGAAAAGTATAACAGATCCGTATTAGTGTCGTAGCCGGCAGCGCCGCTGGCCTTCGCCAAAGCATCGGACTTGTCGTAAACGCTGTTACTGAGCTTTTGATAGGTGACGGTCACGTACTGCGTTACACCGCTCGGCACATTGCTCTCTGTCCGCAACAGGCAGCCGCCGCAATGATCGAAATAGCTGACATTCCCGTCTGCAATGCCGGAGAGTACGTATTCTTGATCGGTGTAGTCATCCGTTCCGTCAGTTTTTGTAGCAACCGTCAGCGTATCGCCCACCTGCCAAGTAAGATGATTCTTTTCGATATACTCCTTCGTCAGCAGTATTTCACCCTCCCGCTCGGGGAAGCGACCTTCCGTAATATGCAGATTTCTGACTGTCACCACCGACGGATCGACCGTATCAATATCACAGCGCGCACGCATACTGTCCGAGGACGGATCGCAGCTGATCTCCGTGAACTCCGCACTGGCATAATAGGCCGTCAGATCGCTGCTTTGCTGAAACACCGTCAAATCAGGCGCTGCTTCATAGACAAACTGCGTATGCCAGTTCCCGTCGTACGCCTTGGTAGCGTCCTGCATGAATTTGATAAAGGAAAAAACACTGGTAAACACCGCGGTCACCATCGCAACCGAAACGATGATTGCCAACACCGTCAGCAGCGAACGGCGGCGGTGACTCTTAATATGACGAAGGGTAAGCCGATTGACAATGTTCATGACACGCTCCTTTCGTCACGTACGATCCTGCCGTCTCTGATTTCAATCAGGCGATCGGCAGAAAGCGCGATCTGCTCATCGTGTGTGATCATAATGACGGTTTGCCCAAGCTCACGGTTAAACTGCCGCAACAGCGCGATGATCTCGCGGCTGTTTTCGCTGTCGAGGTTACCGGTCGGCTCGTCCGCCAGCATCAGCGCCGGATTATTCATCAATGCGCGGCCGATCGACACGCGCTGCTGCTGGCCGCCGGAAAGCTGGGACGGCAAATGCGACAGCCGCTCCTCCAGCCCCAAGCGCTGTACCAAGTCTGACAGCTGTCTTTTGTCAGGCTTCTTGCCGTCGAGCAATAACGGCAACGTCAGATTTTCTTCCACGGTCAGGATCGGGATCAGGTTATAAAACTGATACACCAAGCCGATCTGACGGCGGCGGAAGATCGCCAGCGCCGTTTCGTCCAGTGCGGCAATATCGGTTTTATCGATGATCACGCTGCCCGAGGTCGCCGTATCCACACCGCCCAAAATGTGCATCAGCGTAGATTTACCGGAGCCTGACGGACCGACAATGGCAACAAACTCACCGCGTTCAACGGAAAAGCTGACATCGTCCAGCGCCTTGACCATCGTGGCGCCGCTGCCGTAGGTTTTGCAAAGATGTACGGTTTCTAAAATTTTCATCTCGTTTTCCTCCTTTGATGATGCCAGTATACGAAACATAGCTTACAATCCGGTGAATTTTCCATAACAATTCCGTCACACAACGGATTGATAAAACTTCACTTCAAAAACGGTTCCGACGTTTTCTTCACTGGTAACGGCGACCGACGCATTTTGTTTATTTAAAACCGTTTTAGAGAGCGCCAGCCCGATGCCGACGCTGTCTGCCGACGCATTTTTGCCGTGGTAAAAACGCTCAAAAATATGCGGCAGCTCTTCTTTCGGAATACCGCAGCCGTTATCGCGGATCACGATCCGCTGAAACAACGTGGTTTCGTCGGTCGTCACTTCCAACCTACCGCCCTCTGGCGTATGCTCTGTACAGTTCTTGATAATATTCTGCAGCGCCTCCAACGTCCACGCTTTATCACAGTTCACCTGAAATGCGGTAATGCTTTTCTGCACCGTTATGCCCTTCACGTCCAGCATCAGCAGAAACGGCTGCAGACTTTCCTCCACCAGCTCATTCACGCTGACAGGCGTTCGGTTCAGCGCCACCGTACCGGCGTCCAGCTTGGAAAGCTTCAGCAGCGTTTGCACAAGCCAGCTCATTTTGCCGCACTGGCTGTTAATGATCTCGGTAAACTCTCGTCGCTGCGCCGGATCGGTCTCCTGCTCGAGCAGCTCTGATACGACGAGCATAGAGGTCAGCGGCGTTTTCAGCTGATGTGAAATATCGGCCAACGCGTCCGCCAGATACCGACGGTCCTGTTCGATCACCTCATTTTGCGTTTTCAGGCGGGTGATGACCTTATATAGATTATTCTGCAATATCGACAGCTCACCCTCGGCGTTACCAGCCAGGTCCAGCTCATAATGACCGCTGCAAACAAGCGATAAATATTCGTTCAGCTCGCTGATCGCCCGATAACGCTTGGCGGTATAAACCGCGAACACCGTCAGCAAAACCGCGCCGAGCGCTGCGCATAGAACAGCCGCTTTCGGGCTGATAAGAACACAAGCGCCGGCGGTCAATACGGTAAGCACCGTGCCAATGATGATCGGTTGGTAAAATTCTTTATTTTTCATCGAGTATATACCCCATTCCCCTGACGGTTTTGATCATTGTCGGCGCCGTCGGATCGTCCTCAATTTTATCACGCAGGCGCTTAATATAGACCGTCAGTGTATTATCGTTCACGAAATCGCCCTCCACATCCCAAAGCTCCTCCAGCAGGTTACTGCGCGTGAGCACCCTGCCCTTGTGCTGCAGCAGCGTTAACAGCAGACGGTATTCCATCGCCGTCAGGATGATCTCCTTGCCGTTCTTATAGACCTTCGCCTCGTTTGTGTTCACCGTGAGCTGCTGCAGACGGACAACGCCGCCGGTGCTTTCCTGACTGTAACGGCGCAGCACGCAACGGACGCGCGCCAACAGCTCCTTGAGCCGGAAGGGCTTAGCGATATAATCGTCAGCGCCGAGATCGAAGCCCATCACCACATTCGCCTCATCGTCGAACGCCGTCAAAAAGATAACCGGATAATCGCCCTGCGCCTTCACTGCACGACACACCTCATAGCCGCTGCCGTCTGGCAAGGACAGGTCAAGGATATACAGTGAAAAAACGTCGCTCTCCGTCAGCCGCATCGCTTCGTCAACGCTTTTAGCCAGCGTCACACGGTAGCCCTCCCGTTCCAGCGAATACGTCAGCGCCACGCCGATCGCTTCGTCGTCCTCTAGTAAAAAGATATGCTTCATCGTTCTCCGCCCTTTCTGTCTCATCTTTTCACTTATTCTAACACACCGGTCGCCGGGCTTCCATTACAATTTTGTCACATAAGCGCAAAACAGCACTGCTCAATAGAGCAGTGCTGTCAATTATAAAGAGATCGTCAGCTGATCGGAAATGAAGGAGCTTTGCTTTGCTTTACGGATCTTATCCCCCGGCTGTGCTTCACCGATTAAAAAAGGAGAATCCGGACGGTGCCGGGCAACATTTTGCAGCACTGTCTTCCGGTCGTAATTGGCATAACAATAACGGCAGAAGTGCCGGCAGGTATTATATACACCGATATCATTCCCGAGCAGACAGCTGCACTGAGGGCGCGGTCCGCTGCGGACAGGCACGGTCAGCTTTTCGCCAAGCGCTTTTTCAAGCACCTCTTTGGTCATACAGCCTTGCGTGTCGATGCCGTAAACAGCCAGGTCCGTTCCCTCGCAGCAGGTACGGACGGTGATGCCGTAACGCTTTCCCGTTTCGGCAAACGCCTTACCGAGAGCGGCGCGCTCTGCTTTAGTCACCTCTCGGGCTTGCGGAAAATTGCGCTTCGTTTTCTGATAAAGATCAACAAAGCTGATAACGGCTTGATCAGTATAACCGCTGAGGGCGGCGGTAAGCCCTTCAAAGGCCTGAATATGGTAGTCTACCGTATATTTTCCGGCGATCAGAATCGGGTCGTACCGCCAGCCGACGCAGCGCTTGCCAACCTTTTCTGACAACCGGCAAAACGAAGTGACTACATTCTCCTTTGGCGGAACATTCGGTTCAATATCACGTCCATAAGGCGTAATCGTAACAAACCAGAATTGACGAAAAGCGCTAAGCTCCTCCAGCCTATCCAGCATCGGCGCAGGGTTTTTCGTACAAAATGCTAGTACGTCCACCACCTCCGGCTTCAGTTCATAGCGCGTCACCTGCTCTGGATAATAGGGATTGCGCACCAGCACATAGCCCTCCTTAATACGGTTATAAAACCACTCGCTGTAGTAAGCAGGAATATCGGTCCTTTGGCCGGTGTTAATAATCATTTTCCGCTCCCCTCTTTGCAATCAGTTCGATAAAAAAAGATGCCGCGATTCCCGTGGCATCCTTTTCTATGGTGCGCCTGACAGGACTTGAACCTGCACCCTCGCGGACTAGATCCTAAATCTAGCGTGTCTGCCATTCCACCACAGGCGCGCACCAGTGTTACCATTCTACCATTGATGGGCGTGAAATGCAAGGGGTTTTGTTACTTTTTTGCTGTGAGCGTAAAGGCGGTGGCATAAACGGCGCCCACGCCGGCGGCGTTAAGCGTGACAGCACATTCGCTGAGCGTATAGCCGGTCGTTTTCACGTCATCCACCAACAAAATCGTTTTGCCGGCAATCGCTTGCCTATCCGTTACCGCAAACGAACCGTAGAGGTTGAGCTTTCGCCGTTCAGAGGACAGCAGGCGCTGCGAAAACGTATGCTTCACCTTTTTCAAATACGCTTCGCACGGAATTCCGAGGTGCTCCGCTACCGCCTCAGCCAGCAGTGCACTTTGATTATAGCCGCGTTTATGCTGCCGCAGGCGGCGCATCGGCACAAAAGTCACAGCGTCGAAGGTAACATCCGGAAAGCGACGGCGCACCGTATCGGCTATTTCCGTCGCCATGCCCTGCGCCAGCTGCGTATACCCACTGTTCTTTAAGCGATAGATACCGACCCTCATAGAGCCGTCGAAGTAATACGGCGCGCAAAAGGCTTTATAGCCCGGACTGAATTTTTCCTTTTTACAACAGCAATCCGCTACTTCCCTGCCGCACTTGCGACAGATTTTTCCGGTAATTCTTTCGGTGTTCATACACTCATTGCACAATACGCCGTCCAGCTCGATCACCTCGCCGCAAAGGGCGCAACGCTTTGGATACAGCACGTAAAGGCATTTGTCCCACACGCTGTTCATGCTACTGTAATATACGGAGCGATTTGGTCATACAGCGTTTCGCTGAAGCCCTTGATCTCCATGATCTGCTCGGTGGAAGAATAGCCGCCGAGGTAGTTGCGGTATTCAATGATCGCGTTCGCTCTGCTTTCACCGACGCCTTCAATGGTCGCCAGCTCCTCTGCTGTCGCAGTGTTGAGGTCGAGCGGATAGCTGACGGACAAGGCAGTGGTTGCCGCCGCGGTAGCGCTGTCCGCCACGCTGACAGCGACAGAGGTCTCCGGTACCGTCACCGTCTCTGTCACATAAACGCGCGGCAATGCGATCGCATAAACGATCAGTATCACGCCGACCACCGCCAACGCAATACCGATAAATAATAAGGTTTGATTTTTCTCTGTTTTCATAGCTATCTCTTTTTCCTGCCGTTTTGATATTTACGTGAAGCACCGTTTGAGCGGTACGGCTTAGCACCGCGCGGATTCTTTTGCGCTGAGGAACGTACGAGGCAGCCCTCGGTGTTGCCAATCAAATCATAGCGCTTCGCTTTGCGCAGCGCCTCCTCAATCAGCGGTGCATTGGCGACATTATAATACTGCAGCAAAGCACGCTGCATCGCTTTTTCGTGCGGGTTTTTCGCACAGTAGACAGGCTCCATCGTATAGGGGTCAAGTCCGGTATAATACATCGTTGTAGAGATCGTACCGGGCGTCGGATAAAAGTCCTGCACCTGCTCCGGCCGGATCTTGTTTTTCTTCAAAAACAGCGCCAGCTCGATCGCCTCCTGAAGCGTGCTGCCGGGATGACTGGACATCAGATAAGGCACCAAATACTGATCCTTATCCGCCTCGCCGGAATAGCGAAAATACCGCTTTGAAAATTCAATATACGCCTCGATGTGCGGCTTACCCATTTTATCGAGCACAGCGGCAGAGCAATGCTCCGGCGCCACCTTCAGCTGACCGCTGACGTGATACTTCACTAGCTCGCGGAAAAAGCGGTCGTCACGATCCTTCAGCAGATAATCATAACGGATACCGGAGCGGATAAAGACCTTTTTGACGCCGGGAAGGTGCCGAACGTCGCGCAATATCTCCAGGTATTCACTATGATCTGCCACCAGGTTACGACAGGGCTTTGGCGCAAGACATTTTTTACCTTTGCAGAGACCGTGCGTCTTTTGCAGCTCGCAGGAGGGCTGACGGAAGTTAGCAGTCGGGCCGCCAATGTCATGGATATAGCCCTTAAAGCCGGGCAAGGTCGTCAGCATTTTCGCCTCTTTCAGGATACTCTCCTTACTGCGTGCGGTAACATACCGCCCCTGATGAAAGGCAATGGAGCAGAAATTACAACCCCCAAAACAGCCGCGATTATGCGTAATAGAAAACGAGACCTCCTGAATACCGGGAACACCGCCCATTGCTTCATACATCGGATGATAAGTACGCAGATAGGGCAAGGAATAGACCCAATCCAGCTCCTCCGTTGTCAGCGGCGGCATCGGTACGTTCTGCACCACCATCATTTTACCGTGCTTCTGCTTGATCAGTTTACCGCGGATATGATCCTGCTCGTCCTGTTCTATCCGCGCCGCCTTAGCATATTCTGTTTTGCTGCTCTTTACATTATCAAAGCTGGGACATTCTACACCGCCGTAAGGCGTTTCGCGTACATCCACAGCATAGACGGTTCCTTTGATATCATGCAAGGCTTGGATCGCCTCTCCGCGGTCCAGCCGCTGGGCAATTTCGATGATTTGATTTTCGCCCATGCCGTAGATCAGCAGATCAGCGCCTGACTCCAGCAAGATGCTCGGGCGCACCTTATCATCCCAATAATCATAATGGGCAAAGCGACGTAAGGAGGCTTCCAGCCCGCCGATAATGATCGGTGTATCCGGATACAAGTCCCTGACGGCTTTCGCATACACGGTCACCGCTCTGTCCGGCCGTTTGCCGATCTTGCCACCGGGAGTATAAGCGTCTGACGAGCGCTTCTTTTTTGCGACCGTATAGTGCGCCACCATGGAATCAATATTGCCGGCAGTAATTAAAAAGCCCAGCCGCGGCTTGCCGAACTGAACAAAATCAGCCGTGCTATGCCAGTCAGGCTGGCTTAGTACGGCTACTTTAAAGCCCTTGGCTTCAAGGACACGGGTAATAATGGCGGCACCAAAGGAAGGATGGTCAACATAAGCGTCTCCTGTAATGTACACAAAGTCGGCTTGTTCCCACCCTCTTTGGCGCATATCCTTTTGATTTACGGGAAGAAAGGAGTTCATGCATCCTCCTCGTCAGTTTGGTTATCAATAATATCGTCAAAGGCGTCCTTCTTCTCGTCCGCGTCGACGGTATCCTCAAAGCTCATCTGCTCTGTATTTTCTGCGGTGAAGTCCACCGGCCCGTTCGCCTTCATTTGGATCCACTGCTGCATATTAATGCGGATCTCTCTCGGTTTAGCACCGTCCTGCGGGCCGATAATGCCCTTTTCCTCCAGCTGATCCATGATCTTAGAGCCCCTGGAATAGCCGACAGAGAGCTTTCTTTGCAGGAACGAGGTAGAGGCTCTGCCGCTTTCCAGCACCACCTCCACCGCTTTTTCAAATAACGGATCAAGCGCTTCGCCGGCATCGCCCTCCTCCGTAAACGAAGAGCTGCCCTTTTCCTGCACGGCCTTTTGTTCAATTTCCTTTTGGATCTCGTCGCTATACTGGCTTTCGCCCTGCTTTTTGATAAATTCGCACAGCTCCTCTACCTCTTCGTCGCTGATGAAGCAGCCCTGCACACGCAGCGGCTTATTAGCACCGATCGGAGAATAGAGCATATCGCCACGGCCAAGCAGCTTTTCCGCACCGCCGGCATCCAGGATCGTACGCGAGTCGATCTGTGAGGAAACTGTCAGCGCAATACGTGAGGAAATATTCGCCTTGATCAGACCGGTGATAACATCAACGGACGGCCGCTGGGTCGCAATCACCAGATGCATACCGGCAGCACGCGCCATCTGCGCCAAACGGCAGATAGAATCCTCTACCTCCTTCGGCGCTGCCATCATCAGGTCTGCCAGCTCGTCGATACAGATCACGATTTTGGGCATCGGTTCCATATCCGGATGCTTAGCGACATATTTATTATAACCGCTGATATCACGCACACCGGTATCCGAAAAGCACTGATAACGGCGCAGCATTTCCGAAACAGCCCAACCGAGCGCACCGGAAGCCTTGCGCGCGTCAGTCACTACCGGCACGAGCAGGTGCGGAATATTCTCATATTTTGAAAACTCAACCTTCTTCGGGTCGATCATCAGGAATTTAACATCATCCGGCGTTGCTTTATACAGAATCGACACAATGATCGAGTTCATACAAACCGATTTACCGGAGCCGGTCGTACCGGCAATCAACAGGTGGGGCATTTTTGCCACGTCGCAGAACACCGTTTTGCCGGCAATATCCTTGCCAAGACCGGCAGAAAGCAGCTCTTTCTTATGCGCTTCAAAATCTGCGCTGTCAATGATCTCACGGGCAGAAACACTGTTCTTTACAGAGTTCGGGATCTCAATACCGACAGCCGCCTTCCCCGGGATCGGCGCTTCAATACGCACGCTGGTGGCCGCCAGGTTCAGTGCAATATCATCCGCCAAATTGGTGATCTTAGAAATTCTGACGCCAGCCGCAGGCTTCAGCTCATAACGCGTAACCGTCGGTCCGCGTGAAATATCCGTAATTTCGGCATTCACGCCGAAGGAGCTCAACGTATCGATCAACAGCTCTGCATTATTCTTGAGCTCATTGCTGATGTCCTTCGCGGATTTCTTTTTGGCGTATTTCAGGATGCTGACAGGCGGCAGCTCATAAGGCGCTTTCTTGGTTTTTAACGCCTCTTCGTCAACGGTAAATTCCGGAACGGGTGACGGTGCCGGTTCCTGCTGCTCCGGCTCCTTCTGTTCCGGCTCATCCGTCTCACCGACGTTCTTCTTGACAATATCGTCAATGGTCTTGCCCTTATTGCGCGCCTCACGGTTGCGCTTTGTCGTATTATTGATGTCTTCAATCAATGCGTCGTACGCAACATCATCCTCGGCAGCAGCCGGTTTTTCTTGCTTCGCAGGCTTTTTAGCGTCACTGTCGTCCACCGTGATATCCGGCGCAGGGCGCTTTGCTTTCTTGCGTTTTTTCGATTCTTTTTCCTTCTTCTCATTATCCTCAGGCGGCAGATAGATGTCCACCGGCTGACGGCGGCGCTCCTTCTTCGTTTCGATATGGTCGTCCACCTTCGCAACAGCCTTACGCACCGGCTTCGTTGTCTTTTTAAAGAATTCGTTGATCGTCAGCTTTGACAGCAAGACGATGATCGCCAGCATCATCATCAGCACGAGAATAACGGCAGGCGCCTTGCCCAGCTTCAGCAGCAGCCAGCCCAGCAGCGCACCGAAAAAGCCGCCGTTAAAGGTAGTCGGCGCCTCATCGTAAGCAATCACGAGTGTATCAATAAACGGCTCGCCGTTTTGGTGGAGAATAATATGTATAAATGTGGAAATCAGCAATCCGAGCAGAGCAACAGAAATGACCGTAAAGGTCATTTTATTTTCCTTTTGGCGGTTGATGCCGAGAAAAAAGGAGGATACCAGCGTCAGCACCGGGAAAACGATCGCAGCAAACCAGCCGAACAGGCCGATATATCCCTTATGAACGACCGTCCACACGCCGTCGCCGGACAGCACTGCCACAAAGAAGAACAGCAGCGACACAAAGAAAATCACGATACCGATCAGCCGTGCCTTTTGACGTTCCCTTTTTAACTGCTCCTCCTCCAAGCGCAGCTGTTCCGCGCGCTTTTGGGAGGTGCTCCGTTTTTCACGCGCAGCGTTACTTTTTTCAGTATTCTTTTTTGTTTGTTTTGAAGCCATATTCTTTCTTTTCCTGTTATGTATATTAATTTCTGACAATCAGCTGAACGATGCCGACAACGGCAGTGATCGCCCCAAGCGATACATCGTAGTAGCCAATATATTTTATATAGCGCTTATTGATCAGGAATTTTAGTACTCTCACACTAAGGAAAGCGAACACCGCCGACAGCACTAACGCAAGGATTACCTGCACCGCGCTCGCACGAACAGCCGCCGTTGCCAGCTCAGCAATGCCGGTACCGATCAGGAGCGGAATGCTCATCACCAGTGCAAAATTCAGCGCCTGCTTCTTCGTTACGCCGAACAGCACTAAAAAGGCAAATACGCCGCCGATCACGGTTAGCCCTGAGAGCGGTGCGCTGACCAGCACTACCGCACCGGCTAACAGTCCGTATAATGCACTGACGGACTTTCTGTTTTTGCCGAGCGTCAGCTGGCGCAGCGCCATTAGCACCAACGCGCCGGTAATCGCCAAAAACAGTCCCTCGTCCAGCAGCGTACGGTTAAAGCCAAAGCGGCGCAAAAACTCATAAGAAAAATTGTGATTCACCGGAATCAGCCACAGCAGCAACGGCGCAAAGCTCAGCATCAGCGAAAGCAAAAATCGGCGCGCAGGAGAGGCCTCGCGATAAGAAAAGTCCCGATGCAGCAAATCGCCTGCACAACCGCCAAGCTCCTTGGCAAGCCGCAGACAGAGCCGCAGCATCGCCGCAAAGATCCCTAACGCCATGCCAAGATGGATCACGCCGGTCAAGGCGGCCACTGTACCGTCGGTTTTACCGGCCAAGTCGTGATAGATCGCGGAATGGCCGGATTCACTGATGGGTATGATGTAGCTGATCGCCTGGAGAATTGCCTGGAATATCGAAGTGATAATTGACATAATTTTGTCCTCCGAACAGCGCCGCACGGTCAAGATAATAGCCTGTCCTGATATAATCGAAAGGATTGGTGGACGGCTTGTCCTGACGGCGCTGTATTCTGTTTTCATCACGGGAATAAAGAATATCGTTAAGATCGATCACCGTGTAGAGCATGGTCCTCACCGCTTTTCTCAATTTCTCTGTCAAGAAAATCCAGCGCGTCGCTGAGACCGCCAAGGGCGTCGATCAAGCCGCACGCCACCGCCTCCTCGCCGTCGAGCACCGTGCCGACATCCATGATCAGCTCGCCGGTTTTCATCATCAGCGCCCGAAAGGCCTCGGCAGAGATATGCGAATTATTTTCCACAAAACGAACGATCCTGTCCTGCATTTTTTCAAAATATGACAGTGTTTGCGGCACACCGAGCACGGTGCCGTTCATCCGCACCGGATGGACCGTCATGGTAGCGCTTTGGGCAATAAAGCTCTTTTTACAGCTGACAGCCAGCGGCACGCCGATCGAATGACCGCCGCCGAGCACCAGCGAAGCCGTAGGCGTTTTCATAGTAGACAGCAGCTCTGCGATCGCAAGCCCTGCTTCCACATCGCCGCCGACGGTATTCAGGATAATCAATAAGCCCTCAATGTCCTTGCTTTCCTCAATCGCTACCAGCTGCGGAATCACGTGTTCATACTTTGTGGTTTTATTTTGGCGCGGCAAAATGAAATGGCCCTCAATCTGCCCGATAATCGTGAGGCAATGAATAAAGTGTCCGTCCTTTTCCACGGTAATAGAACCGGTTTCAAATACGGATTCTTTTTCCTCATCGTCTTCATTCGTTATGAATTCTGTTTCTTCAGCCATACTGACACCTCAAAGGTAGTATGCCCAAAATGACAGAAAACTACTTATGAATTATTGTAACACTTTTGTAAACAGATTGCAATAAAATTATATTATTTTATAAAATAAAGACACTCCTCGGGGTGTCCTACGTAAATAGGGAGTACCCCACGGGCGTCTTTCAAATTAAGATTAATGGCATAACCGCTACGGTTATGCTGTTTTTCTTTATGCTGTTTCTTGCATAAGCTCTGCTCCAAACAGATTGCCTTTTTGATAATTGCGCTCAAGGTCATCTGCGGTTGTTTTGATAACACCAACATCATTGTAATAAATTTCAATGTTCTGATAACGCTTACCGTCAACATAATATGCTTGAGATACGATTATCTTTTCAATGAATTCATTAACAAGTTCAGGCGTCAGCTTTCTTGGTTGGGTAATACGCTTAATCCTCTCGATGAATTTCTGAACACTCAAAAGCCTGTCTTTTTCGGTATTAACTTCTTTTTCAAGGATAGGCAATTGTTCTTTCAACTCGTATTGCTCAGTTTCAAGCGAGTTTGCCATAGCAGCATATCGTTCATCGGTTATCTTGCCGCTTGCATTATCCTCGTAGAGTTTAAGGATAAGATTATCAATTTCAGAAATACGCTTCTTAGATTTTTCAAGTTGTCTGCGTTTTGCAGTTAACTCTTTTTTCCTTTGTTCTTCGCTGTCATTGATTTTCATTTTAGCAAAAGCCTTTTCCTGCGTGGTGACTAAATCAAATACTCTTCTCATATCTTCAAGTACAAGATTGTAGATAACCTTTTCACGAATATAGTGCATAGAGCAGGCTTCGGAATCTTTGGCATAAAGGGAACAAAAGAAACTGGCATTTTCCCTTTTGTAATTGTTGTATGAGCTGTAGTACATTTTAGAGCCGCAGTCTGCACAAAACACTTTTCCGGAAAATATACTAACAATGCCTGTTCGGTTTTGTCTGCGCCTATTTTTGCGTAGCTCTTGGACAAGATAATAATCCTCTTCACTGATAATTGCAGGATGCGTATTCTTAAATACTTTCCATTCCTCTTGAGGTCGTTCAATCTTTTTCTTGTTCTTAAAAGAACGCCTTGCCGTACGAAAGTTAATTGTATCACCGATATATTCTTGCTTTGACAGTAAATACGATACAGTGTCTGGCGACCAGTTAAAAGGTTTCTCAGGTAGTTTACCACAGTTTCTGCCAATGCTACTCCAATACTCTGTAGGCGTCATAACCTTATCGGCTCTTAATTGCTTTGCAATCTGTGAAGGACCAAGTCCTTGAATACACATTTTGAATATGCGTTTCACTACTTCTGCCGCAGGCTCATCAATTATCCATTCATTTGGATTATTGGGATTCTTCATATAGCCGAAAGGTGGGTTGGTCGTTAATGGTTTGCCTGAGTTGCCTTTGTTTTTGAAAACATTACGGACTTTCTCACTGGTATTTTTAGCGTGCCATTCGTTGAATAAATCCTTGAAGGCAACGGTATCGTCTAAGCCCTTTGCCGTGTCAATGTTATCCATAATGGCAATGTAACGAACACCAAGCTCATCAAAGCCCTCTTCAAGTAACTGTCCGACAAGAATACGATTTCTGCCTAAACGGGAATGGTCTTTTACGATTAAGGTTTCAATTTTACCTTGCTCGGCAAGCTCCATAATTTCCATAAAGGCTGGGCGATTAAAGTTTGTACCCGTATAGCCGTCATCAATGAACACTCTGCAATTTTTGAAGCCGTTATCTTCAGCGTACTTCTCTAAAATATCCTGTTGATTTTTGATTGAACCCGATACACCGTCTAACTCATCATCACGAGAAAGACGACAGTACAGGGCTGTTATTCGGTCTGTTTTATTCGTCATAGTACTCCTTTCTACAGCCGAATATGTTTGATTGTAGGTCAACTACATATTAACACATTCAAACCGTAAATTCAACACTTTAAAGTGTGATTTTTATTTGCTATCACTGTTGTCCGATTAATCGTTCTATTCTGTCTGCAACAGAAGTTTTTGCTTGACTGTTGAAATGTGTTGTAACACAGTAAACAGTACCGTCAATTTCCTTTTCAAAGTTGATCGGTTTTCTGAAAAGCAACTTTGTAAACCAACGCTTGCGTTCCTCTTCGCTCATATTGTCAAGCAGTTCGGTGTATTCTTTCCTTACCGTTGAATACAATTCATATTGTTCCTTTGTTAACGGAATTTTTATCTTGTGTTTTCCCATTCACGATTCCTCCTTCTATGACCTCTCTTTGCTTCTTCAAGTATATGGTTAACCTCTTTGCTGCCAAGCACCTTGCGAAGCAGACGGTAATCTCTTAATTGTTTTCTTAAATCATTGTTTTTATTTTGGTACTCTTTGTTGTTTTCATCAAGCTTATATACTTGATAGGACAGCCTTTGCTTTTGCTCGTAAAGCTCATGATAGTCATTTTCTAATTCAAAATATTTGACCAACACAGATTTCACAAGTGCTTTCAGTTTGCCAAACATTTTATCAATACGACCTTTGTAACTTTTTGCAGTTTCCAAACGCTGAGGCTCAGGAAGAACGAACTCCTCTTCAAACTCCTCGTTGTTTTTCGGTGCAGTAACAGTTTCAATAGCCATAGACAGATTTTTGAATTTGTTTTCGAGCGTTGACACATGTGCCTCTAATTCTTCCACCTCTTTTGAGCGTTGTTCCTTTTTGAACTCCAAAACGGAAAGGTGGTCACGATTATTACCTTGGTTTTCCCATTCGACCTCATTCTGTTTCATAACCGCCGCTAATTCTTCCTTCTCATTTCGCATCCAAGCCATCGCTTCGGTATCGCTTTTGCCTAAACTGTAAAAGCCTTCATTGAGGAGAGCTCGTTTAAGTGACACCCTCGTGTCCAAGCCACGATCACATTCGGTTGTAAATGGAATAAAGTCGATGTGCAGATGAGGCGTTGCCTCATCCATGTGTAAGTGAGCATTGAATACAAACAGATATGGATTTCGTTTCTCAAAGTTATACATATATTCATCCAAAATCTTTTTTGCTAATTCTTCATTTTCTGTTCCGACTCCCATATCTTCACGGTTGCCAACCTGAACAATAATTTCATAGAATAAATTTTCCTGTTTGCTATTTTTAATATGCTCATAGTAGCTTGGTATTCTTCTGCTCTTTCTTGTTTGCTTATCATTGTATCTTTGAAGTGCGTCATCAAAGAGAATATGATACGCTTCCTCAATCGGAATATTTTTATATTCAATATTGTTTTTCGTTTTTTCTCTGTCAACATTTTCGGCAATAAATTTTCTGTTGTTATGATTTATTACACCCTTGCCAAGCTCAATGCTGATACTTGAATATTCCATATATTTATCAATCCTTTCTTCATATTTTCATCTGTCTTTCAAAATTCGCATTTTCTCGGTTTTGTTACTTTTCCAAAAGTAACGCAATGGCACTTTTGACACTTACGCATCAAAAGTGCATTGCGCTCTCGCGAGGCAACGAAACATCGAACCTACAACGACATCCTATTCTTTTTTCGGAAGATGATTATTTACAGACGCATTATGAGCTAAAAGACTCCTTCGTTCTTTGCTGTAAGGTGAGGTTAAACGGAAACAAAATCTACCCTTATTAATCTCAAATTCAAGCATACCGTTACCCGAATCATCCACCAACCTGCATTCGTCAGGGTACTCGTTAGAGAACTTTGTCAACCGTTTTTTGAGGTCGGTATTGTATGTTCTGATGTTAATTACGGGGTTAGCCTCATCAAAAAATATCTCTGTAGTCTTTTCCTTTTTCTTCATTCCTGTTATCATAAATTACTCCTTTTCCATCCATTTCCCGACAGATTATTATCGCACTTTGCCGAAAAATATATTGTCGAAACGGATTATTTTTTTACTTGTTTTTTCCATTTGCCGTTCTATCCGAAAGCAGTTCCTGCACCTCACTCGCTGCGTATTGCTCGCTCCGTTTTCGCCACAAACCTCTTGGCAAGCATATCCCTTTCGGGCGGTCATTTAGTTTTTATTACCTCTAACTATGTATGGGTTTATTCGTTATATGGGAATATCAGGGTGGGTTTGTTTCTCTTTTGAAAAACACCCCCACTATGCTATTGCCCACTTTTTTTCGATTTGACTAAATAATTTTTCAGTTTTTGCAAACATATTAGGGAGTTACGCAGAAAATCATCTCCCCACTTGAAGCCACGAAGATTCAAAAATATTAGGCTTTTGGAAAAAAATTTTTTGAGTAATGAAGAGTAACACCCTTCACTATTTGGAGATTTCAAAGGCAAAAAGCAACCATATCAGAAACATAATTCACAGTTTATTTACACCTACCGAAATACCCTCTCTACTTGAAGCCACGAGGAAGAGTTTTTTATGCGGTTTTTGAAAAAATATTCCCACTATGCTATTAGCGACAAATTTTCATTTTGGGCGAAAAATTTTTTCATTCCCTCACTATGCTATTGCCCACTTTTTTAGGACTTGCACCAAATTTTTTCTAAACACCCCTCACTATATGCAGAAAACGAGGGCGTTTTGTGAGGGTGTTTTTTGAATTGTTTACAAAGAATTTATTTTTCACTTTGAAAAAGTCCCTTCACTATACGCAGATTTCAAAGCCAAAATATAACCATATTGGGACTAAAATTCATAATTTGTTTACACCTATCAGAAATAAATACCCCTCACTTGAAGCCACGAAAAACGAAAAATACAAGCCCTTTGGGACAAAAAAATATGACCTTGTCAGGGATTTCCTAACAAGGTCATAAACGATTTGTTTAGTTGTTATTATGTATTATTAGTTGTATAGTTTGGCTATTAACTCCTCTGTATGCGTGTCAAATTCGGCGGCGGTTTTTATTATGAATTCTCTTGACTGTGTGAAATCCTCCTGCACCCATTTTTCAAGCAAGGCAACAAATGCCTTTGATTGATAGGTGGTGTAATAGTCAATCTTTACGTCGCTGAACTGCGTGTTGTTCTTTTCCGTCTGCATAAGGCGGAATAATCCTTCCACCATCTTGCAGAACTTGTCCCTGAGCTCGCCCGTGTTATATGGGCTGAATATCATTTTGAAAATGGTGGGATTGTTTTCAATATAATCAATCAGCGCAGAGCAGAAATCGGCTTTCGGTTTTTCTTTGTAATCAAGTATTAGCATACCGAGGTCAGAGAGCACCTCTTTTTCCATCTGCTCGTATAAATCATATATATCCTTGTAGTGCTTATAGAAGGTTACACGGTTTACATCCGCAAGGTCGGCAACCTCCTGCACGGTAATCTTTCGCAGCACCTTTTTATCCAACATTACAGCAAGTGCGCTTTGCAAAGCCTTTCTTGTTTTTTGTGCCCTTTTGTCAATTTTTTTATCCATTTTGTTTCTCCACTTCTGATTGCGTTTACAAATTAAGATGAATTTGTAGCTTTGGCTACAAATCGGGTTGAAATTGAATATTGACATTTACTTTATTAAAATAGTAAAATGTTATTGAACCAAAAAGGTATTTATAATAGTATAACATAAACGCTTTGAAATCAAAAGAAAAATTAATTTCAACAGCAAAGGCAGAAAGGACATAACATGAAAAAATCATTTTCATTTATATTATCAATCATTTTAGTTTTATCTATGCTTTCCGCTTTGCCGCTCATAGCCTATGCAAATGTTACGCCTGTTACTCAAAACGGCATTACTTATTACGTTGCCGACAACGGCAGAACGAGCGCAGTAGTAAAGGATGACGGCATTACGTGGCTTAAGGAAGAATCTTATGGTTCGTCCGCTTGGTACGGCATTGATAATTCACAAGGGCTTATTGAGTCGGGCTCATTTTTCTGGGTTATGTGGCTGGACGCTGAAAATGATGCTGATATCTATCAATATTACTTTAATTTGCTTGATGATACGCCGGAGGCTCAAAATTACACACGGCGATTGTTCCTGCATGGCGTTGTTAATCCCAACGGAACGGAGGAAAGCGAATTTGCAAATTCAGTTTTGATGTATATACAGCTTGGCGATGATTGGGATGAAGATGATATAAAAAATACGTTTTCCGGAAGTTCTGACAGACCTGTCGAAATATCATACAGGGAAATGGAATGTCCTGACGGAACTCGTATTTTTGCAGAAGTCAAGTCAGATGTCTTTATTGAAAATGGCAGCTTTGACGGTTTCCCGAATTTGAACGGTACCGCTTCCGTGAGCGCCTCGACCTTCTCGGGCGGTTCAAAGGTACTCTTTGCGGGCGGCGGATTTATCTTGGGAATTGCCGTTGCAGCACTCGGAATGACCGCAGTTAAAAAGAGAAAAAACAAAGAAGCGGAAAATGCATAGCTTTAAGACAGAAAGGAAACTATTATGAAAAAAACGATTTCACTTATTCTTGCGGTGATACTTATACTTTTGGCTTTCGGAGGCTGCAGCACAAAGTCAGACGCACCATTGGAAGGCGCAGTTTTTGCAGACGGCACTAATAATGATTACGATGGATTGGAAAATATTACATTTGCTCCATTATTTCAATATTTAGATGCTCATGGTATTTCTATGGAGCAAATTATAGAAGACGGCGTTATAACTGAAACAATTGCGGAAATGTTTGCTAATAATAGAAATGTGAGATTGTCGAACATAGGCAATCTTTGCTCCTACTTGGGATGTAGCGTTGACGATATCATGAAATATGAGGAATCAGGCGTTCATGAAGTTGCTCACGAGATTGACTGGGATACTCAAACCGAGGCAAAGAAGGATTATGAAAGCACAGGCAAAATAAGATTTAAACCATTACTTCATTATCTTAGTGAGCATAAGAATGAGCATAATTATAATATAAACTATTTGATTACTTCTGAGAAATTATTTACTGCAACTGAATATACTAGGATTATGTCTGATCATGACTTTAGAGTCTCCATGGTAAGTCGTTTGTGTAATTACTTTAAAACTGATGTCTCTAATATAATCAGTTTTTATAATTAGTTTTGTGGAAAACTGAACGCTTCAGTGAAGAATCTACCGTACTGTTACTCGGCGACAGATTTATCTTGGGCGTAGTCGTTGCAATACTCGGAATGACCGCAGTTAAAAAGAGAAAAAACAATGCGAAAAACGCATAAATTTAATACAGAAAGGAAAGAAATTATGAAAAAGAATTTATTATTAAGATTGATGAGCGCGATGCTTTGCGTTTGCCTGCTCGCAGGCACTCTTGCAGGCTGTTCGGGCAACAAGGCTCAAACGGACACTTCGGGGGAAACCTCAGAAGACGTTGCTGCGTCAGAGGAAATCCCTGCCGAAGCATTGGAAGAATTAACTAACGGTTATGACCCTGAGGTTGATACGAATCTTGACGCAGAGCGCAGCGATTCAGGCGATGCTTCATTAGCAGGCGCCGTTATCACTATTAACGGAGAAAAGGTAACTTTCTCCAACAGCAAACTCATTGCTGACTATAAAATCTCTCCAAATAAAAACAACCCGAATGACCCAAATACTCCACATAGAAATCACAAGATAGATACCATAACTATCCACTGCTCTGCTGGAGTAACTCAGGTATATGCCATTGCAAACTTATATAGTAAGTCTGCGACAGAAGCCAGCGTTAATTATGCAATTGGCTCTGACGGAAAAATACTAATGATTCTTGAGGAAAAAGACAGATCGTGGGCAAGCAGTAACTCTGCCAATGACAACCGTGCAGTAACTATCGAGGTCGCTTCAGAGGTCAACAGCCCTTATGCGGTTACAGATGAAGCATACAAAGCACTCATTAAACTTGTTACGGATATCTGCCAGAGAAACAATATTGAAAAGCTTGTATGGAGCGATGATTCAGTAACCCGCATAAAGCATCTTGACGGCGCTAATATGACGGTTCACCGTGATTTTGCAAACAAAGCTTGCCCGGGCGATTATCTTTACAGCCGTATGGGCGATATAGCGTCACAGGTAAATAAAAATCTCGGAGTAGAATAAAAATTAAAATAATACAAACCCCTATGGCGAATGTGAACTGCCATAGGGGTTTATTTATTTTTCCGGAGTTTTTCGTTTGTAACTGAAAAGCAAAAGCGGAATATAGGTGCATATCGGCAGGATGATTCCGTAATACTTATGCGGCGACATTACCAGAGTATTGTAAATGGAGTGATAGGTTATCGCCAGCATTAAAAGAGAAAGCGTGCCGCAGTAAAACAGCTTTTTCTTCTTTCTTACAAAGGAAATGCCTATGCCTACCGCAACCGTGCATATACTGTGCATAAGACTTGCACCAAAGCCCCGCATAATCGCCCATTTGATATCTATGCTGTATAAATTCTGCGTTATCATTATTACGTTTTCCATTATCGCAAATCCGAGACCGACAGCAAAGGCTGACTGCGCAAGCTTCTGTCTGTTGTCTGAGATGAAGAGTGCGTAAAGCAGTATCGGCAAAGCCTTGAGCAGCTCTTCTGTCACGGGGGAAACCGTTGTTGTAAAATACAGCATATCTCTGTTTATGTTAAGATAGATATGGTTATTTACTTCGCTTGCCAAAAGGCAGACAGTTGTGCCGATAAGAATAAAAGCAACGGTAAGCCTTGATTTTTTCTGCATAATAAAGAGCGAAAGCGCCATCGGTATCAAAAAGCAGATATAAAGAACATAGGTTATATTGTCCACTTTTGGGCACCTCCCTTCAGTACGGGAAGCAGTGTAACTGCTACAATTCCTATACTTACGCAAGACGCAACATACAACGGCTTAATATCTATATATAAGCCGACAGCCTCAAGCATACTTAGAAAAGCGTAGGCGAGTACAAGCGCATTATATTTTCTCAATGACTTTATTATACCGAAATCGACATCATATATGATAATATGCTTAAAACTATAATATGCACACTGCATAATGAAGAAGGTAACAATGCCCCATACGATTCTCAGCTCTGTGTTATGCACCTTCATAAAAAATAAAAGATATATGATAAGTACAGACAGCGGCGCTATAAGCGAAATAATTCTCGTTTTTCTGAAGGCTTTTGTCTTATCATCAACCAAGCCGTCCATTTGCCCGAAGTTAGCCGAGAAAAAGAACATAAAGCTGCCCGTTATTCCGAGCAAGCCGATATGAAAACCGCTGTTCAAATTTCCCTGCGTAGTAAGGTAGATGACCTGATAAAGCCTTGAAAACATCAAACTCATAACGCCGCAGGTAACGAGCTTAAGATATAACGCTTTTTTCTTTCTAAAAAATTTGCTTAACCCGTAGATAGTTCCATACAGTGAACAGATAAATATCAACAGGTTCATTGCTAAATCCGTTTTCAATTTTAAAACCTCTAGTTAAATCATTTCCCTAATTATATCATATTTTCAAATCAATGTCATTCTCTTTTTTATAATGTGCAATATTCAATAATGTTAATTTTTTTTTACTTTAACTGTTTTAAGAAAAACAAGCCGTTTTTTGCAGAGTTTTTACTGCTCAAGAACAGAGAAAAACAAAAACTATTTTAACAAAATGTGTTTTACATATCC
Source organism: Eubacterium sp. (assembly GCA_017463985.1). Lineage (GTDB taxonomy): Bacteria > Bacillota > Clostridia > Oscillospirales > Acutalibacteraceae > Eubacterium_R. The sequence goes on along the minus strand of JAFUEH010000020.1, from coordinate 4,694 downwards.
TTCATCATTTTAGGTGTTGTTATTTGATAAAAGACAATTTTTACTGTTCAAGACGGTAAAGTAACGAGGCGAGGATTTCTCCTCGCCTCGTCTCATGTATATGCTTCTACTGTAAATTTTGCACCGAGTTTGAAACCGACCTTAAAGCAGTCAAGTTCAATAAGATTTGCAAATTCTTCGCTTGATGTAAGTAATTTTTCTAACAACTCATTTTGTTCATCATTTAGCGTTGCTTTCAATCGTTCTTGATTTTTATTGACTAAATTAAGCGCCTCCTTGTATTCTGCATTGTTCTCAATGCGACTGTATTCTGTCGGCGTAATATTGCCATACCAAAGTTCTTCAAGAATATCCATAACCTTACCTCGCATAAATCACTTCGTTATAGACAATCTCTCTTGCTTGATTTGCTATATTCGTCATCTTCTGCACCCATAGCATTTGATTATCAGCCTTCAACTGCTCTGTAACACCTTGCTTTTCGGCAAGCTGCTTTACAAGTCGGTTATACATTTCATCGGCACGGATATCCACCTCATGTAAATATGAGTTTAATTTACAACTCGTTTTGAGTGAGGTATATAATACCTTGTGATGCTTCATTATATAGTCAAGATGTCTTTGTCCCCAATGACCAATCTCATAATTCGTTTCAGTTGAAATCAGATTAGGCAAATACACTCCGTTTACAAGTGTATAATCAATTCCGTTCTTTTCATCAGTAATATGCTTTTTCATTATATAATCCTCCGTATGCTAAATTGATATGTAATTTTCCATACCTACAATCAAACATCGGCTGATTACAAAGATTTGGAGCACCCTATTTATGTAGGGTGCTCCTCCGAGTGTCTTCATTATCAAGTATATCCTCATTTTATTCGTCGTCTCTCATCCAAAAACGCAGCGAAGGTGCCGCTGTCGCCGTAGGTAAAGGCGCTCTTTTTTACGATAATACCGAGGTTCGCTGACAGCATCAGAAAGTAATGCTGCTTCGTCTCCTTCACCTTCACGATCTGCTGATACGTATAGCGCGTGGAGCGATTCGGCACATTCTCATAAAAATACTGTTCACAGAAGGTGATCTCATCGGTGATCACAGCAGAGCCGGTCACGAGCCGCGCTTTCTTCATTGAAAGCTTAGCGGCGCGCGCCGGAAAGCGCAGCGCCAACAGCAGCATTATCACCACAAACACTATGCTGCCAATACCCATAAATAACGAGTCGTCGACGTGACGCAGGTTAAAGCTCACAAAGATCAGACAAATCAAGGCATAAGATAGCAAGAGCGTTTTATAGTTCTGCTGACATTTTACCAGCGCCTTGCTGTCCGCTTCCTCCAGCACCTGTTCCACTTTAAAATACACTTGTTCTTCCATACATAACTCCTTTCGCCGCCGTTATCTAATAGACGTGCTGCAGCGGTTTAATTTCTTTACCGTACTGCTTTGCAATGTGCATCAGCTGCTGATACACAGCGTCCTCCTCGCTGAGCTCCCCGAAATCGAAATAGTGTCCGTTCCCGTCAGACACAGCATACGCCGCGCTTTGATACGGATAATAGTTACGGGAGTGGTGATACTTAGAGGGCAGATGAAATTCATATTCCTCCACCTGATAGATCTGCAACTCCTCATAAGATACCTCATGGAGGAGCAAAGCCGTATTACCGCTCCCGAAGGTAACGCTGTCATCGTTGAACTTGATTCCGTCCGCAGAATTCACGGTGATGTTGAGCAACAGCAGCAATACGACAAGCAGCAGCGTAACGCCTGCTTTTTTACCGGTCGGATCCTTTGTTGAAGGCTCATGATCGCGCACCGACCAAAAGGAAATGGCTACGGCTAAAGACAAGACCGCCAGCATTGCCGCCTTCACCACCGGAAAGCGGTAACTGCTATTGAAAAAATGCGTAGCATAAAGCCAGTCGACCTTGCCGTGAAACCGCAGCAGGTTCAACAGCACCGACAGCACCGCGCTTGACAGGAACGTGAGAAGGCACACTGTCAGCCTTTTTAAAAAGGGAGAATGAATGTCCATTACAGCACTACCTCGTTTTCATAAGCAGTATCATAAGAAAGGAAGGAACCGTCGTTGTCCCAAGAGGTGTACAGCGCCTTTGTCACCTGCCCTCCGGCAGGCGTCACGTAAAATGCGCCGTCTCCTTTTGTATACATATTCTGACTGTCGACCGTAAGATAGCCGTCCGCATCAATATAGCATTGACGTGCGTCATAAAACGTACCGTGACGGTCTGTCAGATAATAGTTTTTAATATCGTACTCGTCCTTACTTTCCGTCTTTGTGATGGTAGAATAGAAAAAATACGGTGTGCCGTCGCGCGTAAAGTACGGCACGTAACGCACATTATCGTAGCACCGCCCGTCGCGGTCATAGAAATAGCCGTGCGCAGCTACCTTGCGGAAAACATCCTCTCCGGTTCGGGTATCCTCCTCGCGGTACTTGCCGTAGGCGCGCTCGCCGCTGCTGTTATAAATATCCAAAACGCGAAAATCCAGCAGCTCGTCGCCGGCATAGATCGCAAGCGCACCGTAAGACTCCTCCACATCATAGATCATATACACCTCATCATTGAGGTAGTAGACGGGGATATCCAGCTTGCCTGACAGCGCAGGCGGTATCAGCTCTTCGCTGAAATAGGAGGACAGATCGACCGTAACCGTGCGGTATTCCGCATCAATCAAATCAGCCAGCGCCTGACCGGTAACCTCCGGATTTTCTTTCACGACCTTCAGGATGCGTTTCACCTCCGAGGAAAGCCAGTCGGCTGTTTCCGTCGGAAAGCGCACTGTCTCCTTTTGGCGATATTTGAACTCATTTTCCGAAAACAGGTATTCAAAGGTCGCTTCCCTGTCCCACATTGTCTGTGTGGACCACACAGCGCTCGCCGTGACCGGCACGTACTGACAGCAGCGCTGATAAAGCGCCTGCAGCGACAGCGCCGAAAAATCAGTCTCATGGTAAGCGAGAATCGCATTTTCATCAAAGTGCAGCCATCGCAGCGACAGCGCGTCCATACCCTCGGTAAACATCGACGCATCTACGCCAAGCGTCACTTCATAGATATAGCCGGTCTCGTCACGTTCCAAGGACTGCGCCAAAGCATCGTAAACGTCACGCACCTGTATCGGCTCGTCAAACGTCACCGCAACGCTCAGCGCCGTATAATTTTGTTGATAGCGATAGCCGGTAAATTCACCGTTATAATCGTACGTCTGTTCAAAATCAAGCTTACTATTACGGATGAATTGATCCACACCGTCAGCTGTTTCACACTGCTCCGTCATATCCAGCAGCGTTTGGTAGGCCTGTAAATATTCCCGTTGAAACGCCTTGGCGTCAAAATAGAGCTTCGCGGTAAAGATCAGCGTCACGGCGGCAAACAGCAAAGCAAAATAGCGCGTCAGCCGCAACGCCAAACGCCGCCGACGGTTATCGGCACTTTTGACCGTTAATCGGCGCGTTTTTATTTCAAGCGCCAGCGCAACCGCCACGCCGGTCAGCTCCAAGAGCGTAAGCACCGCCACCGTTATCACGACCGCCTGTCGGTTGAACTGGGAAGCCGCTTTTGCCATCAACGGCGTAAACAGACGCTGCCAAAGGAGCGCCGGATCAGACGACGCCACCCGATCGATCGCCGCGACGGTAAAATACTGGAAAAAGGCTGTTCCTGCTAGCCTTATCAGCGAAAACAGCGAAGGAATCAACTGACAGCGTTTCAGGCAGAGCGCTGCATCACCGAGCATCAGCGAAAGGCTCATGGCCAGTAGCGCAGGCATCAGGCTGAACAGCCCCGGATCCGGCGCTGCAAAACGGCTGACAGCGTAATAGCCTGCCGCGAGAAGGCCGAGGTGCAGCAGCAAGGTAACGATGTCCGGCAACGGGTTATAAAAATCATTGTGCAGCTCCGCAAACGAATCCGCCACCAACGCCGCTTCGCCCATGTCCTCGAGCGCTCGATCGGCAGCTGTATCGGGCGGCAGCTCCCGCTGTTCATACAGTGCTGTTTTTTCATCAATATGACTGCCAAGCTCCTCCGCTACCGCTTTAGCAGCAGCGGCGCGATAGATCTTTTTTGTTGCTTCATCTAAATAATCTTTTTTATTCATAGCCATTTTTGCTTATGCAAACGAAAGCACCTGCTTAACCGTCGCGCTGAACTGTTCAAACTCCTCTGCTTTTTCTGCCAGGCGGCGCAGGCCTTTCTTAGTAATATGGTAATATTTACGTTTTCTGCCGTCCGCAACCTCCCAGTAGCTCTCCAGCAGATCCTCTTTTTCCATCGCGTGCAGGATCGGGTACAGCGTTCCCTCTTTCAAGGAAAAGACGTTATCGCTCCGGACCTCCAGCGTTTTAATGATCTTGTAGCCGTACATATCCTCACTTTTGATGACAGACAGCACCATCGTAGGAATCGTACCGGCGCTCAGCTCTTTTGAAAACCTCATAGCAATACCTCCATATTATGTTCATCTATGCATAGTTGTCATACTCATTATACCTAGTTATTCTATGTTTGTCAAGCACAAAAAAAGGTTCTATAATAAATGTTAGGGTAGGGATACCTCAACATTTGTTTTTTTGTAAAAAAGGAAACAAAAAACGAGACATATTCCGAAAAAGCCATTACAATAGAGTCGACGAAAACCAAATAGAATGGAGTGAAGAATATG
>JAFUEH010000002.1 GCA_017463985.1 Eubacterium sp. | reverse complement strand
CTGGCAATATGGAAATCAAAAGATAACCATACCGCCAACTTGTATGCTCTATTTTTCTACTTTTACCAATTTTTCAACTATTCTTCTGAAAAACGCCCCTTAAGTATTTAATCCTTAAGGGGTATTTCGACAGACTGAAAGCGGAACACGTGTTCCGCTTTGATATTTACTTAACAGTACTGAGTTTTGGACGGTACCGAACAACTACTTGCCATCACACCGGAATATGGTATAATAGGGATACGGAGGTGAAGGCGATGGATCTATTGGAAAAGCTGAACCGTGCGCAAACAGAGGCGGTAACGACGACGGAGGGATATATACGCGTTATTGCCGGCGCAGGCTCAGGCAAAACACGTGCGCTGACGCACCGCTTTGCCTATTTGGTAAATGAAATCGGCATCATGCCCTCCCACATTCTCTGCGTTACCTTTACAAACAAGGCCGCCAACGAAATGCGTCAGCGTATCCATCAGCTGACAGGCGATAACGATACAGGCTATATCAACACTTTTCATGGCTTCTGTGTTTCTGTACTGCAGGAGGACAGCTACGCCGTGTCTTACCCCAAGAGCTTCTTGGTTTTGGATAACAGCGATATTGACCAGATGCTGGCAACGGTGTATGAGGAACGGCAGCTCACCCTGCGCGATATGACCTTTTCTAAAGCGCGCGATATGATCGAGATGAAAAAGCTCTATCACTGTCCGGATTATTATCTCGACATGATCGAAATGTCGATCGATACGCTCAAGCAAAAATATGACGAAGCGACAAAAGCGGACGACATCATTTTTTACGGTTACCTTTACAATGAGAAAAAATGCTTCGGACTGGATTATAACGATCTGCTGACCTTTTCACTGTATATTTTTGATAAGCATGAGGATATTAAGCTGAAATGGCAACAGCGTCTTGAATATATCATGATTGATGAGTTTCAGGACATAGACGATATTCAATACCGGTTGATGAAAGTGCTTTGCGGCTACCATCACAATCTGTTTATCGTAGGTGATCCCGACCAAACAATCTATACCTGGCGCGGCGCTAATGTCAAATACCTGTTAGATTTTGACAAGGCCTTTCCTGACGTAAAAACAGTCATGATGATGGAAAACTACCGCTCAACGCCGCAGATACTGGATTGCGCCAATTCCCTGATTGCCGCTAATCAATACCGTATTGAGAAACAGCTGTTGCCGAAATTACCGTCCGGTCCCCTGCCGACGGTCTATCACGGTGAAAACAGCGACGACGAGGCCAACTGGATCGCGACCAGCATCACTGCGCTGCAGCAAAGCGGCGTCAGGTTACGGGACATCACGGTGCTATATCGGGCACATTACGTTACGCGTGTGATCGAGAACGCACTGCTGAAAAGCAAGCTGCCCTATACGATCTACAGCGGCGTACAGTTTTTTGACCGGCGTGAAATCAAGGACGCACTTGCCTATCTGCGCATGGTGATCTATCGGGACGACCTTTCGTTTGCGCGCATCATCAATGTACCGAAAAGGAACATCGGCAAGCGGCGTATGGCGTTCCTAACGGAATACGCCGAGCAGCAGCATTGCACCTTATACGAAGCATTACAACGCAATGCGGAGCACGAATTGTTCAAAAGCACCAAGGCGCGACCGTTTATTGCACTGATTGAGGATTACGCTGAACAGGCGGAACGCCTTCCGGTCAGCGAGCTGTTGTCACATATTTTAAACGACAGCGGCTATGAGGAGCTGCTACGAACCGAAGGCAGCCAAGAGCGACTGGACAACCTGGCAGAGCTGAAACAATCGGTTTATGACTACGAGATGGGCTTTGGCGAGGAACTGACAGCGGAGCACTATCTTTCGCACGTAGCACTCATGACCAACAGCGACCTGGAAAAGGCAGAGGACAAGGTGAAGCTCATGACGGTTCACACCGCCAAGGGGCTGGAGTTTCCTTATGTATTTTTGTGCGGTATGAACGAGGGCATCTTCCCGTCCCGTAAAACGAAAACACTCCAGGCCATGGAGGAGGAACGCCGCCTTGCTTATGTAGCCGTCACCCGTGCAGAAAAGGCGCTGTACCTGACGGAATCCGAGGGGCGCAATCTTGACGGCTCGCCGCGCTATCCGTCACGTTTTCTGATGGAAATCAAGCCGGAGCTGCTGCACTTTGACAATGAAGCGAAGGACGGACTGATCCGGCAAGCAAAGGAGTATATCGAAGCAGTTACGCGCATGATGACGGACGCGGAGAACGCCGCGCATTTAGCAGAGGGACAGCGCGTCCGGCATCCGATTTTAGGACTTGGCACGATCATCACTGTCGATCAGGACAGCGGCGCCTATACCGTTCAATTTGACGGCATGGCAACACCGCGGAAAATCTCTTTCAAAGCGAAGCTGAAAGAAGCATAACGAAATAGAGGCCGACTCATAAAAATGAGCCGGCCGCTTTTGCTTATACGTAATGATATTTTTTTCGGTTCGTGACCAGGAAGGTCGCTGTGACCAGCAGGGCAAGCAGCTCTGCAGCCGTCATCGACAGCCATATTGCGCCGCTTCCGAAGAAGGCAGGCAGCACGAACACGGCAGCGATTTGAAACAACAGTGTACGCAAAAAAGAAATCGCCGCTGACACAGCGCCGTTGTTCAGCGCCGTAAAAAAAGCAGAACCAAAAATATTAAACCCTGCCAACAGATAAGAAGTAGCGAACAGCCTGAAAGCGGTTTTTGTCAGCGTAAACAGTGTACTGTCATAGCCGGTGTACAGGTTCGCCAGCGTGCCGGACAAGGCCATGGCGATACAGAGCATGGCAACGCCGCCGACCGTCAGGAACACAGCGCTTTTTTTAAAGATATTTTTCAGCTCCGCCGTATTTTCAGCACCAAAGCTGTAACCCACGATCGGAGCGACACCGATCGAATAACCAACAAACACCGAAATAAAAATAAAGTTCACATACATGATCACGCCGTAGGCAGCAATACCGTCTTCGCCGTAAAAACGCATCAGCTGCAGGTTATAGACCATATTGACAAAGGAAATCGATAAATTCGTCATCAGCTCTGATGAGCCATTGGTACACGCCTTGAGCAGTGCGCGACCGTCAAAATGCGTCTTGCCTAGCCGAAGCTGCGTCGTGTTTTTGGCAAAAAAGTACACGAGCGGTATACCTCCGCCAAGGTACTCACTGATCACTGTCGCCAATGCGGCGCCGGCAACACCGCGGTGAAGCACGCCGACCAGCAGAAAGTCCATCACCATATTATTCACACCGGCGATCACCGTCACCGCCAGACCGAGCTTTGGTCTCTCTGCCGTGACGAAAAAGCTTTGAAAAACATTTTGCAGCATGAAAAACGGCATTGACAAAAGGCTGATCCTACCGTATAAAACGCAGTATTCCAGCATAGCGTCATCTGCACCGAGCCACCGTGAGACAGGACGGAGCGCCGCTTCGCCGGCAAGGGTGAGCAGCACGCCAACCGCCAGCACCGTATATACGAGCAGCGAAAACTGTTCGTTCGCCTTCTGTCGGTTCCCCTCACCCAGCGTTTTCGACACCAAAGCGCTGCCGCCGGTACCGATCATAAAGCCGAAGGCACCGATGGCCATGATAAAGGGCATGATTAAATTTACTGCGGCAAATGGTGTCTTGCCGGTAAAGTTAGAGACAAAAAATCCGTCTACCACGCTATAAATCGAGGTAAAGATCATCATGATGATCGACGGAAAAACAAAACGTATCAGACGTTTTGTCGTAAAATGATCGGATATCTGAATATTCATAACGGCACTATCATACAGGCAGACGGCGACGATGTCAAGACTGATCTGCGATTCTGCCCGCTTCTCTTTGCGTTCTTTTTACACTCTGATACAAATAGGCAAATACGCTGTATATATACAGCACTGTCACGGCAATACTAAGATAAGCATTTTGGTAGAGGAACAGCATCAGCAGGCAAAAGATAACCGTCATAACACCGACCGTGACATAAAAGCGCAGGTGCGCACGGCAGCGGACGAACGCATATTTTTCCGTTGAAAACAGGAAGAAAAAGTAAACGATCATCGATACCCCTATGAAGATATTTTTAGGAATCGCAGCAACCTCCGGCATCCGCATAAACTCCAGCGCCACCGTAATATTATTAAGCGCTGTAATTAAAAAAACATGGATCAGCATATACGCCGTACCGGTCGTCTCCATTTCACGGTCGATCACGTTATCGTAAACAAAACCGTAGCTGACAAACAAACCAACGACGATCAAAAAGGCCATCACAGAAAAGTAAACCGTGTTAAAAGAAAAACCGCCCTCAAAATATTCGGCAATACCGATAATCATTTCCCCGAAGGTAAACACCACATACAGCATAATGCGCTCTGTCAGGTGGGAAAAATCGCCGGCAACCAAGGTATTTGCTTTTTTAGACAAACCAAAAAGCAGCATACCGACCACCATTGCTGACGGTGCAAAAGGAATACCGGTCAAGTGATACAATGGAATGGAAACACCTACGATCACCGCCTGAACCAACAGAATCAGGATGTTCCTTTTAATATGCGCATTCACCCACGGCATCGCAAGACCGCTCTTTTTCAGCTTGATCACATATTGCAGCGCCAGGTTGCACAGGATCAGCATCCATGCGACATTATAACGCACATAAAACGCCTGCCAGTCAGCGCGCGTACCGTCGGCCATATAATACAGCAAATACATATTAATAAAGATGGCAATATTTTCCTGCCAACCGTTTTCACCGTACTTATTAATAAACATCACGGTAGAATACCAAACCTGCAAAATGACCAACGTTGACAAAATATACGTCAAGACCGCCGTCGGCGCAATAAACCCGTTTTCAATGGAATGGATAATAGAATTGTTCCTGCCGATAATATATACAAAAATCAAATCGTATATCAGCTCAATATATTCTACCTTTTTTTCTTCTCCGTCTTTTTTGAATAAACTCAGCATGGTAACACCTCTCCGGTATTATACCAAAACTTGTCAATAAAGTAAACGAAAAACCGTTGATTATTGTAATAGGATATGCTATAATACCCGTGTTCTGACAGAAAGACAGGCTCTGACTGAAAGCACGCAGCAAACAAAAGGGATCATACTGCGTTCTTTTGAACGCAGTTATTTTTTTAGGAGGAAAAGATGGAGACAAGAGTAGCGGTCATCGGTATTATCGTTGAGAATACCGACAGTGTGGCACAGCTGAACGAAATCCTTTCGGATTACGGTCAATACATCATCGGCAGGATGGGTATCCCCTACGCCAAAAAGCAAGTCAACTGTATTACGGTCGTGATCGACGCAGAACAAAACAAAATCAACACGCTCTGCGGCAAGATCGGCAAGCTGGACGGTGTATCCTCCAAGGCGGCGTTTGCTAATGTATAGGGCGCTGATTGATCGTCTGGAGCAGGACGGCACACTTCGGTTGGAGGAATACCTGACTTTAATACAGCACCGTGAATCGGTTCGGGAATACGCCGCACAGCGAGCAGTTGCCGTTAGACAGCAGTATTACGGCAATACGGTCTACATTCGCGGGCTGATTGAATTCACCAATTATTGCCAAAACAACTGCTATTACTGCGGCTTGCGCAAGGACAATACGGCGTTGGAGCGTTACCGGCTCTCCGTTGAGGATATTATTGACTGCGCCGACACCGGCTATTCACTCGGCTTTCGCACCTTTGTCATACAAGGCGGTGAGGACGCCTATTATAGCGACGAAATGCTCTGTGAAGCGGTCAGTAATATTAAGCGGCGCCATCCCGACTGCGCGGTGACGCTCTCGCTCGGTGAACGGAGCACGGAAAGCTACCGACGGTTAAAGGAAGCCGGCGCAGACCGCTACCTGCTTAGACATGAAACCGCTAATCCCGTGCATTATAAAAGACTCCACCCACCGGCAATGCATTTTGAGAATCGGCTGAGATGTATCAACGATTTGAAGGCGCTGGGATACCAGGTCGGCATCGGCTTCATGGTCGGTTCTCCGTTTCAGACGGAGAAGGATCTTGCCGGAGAACTGCTGTTCATCAAAAATATTGCGCCGCAGATGGTGGGGATCGGCCCGTTTATTTCCCATAAGGATACCCCTTTCAAGCATTTTGAAAACGGCTCTGCTGAACTAACGACCTTTCTTTTATCGCTGATTCGGCTGACACTGCCCAGCGTACTGCTGCCGGCTACCACCGCGCTGGGCACGATTGACCCACTGGGACGAGAAAAAGGCATTGCAGCCGGTGCGAACGTGCTGATGCCGAACCTTTCCCCTGTCGGCGTCAGAAAAAAATATATGCTTTACGATAACAAAATCTGCACCGGAGAAGAAGCCGCGCAGTGTATTGTATGTTTAAAAAAACGCATAGCCAAAACCGGCTGTGAAATTGTGACAGATAAAGGAGATTACAAGCATGAAGTATGATGTTACATCCATGAAGGCGGAGGAATTTATCAACGACGGCGAAATACTGGAAACCGTCAAGTACGCCGAGGAAAATAAAAACAACCTGGCACTGGTCGACGCCATTTTAGAAAAAGCAAAATTACGCAAAGGTCTTACTCACCGCGAGGCCAGCGTCCTGCTCGCCTGTGATAATGCGGAAAAGGTGGCGGAGATCTACGACCTTGCCGAGCAGATCAAAAAGGATTTTTACGGCAACCGTATCGTGCTGTTTGCACCGCTTTATCTTTCCAATTATTGCGTGAACGGCTGTTTGTACTGTCCGTATCATTTAAAGAATAAGCACATTGCACGCAAAAAGCTGACGCAGGAGGAGGTTGCGCGTGAGGTCATCGCGCTCCAGGATATGGGTCATAAGCGCCTCGCGATCGAAGCCGGCGAAGATCCGGTTAACAATCCGATTGAATATATCTTAGAGTGTATCAACACCATTTATTCCATCAAGCATAAAAACGGCGCTATTCGCCGTGTGAACGTCAACATTGCCGCCACGACGGTAGAAAACTATCGCAAGCTGAAGGAAGCCGGTATCGGCACCTATATCCTGTTTCAGGAAACCTATAACAAAAAGAATTATGAAGCGCTCCACCCGACCGGCCCAAAGCATAATTATGCTTACCATACGGAAGCCATGGATCGTGCGATGAAGGGCGGTATTGACGACGTAGGCTGCGGTGTACTGTTCGGGCTAGATAACTACCAATACGAATTCGCCGGTCTGCTGATGCACGCTGAGCACTTAGAGGCAGTACACGGCGTCGGTCCGCACACAATCAGTGTACCGCGCGTCAAGCCTGCCGATGATATTGATCCGAACGATTTTGATAATTCGCTGTCAGACGAAATGTTCTGTAAGATCGCGGCGTGCATCCGCATCGCCGTTCCCTACACCGGCATGATCATCTCCACACGTGAATCACCTGAGGTCAGAGCAAAGATCATCCGCCTCGGCGTCAGCCAGATCAGCGGCGGCTCACGCACCTCTGTCGGCGGCTATTGCGAGGAAGAACGTCCGCACGACACTGAGCAGTTCGACGTGTCCGATAACCGTACCTTAGACGAAGTGGTGAACTGGCTGATGCAAAACGATTATATTCCCTCCTTCTGCACCGCTTGCTACCGTGAGGGCAGAACCGGTGACCGCTTCATGAGCCTTTGCAAATCGGGACAGATTCAAAATTGCTGTCATCCGAATGCACTCATGACCTTAAAGGAATTCCTGATCGACTACGCCAGTGAGGACACAAAACGCATCGGTGAAGCGATGATTGAAAAAGAGATCAGTAATATTCCCAAAGAAAAGGTACAGCATATCGTCAGGGAGCGCCTTATCAAGATTGAAAACGGCGACAGAGATTTCAGATTTTAAGGATTAAGAAACGTATGGGACTGAATGATACACCTCGTGCAGAACGGCTGCACATCGGCTTTTTCGGCGTACGTAACGCCGGTAAAAGTTCGCTGGTCAATCGCATTACAAACCAGCAGGTATCGCTGGTAAGCGAGATCAAGGGCACGACCACAGACGCGGTGCGTAAATCAATGGAGCTGCTGCCGCTGGGACCGGTTGTTATCATTGATACAGCCGGCATCGACGATGAAGGCGAGCTCGGTGAAAAGCGTGTTGAGGCGACGCGAGAGGTACTGAAAAGCTGTGATATCGCCATTTTGGTGACAGAAAATGATAAATTGAATCAGGCAGAAATTGCACTGCTCAAGGTCATTAAGGGAAAGAATATTCCCTACCTGATCGTGCATAATAAGGCCGACCTGAAGCAGACGGCCTCAGACGGAAAAATTTACGTCAGCGCCAAGACCGGCGAAGGCATCGAGGCATTGAAGGAAACGGTAGCCAAGCTGCTCGGTGACAAGGTGAAGGAAATTCATTTTGTAGCTGATTTTATCCGTGAAGGAGATACGGTCGTACTGGTGTGTCCCATCGACGAATCCGCACCGAAGGGCAGATTGATCTTACCCCAGCAGCTGGCGATCCGTGATATTTTAGACAAAGGCGGCATTGCCACGGTTGTACAGCCGGAGCAGCTCACAGCGACGCTAAACGCTTTACAGCAGCCGCCGGCACTGGTCATCACCGATTCGCAAGCCTTCGGAAAGGTCATGAAACTGGTACCGAACACGGTTCCGTTGACCTCATTTTCTATCCTGATGGCACGGTACAAGGGCTTTTTGTACACTGCTTTACAGGGCGCCGAAACCCTTGACGCCCTACCCGACGGCGCAAAGGTGCTCATCAGCGAGGGATGTACGCACCACCGTCAGTGTAACGACATCGGTACTGTCAAGCTGCCGGGCTGGCTAAAAGCCTATACCGGCAAACAGCTGGAGTTTGCATTCACCTCCGGTCATGGCTTCCCTGATGACTTAACGGCTTATGATTTGGTGATCCACTGCGGCGGCTGTATGCTGAACGATGCGGAAATGAAAAACAGGCGACTTACTGCCGAACAGCAGCAAGTCCCCTTCACCAATTACGGCACCGTCATCGCTAAAATGAACGGTATCCTGGAACGCAGCGCTGAAATAGTAAAATCCGAGGTTTAATGAAATTGTCAAGTAAAAGTGGACAATAAAAAAGTCAAAAAGTATTTAGTTAGGAAAGCCCTGTTCAGTTCTGAACTGAACAGGGCTTTTTCTGCCACATTTGACAGACGGACGTTCAGTGTTGTAGTAGGTTATGTAGT
>JAFUEH010000019.1 GCA_017463985.1 Eubacterium sp. | reverse complement strand
TCAATCATAACCACCCGTCAAACGGGTGGTTTGCACAAGGGCTATAAGCCCTGTTACTAACCCGCGTCTCAAGGCGCGGGCTTTCACTTTGTTCAAGCCTTAATGTATTTGCCTCTTTGGCATACCCCTAAAGGGGTTATTTTGCAAAGGGGTCTTCGTACTCTTTTACGCTCAATTTATCCTGGGCTATATCCGCTTTCTCTTGATCTTGGATATATTTTTTAATGGTGGCTTCATTCAGACCAACTGTTGATACATAATACCCTTCTGCCCAAAAGTGTCTGTTGCCAAATTTATATTTCAAATTGGCGTGTTTATCAAACATCATCAGCGCACTCTTGCCTTTTAGGTATCCCATAAAACTTGACACGCTTGTTTTTGGTGGTATACTTAAAAGCAGGTGGACGTGGTCGGGCATCATGTGTCCTTCTATGATTTCTACTCCTTTGTACTTGCAAAGTGTTCTTATGATTTCCTGTAAGTCTTTTCGATACTGATTGTATATCACTTTTCGTCTGTACTTTGGCACTATGACTATGTGATATTTACACAACCATTTCGTATGCGACAAACTGTTATATTTATTCGCCATTTTTCTCCTTTCTGTTGCTTTAAGACCTGAACACCCTTATTGTACCAGATTGGAGATTTTTTTTATAACTTTCGATGCGCACCCGCATAGCGGGTGGTTCTTTGTCCTGCACTTTGTGCCGGACTGTCTAAAGACATTAGAATATAAAGCAACAGCTCAGCCTTTCGGCTGAGCTGTTGCTTTATCTGAATTAACGTTTTTTCGTATTATTAATAGATACGCAGAAGGATCAGCCCTGGCTTTCGATCAGCTTACATTCCAGCTCGAAGGTAGAAAGCTGATTGCCCTCAATTCTGGCGATCGTCAGGGTAACGGTATCGCCCGGCTTGCTCTGGGAAAGGATCGAGGTGAGCACGTCCACTGACGTCATGGTTTCATCGTTGACGGCCACGATCATATCATACTGCTGTACCTTGCCGCTCAGATCAGAAGCAGGATCCACCTCCTGAATGACCATCGTACCCTCGGCATTGGCATAGCCCTGATCCGCCAGCGCGGAAAGAATAGACTGGGCGCTATTGTAATTTTCCAGTGTATTATACTGGATACCCAGCTTCGCTCTGCCGGCAACATAGCCGTTAGCAATCAGGGAATTCGCCGTATCGACCGCCGTATTGCTCGGCACGGCAAAGCCCATGCCCTCGTAATCGGTGGAAGCGATCTTAGAGGAATTGATGCCGATCACCTGGCCCTGCATATTGAACAGCGCACCGCCGGAATTGCCGGGGTTGATCGCAGCGTCGACCTGAATACACTCGTTACTGTAACCGATCGAAGAGGAAACCGGTACATCCAGCGCAGAAACAATACCCTTTGTTACGCTGTTCTTAAACTGCAGTCCGCCGGGGCAGCCGATCGCCACGCAGTCCTCACCGACCTCGATGTCGTCACTGTCGCCAAATTCCGCCACCTGCAGACCGGTCGCCTTGATGGACAGCACGCCGATATCTGTTTGACTGTCGTAGCCGACCATCTCTGCTTCATACTCCGTATCATCGTCCAGCGTTACCGTAAAGGAGCTGCCGTCCGCGATCACGTGAGCGCAGGTCATAATATACGTTTTGCCGTTGGCCTCGCTCATGATCACGCCTGAGCCTTCGCCGGAAGCCACCTGACCGTCAGAGCCGTCCTGCTGGCCATAGCTGTAGAAATAGCTGTAAGCGTTTTGCTCCGTATACACGGTAATGCCGACGCAGGATTCTTTACTGTTTGCGGCCACGCCGGCAACTGTCAGATTACCGTCGTCGTCCTTCTTGGCAGCCTCATCACTGCTCTTTACAGACACCTGTGCGTCCTCATTATTTTCAACGTCGTTGTCGTTCTCCTCATCCTCGCCGTATTCAAAATCGAAGATCGAGGAGCCGGAATCATCCCCATCGGTACTGTTGCCGGTGGACATCATCATGCCGACGATCGCAACCACAGCGCAAACAACGGCGATGACAATGATGGCAATCACGGCTTTGCTCTTCTTTTTCGGCTGCGGTGCCGGAAGCACCGGCGCGGCAGGAGCTGTCGGTGTCACAGGAGCTGTCGGTGCAGCAGGCTGCGCGGCGGCAACAGACGGTTGATAATATACGTTCTCCGGCATTGCTTGCGGCTGTGGAACCGGTACAGCTTCCGGAACCGGTGTTACTTCCGGAACCGGTGTTGCTTCCGGAGCCGGTGTTGTTTCAGGAACTGGTGCTTCCGGTGCCGCTTCTGCTACCGGCGCTTCCGGTGCCGCTTCAGCGGTATCCGTTACCGGTTCGGTTGTTGTTGTTTCCTCTTTTTTGGCATCGTCCTCGCCAAAAAATTCGTTCAAAATGTCATCTAATGCCATAATTTATAATCTCCTTTAGGGCTTTCGCTCATTTATGATTTTGCTTTGGGGAGCGTGAAAACAAATTCCGCCTCGCTGACGCTGTCGGAGCGGGCAAATATTTTGCCTCCGTGCATCTCCACCATGATTTTTACAATATATAATCCGAGCCCTGCGCCCTTGGCGTCCAGGCTTCTGGACTTATCCACTTTATAGAACCGTTCAAAAATCTTTGACAGCTCGTCAGATTTGATCCCCTCGCCGCTGTTCTTCACCGTGACCTCCAGCATTTCGCCCTGATCGCGCACGGAAATGGCAATATAGCCGCCGTCGTTCGTAAACTTAACGGCATTGTCGCACAGGTTGTAGATCACCTGATAGATCATATCCGTATCGGCATGAACACGGTACTGGCCAAGCGTTTCCAACCCACGGATCTCGATATGCTTTGCGTCAATCTTCTGTTCAAAGGTCAGCAGAATATGAATGATTTGATCCGTCAAGCTGTAATCACGCGGCTTCATTTCAAAATCGCCCGACTCCATTTTGCTCATATTGAGCATCGCGACCACCAGCCGCGACAGACGCCTGACCTCATCGCTGACAATTTTCAGATAATAATCCTGTTTTGTACGTGGGATCGTACCGTCCAAAATGCCGTCGATAAAGCCGGCGATCGAGGTCATCGGCGTTTTCAGCTCGTGCGACACATTCGCTACGAAGGAACGGCGCGAGCTTTCCAGCTTGTCCAGCGCCTCCGCCATATCGTTAAAGGCATTGCCCAGGTCAGCCAGCTCGTCATCGCTTTCTACCTTGACACGGTAAGAGAAATCACCGACGGCAAAGCGTTTGGCTGCTGCGCTCATCTGCTGGAGCGGCGTCACCATCTTGCGCGTTGTCAGCCAAATCAGCATAAAGCCGACAGAAAGACAGATCAGTGCGATCACCGCAAAGGTTTTGACGACGTTCAGGACGAGCTGCGTCGTGCCCTCCTCTACCACAGCGAATACCGAACCGATCGGCACATTGGCCCCTTCGGAAAAGTAGGAATAATCCGGTGCGATCACCGCCGTACCTACGACATAGCAGCTGACGCCGTTAACGTCCGCCTTCGTGACAGCCATGCCATTTTCGTACACGCTTTGGATCAGTGCGTCGTCTATCTTAAACGAGCTGTGATCCTCGCACACCATCGAGGCCGCGTAATAGGAGGAGAGCTGTGCGCTGCGCTCCTTACACATGATAATATTGCCCTCAACGTCACACACGAATACATCCGAATCGATGCAGGCGGAAACCACTGACAGCTGGTCGCAAAGCAGCACCTTTTCAGCAGAATACTTGGCGTTCATATCATAGATGTAAAGATTGCTCGCCACCGTTTCGGCAATGGACTGGGTGTTTTCCTTCAGCAGCTCCGTCTTGTCGTTGATCTCGTAGGAATTCACCAGCACCAGCAGTGAGGTGGCCAGTGCCGCAAACGTCACCATAAAGATAACGGCAAAAACGATATAATACCGTTTAAATATTTTGGAACGCTGGGTAGAACGGAGAATTTTCGGCAGCTTCATCGGTTATTCCTTTGTTTCAAATTTATAGCCTACGCCCCAGACCGTTTTGAGCGTCCATTTGTCAGAAACGCCCTCCAGCTTTTCGCGCAGGCGCTTAACGTGTACATCCACCGTACGGGAATCGCCGTAATATTCAAAGCCCCACACTTCATCCAGCAGCTGGTCACGCGTGTAGACCCTGTTCGGATTGGAAGCAAAGTGATAAATCAGCTCCAGCTCCTTAGGCGGCGTATCCACCGGCACACCCTTGACCTTCATTTCATAATTGGTGATATTGATCTCAAGGTTGTCATATACGACTACCTTCTTTTCATTTTCGCTCGGCTCGCTCTCGCCCTTTGTGCGGCGCAGCACCGCCTTCACGCGCGCCATCACCTCTTTTGCGTCAAACGGCTTCACCACATAATCGTCCGCGCCAAGCTCCAAGCCAAGCACCTTGTCAAAGGTTTCGCCCTTTGCGGTCAGCATGATGATCGGCACAGAGGAGGTTTTCCTAATTTCGCGGCAGACCTGCCAGCCGTCCATTTTCGGCAGCATAATGTCCAGCAGCACAAGGTCGGGCGTTTTGTTCTGGAACTGCTCCACGGCCGCTTCACCGTCATTAGCGGTGAACACCGTGTAACCGTCGTTTTCAAGGTAAAGCTTTAACAGCTCACAGATATTTAAATCATCGTCAACTACCAAAATTTTAGCCATTGTTTTTTCTCCTTATCCTTACAAGAATATGTTTTCCCTCGCTTTGACAAAGCATAGCACGCTTATGTCAGTATATAATGAAAATTTCATTAAAAAATTATTAACTTATGGAGCGTTTTTCCTTAGCCTCGACGGCGTCCACAAACTGTCTGGCGCAGCGCGGCGACCTGCCGCCGCGGCGGCGTGCCCACAGCTCCGCGTCAACACATAGCTGCTCACGGTCGGTGCGTAACCCTCTGTCGTCCGCAATCTTCAGCATAATATCCAAGTATTCGGCTTTATCGGGATTTTCAAAATATACCGACAGCCCAAAGCGGTCAGACAGCGACAGCTCCTCCTGCAGGGTATCGCTGCGGTGAACGTCGTTTTCACGGTCTGCAAAATTCTCTTTGATCAGATGCCGTCGGTTAGACGTTGCATAAATGAGCATATTGCCCTGCCGTCCGGCCAGCGAGCCCTCCAGCGCCGCCTTCAGCTCACCGAACGCGTCGTCATGCGATTCAAAGCTTAAATCGTCAATAAATACAATAAATCGCATCGGACAGTCGGCAACTGCCTCTCGGATCTGCGACAGCTTGCCGATCGTGCCCTTAGAGATCTCGATCATGCGCAGCCCCCTGTCACGGTATTCGTTGAGCAGGGCGTGCACCGTTGAGCTTTTACCGGTGCCTCTGTCGCCGTACAGCAGCACGTTATTGGCCGGCAGGCCGTTCAGAAAGGCCTCCGTATTCTCCAGCACCTGCTGCCGCTGGCGCTCATAATTTTTGAGTTCCGTCAGCCTGATGGGATCAAGCGCCGTCATCGGCGTCAGCGTATTCCCCTGCCAGCAGAAGGCGGCGTTCCTGACAAACTGTCCGTAGCCGTTTTGACGGTGAAAGGCGGCCAGCTGTGCAGTCTGTGCCGCCCAGCCGTCTGTCAGCGGCGGTACGGCCTTGCCGAGCTCCCAGTGCGGCAGCGTAGCCAGCGTCGCGCGGTAGGCATCCGGCGCGGCAGCAAGAACGTCCTCCGCTGTCAGCGCAGAAAGCGCCTCCAGCTTGTCCAGATCGCTGCGAACGGCTGCATGAATCGACGGCGGCAGCTGCGCTTCTGTACCGGCTGCAGCCGCACGGGTAAAGGCATTGTCGGCAGTCAAGATGCTTTCCGACAGCCCTTGCTTGAGCGAGCCGCTTGCCGCTACCTTGCGAAAGAAGTCGGCATAACAACGAAAAACAGCTTCACTGTCCAGACTGTGCAGCAGCCGCAAAAGACTGCTGAGCAGCGTGTCGCCGTCCGCCGGCGCGCCGTACAGGCACAAGGCGTCGGCACTGTATTTCAGCGTTTCTATTTTATTCATAAAAATTACCTCAAGGTAATTTTAACCGATTTGTTCACAATTTACAAGTTCCTGCCTGTATTTTTTATCATAATCCGCAAGATTAAATGAAAATTAAAAGGCAAAACTTCATTTTTTGTGCCATTTTAGACTTGCAATCACTCGCCGCGCGCTCTATAATAGAAATGCTATATTAAAAATCCGCTGACATTTCAGCAGTATACGGAGGAAAGAAAAATGGCAGATGCAAGAATTTTTTACGAATCAGATTGCAATCTCAGCGTGCTGGACGGTAAGACCGTCGCGATCATCGGCTTTGGTTCACAGGGCCATGCGCACGCGCTGAATTTAAAGGAAAGCGGCGTTCAGGTAATCGTCGGCCTTTACGAAGGCTCCAAGTCCTGGGAAAAGGTGGAAGCACTGGGCTTAACCGTCATGAAAACAGCCGACGCGGTAAAGGCTGCTGACATTATCATGGTGCTGGCTCCGGACGAAAAGCAGGCGGCGATCTATAAGAACGACATCGCGCCGAACCTCACCGAGGGCAAGGCGCTGGCGTTTGCACACGGCTTTAACATTCATTTCAAGCAGATCGTGCCGCCGGCAAACGTAGACGTATTTATGATCGCTCCGAAGGCACCGGGTCACACCGTACGTTCCGAATATAAAGAAGGCAAGGGTACGCCGTGTCTTGTGGCAGTTTATCAGGACGCCTCCGGCAAGTGCCTTGACATTGCGCTGGCCTACGGCGCCGGTATCGGCGGTGCGCGTGCAGCCATCCTCGAAACGACCTTTAAGTGTGAAACCGAAACAGACCTGTTCGGTGAGCAGGCTGTGCTCTGCGGCGGCGTAACTGCGCTGATGAAGGCAGGCTTTGAAACCTTAGTAGAGGCAGGCTATGACCCGCGTAACGCTTACTTTGAATGTATCCACGAAATGAAGCTGATCGTCGATCTGATCTACAGCGGCGGCTTCTCAAAGATGCGCTATTCCATCTCCAATACAGCAGAATTCGGTGATTACGAAACCGGCAAGCGCCTGATCACGGAGGAAACCAAGAAGGAGATGAAGAAGGTATTGGAAGAAATTCAGGACGGTTCCTTTGCTTCCAAGTTCATTACGGAAGCCAACAACGGCTGGGCACACTTCATGGCCAAGAGAGAGCTGGAGGCCTCTCACCAGCTGGAGGAGGTCGGCAAGGGCATCCGCGCTATGTACTCCTGGAACGGCGACGACAAATACGCTGAAAAATAAACTTTAAGGACATTCGCGCAGCGTGTCGAAAATTGATTTTTCGGCACGCTGCTCACCTTTGTTAGCTACGACGAATACCAACAGCGCCAATAGCTTAATGAAAAAGAAATCTCTGACTTCAAGGCGGGGATTTCTCTTTTTTACAGCTGTTTAAAATTTGTTTTCTTGACAAATACAAGATATCGGTGTAATATAATATAGAATTTCTACATTATGTTTATAGTGAAGGAATTTTCATTTGAAATTAGCTAACATTTTGCTTATATAGTGTAAAGTAAACTGTACCTTTTCTGATGAGCTTTAACTTGGGGCGACGTCTTACGCTCCTCGATGAAAAAATCTAGACAGAAGGAGGTGCTATTGATGACTGTAACTATCGGCGTTGCCATTATCATTGCGGTGGCTTGTGCCCTGATCTTTGGCGGTTTAGGCTTCGTATTCGGAGAAATCGTCAAGGAAAGAAAGGCGCTGGCAGACAAGAATTCCGCAACGCAGGAGGCAACAAAAATTATTAACGACGCTTTAGCGGAGGCAGAGGCTTCAAAGAAGGCTCAGCTGATGGAAGCGAAGGACGAAATACACAAGCTCCGTTCAGACGCCGACCGCGATATTCGTGAAAGAAGGAACGAAATTCAGCGGCAGGAGAAGCGACTGAATCAGCGCGAGGAATACCTCGACAAAAGAGCCGATTCCATTGAGGCTAAGAACGAAACCCTTAGCCGCAAGGTGAAAGAGGCAGACGAAAAATTACTGGAAATCGATGGCATCAAGAAAAGTCAGTTTGATATGCTGGAGAGAATCAGCGGACTCTCTCAGGAAGAAGCAAAAAAGCAGCTTATGCAATCGCTCGAATCAGAGCTGGACGTTGAAAAGAGCAAACGCATCTTAGAGTATGAGCAGATGATCAGAGATCAGAGCGACGTGCTCGCAAGAGAGATCATCGGCACCGCTATTCAGCGCTGCGCCGCTGACCATACCGCAGAGACGACCGTTTCTGTTGTAGCGCTTCCTAACGACGAGCTCAAGGGCAGGATCATCGGCCGCGAGGGTCGTAACATCCGCTCGATCGAGCAGATCACCGGCGTAGAGTTAATCATTGACGACACGCCGGAGGCGATTACCGTCAGCTCCTTTGATCCGGTGCGCCGTGAAATCGCCCGTCTGACGCTGGAAAAGCTGATTCAGGACGGCAGAATTCACCCGACCAGGATCGAAGAGATGTACGCCAAGGCAAAGCGCGAGGTAGAGCATACCATCAAGGCCGAGGGCGAAAAGGCGGTTATCAGCGCCAACTGCGGCTCTATCCATCCTGAGCTGGTGAAGCTGCTGGGTAAGTTAAAGTACCGTACCTCTTACGGCCAAAGCGTATTGAAGCACTCCTTAGAGGTCTCTTATATCGCCGGTCTGATGGCGGCAGAGCTTGGCGCAGACGAAAAGCTGGCGCGCCGTGCAGGTCTGCTGCATGACATCGGTAAGGCCCTTGACCATGAGATGGAGGGCAGCCACGTAGCCCTTGGTGTAGAATACGCCAGAAAGTACAAAGAAAACGAAGCTGTTATTCATGCCATTCAGGCCCACCACGGTGATATTGAATGTAAAACCGTTGTGGCCGCACTGGTGCAGGCGGCTGACGCCGTGTCGGCTGCAAGACCCGGCGCAAGACGTGAAAACGTTGAAAATTATATCAAGCGTCTGCAGCAGCTGGAGGAGATTTCTACCAGCTTCCACGGCGTAGAAAAGGCTTATGCCATTCAGGCAGGCAGAGAGATCAGGGTTATGGTAAAGCCTGAGATCATCAACGACCAGAAAATGCCGCTGATCGCCAGAGAAATTGCCCGTAAAATCGAAGAGGAAATGGAATATCCCGGACAGATTAAGGTCAATATCATCCGCGAAAGCAGAGCCTTTGATATGGCAAAATAAGGATTTCAGACATCGGGAGAGCGGCGCTCTCCCGATTTTTTAGGAGGAAAATACCGTGATTAAGCATATTGTTTGTTTCAAACTAAATGATAACACAAAGGAAGAATGCGAAAAGGCAGCCGCCGTTTTACGCTCCATGGAGGGCAATGTACCGCTGCTGAAAGGGCTGGAGGTCGGCGTAGACTTCCTGCATTCGCCCCGTTCTTACGACGTCATATTACAGGTAACGCTGGAGGACGAAGCCGCACTGGAAGCCTACCAGCAGGACGCATACCACTGCAGCGTGGTCAAAAAGTATATGCATTCGGTTGCAGCGTCCTCCGTCGCGATCGACTACCTGATCGACTGAAAAAAGTCCGGATTGCTGCGCTGCAACAATTCGGCATTTTCTTGTTGTATTTCCCGTTTCATTATGTTATAATCTTCGCGCATAATAAGTTATGGAGGCAAAAACTATGATTGCTGCAAATAATATCGCCGTATCCTTCGGCGGACGTTCGCTGTTTGACCACGTCAACGTCGTATTTTCGCCCGGCAACTGCTACGGCATTATCGGCGCAAACGGCGCCGGCAAATCGACCTTCTTAAAGGTGCTGTCCGGCGATCTCGAGCCAAGCAGCGGCGAAATCAGCATTACCCCCGGTGAGCGACTTTCCGTGCTGAAACAGGACCACTTTGCTTACGACGCCTACGAGGTTGTGCGCACCGTACTGATGGGTAATCCGCGCCTCATTGAAATCATGGAGGAAAAGGACGCGCTGTACAGCAAGCCGGATTTTTCGGAGGAGGACGGCATCAAGGCCGGCGAGCTGGAGGCGGAATTTGCCGACCTAGACGGTTGGACCGCGGAAAGCGACGCAGAATTCATGCTCAATAAGCTGGGCGTGACCGACGAATATCACTATATGAAGATGGCCGAGCTGCCGTCTGACCTGAAGGTAAAGGTACTACTGGCACAGGCGCTCTTCGGTAATCCGGATATTTTGCTGCTTGACGAGCCGACGAACCATCTGGACCTCGCCGCGATCAGCTGGCTGGAAAATTTCCTGCTTGACTTTGAGAATACCGTTATCGTCGTATCGCACGACCGTCATTTTTTGAACAAGGTCTGTACCCATATCTGCGACGTGGACTATGGCAAGATCACACTGTACACCGGTAACTATGACTTTTGGTATGAGTACACGCAGATGCGCCAGCGCCAGATGCGCGATCAAAATAAAAAGAACGAGCAAAAGATCAAGGAATTACAGGACTTTATCAACCGTTTCTCCGCAAACGCGGCAAAATCCAAGCAGGCCACCAGCCGTAAAAAGCAGCTGGACGCGCTGGAGATGTTCGAAATGCCGGTATCGTCCCGTCGCTTTCCGTATGTGGATTTCAAGCCTGACAGGGAATGCGGCAACGATCTGCTGCGCGTCGATCATCTGACGAAAACCATTGGCGACCGCAAGGTGCTGGACGATATTTCCTTCGTCATTCATCCACGGGAGAAGGTAGCGTTCGTCGGCAGTGACGCCGTAGCAAAAACGACGCTTTTCAAAATTATCATGGGCGAACTGGAGCCGGACGAGGGCTCCTTTAAGTGGGGCGTTACGACGACGCAGAGCTATTTCCCGTCAGATAACAGCGCTTATTTTGACGGCAACACAATGAACCTGGTGGATTGGCTGCGGCAATACACCGACGCCACACAGCAGCACGAATCGGACATCCGGACCTGGCTCGGCAGAATGCTGTTCTCCGGCGACGAGGCGCTCAAGATCTGCAACGTACTGTCCGGCGGCGAGCGCGTACGCTGTATGCTGTGTAAAATGATGGTATCCGGCGCCAACGTGCTCGTATTTGACGAACCGACCAACCATCTTGATCTGGAATCCATCACGGCGCTGAACAACGGCCTGATCCGGTATCCGGAGACCGTACTGTTCACCTCGCACGACCATCAGTTTGTACAGACCGTCGCAAACCGCATTATTGAGGTCAGCGGCAGCAGACTGGTTGACCGCACCGGCAGCTACGATGAATTCCTGGCGACCTTTGATGAGGAACAACTAAAGAAATATTAAGAAAAACAAAAGAAGGTTGATTTTACGTCAACCTTCTTTTTATTAATACAATATGTTTATTTAAGATATTTTTATTATGATGTTTTGTCCTTCATCGTCGTGCCGTTCATATACTGATGGCCCGTTTCGGGCATTGAGCCTGTCTTACAGTAAACCAGCTCCTCGCAGGTCACCAGCTGATAGCCCTGTTTAATCAGCTCCGGCACCAGCCATTCTACCGCCTGCGCCGTAGAATCGTAAATTTCGTGCATCAGGATAATATCGCCGTCCTGCACGTTGTCCATCACCTTATAATAAACAGTGTTCGCGTCTCTGCTCTTCCAGTCCTGCGTATCCAGCGACCAGTAATAAGCCACCATACTCTCCGCGACACATTCGTCCAAAATCGTCTGCGTCGTATTGCCGCCGGGCGAACGGAAGCAGTTCGGATAAACACCGCAGGCGTTGTAAATTGCGTCGGACGCGTCCTTAATATCCGAAACGGTCACCGCAGAGCCGTAGTGGCTATGATCCCACGTGTGATTACCGATCTCCATACCCAGCGCTACCTTGCGCTTCAAATTGTCCGGATGATCCTTGGCGTTCTTACCGACCATAAAGAAGGTTGCGCGCGCACCGTACTGCTCCAGGCAATCGAGTATGCGGTCCGAAGCACCGTTATAGCCGGGACCGTCATCAAAGGTCAATGCGACCATTGGCTTGCTGGGGTCGATATTGGCCGCCATCGCCACCTTTTCGGCAATTTCTACCGACTGCACCTCGCTCCATGCACCATAGAGCCAGCCGTCGTTATAGGGAATATAGGAGCGTACTCTGACGCTATAGGTGGCCTTTGGCTCCAGGCCGTCGGCATGATAGGTCGGCACCGCCTTGTCCTCGATATATTCCTCCACGGCGCCTTCAAAGTCCGTACCGTCGCCCTTAACATACTGTACATGATAGCCGGCTGCCTTCGGATTGATCTCCCATTCTGCGTCCAGCTCGCCCTCGTCGTCGGAGGCAACGCTCTTTAACGTCTGCGCAGTTGGCAGCGTGCACAGCGAAAGCACTGTATGCTCCTCGCTCTCTACATTCTTATTTTTATTATCCTTATACGCAGTGATATAAAAGTCGTACGCCGTCGCCTGCTCCAGCTCAGTGACCTCAAACTCCGTGGTATTCTCCCCCTCGGTAAAGCCAATGGACTGAAAATCGTTTTCGCCGGCAGCGCTTTGGTAGATATAATAGCCGTCTGCGGCAGATACTTTATCCCAGCTCAGCTTGGCACCGGTATCGGACGTTTGCTCCACCTGTGACTTTTCGACATTACCCACGGTGCTGGCCTGGACAATGGACAGGACGGAAAAGCCGGCAATAATGATTAAAACGATCAGGGCTGCGCCGGCGGCAAATATTTTGCTTCTTGACATTCTTATCCTCTTTCAAACTTTATCTATATCATCTTTATGAGTTATTACAAATAGTAATCACATTATACAACGTCCATTTTTATTCTTCAATAAAAAGGTTTGTTTTTTTGAAAAAAATTTATAAATGCTCCATCGCGCAGAAAAAGAGCGGCGCTGCCGCACCAAAAACGAAAAATTTTAAAAAATTTAATAGAAATGATTGCATTTGTTGTCTATTTATGCTATATTCTTTAGGCAAAACATTCAGATTGTAAAGGATACTAAAAATATGGCTTCAAAAGCAAAAGCATTGATCGTAAATTCATTTTTTAACCTGCTCGAAACAGAGCTGTATGACAAAATCACCGTAACAAGCTTAGTGGAGGCGTGCGACATCAGCCGCCAGACCTTCTATTATCATTTTAACGATATTGAGGAAATGATCGCTTATGCCTTTCAGAGCGAAACCGAAGCGATCTGTAAAGCACAGGAGCCGGGAAAATGGTATGATTCCGCCCGTCTTTATGTCAGCTTTCTGGATCGGTTTGATACGCTGCTGCGCAAGGCGCAGACCTCACCGTCTTTTTTATTCGTATATCACCTGCTCTATCAGAGCTTTTATGACTATATTACGGCATACCTCGAAAAACGGAACCGTCGCCTGCTTTCCGGCAACAGTGATCTTCGCTTTATTATTACCTGCGCCGCGCACAGCCTGTGCGGCTTGGTGATCGACGAAACGCAAAAGCCGGAGAGCGATTACGCGACCGTACTGGAAAATATCGGTAAAACGTTGAACGCCCTGCCAAAATAAACGGCAGAAGTGCCATTTTGATATTGCATTTTCTTTCTCATTAGTATATAATAGCGGCTGTCAGTTCGCAACATCCTGACCAGTTGCACAAGCCGGTGCAGCTTCTAAAAACAAAACTAAGGAGAAAATGGAAAATGGCAAACAAAAAAACAAACAAAATTGCACAGGCGGCGATCATTGCCGCCATGTACACAGCGCTCACTTATGCGCAGGGACTGCTGCTCCCCGGAACCACCACTGCCGCCGTGCAGTTCCGCGTTTCTGAGGTGCTCAACGTGCTGGCGCTCTTTACACCGGCAGCGATCCCAGGGCTGACGGTCGGCTGTATCCTTTCTAATCTGTACAGCATCGGCCAAGGACTTCCGCTGGATATGATTTTCGGCTCTCTCGCTACCTTAGGTGCTACGCTGTGTATTTATTTTTTGCGCAATCAGAAAATCAAAACCTATCCCCTGTTTGCGCTACTGATGCCGGCCTTATGGAATGGCGTCATCGTTGGCTGGGAGATCGAGACCTTCTTTATTGACGGACCCTTTCATTTCAGCGATTTTTTGCTGCAGGGCGGACTGGTAGCGCTCGGTGAGCTCGGCGTTATGCTCCTGCTCGGCACCGCTTTATATTACCTCATCACGAAAAGACATCTCGAGGAAAAGCTTTTTCACTAATTGAATGAAAATTGTTGCACACTACGGAACCGATTTCTTGCGGTTCCGTTTCTATTTTTATCCATATTTTATTTGGTATGAAATGACAACGGCGGTACAAAATATTAGGGTAAAAAACATTGCAAAAAAGGGAGAGAATAACAGATGAAAGCAACAGGCATTGTGCGCAGGATCGACGACCTTGGCCGCATTGTGATCCCCAAGGAGATCCGGCGCTCTTTCAGAATCAAGGAGGGCGACCCGCTGGAGATTTATACGGACGCGGAGGGCGAGGTTATTTTCAAAAAATATTCTCCGATCGGTGAGCTGTCCAGCTTTGCCGGGCAATACGCCGAGGTGCTGCACAAGAACGCAGGACTGCCGATCGCCATCACGGACAACGACCACGTGATCGCCTGCTCCGGTATCAGCAAGCGTGAGGTCCTGGAACGCCGTGTTTCCAGAAGCTTGGAGGAGTTGATGGAAAACCGTCAGATCCATATAAAGACCGACAAGGTGCCTGCCATGAACGCCATCGAGGGCGTTGACAGGCCGGCAGACGTGGTGTATCCGATCATTTACGGCGGCGATGTGAGCGGCGCTATTGCGCTTTTTGAAAGCGAGGACGGCGCGCTGCCAAGCGAGGCGGATATCAAATTAGTCCAGGTGGCAGCGGCATTTTTGGGCAAGCAGATGGAATAAATTATTGTGCAAGTTGAACAAAATTTCTTAAAAATATTTGTGCATTATGACTTGATGATAGAAAGTTAAAAAAAGGGCTTGCATTTTCAAAAAAGACGGCTATAATAAAGCACAACACGAGGGAAGAACGGCTGATAACCAACTGAGCCACCCTCGATTACATACCTTGCTTCGGCAAGCAAATTGCTTTAGATTTTATTTACATAAATTTACTCCAAGAAAAGAGAGCGCAAGCGTTAAGCGATGTGCTCTCTTTTCTTTTGCATTTTCTTTCGTATTCTGTTTCCAATATTTATAAATTATATTAATATAATAATAATTGACAATGACGGGTATTGATGATAGAATGTATTTGTATAACTATCCGCAGGAGGTCTGTTATGGAAGAAACCAGAGAAATAGATATTGATATCCGAAAAATACTGTACATGATGAGGACGAAGATTATTTATATTCTTCTGATCACCCTTTCCGCCGGCGCGCTGACGGGCATTTACACCCACTTTTTTATTCCGCCGACGTATACTGCCAAATGCAGCTTTTGTGTCACCAGTAACCCTGCCCGTACCAACGAGAGCGCGATCTCTGCCAACGAACTCAGTGCTACGACCTCGCTGGTAAAGACCTATATGGTCGCGTTCAAAACCAATACCGTTTTGGATCAAGTAGCGGAGGATGTAGGCGTTTCCTCCGTCAAGGGCTATGTTTCCACCACACAGGACGGAGATACCGCCGTCTTTTACGTCACTGTATCGTGTAACGATCCGCAGCTGGCGTCGGAAATTGCCAATTCGATCTGTAAAATTGCACCGTCGGAGGTCCCCAAGCGCGTTAAAGCGGGTAGCGTCACCGTATTAGATACCGCCGTAATGCCAACAGCGCCGTCGGCTCCGAATACAAAGAAGAATATTCTGACCGGTCTGTTGGTAGGCTTTGTGCTGTCGTTTGCACTGTTCTTTGCGATCGAGCTGTTCGATACCTCCATCACCAACGCAAGAGATCTTGAAAGAGAGTTTGATCTGCCGGTACTGGGCACTGTACCGCTGCTGGAGGCCGTGGAAAAGGCACCGCGGGAGGAATCGGACGATCTTGCGCCGCCGGAGCCGCCGATCACCGCACCGCGGCCCAGCGCATCACTGCTTGAAAACATTCAGCAATCTATGAAGGGAGGCAGCGACAATGACTAAGCGACAGCAACGAAAGAAGCTCGCCAGAAGCAACGGCTTCAACAAGAACGACTCAAAGAAAATACTGTGTCCGGAATCGTCCTTTGCCGTCAAAGAGGCATACAACGCCATCCGTACGAACCTGCTTTTCCTGCAGAAGGGCGAAAAATGCCCCATTTTTGTGGTAACCAGCCCGACGGCAAACAACGGTAAGACCATCAACGCCATCAACCTGGCTGTCAGCTTTGCACAGATGGGTAAAAAGACGTTGATCATCGATTCGGATATGCGTAACCCCACCATTCACAAAATGTTCTCCACCGCCGTTAAAAACGGCCTTTCCGAAATTCTGGCCGGTTTAACGGACAACATTTCCGTTTCTACCACAGAAATTGAAAACCTGTCTGTGCTGACCGCCGGAAAAATTCCGCCGAACCCAACGGAGCTGCTCTCCTCACCGCGCACGGACAAGCTGCTGGAGTTTGTGAAAGAGCATTACGACTGTGTGTTCATTGACACACCGCCGATCAACGTTGTTACCGACTCCACGGTGTTTGCACAGAAGGTAACCGGTTATGTACTGATTATTAAAACCGACACCACCAACACCAACGACGTCAAGATGACGATCAATACATTGGAATCGATCGGCGGCAACATCCTCGGCTTTGTGCTGAACGATGTCACGAGCGAAAAGAAAAAATATTATTCCTATTACCGCCGATACAATTACAAAAATAATTACGGCTACAGCTATGATTACGGCTACAGCAACAGCTATTACGGCCGTTACGGAAAACGAAAATCTGGTAAGTAAGGTGAAAGCATGAACCAACGTAACAGAACACAGCTCGCCCTTGAATTTTTCATCGATTTAACGGCGATCCTCCTGGCAAATTTGGTTTCATTCTGCATTTTTAATTTCATACTCGTCCGTATCCCCTATCACCCGTTGAGTGAATGGCTGCGGTACGGCGGAACCTGTCTGCTGGCCTTTGCGCTATGCTTCTTTGGCTTCCACAGCAAGCTGGACGTCAATTCACGCGGCAGGGGTAAGGAATTCTATTCCGTCTTAAAAAACATCACCCTGACCTTCGGCTTTTTTGCCGTCATGATTATTCTGTTCAAAAACCCGATCGTGGAATCGCGTTATATGCTGCTCTCCAGCTACGGCATCTCCGTCGTGCTGTCAGGCGGCGGCCGTTACCTGCTCAAGCGGTATCTGACCACCTCCTTCACCAAAAGCCGCGTCGCCTCCATGGTCGGCGTGATCACGACCAGCGACCGCGCCGAGGAATTCGTTGCGACGCTGAAGCTGGACTGGTCCATCAACATTTCAGGGATCGTTCTGCTGGATAGCCGCGTTAAAAACGGCGTGTTTTCCTACACCTACTCCGCCAGCAAGGCGGAGAGCGCGATTTACGGTATCCAAGCGCCGACAGCACAGCGCCACAAGGACGCCACGCTGCCTGACGCGATACTGGATATTCCGGTAATCGCCACTGACGAGAGCTTTATCGATTGGATCCGCTCCTCACCGCTGGACGAGATTTACATCAACCTGCCGTACTCCGATGACTCAGAAATCAAGGAACTGATTGAGGAGCTGGAGGACATGGGTATCACGGTGCACGTCAACATCCCGTCGCTCGACGATATTCTGACCGCCAGCAAATTCGACAATATCAGCTGCCGTATGCTGCACGGCTATCCCACAGCGACCTTCAGTGCTGTCAAGCAAAACCCGACCGCTTTAGTCATCAAGCGCCTGACAGACGTAGTGTTAGGAACCGTAGGCTGTCTGGTATCGCTGCCGATCATCGGCATTACCGCGATTCCGCTGCTGGCGGAATCTAAGGGACCGCTGATTTTTAAGCAGCAGCGTGTAGGCGAAAACGGCCGTCCGTTTTACATATACAAGCTTCGCTCCATGTACGTTGACGCAGAGGAGCGCAAGGCCGAGCTGATGAAAAGCAATAAGATGGACGGATTTATGTTCAAGATGGATAACGACCCGCGTATTACGAAGGTCGGCAGGGTCATCCGCAAGCTGAGCATCGACGAGCTACCGCAATTTTTTAACGTTGTGAAGGGCGACATGAGCCTGGTCGGTACCCGTCCGCCCACCTTTGATGAATTTGAGCAATATGAAGGCCGACACAAGCGCCGCCTTTCCATGCGGCCGGGCATTACCGGTATGTGGCAGGTCAGCGGCCGTTCCACCATTCAGGATTTTGAAGAGGTGGTAGAGCTGGACTGCAAATACATCGACGAATGGTCCGTTTGGCTGGATATTAAGATCCTGTTTAAAACCGTGATCGTCGTACTGACCCACAGAGGGGCGGAATAGTCCGTTTGGTAACCACTATGAAAATTGCAATGATTGGCCACAAAAGAATCCCCACACGCGAAGGCGGTATCGAGATCGTTGTCGGTGAGCTGTCCAAGCGCATGGTCGCACTGGGGCACGAGGTAACCGCCTACAACCGCAAAAGCCGCCACATCGCCGGCAAGGCGTTTGAAACCAAGCGGCAAAAAAATTATGAAGGCGTGCGCATCAAGTGGGTATATACGCCGGAGTCCGCTAAGCTGAACGCCGTGGTTTACAGCTTTTTGGCAACGGTACGGGCGATCTTCGGCCGGTACGATGTGCTGCATTACCACGCAGAGGGACCCTGCGCTATGCTGCCGCTAGCAAAGCTTTTTGGCAAGCGATGCGTCGCGACCATTCACGGTCTGGACTGGCAGCGCGCCAAATGGGGCGGCTTCGCCACACGCTTTCTGCAATTTGGTGAACGGTGTGCCGCGAGGTATGCCGATGAGGTCATCGTATTATCTGAAAACGTACAGCAGTACTTTGCCGACACCTACGGACGGAAAACGGTTTTTATCCCTAACGGGATCGAAAAGCCCGTACCGAAGCCTGCCTGCGTCATCGAAGAAAACTACGGGCTGGAAAAGAACGGTTATTTGCTGTTTTTAGGCAGACTGGTGCCGGAAAAGGGCGTACACCTGCTGATCAACGCCTATCGGCAGCTGGACACGTCACTCCCGCTGGTGATCGCCGGCGGCGCGAGCCATACCGGCGACTACGAAGCGTCGCTAAAGGCGCTGGCCGCTGGGGATAAGCGCATTATTTTCACCGGCTTTGTGCAGGGCATTGAGTTAGAGGAGCTTTACGCCAACGCCTATCTCTATATCCTGCCGAGCGATTTGGAGGGAATGCCAATCAGTCTGTTAGAAGCCATGAGCTTCGGCAACTGCTGTTTGACCTCTGATATTCCGGAATGCACCGAGGTGTGCGGAGATAAGGCCCTGCACTTTGAAAAGGGCAACGAGACCGATCTGCACGACAAGCTGGCGTATCTGCTGGCACATCCGGAAACCGTCGCGCGCTATCAAAGCGAAGCGTCGGACTATATCTGCAGCCGGTATAACTGGAACGACGTAACCGTTCAGACCCTGGCACTGTATCAACCGTAAATGAGGTGAACCGATGAAAATCCTGATGGTGAATAAATTTCTCTATCCCAACGGCGGCAGCGAAACCTATATCTTCAAGCTGGGAAAATACCTGCAGTCTGTCGGCCATGAGGTGGAATACTTCGGTATGGCGCACGAAGGCAACTGCGTGGGCAACAGCGCCGGCCTGTACACCAGCGACATGGATTTTCACACCGGTAACAAATTAACCCAGCTCACCTACCCCTTAAAAACGATTTACTCCGCGGAGGCAAAAAAGAAAATCGGCATTGTCTTAAACGATTTTCAGCCCGACGTGGTGCACCTGAATAACTTTAATTATCAACTGACGCCGAGCGTGGTTGACGCGGTAAAGCGGTATGAAAAGAAAAGCGGTAAAAGCGTAAAGCTGCTTTACACCGCGCACGATTATCAGCTGGTATGCCCGAACCATCGACTGCAAACGCAGGACGGCAGGGTGTGCGAGCAATGCCTCGACGGCCATTATATTCACTGTCTGAAGAACGGCTGTATTCACGGCTCAAAGGCCAAAAGCGCGATTGGCATGGCAGAAGGGGCGCTGTATAGGCTACGCAAGACCTACCGCGCGATTGACTGCATCGTATGCCCGAGTGCCTTTATGAAAACCAAGCTTGACGTCAATCCGGATCTCCGCGGTAAAACGGTGGTGCTCCATAATTTCATTGACGAAACCAAGCACGAGAAAACAGAAAAAAAGGACTATGTGCTTTACTTCGGGAGGTACGACAAAGAAAAGGGTATTCAAAATCTCCTTGAAGCAACGGAGATTCCCTTTGTTTGCGCCGGCAAGGGCGATTTAGAGGACGAAATCGACCGTGCGCCGCACATCAAAAACGTCGGTTTTCAGTCCGGCGAGGACTTGCAAAAGCTCATCAGCGAGGCGCTCTGCTCCGTATATCCGAGCACGTGGTATGAAAACTGTCCGTTCTCCGTGATGGAAAGCATTATGTACGGCACGCCGGTCGTCGGCGCCGACATCGGCGGTATTCCGGAACTGATCGACGAGGGAAAAACCGGCTTTCTGTTTGAAAGCGGCAACACCGCCTCCATGGTGGAAGCAATTCAAAAAATAACGCACCATCCCGCAACGGCTCAAGCAATGCAGACGCACTGCCTGGATAAAAAGTTTGACAGCATTTCTGAATACACGGCAAAATACTTACGATTGATTGAGGATTTATTATGCCAGAAAAGAAAAAATATTTTGACGAACTAAATATTTTTCGCGCGCTGATTATTATTTGGGTTGTGATTGGACATTCCACCGATTATGTCGATGCATATCCTTTTTCCGGTTTTATGAAAGACTATGCGTATTCTTTCCACATGTCTGCTTTTTTCGTCATCAGCGGTCTCCTTTTTTCAAAAAAGGTAACAGGTATAAAAAGCATTAAGGATGCCGGTTCTGTTGTCCTTAGCCGAGCAAAACGGCTATTGATTCCTTATTTCTGTTATTCTGTACTATCATATCTGTTGAAGTTCTTTATGGAAAAATATGCATTCAATTCGCTTTCTGACCATCCGATAAAAGATATATTGTTGGGAACAAACAATCCCAACGGAGGTATCTGGTTTTTGCACACGCTGTTTTTCCTCTCCGTATTGGCAGTAATTCTCTGCAAGGTACCTGCGCTGATAACAACACTTGTGATGTTGGCTATAAAAATTGCATCCTGCTTTGTGGTCATTCCTTCGTTTAGGTTTCCTCCGCTTATGCAGATTTACCGTTACGGCGTCTTCTTTTTCTTTGGCATATTCTTCTTCAGGTATTATGATAGGTTAAGCTATAGCATAAAGCGCTTGTTCTTAAACAAAAAAGTGCTAATGTATCCGCTGACAGTGCTGATGTGCGCTACAACATTCACTGTATTCTTTTTCATAAGAGACGAATTGAAAGGGAATATAATCATCGGTTTTCTGATTTCCATAACGCACATCGTAGTCTGGTACCTCATTGCGGTTTTCGCTAACTGTTTTATGGTCCCTAAGAAATTTCTTATGACAATTGGCAATTACGGTATGGATATCTATCAAATAGGCTACTATATCCAAACTATTGTAAGAGTTGTTTTTGGAACTATATTAGGAACGCCATTCCTGTTTTTCACTTTCTTAATGTTTATTCTCGGCTTGTTGCTGCCAATTCCGATCTCAAAATACTTTATTCGAAAAATCAGACCGTTAAGAATGATACTACTCGGTGATTTTTCAAAACAAAAAGATTAACGCTATGACTGTCACTTCCATTAAAAAAAATTCTGAACTCACGATAAAGGGCGTATTTGCACTTGTTATCTTGTTACATCATTTTACTACAAGTCTTTCATCCGTCCCCATCTATATGAAATGGATGGAATATATCGCCTTCCCTATCGTCGGAGTATTCTTCTTTTTTTCCGGCTACGGGCTAAGCAGTGGTCTTCTTAGTAGAAATAATTATCTTAACGGATTTTTGGCAAAACGTTTTAGCAAGATACTGTTGCCTTTTATAAGTGTTACACTTTTTTCAATGCTTATATTCAGCGTTATATGCGAAAAATTTGTAAACACATTTTCCATTCATGTTGTTCCTCAGTATTGGTTTATCTATGTTATTCTTGCTGTATATCTCGTTTTTTATCTGATATTCCGTCTGCTGCCCGTAAAAAAAGGTGTGTGGGTATTATTTACAGTCACGGTTGTTTACATAGGTGTCAGTGTATTTTTTAATCCTTTACGGAACGAAATGTATGCTTCTATCATCGCCTTTCCACTTGGTGTATTTTTCAAATATAATGAAGATAGAGTCAATTATTTTTACAGTAAGGGATTCTTAGGGAAGTTTATCATTCAGTCGATTCTCTTTTTTACACTATTTTCGATAAGGTTATTCGTTGCTTATCAGGGAATTGACAATTTGATACTGCATACTGTTTTACGCAACACTATAACCACACTTTTTGTATGGCTTATAGCGTTGGTGGCACAAAGGCTCAATATTAACGGACGAATACTTTTACTTCTTGGAAGTATTTCTTATTACATCTATATAATTCATCCGATTTTAATAAAATTATATCTCTTATTCGTTGTACCGAAGAACACAAAAGAGCTTGTGGTTATGATATTAACTGTCCTGTGCTTAACCCTTGTTCTGTCATACTTATTGCATTGTGTTTTCTCAAAAATATTAAGTAACGGTGGTAATAAAAATGGCAAAGAAGCTTAACGGAACGGTCATTGTGACCTATCGCTGCAACGCGCGCTGCACCATGTGCAACCGCTACAAATGCCCGTCGAAGCCGGACGAGGAGATTTCGCTGGACACCATAAAGAAGCTACCGGAGATGTATTTTACAAACATTACCGGCGGTGAACCGTTCATTCGCAAGGACCTGAAGGAGATCGTACGCGAGCTTGATAAAAAGAGCGACCGCATCGTGATCTCCACCAATGGCTTTTTCACCGACAGGATCCTTGACCTGTGCCGAGAGTTCCCCAACGTCGGCATTCGTATTTCGATCGAAGGGTTGGAGGAGACGAACAACGCAATCCGCGGCCTGGACGACGGCTTTAACAAGGGCTATACCACGCTGCAGAAGCTGGTAGAGATGGGACACAAGGACGTCGGCTTCGGGATGACTGTACAGGACGCGAACGCCAAGGATCTGGTGCCGCTGTATAAGATCAGCGATGAGATGAACATGGAGTTCGCCACCGCTTCGCTGCACAACTCCTTTTATTTTGTCGAGGCAAAAAATATTATTCACGACCGCGAAATGGTAGCGCAAAACTTTGAAGCGTTGGTAAACGAGCTGTTAAGCTCTAATTCCCCCAAAAAGTGGTTCCGCGCCTATTTTAACCACGGGCTGATCAACTATATTTACGGCCAGCCGCGACTGCTGCCGTGTGACATGGCCTTTGACACCTTCTTTATTGATCCTTACGGCGACGTCATGCCCTGTAACGGCACAAAGGAAAAAGAGGTTATGGGCAACCTCAACATCCAGACCTGGGACGAGCTGTGGCACTCGCCGGAGGCCGAGCAGGTACGCGCCAAGGTGCGCCACTGCGACAGACAGTGCTGGATGATCGGGTCTGTTTCACCCGCTATGCGTAAGTATATTTGGGTGCCGGCCCTTTGGGTTGTGAAGCACAAATTTTTACGCTATTTTAAAGATAAAAAATATTCCATGTTTGAAAACAAGACCGTGCGTGATTACCACGACGGCAAGGTGACGAAGGAGGCGCTGGACGCCCTTTCCACCTGCGATTTTAACGCCGTCATCAACGACGGACTGAGCGACGCCTCAAAGGCGGCGCTGGCAGGCACTACCGGCGAAGCGATCGTAGACGCCGATATTGCCGAGCAGCTGCAGCAATAATCATTTAGGAGAAGCGTATGAAGGTACTGATTGTGAATCCGATCATTTACACCTCTGAAACGGCAGACATTAAGCGTGTGCCGTCTATTAAGGATACGATGATTTACGATTTGTGCCTGGCTTTTCAAAAAAAAGGCCACACCGTCACCCTACTGGCAGGCGACGTATTCCGCCCGACGAACGAGGAAAGCTACCCGTTTGAAATAATATGGGCAAAATGTGTGCTACCGAAAATCTGCCGGCCGAATGTACTGCCCTACTGTCCGGAAATCAAGCAGCTGATCAAAAAAGAATCGTACGATCTCATTATTTCTAGCGAGGTATTTTCGCTCAATTCGCTGATGCTGGCAAGGCGCTGCCACGGCAATCTTGTGATATGGCACGAGCTTGCCAAGCATAACCGCCTACTGCATGAGCTGCCGTCGCGTCTTTGGTATGGGCTGGTGGCCAGAACCTTCTTTAAGAACACGCCGGTCATTGCGCGCAGCCGGGAGGCACGGGAATTCATCTCGCAATTTTGCAAAAATGTATCTGCCGATATTATTGACCACGGGGTCAACGGTGATAAATTTGCGCCATGCTGTGATAAGGAGGACTACTTCGTCGTGTCCTCGCAGCTGATCGAGCGCAAGCAGATCGATAAGATCATTACTGCCTTCGGCCGTTTTGCAGCCGCCCATCCGTCCTATCGTCTGTATATCTTCGGAGAGGGCGATCAGGAAACGGCGCTCAAGGAACAGTGCCGCGCGCTGGGGCTGGAGGCGTCGGTCACCTTCTTTGGCAAGGTACCGCATGAGGAGCTAAAGGATTATCTGCGCCACGCTGCCGCCATGCTGGTATACACAAAGCAGGACAACAACATGGTTTCCATCGTAGAAAGCATTGCCTGCGCCACACCGGTCATTACCACCGGCGTACCGTACAACGCCTCTTACATTCGCGCTAACGGGCTTGGCATCGTAAACGATCATTGGGATGAGCACGATCTGGAAACGGTCTGTCAAAACCAAAAGCAGTATATTGACAGCTGCCTTGCCTACCGTGAACAGCTATCTGCCGAAGGAAAGGTGGCGCAATTCACCAAGGGCAGAGGCGGTAAGCAGATACTTCTTTCCTCTTACAGCGTGAACCCCTATCACGGCAGCGAGGACGGCATCGGCTGGAACTGGACACTGCAGGCAGCAAAGCATTTTAACCACCCGGGCGATACGGTTTATCTTGTCACGAAAAAGGTGAACGAAGCTGATACCCGACGCGGCATTGAAGAAGCGGAGCTGAAAAATGTACAGCTCGTTATTTCCGATACGCCCGACTGGCTGAACTGGTACCGCGAGCACCGTTCCGTATTTCATCACCTCTATTATATTCTCTGGCAAGCGTATGCCTACCGTTGGGCAAAAAGCACGGGTATATCGTTCGATATTATTCATCATGTAACGATGGTGGATTTCAGGATACCTGGCTTTTTGTGGAAAATGAAAACGCCCTATACCATCTTTGGTCCCGTGGGCGGCGGACAGTCCACTCCCGTAGCGCTGAAGGACTATGAAAAATCCAAGGCAGTGGAAAAATTCCGCGAAACTGTCAACCGCGTCTGCGCCATATTACCATACTACAAAAAGGCGATTCGCCGCTTTGACCGCGTATTCGCTATCAACAAGGAAACCGAAGCTTATATGGAAAAAGCGCTCGGGTCGGGTTGCAGCCGTCTGACGGAGCTGGCGCTCGCCAAGGAATTCCGGGCATTGGATATTGCAGCTAAAACGGAATCGGATGTTGTGCGCCTTCTCTACCTTGGCAGACTGATCGAAAAGAAGGGCTTAATGTTACTGCTTGATGTTATCGCTGCCATGGACAGCTCCCTGCCGTTCACGCTGGAAATTTACGGTGAAGGACCGCTGGAAGCGGCGATGAAAACCTTTATCAACGCGCATCAGCTTGAAAATAAAGTAAAGCTTTGCGGCGCTGTGGCGCACACGCAGGTTTCTTCGGCCTACCGCAATGCGGATATCTTTATAATGCCCTCGCTGCGCGAAACAAGCGGTAACGTACTGGTGGAGGCGATGGCGCATCAGCTGCCGATTGTGGCACTGGATATGAGCGTGTGCAGCGACTTTAAGGTCTATGACTGCGGCTTATTCGTTGATACTGATCAGGGAAAGGAAGCCATCATTGAGGAGTTCGCTCAAAAGCTCACGTATTTAATCCAACACCCGGAGGAGAGGGTGCAGATGGGACAAAACGGCTACCGTTTTGTCAACGAAGCCCTTTCGTGGGAAAAGAAATTTGAAACGGTGTACAAAGATCTTTATAAGGACGAAAGCAGATGAAACAAATTGCGCAAACACTCCATAATCAGTTAAGAGATTTTTCCGACCGCAATAAAACATTTAATACCCTGTACCTGACTTATCGCAGGGTGCAATTTGCTTGTATCGGTGCCAGAGTCAATACCATGCGCAAACTGCGCGCTAAAGGCATCGGCAACAAGCAGTACGAAAAGCTGCGTACATATAAGGACATCCATAAAGGGGAACGCTGTTTTATCATCGCCACCGGACCGAGCTTAACGATGGAGGACATAGAAGCGTTAAAGGGCGAATACACCTTTTCCATGAATTCCATTTGCAAATTGTATGAAACGACCGATTGGCGTCCTTCCTATTATGCTGTGCAGGACAATCATGTATTTATCAGCATTCAGGATATCATCCGTGCTCATAAGGAGGTTCCCGTATTTGTCAGCGACAACATCTGGCGCAGATTTCGGCGTGAGCCTGACTGGATCGAATTCCCGACGGATACCATGTACCATGCGTATGATATGAAAATCGGAAATTATCACGCAAAATTCAGCGGCGATGCACACGATATTGTTTATGACGGCTATTCCATTGCCTACTCCTGTATCGAGCTTGCTGTCTATATGGGATTTCGGGAAATCTATCTGCTCGGCTGCGACTGCACCTACACCGGAGAGAAGGAACATTTTATTGACAGCGGTGTGGAGGATCGATCCAGAAAATTTGCAACACCAAAGCTGATCGTAGCCTACGAAGAAGCAAAGTGTTATACAGAAACGCACGATGTAGAAATTTTTAACGCTACACGCGGCGGTGTGCTCGAGGTGTTTCCGCGCGTGAACCTTGACGATATTCTTAAGGAGAAAACGCATAATGGATGACAGCAAAAGATTGAACTGGCCCGACGCAGCGAAAGGCCTACTGCTATCTGGAAACTGCGGTTGTTACTGCAAAAAAAGCACTATTAGATAAGGCATATTCTTAATAAATTAATAAAAAATCCGATAGTATGAAACCAGCTGTCATCGCTCCTGTAAAACTCAATAAGACCCGGCTTCCGCAAGCAATATTAAGCCGTGTACCAACTGAGAACCGCTGTTCATCTATATCCTAAATACTGTTATATCTATAAAAAAGTCGATGAAATATACGTTTATTGCTCCAACAGCGATATTAAGCAATATCTTCCCACAGGCATCAAATATCTTCTGCGCAGTAATTCGCTTGATGCCGATGCTACGAAAATGAACGAGTTGCTGAAGGCCTTTGCAACTCGGAATATTGATTGGTGCCTGTCAAGCATTAAACCGATTGTGCAGAGAATAAACACCCTTTTAGGAGAAGTATTATTACATGGAAAACGGTAAAATTATTATACGTCCCAGAGAATTGATATGTGCTATATTTATATTTTTAATGCCGTTATCTCTCTATCTTGAAATCAATTTCAGAGTTCCGCTCGTAGCATATTCCGACGAAATTCTCTGTGTCATCAGCATATTGTTCATCCTATACTATTCCCTGTTCCATTCGCTCAAGGGAAAATCGTTAGTGTTTTTATTACTGATCGTTATCGTTACCGTCATTGGTTTTGCCGGAAATCTGTTTTCGGAAGTAATCACTAACTACTTTCCGATCCTGATAGACGCGATCGCTTTTCTCAAGCTGTTTGTTCCGTTTCTTGTTTACCACGTTATTGCGATCTACGATAAAGACCATTTTATCTTCCGGTATTTGGTTCCGTTTTCCAAATTCCTGATTTTATCGGGCTCGTTCTTCGGCCTGATCAGTTTATTCGTCAACATCGGTATGTCCGGCGAAAAGCGATACGGCATACGTTCCTATAACTTTGTCTTTGGTAATACCGGAGGCGGGTCAAGATACGGCTTTATGCTATTTTGCTGTCTTCTGATTCTTGCTACAACCAATATTCCGCTCAAAAAATACAGAATATACGAGATACTTGTCATATTTAACATTATTATCATTACGAAGGGCGCCTCCATGGTATTGGCAGTATGCTATATCGTATTAGTGCTTATGTGGCGGTATTCAAAAACATATAAGTTCACAGTGTCAAACGTTGTTGGTATTGCTATCGCCGGCATTGGCTTTTCAAGTTATCAGATTAACACGTATCTAAGAGATCAAGAATCGCCGAGAATGCGTTTGATCCGTTACGGCGCCGTCACCGCTAACACGTATTTCCCTCTTGGGTCAGGCTTTGCAACTTACGCCTCCGACCAGGCGAATAAAAACTATTCTCCTCTTTATTATGAATACGGATTTCATAAGAAATTCGGTATGTCTCCTGGCAACACATCTTTTCTCAACGATGGGTATATTGGCATGGTAATAGGTGAATTCGGATGGATTGGCGCTATATTATTTGTCGCTCTGATCGTAATGGTTTTCATCTATATTAACAAATCAGGTATTCTGGGCAAGCATGCAAAAGCACTAACGATAGCAATTTATATTTCTTTAATTATCAGCACATTAGGAACGGCAATTATTAAATCCAATATTGGCGTTATGTGTTTCTCTGTGCTTGGCGTTATCAGCGGATATTCCTACAGCGCTGAGCTAAAAAAAGAAAAGAGTAGTAATTCAACATAAGGTGAAAAAAATGGATGAATTAGTCAGTATTGTGATACCGGCCTACAATGCAGAAGCTTTTATCGCCGATACGCTTGACTCAATTTTAAAGCAGACGTATCCTCATTTTGAGGTGGTCATTGTCAACGACGGTTCTACGGACAACACACTGGATATTATCAGCGGCTATGCCAAAAAGGACGAACGCATACGTGTTTTCTCTCAGAAAAACGGCGGCGTTTCTGCCGCAAGGAACACAGCGCTGCAGCATGTCAGAGGAACGTATTTAACGTATGTAGATTCCGACGACACTGTACCGAGCACCGCGCTCTCCGATATGGTCGCGCTGATGAAGGACGACGTTGATATGGTCGTTGCTTCTCACAATGACGTACATCTGAAAAAGAAAGCGTATATCGAAAAGGTACGCACCTTTACCCCGCAGCAAATCCAGGATGAGTTTATTGAATTTGACAGTGTAATGTGGTGGCCATGGGCCAAGCTATTCAGGACAAGCATTATTAAGGAGAACGGCTTATCCTACGATACCACAACCACCTTCGGTGAGGATCATATTTTTAATCTGCTCTATGCCAGGTACATAAAAAACAAAATCACGGTTACGGATAAAATCGTTTATGATTATCATTATATTCGCGGCGGCATCTGTTCAAAATACTATCCGAACATGCACCTTATGCAAAAGCAGATATTGGTTGCAATTGCCGATTTCTTTGGCGGCAAGGATGTTATGCCTTATGAATATAAAAGCTATTTTACCGGCGCCTATACCAGAGGCAGAGTAGAATACTATGCGGCGTGGCTTTCCCCGAAAAAAGCAGCTGTCAAAATTGAGGAAACTCTTGCCGCATACAGCGATTATCTTGATGATAATATTCTTCGCCAATTTTTTACAGAAACACAGGTTGATTTCTTAAAAAATAAACAATTTTATGCTTTTACCCGGAATTACATCATCAAAAATCCACGCCGTACGCTTTGGCGCAAGGGAAGACGTTACGTGCGCAGATTTTTGGAATTGCAGCAAAGAATTTTCTTAAAGAGAAAATAAGATGAATAAAAACGCTCGACTAAGTCGAGCGTTTTTTGCGGTAAACTACACCATTATTTTCTTTTTTAGCGCCAGTAAATAATCCCTTGCTGTTCCTCTTATCTTTAATTTCGTCAGCTGCGCGCCGTAGTACTCCTTTATGAAGCCCTTCGCGTCATTTTTTGTTAATAGT
Organism: Eubacterium sp.; assembly: GCA_017463985.1. Lineage (GTDB taxonomy): Bacteria > Bacillota > Clostridia > Oscillospirales > Acutalibacteraceae > Eubacterium_R. The sequence goes on along the minus strand of JAFUEH010000019.1, from coordinate 4,943 downwards.
GCATACTGACTATCTGTAAAAAGTTCGCAGATGATGGCTTCTTCAAAGTATTCGCCAGCCATTTTATAGGAAGCAAATATATATTTTTCGGCTTCGCCTTTCGGAGAATGAAAGGTATAGTATTCAATGAGTGTTTTCAAATAAAAGCCTGCATAATAGCGACGCACATCCTCCGGCATCTTACGGTTGCCGTAATAACTGTTGATCGCTATTAAAACATTTTCGTAATATCGGTACATATCAGGAAAAAAGCGTTTGTGCAGTGATGAACGGTAAGTATAATAGACATAGGTTTCTTTATCAGATACTACAATGTTCCCTTCAATATACTTCAAATACGAAATATTAAAGCAAAAATCCTCAGCAAAGCTCATGCTTTCGTTAAAGCGGAGACAATGCTGATCAATGATGCTTTTTCTGTATAAGCTCCGCCAAAGGAATATGGCCTTCTGCGTGCAGCTGACAAACTGTGCATCCAGTGATTCTTTTTTGAATACACACGCTTTTTGCTGATGATGCTTGGTATAAAACCATTTTTCAACATGAGACGCTAATACCAAGTCAACATCCTCCTTCATTTCCGAAACAAGATGCGCAATCCCGTCAGGCAGCATCTCATCGTCGGAGTCCATAAAAGCTATATAGTCGCCCGTGGCGGACGAAAGCCCTTTGTTTCTTGCCGCAGATACCCCTTTGTTGTTCTGGTTAATGCAGACGATCCTTTTGTCTTTTTCAGCATAAGAACGGAGGATTTCGGGAGTTTTATCCTTTGAGCCATCGTTGATAACAATAATTTCTAAGTTTTTATAGCTTTGATGAATGACGGATTCTATGCAGCCGCCGATATACCGTTCATTATTATAGCATGGGATAATAACACTCACTTTAGGCTGATGATTCATACCGTATCTCCTTTAATAGAATCAACTAATCCCGCCACCCATTTAGACAGGCTGTAACGAATTTTACGATATAAAGTATGATGCTCACGGTTATATTTCCTTACCAGCGGAAGGTAATTACCTGCAATCATCTGCTCCGCTTTTTCCTGCGGAAACAGACGGACAATATCCTCAGCCGTAACATATTCGCCCATCGCATCTAGCGCTTCTTTTATATAATCTGCCGCTTTTTTCGGAGGATACCACGAACAGTAACGGTCTATACATTGATTCATATACCGCTCAATAAAATAATTTCTGACTTCGCCGGCCATGTTCTCTGCTCCGCCGAAATGCGCTGCCACGACATCCATCGAATGCTTTGGGTCGTCGTGCTTCCTGTGCGCACCGCTTCTGCGGGTGAAGTAATGATAGACCGGTGTGCTGATGAGCTTAAGCGTCGGGTGATCCATACAGCGGATATACGCAAGATTAAATTCATAATCCTCTGCAAAGGAAATCTTTTCATTAAATTGCAATTGCCTTGTTTGGATTAAATTTAAACGGTATAAATTCCCCCATATAAAGTTCACAAACAGATTATACTCAATGAAATCTCTATTAAATATTGCCCTATCCAGCAGCATATCCTGCCGTATTACAGAATTCGGTTTGATCCAATGCTTGATATGAGAGCCGATGACCAGATCAGTATTGTCCTGCATGGCATCAACCAAGGTCCGGACTGCACCGGGCGCAAAAGCATCATCTGCATCGGCAAACATCAGATATTCGCCCTGTGCTGCAGAAATGCCGTCATTCCTTGCTGCCGAAACACCGCCGTTTTCTTTATTAATCAAACGAAGACGGCTATCCGTATCGCAAAGCTCGTCCACAATTTCAGGCGTACGGTCAGATGAGCCGTCATTGACAACGATAATTTCAAGGTTGGTATAATCCTGACGGAGAATGGATTCAATGCAGCTCTTAATATACTTTTCACAGTTATATGCGGGAATTACGATACTGACAAGGGCACTATTATTCATTATGCTTTATCCGTTTCAAATAAATATTGTATTTTTTTTCAAACTATATTATACTAATATATTATACTATATTAAAAAAATAAAATCAATCTGAATGTAGAGTTAATTATGGATCGTAAATTCAAAGAGCGGATTGAAAAAATCATCTGTTTACTGCCTGAAAAAAATATAATTATTTTTGAAAGCATACCCGATTTTTCGGATAACAGCCGGGCAGTATTTGATGAAATGCTGCGCCAAGGAATCAATAAAAAATATCGCCTCATCTGGTGCTGCCATACGGCAACCGTGCTGCCGCCGGAGCTGCAAGGCGCCGAAAACGTGGAATGCGTCAGCGTTCACAGCCTCAGATACCGTTATTATCTCAGCTTTTGCGCCAAGGCGTTTGTGATATCTAACAATTTTCTGTCGAAACGAAGCGAACGCCAGTATTATCTCTATGTGACGCACGGAGCAGCATTTAAAGGAATTAAGGATCACCGCTATAAGGTGCCGGAGGGCTGCTACGGTTGCGATTTTGTAACCTTTTCGGAATATATGGGACACTACGACGCCAAAAACTTGTTAGCGGACGGCAAGGTAAAGCTGCTGCCGGTGGGCTATGCCAGAAACGATGTGCTTTTTCATCCGCCTGTGGATCTGCACCGTATTTTTCCGAGCTTTACCTTTGATCAGGCGGTATACTGGCTGCCAACCTTCCGCCAGAAGATTACTTACGATATAGAAAAAACAAAACAGTATACCGAAACGACCATCCCGATTATTCACGATCCTAAGGCGGCCGAAGGCGTGAACGCCTGTGCGAAGAAAAACGGAATACTGCTGATTGTCAAGCCGCATCCGCTGCAGGATATTTCGCTAATCAACACAGAGGGCTATAGCAATATCGTATTTATTGATAATACTTTTTTAGAGGCAAGCGGCGTCAAAAACTATGAGGTGATGGGCGCCTGCGACGCACTGCTCACCGATTATTCCTCGGTTTATTATGATTATCTTCTGTGCGATAAGCCAATTGGGCTTTGCTGGGAGGATTTTGAGGAGTACAGAGAAAACGAAGGCTTTATTATTGATCCCGACGAGGTAATGGGCGGCGGTAAAAAGCTTTATACCGAGCAGGATTTATGCCAATTTCTGCAAGCGCTGAAGGACGGGGAGGACTCCCTATCCGAGGAAAGACAGAATATCAAAAACAAAGTACATCAATATGCAGACGGGGACGCCGCTTCCCGTACAGTGGCGCATATTTTGAACAGGATTGAAGGGTAGCAAATGAAACAGCTGACTGATGCACAACAGCGAAAGCTGGGTGTTATACTTTCCTACACGCATATCATTTTGCAGGTGGTTGTAGGAATGCTGTATACACCTTTTATGGTGGAAATGATTGCCGAAAACGAATACGGCCTTTACACCACCATTAGCCAGACAGCGGAGATGCTGGGGCTTTTCAACATGGGCTTTTCGGCTTCGTATATCCGCTTTTATACCAAATTCAAAAAGAATGAAGAGTATAAGCGTATCGACAGCTTTAATGCGCTGTTTTTTACTGCCTTTGCCATCCTGGCTGCGGCAGTTTTTATCACGGGTATTATCATTTCCTTTAACTTAGAGGCGATTTTTGACAAAGGCTTAACGGCGCAGGAGTACCGAAAAGCGCAAAGCATGATGATTATGCTGACCGTGTCCATGGCAGTAGGCTTTCTGGTCACCGTCTTTAACTGCTTTATTACGGCACATCAGCGTTTTGTGTTTGGCAAAGGAATGAATATATTAAATGTGCTGCTGCTTTTGGTGCTGAATCTGATCGTTTTGCTCAGCGGCGGTAAATCCGTATCGCTGACAGCAGTACACATTGGCGTTGCCATCGGGCTGAATCTGCTCTATGTCTTTTATGCGTTTAAGAAGCTGCATATCCGATTTGATTTTAAGCATATTGAAAAGGACTTATTTAAACAGGTGTTTATTTTTTCCGCTTTCATTGCGATCAATATGATTGTGGATATGGTAAATAATAAAATAGACAACCTGATCATCACGCGCTTTTGCGGCACAGCAGTAACCGCCGTTTACGCCATCGGCGCAAAGCTGAACGGATATTTCACCACCTTTTCCCTTGCTGTTTCGGGCGTTTTTACACCGCATGTACACAATATTGTCAACTCCTATGCGCAGGATTCCAAGGAACAGCGTAATGCACTCACCAACTTCTTTGTGAAGGTCGGACGCTTCCAATATCTGTTTTTAGCGCTGATCCTTTCGGGCTATATCTTTTTTGGCAAGGCTTTTATCTCCCTGTGGATGGGCGAAAGCTTTCAGCCGGCGTATTGGATTGCGCTCGTGATGATGGCGCCGTCGATTGTGCCGCTGACACAGAATGTGGGTATAGAAATTCAGCGTGCGGAAAACCGTCACCACTACCGCTCGTACATTTACGGTACAATGGCAATTGTGAATTTGATCATGACGGTGATATTAGTCCCGAAATACCAAGGCCTTGGCGCCGCCATCGGCACCGGCTTTGCCTGCGTCGTTGCCAATATCATTATTATGGATATTGTGTACCACAAAAAAATCAACATCAACATTTTCGCCTATTGGAAAAACATTGGCAGGCAGACGCTCGGTATGCTGGTGCCCTTTGCCATCGGCGCGGTCATCATGCATTTCGTTACGATTACGAGCTGGGTGCCGCTCATTTTATGGATCGTCATTTATGCGGCAATATATCTTCTTTCCGTATGGTTCTTCTCTATGAATCGCTACGAAAAGCGCACCGCGTTGGCGGCGGTGGATAAGCTACTGAAAACCAAGCTTGCTGCAAAATACGCCGATCAATAAAGCCGCCGACTGCACACGTTAACCGCTAATAAAAGGGGCTGTAAAAAACGGCCTGAATAAAAAAGTCGACTGCATTCCGCCGAAGGGTAGGAATGCAGTCATTTTAGTGATATAATGTAGTTGAAATGAAAAAACAAAAAATCACTAAAATATATAATACACCATATCAATT
>JAFUEH010000035.1 GCA_017463985.1 Eubacterium sp. | reverse complement strand
CGCTTTGACCGTTTTAGAATCAGAATTCTGCTTATGTTTGCCCCTTAAACGGCGAACACAGCAATGGCTGAATTCAGCCATTGCTGTGTTATCCTTCTTCGTCTTTATTTTTTGCTTACCCCAACATTTGACATAGAGTCCAAAAAAAAGAACGGCATCGCCGTTCTTTTTTACTAATTCATACATTCTGTCAGAATGGATTAATACATTCCGCCGCCCTGTGCTGCCGCCATAGCCGCCGCCTGCGCCGCATCCGCAGCAGGATCCTTAATATCCGTCACCAAGCTTTCTGTCGTGAGCACCATCGCCGCTACAGAAGCAGCGTTTTGCAGTGCTGAACGGGTCACCTTTGCCGGATCAACAATACCTGCCGTCAGCATATCGGTGTATTCGTTCGTAGCGAAGTTATAGCCATAGCCATCCTCACTGTTTTTGATCCGATCAAGAATCACAGAGCCCTCAAGGCCGGAGTTAGCGGCGATCTGACGGATCGGCTCCTCCAGTGCTTTGAGCACGATATTAACGCCGGTCTTGAAATCAGCGTCATCTGTATCGAGCAGTGCGGTAACAGCCGGAACTGCATTGATCAGGGCAACGCCGCCGCCGGCAACAATACCCTCTTCAACGGCCGCCTTGGTAGCAGCCAGCGCATCCTCGATACGAAGCTTCTTTTCCTTCATCTCTGTTTCGGTCGCTGCACCGACCTTAACAACAGCAACACCGCCGGCCATCTTGGCCAGTCTTTCCTGCAGCTTTTCTCTGTCGAAATCAGAGGTGGAATTTTCGATAGCGGTTCTGATCTGTGCCACACGGGCTTTAATATCCTCGCTGTTACCGGCGCCGTCAACGATAATAGTATTTTCCTTTGTTACCTTCACCTGACGGGCATTTCCGAGCATAGCAATCGTCGTGTCCTTCAGCTCTAAGCCAAGGTCAGAGGTAACGACCGTACCGCCGGTCAACGTTGCAATATCCTGCAGCATATCCTTTCTTCTGTCGCCAAAGCCCGGCGCCTTCACGCATACGCAGGTAAAGGTACCTCTCAGCTTGTTGAGCAGGATGGTCTGCAGCGCTTCGCCCTCAACATCCTCTGCGACGATGACAAGCTTTTTGCCGGCCTTCAGTACTGTTTCGAGCAGCGGCAGGATGTCCTGAATCACGCTGATCTTTTTATCTGTAATCAGCAGCATTGCGTCGTCGATCACGGCTTCCATCTTATCGGTATCTGTCACCATATACGGAGAAATATAGCCGCGGTCAAACTGCATACCCTCTACCACCTCACAGGTGGTTTCTGCTGTTTTGGACTCCTCGATCGTGATAACGCCGTCCGCGCTCACCTTTTCCATCGCCTCTGCAATCAGCGAGCCGATGTACTCATCAGAAGCGGAAACGGTGGCAACTCTTGCGATGTCCGCATTATCCTTTACTGCCACAGAATTGGCCTTCACTGCCTTCACAGCCGCCTCAACAGCCGCTTCAATACCCTTTTTAACGACCATCGGGTTAGCGCCGGCAGCCACATTCTTCATGCCTTCTCTGACCAGCGCCTGTGCCAGCAGAGTGGCGGTAGTCGTACCGTCGCCGGCATCGTCATTTGTCTTTGCGCTGACCTCTTTCACGAGCTGTGCGCCCATATTCTCGAACGCATCCTCCAGCTCTATCTCCTTGGCGATGGTTACGCCGTCGTTCGTAATCAGCGGTGCGCCGTACTTTTTATCCAGCACTACGTTCCTGCCCTTAGGGCCGAGCGTGATCTTAACGGTGTCGGCAAGCTTGTCGATACCGGCCTGCAGTGCCTTTCTGGCAGCCTCACCGTAAATAATATCCTTTGCCATAATACAAGCCTCCTATTTGCTTATTCTACAATTGCTAAAATATCTTTGATTTCGCTGATCGTGTACTCTGTACCGTCCAGCTTCACCTGTGTACCGGAATACTTACTGATGATCACCTTGTCACCCACAGCAACGGTCATCGGATGTTCGTCAGTGCCGGGACCGACGGCGATCACCTCGGATACCTCCGGCTTTTCCTGTGCAGAAGCTGCAAGGATCAGACCGGACGCAGTGGTCTCCTCCGCTTCAACAGCCTTGAGCAATACTCTGTCAGCCAATGGTTTAATGGTCATTTTATGTCACCTCTTCAATAAATTTCGCATTTTAGCACTCTTGTCTCTTGAGTGCTAACTTTATTTTACCAGCTTTTTCCTATTTGTCAATAGGATTCACAAAATATTAAAAAAATATACTGATTTATATCTATATATATGTTATTTGAAATACATATAATACTGGCATTTAATCATACCGTTGTAGAGCTTACGGCGCTTGTCCGCCTTTCTGCCGAAGCATTTTTCAAACGCCTCATCCGGTGAAATAATACCGTAAGACCATCCTCTTTTGGCAATAAAGCGTTCACCCATCGCGCGGTAAATCGCTTCCGCCTCGCGGACATCCAGCATCCGCTCACCGTAGGGAGGATTCGTTACCAGTGTTCCCTTTTCCGTTGTCGGTTCAAAGCGGCGCACATCCTGCTCAGAGAGACGCAAAAAGCGGTCAACATGAATCCGCTTGGCATTTGCGGCCGTCAGCCCCAGTGCGTGCGCGTCAATATCAGCGCCAAAGGCCACAAAATCCGTATCCTTTTTGATCAAATCATGGCAGCGCTCCCGTTCGCTCCGCCAGACGCTTTCGGGAATCAGTCCCCACCGGTCCACCGCAAAATTACGGTTAATGCCCGGTGCGATATTGTTCGCCAGCAGCGCGCCTTCAATCAGCACGGTGCCGCTGCCGCAGCAAGGGTCGTACAGCGTGTGGTAGTGGCGCAGACGGGACAGCGAGCACATCGCCGCCGCTAGCGTTTCACGTATTGGCGCATCATTGCCGACAGGGCGGTAGCCGCGCTTGTGCAGTCCTGCGCCGGAGGTGTCCAGCATCACGGTTACCTCATCCTTCATAACGGAAAACTGTACCTGATGCACCGGTCCTGTTTCCTCAAACCAGTTAATCCCGTAGTCCTCCTTGAGCGATTCAACAATCGCTTTTTTGATGATTTTTTGGCAATCCGGCACAGAATGGAGCTGACTTTGCAGCGAAAAGCCCTTCACCGGAAAAGTATCCTTTGCGCCGATATAATCTGACCACGGCAGCGCCTTCACCGCCTGAAACAACTCCTCAAAGCTCGTTGCAAAAAAGCGATCCAGCACGATCAGGATACGCTCACTGAAGCGTGACCAGATATTGGCTCTGGCCAAGACTGTTTCATCGCCCTCAAAGAACACCCGTGCATTTTCTGCGCGCACGTTGTCTGCGCCGAGCATTTTCAGTTCCTCCGCCACCGGACCCTCTAAGCCGAGCAGGCACGGCGCTGTCATCCATAATTTCATATCGCCACCTCGCAATCACAATTGTCACTATCATACCACAAGCGGCATAAAAAATAAAGAGGGACAAGCCCTCTTATTCTTATCTTATTTACTGGAAGAAATATCGTAGAACACCATTTCGTCGTCCTTGGCATAACCCTTCTCCCTGGCCTTCTGTTCGATATAATCATCCAAATTATCGGAATCAAGGATCGCTTTGATTTTTTCATTTTCTGCCAGCTGCTGCTCGTACTCCGCGTCATATTCCGCAGCCTGCGCCTTCAAGCGGCTGATGTCGGCATAATTAGAAAAAAGAGAAAAAGAACAATAAAGCACAAGCGCCGCAAACAGGACGATCACAACGCCCTTGATCAGTGACTTCTTGCTGATACTTTTCATACCTGCTTTCATGCTGAACGCACGCCCCTTTCCGATTCTGCCCACTAAATAACATATATATTATAATATATTTATTTACTGAAATGCAATACCTTTTTAAATCTTTTTTTACTCTTTTTTAATTTTTTCCGGAGCTGCGCACGCAAACGTTGAAACGGTTTTGTGATAAATAACAAAACAGGGTTAATAACGCGGTGAATTGTTATCAAATAGATAACAACACCGCCGCCGCACAGCAGCAGGTATTCTCCGCGGAAGCTGCCGCCGGCATAAGCGATCAGGCAGCACACATACGCCAGCCCCCACGCAACAGCAATCAAAAAATCCAGCAGGTGCTTTACGACGGCGGAACCAAGCAAACGCTGGACAAACAGCACGACATCATACGAAAGGCCGACAGCAACGCCCAGCAGCAGAAACGCCGGCGTGGACGCCGCTATGAAAACAGCCTCCCCAGCAAACCCTTGGTGCTGACACTGTCGCTATACACCAGCGCCGTCACCTTGCCTTTGATTTTTAGCTTACCGCTATCCAGGTCAAGCACCTCGATGTGCAGTCCGTTCCCTTTAATCAAAATGCTGCCGCAGTCGCAGCGGGCCGTGATCTCCTCCTCGTTAAACGCGCCGACGTCATTAACGCCCTCCAGCTCCAGCAGCTCCCGATTTTCCGCATAGACAGTATGCTTTTTTTGAATCATTGACTCCTGCATAAAAAATCACCCGATAAAGTATATGCTTTACCGGGTGGATTCATGATAAGATTAGTTATGGTTTGTATCGGTCAGCGATTGCACAATCCCTTCAATTTCATGCTTCAGCGACTGCAGCACCTCAATATTCTTTTCCAGCTCTCGGTTGGCTTCCTCCAGCTGGCGTTCCAGATTGGAATTGATGATCGTCAGCCGCTCGCACTCAAACTCCGCCTCGTTCAAAGCGGCCTTCAGCCGTGCATTTTCTAACAGCAGCTGCTCCGATTCCTTACGTCTCACCGTCATCGCTAATCGTTCCTCTATGATCAGTTAGAAATATCCGTGTCCTTATTCATGAAGCGTGTGCCGAGCCAAGAGGTCTTGACCGTATTCGCCTCGTCAAAGGCATCCAGATCGCTGTCAGAGTCCTCTGCTGCCAGTGCCTGCTGAGCGGTATATTTCCATACCGGCAGCTCGCTCTTGCTGACGAAATACATCACGTGATAACCGTATTCCGTCTTTACAATTTCGGTATCGCCTGCCTGACGGTTTGCGTCAAAGCACCAAGCGTTAAAGGTGTTCACCATCTGATTCGGTACAACGTTTTCATAGATGCCGCCGTCCTCTGCGTTACCGTCGCTGGAATTCTCCTTAGCCAGCGCAGCAAAGGCGTCCTCGGTCTGCTCGCCAGCAAGGTATTCATCCAGCACGGCCTGTGCCTTTTCCGCAGCCAGCGCGTCCAACTCCTCGTCGGAAAGCTCTTCCGTCGTATCTTCGGTTTCCTCGGTTGCTTCTTCCGTGGTCTCCTCGTCTGTTTCCTCTTCCTCCGGCTTCATATCGTCCGGCGTGATCAGGATATGACGAACCGTAACCGGTGTGACGTCAGAAAGATAGGTGGGCTTAATGATATAGATAACAGACTTTGTATCGTTGAACTTTTCGCCGGCCTGTCTCTCAGAAGAGAACAGATAGTCAAGACCCGGATAAGCGTGTGTATGCTCTTCCTCCGTTTCCTCGTCGGCAGCCTCTTCTTCCTCTGACGCAACCTCCTCGGCAGTGCAGATATCCCAGGAAAGGTTCTCCATGGTGCCGTAGGTCATATTATAATAGGTAAGCTCTACCGGATCCTGATCCGTCTCCTCGCCGCTATAGCTGTAAGCCAGCTCGGCAAAGTTAGAGCCGTCGTCGTTCAGCGCAGCCACAAACTCAGCAGCCTCGTCCTCACTCTCTGCTTCAAAGTGCATGATGTCAACAGACTGCAGCTCCTGCTCGTGCTCGCTGTAGTAAGCATTGTATTCTTCGTCGGTATATTCCTTATTGGAAAGCTCCTTGGTAAAATCCTCCAGATAATTCTGAGCGATATAGGTCACCTTCATCTCATGTCTGACGAATGCCTCGTTAATGCCACTGCCAATCACGGCTTGCAGATAGCCGTCAACAGTAAAGCCGTAGGTAGCGCCGCTTTCCTCATAAGACGCGATCGCGTCGTCGATCGATTCTTGCTGAGATTCCTTAATTTCCGGCTCCTCGCCGTTATTAGCAGCCAACGCTGCATAATAGTACATATAGGTGTCCTTGATATTCTCCAGCACCTCGTCACGGAAATGCTCTTCCCAAGTCATCACATTACCGTCATCGTCGGTATAGGTCTGTGCAGACAGCTTTTCATCAAAATCAGGATAGCTGTTAGAATCCGACGTGCCGTACTGGGCAAACATCTGGCCGGTCTGGTACAGGCTGTTGTAATAAGTAGCGTAATAATAATTATAAGTCGCCACCTTGATGTTATGCTTCACGCCCTTGTCGTCAGTCAGAACAACACCGGTGATCGTCCGCTGCGGCAGGCCGGTTCTTGCGATCAGACCGTGACGTACAGCGCCGGTAGCGACATACGTCACCAGCAGTGCAACGATAACAACACACACGATGCAAGCGGTGAGCGCCTTTTTGGCCTTTGCCGCCATCGGTACGGTTACCTTATCGTCCGTAATTACTATGCCGTCTCTCATTTTGACCAGCTCATCGCGCTGCTTACGGAGCGTCTTCTTTTCGTTTTCGTCATTCGATTCCAGGATCTTCGCTTTGATATCTGCAATCTGATCAGCAAGCTCCTGCTTTTTCGCTTCCGCCTGTTCACGCTTGGCGGCAAGCTTGTCGTTTTCTAATTCTTTAGCCATAATTATTCTCATCCTTTTCAGGTTATTGCATCAGCCTGCCTCGGGGACAGGCTGCATACGCCAACATATTTTACTATACTTTTTGAAAGATTACAAGTATTACCTTTAAAAATTACAATTTATTCCGCAATCTCGCCGGTCGTATCAGCGGCGGTCTCCGGTGCGGCAGGCGTTCTCTTTGCCAGCACGCTGTCATAAAGCTTTGTCGCGTAGTCGTCGGCAGCACCGTCCTGCATTTCCACACACAGAGAGGTTCTTGCCTGACCGAGATACTTCGGACCACTGTACACAAAGTACATAATGTGATAGCCGAACTGCGTTTCTACAATGTCGGTGTCACCGTACTGTCTTGCCGGATCCAGTGCCCAAGCCTTGAATTCCTCTGCAAAATTTTCACTCGCGGCAATATTTTCATAAATACCGCCGTACACGCCGCTCTGCTCCAGTGTAGAACCGGGGTCCTCGGAATACTCTTCCGCCAGCTTGGCAAAGCTAAGCTCTGTCTTGTCGCCGTTCTGATACTCTGCGTAAACCTCGTCAGCCTTGGTCTTCGCTGCCGCCAGCTGTTCCTCTGTCGCCGGCAATGCCTGCTCGGTCGTTTCGCCCGTTGTTTCGTCGGTGACTTCCTCCGTCTCGGTCTCCGGCTGAATCAGGATATGACGGACGGTGAACACTGTCTCCTCGTCCGGAGTCGCCTCTGTCTCCTTCAGCACGATCAGCGCAAAGCCGTTATCCGCTACGTCAAAGGCCTTACAGCTACCGATTGCCGCCTCAGCCGACATTACCCAGTCATAAACTTCTGACGGGAAACCATTGCTCACATATTCCTGAGAGAGCGTCAGCTCAACCTGCGTTGCTAAATCTTCAGCGCCTGCTTCGGCAGAAGCGTAATAGCCCATGTCCACATAGCTTTGAATGAGATCCGCGCAAGCCGTAGGAATGGCAGCGATGAGGTCCTCCGCAGTGGTAAAGCCGGCAGCATACTCCTCTGCTGACGCCATCACGGTGTCGTGGGTCGTTTCGTCATAAGGGATGACCAGATAAGCGATATCCGCCGTCAGGTATTCGCTGATGTGTTCATCCGCATAAGCCTCAATTTCCGCCTCTGTCGGTGCAATAGAAGCAGACTGCATCACATAGTAGTTCTGCGCCACCATACTCATGGTAATCATCTTTTCCAGCGTAGCATAACCGCAGTAATCGCCGTAATTTTCAGAGATATACTCATCGACGGATTTACCGTCGGCCACGGCAGCGGATTCGAGCTCGGTCATCGTGCTCGTGATCTGCTCCTGCTGGTCCTCTGTCAGTGTTACGCCGTTTTCCAGCGCCATTTCATAGAAAGCGGCAATCATTTGGATTTGATCCTGAGCTTCCTTATCAAAACGCTCTGCCCAGGTCATGGTGTTGCCGTCGTCGTCCGTCGTCTCCTGCTGATTAAAATCAGTGTAGATATCCAGATCCGGATAATAGCCGTACATCGCGTTCGACTTGATGCTATTGACAACGGACTTATAGTAGTAATTATACATACCGAGCGAGATCTTTTGGTCGCCTACCGTCATTGCCACGTTACCTGGATTCATTTTTTCGGAGGTGTTCGGTACGGTGTAGTAACGGATACCGAAAAAGGTCAGCACACCGATCACCAGCACCGCTATGATCGCAGTGATCAGGAACTTGGTGACGTTTTTGTTATCCGTATTGACCTTTTGTACCGTCGGAGCAGCTACCGGCTGTACCGCCTTTGGCCGCTCGCGCGTCTGCGCCACCGGCTTCTCCGGCAGTTCAACCTCCAGCTCGTCACCCTCGATCACTGTGTTCTTTAAGGTTAACGCCTCGGCTTCAAACTCCCAGTTATCGTTTTCCTCATACGTCGGATTCTCAGGATCGTAGGCACTCTCCTCTGCCGGCTCTGCGGAGGTCTCCGTCGGTTCCTCGTCAAAGAGCACCTCGGTTTTGGCCGCATTTTCTTCTACGGTGCTTTTGGCCTCGTTTTCGTTCATCGGAGCATTTTTAATATTTTTATCACTCATAAACAAAACTCCTCGTCATTAATTATAATTTAACAAAATAGTATTATACATGATTCGTTGCAACAATGCAACCATAATTTTTAATTTTAAATATTATAATAAACACAAACAGCAAAAAATGGATAAAAATCTTGCAATCACAGCGGTGTTGTGGTATTATCAAGGCAGTCAGCAGTCAACGAAAACGGCCGCTGACAGGAATCGTTCTTAAGGAAGTGAATCTATGGCTTCGCAGCTGGGCGGTACTACCGACAGAAAGCTGTTTCAAGGGTTGTTAGTCACGCTTGGCTTCTCGATGCTGACGCCCGAATATATTGCACCTCTCTTCATATTTGCATTATATACTTACTTTATTGTCCATTTCAAAAAAACCGGCCGGAACGCAAAGCTGGGCGAACTGGGCAAGGTCTTTTTTTCCTATACCGTATATATGCTGATTTCTTCTGTATGGAGCAAATCGCACCTGTCCTCTCTATTGATTTCCCTGCTGTGGATGGGCTGCTTTCTGACATATGCGCTGATTGCGAACGTTGTCAACACAAAGGAAAAGCTGAAGCTGGCGATCACAGCAATCAATGTTTCTACCGGTATTATCGGACTGATCGCCATCGTGGAGATCGTCACCTTCAACCTCAGCAAGCACTTTGGCTGGGAGCACACGCTTGCGAATCCGCTTTTCTATGAGCTGAACGACAAGGTCTTTAAGCTGCTGCCGGTGGAAATTATCAATAAGCCCTATTCCTCCCGCGCCTCCGCGACCTTTGACAATCCGCTGATATTGGCGACTTACCTGATTATTACTACGCCGTTTTGTGCGTTCGGCACTGTCTTTTTTAAACATTCAAAAAACAGAAGAATCAGCAGTATTTGCCTGTTACTGGCGCTCGGCGGCGTCGTGTGTACCTTCTCCAGAGGGGCGTATATCGCGGTCGCGATCTCTATCATTATTATGCTAATCAGTAACAAGCGTATATTCAGAAAGCTGTTTCCGTTTGTTCTGATCTTAGCCATCGCCGTGCCGCTCGGCTTATCGCTGCGGTATATCAATTCAAAGGGCGACTTTTTAGCCTCCAACAACCACCGAATGGATATATGGCAATACAGTCTGGATATGTTCCTGCATCACCCGATCATCGGTCTCGGCGCCGGAACGGATAATATCCACACCCTGCTGCGCGATACCTACGGCTTAGACCGCGCCCATACGCACAACCTGTTTTTACAGGCGCTGGTAGAGGGCGGTTTGCTGGGCGCTGTGTTTGTCGGCTTAATCATTGCCGTGATCGTCAAAGCATTACTGGCGCTGTTTAAAGGAAAAAGCGCGCTATACCGCCCCTACGCCGTGCTTTATACCGCCTCCCTGGTTGGCTTCATCACGATCTCTATGTTTGAATTCACCCTGCAAAGCGCGAAGGAAATGATGATTTTCTTTGCCCTGCTGGGGCTGATCGAAGCGACGCTGCGTATGGAAGAAGGCCGGCTGCAGTTGGCCGAGGACGACCTCTCAGACTATGAGGAGCTCACCTCCGCCGATTACGAAGAGGCGAAAGAAAAACAAGTTCAATAAGTAAAAGAACTCGGCAGAAATAATCTGCCGAGTTTCTTCATGTAAGGCTCTTTTTATAACACCTTATACATTTTGGAAGCGTCCTCCTTGAGGACGTGCTCGCTGACGGCCAGCACCTCAAAGGTACGTTCTCCCTGGCCAAGCGATACCGTGATTTTATCACCGATCTTAACGTCATAGGATGCGCGGGCGACCCTGCCGTTCACCGCCACTCTGCCGGCGTCGCAAGCCTCATTCGCCACTGTTCTGCGCTTAATGATACGGGTGACCTTCAAATATTTGTCTAATCTCATTACGTCTCCTGAAAACAAAAGGGCGTCTGTGACGCCCTCTGTTTAAAAAGCTAATTACTTGTTGACAGCATCCTTGAGAGCCTTGCCAGCCTTGAATGCCGGAGCCTTTGCTGCAGCGATTTCGATCTTTTCGCCGGTGCGAGGATTTAAGCCGGTGCGAGCAGCACGATCTTTCACCTCAAACGTACCAAAGCCAACAAGAGAAACCTTCTCACCGTCAGCCAGTGCGCCGGTAATAGCCTCTACAACTGCTGCTACAGCTGCGTCTGCGTCCTTCTTAGAAAGTTCTGCCTTTGCAGCTACTGCTGCTACGAGTTCAGTTTTGTTCATAAAATTTCCTCCGTTGCGATTATTCGCTTTTTATTTTCTTGGCTTCGTCCCACAGCTGATCCAGCGTACTGAGGGAGGCTTCCTTCATGTCAATGCCTCTTTCGCGCGCCAAACGTTCCACCTCCGTAAAGCGTGACAAAAACTTATCCGTTGAAGCGGTCAGCGCCTCTTCACTGTCAAGCTTCAGGAAACGTGCAATGTTGACGCAAGAAAACAGCACATCACCGAATTCTTCCTCCACCGCAGCCTGATCGCCGTCAGACATCGCCGTTTTTAACTCATTAATCTCTTCATACAGCTTGTCCACGGCACCGTCGACATGATCCCAGTCAAAGCCAACCTTTGCCGCCTTATGCTGTATTTTTTGCGCACGCATCAAAGCCGGCAGCTCACGCGGAACGGAAAGCATACTTTCGCTTTGGCTTTTCATCCCCTTTGACTGCTGCTTCGCGGCGTTCCAGCTATCGAGCGCCTCCTCCTCGTTATTCGCAACGACCTCACCAAACACGTGCGGATGGCGAATCACCAGCTTTTGCACAATGTCGTTAGCAACGTCGTCGAAGGTGAAGGTGCCCTTTTCACGTTCCATTTCCGTATGCAGCGCCACCTGAAGCAGCACATCGCCCAGCTCTTCCTTCAGCAGCGCGGTATCCTGCTTATTGATAGCCTCAATGACTTCATACGTTTCTTCAATAAAATTCTTCCTAATGGATTCGTGCGTCTGTTCCCTGTCCCAAGGACAACCGCCGGGTGCGCGGAGGACTCTGACAATTGAAATTAAATCCTCAATACCGTACCGATCCTTTAATTCAAAATCAACTGCCATACCGTTCTCCTGTTCAGAAGATTAATAGTTTCAACAGAAAGGCACAAACTCAATACCTAGGAGAATTTGTGCCCTTGCTATAACTAATAATACTATATTTTGCTCCGTAAATCAAGTATTTAAGCCATTTTTTTACGTTGAAAAGCGGAAATTATTTCCTGCAGCTTCACTTCCCTCAAAAGCAAACACAAGATACAGAAGATCACGCTAAAAACAGCCGCTTCAATCAATAAATTGACAACATCGCCAAACCTGTCTGTCATTGTCGAAAACAGGAAACGGCAGACGAAAAACGCAACCGCGCCGATGATCAACGGTTTCCACAGCACGGACTGAAGGTCAGCACGTACGCCGGATAACCGGCCGGCGATCACCATATTCATCACCGCAAGCACCGCATAGCCGATCGCACCGGCAATCACCGCACCGTTTAAAATCAGCTCTCCACGCGGTACTAAAACCATGTTCAGCACCATCCGCACAAGACCGGATACGATATACGGTACGATCGAGCGCTCCGGCTTACCGAGCGCCTGCACAAAAAACACGGCCGTAGACGCCATCGCATAAACCGGCACCGTCAGCGCAAAATATTTCACCGGTTCCGCACAGCCTGCTACCAAATCGGGCGCAGCGCTGCCGTAAAAAAGGCGCAGGATCGGCTCCGCCGTCAGTGCCAGCAATACACCGCCGCCAACGGACAGCAGCGCCGTTGCCCGATAAACCGTATTCATCAGTGATGTCAAGTGTTCACGGTTGTCGCTTTCATACTCGCGACAGACAGCAGGTACTGCACAAACACCCAGCGCCATGGTAATACCGGGAATCAGATTTTTAAAGTCCAGTGAAGCAGAAAACAATCCGTAAATATAAGTCACCAGATCGCCGTCCGGTACCGTTGCCAGCTGCAGGCTATCCGCATACAGCGCCTTGAGAGCCGCTATGTTTGTGCGGCTCAGCGCCAGCTGCACCGTGGCGGTATCCAAAAACTGAAATACGCTCTGTACCGCACAGCTGACCATGATCGGAAAGGAAAAGTGAAGCAGCTCTCGCTTACCCTCGCCGGCACTGACGCGCGGCAGTGAGCGGTCACGGTAAAGCGTGGTGTAAACGCCGGTATACACCATGCTGACTAAGGTACCGAAGGTCACGCCGAGCATGGCCGCCGCCGAGGTGATCGGATAAATGAAGCTCAGTGCCTCCGATTCCGTATTGAACGGCCGGTCCAATATCATACCGGTTGCGGAAAATTGGTGCAAGAGATACGCTAAGGACCACTTGGCCAGCGCCAGTCCGAACAAAAGCTTGCAGACAGCCTCCAGTATTTGCGAAACGGCCGTCGGGCGCATATTCAACAGTCCTTCAAAATAACTGCGCTGACAGGCAGCAACGCAGGCGAACAGCAGGCTTGGCGCTAACACCAATACGGTATAGATGCTTTTAGGCGAACCGGCGATCCAGCGCGTGTAGGGCATCGCCGCTAACAAAATGATCCCTGTTCCGACAGCACCTACCGCTGTAAATACCGAAAGCGCTCCCTTGCGCAAGGAGGAAAGCGCGGTAACATCTCCGACGGCGTTATGACGGCTGACCAACCGCGAAAGGGCGATCGGCAATGAACCCATTAGGATCACGTGCAGCGGCATATATAGGTTGTAAGCGGTGGCAAAATAGCCTCTGCCGACAGCGCCGATAAAGGCCGTCAGCGGTATCTTATAAACTGCGCCGAGCACCTTCACCAGTACTGAGGTAGTGAGCAGGAGCGCTGCGGAACTGAAATAGTTAGTTTTGTTTTTTGCTGCCACACAAATCACCGTCAAAAAAAATAGAGCAGTACCGTAGGGTACTGCTCTATTGTATTCAGCGGCTAAGCTGATTATTCTTCCGGTTCAACGACCTCTACCTCAACCTCCGGCTGGGCAGCTTCTTCGGCAGCCTCCGCGTCTGTCTCGGAGCGTGTAACTTCCTTATACACCTTTGAGACAGTGTCCGTTACCTTATCCTTCATCTCCTGGATTTCCGCATCCAGCAGCTCGGAGCGCATCCGCTGCAGCTCAATCTCGGCTACACAGGACTGATAAGCGTCCTCGTCAATGTCGGCACCGTTGTCACGGTCATAGCAGAGCTTTCCGAATTTTTCATAAGCCTTGGCGAGCTTGGTCTTGGAATCCAGCAGCTCGATCTTCTTTCTGGAAATCTCCAGTCTTTCGGCACTTTTTTTGCCGGCCTTTTCAGCATAGCTTTTTGTTTTAGAAAACGCCTCTTCAAAATTGCCTTGCTTGGCGCTCTGAAGAACGTCGTCTACGCCGCTGATAACATCGTTAATATTACTCATATTTATCACCTCTGTTATATTATATTACATTCTTTGACGAAATGCAATAGAAAACGCTAAAAATTATACAAAAAATAAATTTCAATATTACGAATTGTAGAATTCTATGATTTTTTTCTGTTTTTCCAGTACCGTTTCAAAATTACGCAGATATTCATAAGGATATTTATAATTATAAATTCTTTCAATATGCCCCGTTTGCGGATGCTTCAGCTTTGTGACAGCACCGGCGCCGGCGGCCAAAACGGTATGGGTCTCATCCATCATGAACACGTTGTACAGACAGTCAAAGCCCTCGCGACACCAACCGCAATTTTCAAGGTTACCAAGCGACTTGCTTTGGCGGTACATATAATACGGCGCATAGCCGGATGCGCTCAGCGCGCGATTGGAATAGTTGATCATATCCGCTGTCAGCGTTTTTTTAGAATTATCAAAATACTCGTTTTCCGTCACCAAATAAGCGGCGCTCTTGAGCGCCAGGTTATGCACCGTGACGGATTCAGCGCCCATCGCAACAGCGCGGTCCACGCTGTTACAAAAGGAAGGCAGCGTATCGCCGTTCAGTCCTGCGATCAGATCCATATTAATATTATCAAAGCCGAGCGACCTTGCCAGCGCAAAGGCCTCCTCTACCTGCGCGACAGTATGACGGCGGCAGATCTTCTGCAGCACCTCGTCGTTGAAGCTTTGCGGATTGATGCTGATACGGCCAACGCGATGCCGCTGCAGGGTCAAGAGCTTATCGGCCGTGACGGTATCCGGACGGCCTGCCTCGACCGTATATTCACGCAAGGCAGTCAGGTCAAAGTGTTCTTCCACCGCGGTCAGCAGCCTGTCGAGCTGTGCAGCTGTCAACGTTGTCGGCGTACCGCCGCCGAAATAGACCGTTTCCAGCCGCAGGCCGAGTTGACGCGCAAGGGCAGCTTTTTCCGCCAGCTCCCGACAAAGCAGGTCAACATACGGATCGATCAGCTTTTGCGCATTCTGGATAGAATGGGATACAAA
The DNA here is from genome assembly GCA_017463985.1 of Eubacterium sp. Lineage (GTDB taxonomy): Bacteria > Bacillota > Clostridia > Oscillospirales > Acutalibacteraceae > Eubacterium_R. The sequence continues at coordinate 23,350 of JAFUEH010000035.1, read as the reverse complement.
CGAGCAGTAGGAGCACCGCGACGGGCAAAACGGAATGGACACATAAAGTGAATAGGAGTTGCTCTGCGACAGCGCAATGATCTTATTCTCACGGTGCATCACGCTGACGGCCAAGTCAATTTTGCTGTCGGTCACCAAGCTTTTTTTGAAAAAAGCTTTGGCGCCTGCTTCGCCCAGCTGTTCGGTTTTTGCGTGCATCAGCCGCGCCGGTCGCACACCGTAAAGGATGCCCCAAGGCGGACGAAAGCCCGTCATCTCTGCCAGCACGTTATAAAGCAAAAGGGATATAGCCTGTGCCATATCCTCTTTTTCGTCTGCCGTATACGCTACCCTTTTTTCCTCGGAAAAGAGGCGGACCGTCACCGTCAGCAGGCGGTCATTTTGTTCGGTAATGACTTCAATGCTGTCCGGCCGATCGTTTTGTATTTTTTCAAGCGGAAAAAATAGGGTAACGATCTTCTGTGTATGATAGCCGTAAGCATGGTTGATATTCTTTAATAGCATAGTTATTTCATCATTGGATTATACTGTCTTTCATGCGCCAGCGTAGAGTTTTCGTCATGTCCGGCGTAAACTTTATAGTCTCCCTCCAGGGCAGCCAGCCGCCGGAGTGATTGGCGCATTTCTGTCATGGAGCCGCCGGGAAAATCAGTTCTGCCGCAGGATTCGCAAAACAGCGTATCGCCGGTGAACAGACAGTCCCCTACTAAATAGCACACACTGCCCTTGGTATGACCTGGCGTAGCCAGTATCTGCACCGTCAGGCTGCCGACCGTCAGCGTATCGCCGTCGCTCACCAAAATATCCGGCTGTACCGACTGCTGCGTTCTGAAGCCGGAAAATGCTGCGAGCGACGCCATCGGTGATGACAGCATCGGCGCATCCTCGCGGCTGATCACTACCTTAGCGCCGGTACGCTTTTGCACCTCGGCAACACCGCCAATGTGATCAAAATGACCGTGTGTGAGCAGAATATACACCAGCTGCGCGTCACCGATCAGCCGTTCCATCCGGTCGTTCCATTCACTGCAATCCACCAGCGCGGCGCAGTTCGTCTTTTCGTCTGTTATCAGATAACAGTTATTGTCAAGCGGTCGGAACAGATCCTGTTTCACCAGCATTACTTCAGCTCCTTACTGTCCAGCACAATGGTAACCGGACCGTTATTAATCATTTCGATCTGCATATCTGCACCGAATTCGCCGGTCTGTACGCTCTTGACGCCGGCCTGGCGCAGCCCCTGTACAAAGTACTCATACAGCGGTATTGCTTCGTTCGGTGCTGCCGCCGCAATAAACGACGGGCGTCTGCCGTGTGAGCAATCTGCCGCCAGCGTAAACTGCGAAATCACCAATATCTCGCCATCGATATCCAGACAGGAGCGGTTCATTTTATCATTTTCATCCCTGAAAATACGCAGATACGGTACTTTTTTCAACAGCTTATCGGCGTCGCTCACGGTATCTCCCTCTACAACGCCGAGTAAGATCATCAGTCCCTCGCCGCACTGACCGGTGAGTTGCCCGTCGATCAGACATTTTGCATAAGCTACCCTTTGAATAACTGCTTTCATCCTCTTACCTCAAAGTTTATGAATCGCTGCGCTCAATTAAGTAAACGCCGTTTACCTTGCCCAGCATTTTAATAATAGAGTCCAGATGCTCCTTACCGTTGACGGAAATCGTTGTACTGATCAGGCAATTGCCGTCGTTGATGATCCTGGCGCTGATGGCATACATTTTGACATGAATATTCATCAGCGCAGTTGTAACGTCAATCAGCACGCCGTCGCGGTTAATGGCATAAATTTTCAGCGTGGAGCGAGCATCCACCTTAATATCGGAATCCCATCTGGCAGGGATCCAGCGTTCAGGCTCCGGAGAATGGATCAAATCGTGCGGCACGTTTTTACAGTCACGGCGATGGATCGTTACACCGTGACCGCGGGTGATAAAGCCGATAATTGCTTCTCCCGGCAGCGGATTACAGCAACGGCCCATGTTGATCAGGCAGTTGTCGATACCCTCCACGATGACGCCGTCAGACGATTTTGTATCGCGCTTTACCGGCGGCTGAACGGAAGCCGGCTGCGCCTCCTCTTTATTTTCCTTCCAGTTGCGGTTATATTCATCCTTAATGCCTGGCATAATGCGGCTGATCTTCAGACCGCCGTAACCGATGGCGGCGAACAGGTCGTCGGTATTCGCAAAGCGCTGTCTGGCGGCAATTTTCAGTAAAAATTCCTCCTGCTTTGCATTATCGTCAAAGCGAATAAAATTGCGTTTCAGCTCACGCTCCAGCTCGGCGCGGCCCTCGGCTATATTTTCTTCGCGCTTTTCCTTTTTGAACCACGCCCTGATCTTAGAGCGCGCCTCACTTGTTTTTACGATATTAAGCCAGTCTCTGGAGGGACCCTTTCCCTGTTGATTAGAAGTCAGCACCTCTACGATCTGTCCGGTCTTGACGACAGTGTCGAGCGGCACAATGCGGCCGTCCACCTTTGCGCCGATCATACGGTTACCGACAGCCGAGTGAATGGCATAAGCAAAGTCGATCACGGTAGAACCGGTCGGCAGGGATTTTACGTCGCCCTTCGGCGTAAAGACATACACTTCGTCAAGCGAAAGATCGCCCTTGATATTCGCAATAAATTCCGATGCATCGTCAGCATTTTCGTTTTCCAACATCCGGTTGATCCACTGCAGCGAGTTATCAAGGCTGTCCTTGCCGCCCTTGCCGAGCTTATATTTCCAGTGTGCCGCAACACCGAATTCCGCTGTGCGGTGCATATCCCAGGTGCGGATCTGAATTTCAAAAGGTGTTCCTTTTTTAGAGAGCACCGTCGTGTGGAGAGACTGGTACATATTGGGCTTTGGCGTGGAGATATAGTCCTTAAAGCGACCGGGCAGCGGCGTGAACATATCGTGCACAATGCCCAGCGTATTATAGCAGTCAATCATTGTATCCACAATAATTCTGACAGCATAAATATCATATATTTCCTCCAGGTTTTTGCCCTTGATATACACCTTGCGGAAGATACCGTGTACCGACTTCACGCGCGACGTGATACGGCAATTTTTCATAATCGGCTTGAGTTTTGCGCTCAGCTCGTCGGTAATTTCCTTCAGGAAGGCTTCACCCTCCGCTTTACGCATGGATAAGGAATTTTCTATTTCCTGGTACGCGACAGGGTCAAGATAACGGATCGCCAAATCCTCCAGCTCCTCCTTGAACTGACGGATACCGAGACGGTGCGCGATCGGGGCGTAAATCTCCAGCGTTTCCTGTGACTTTTGGCGCTGCTTATATACCGGCATGTGCTCCAGCGTACGCATATTATGCAGCCGGTCAGCCAGTTTAATGATGATCACACGGACATCCTGGTTCATGGCAATAAACATTTTACGGATATTCTCTGCCTGAACCTCCTCACGTGTGTACAGCGGAATCTGCGTCAGCTTCGTAACGCCGTCCACCAACAGTGCGACATCACTGCCGAATTCGTTCTTAATATAATCAATATCATAGACCGTATCCTCGACCACATCGTGCAGCAGCGCGGCGATGATACATTCGTTGTCCATGCCGATTTCAAACAGTATTTTCGCCACGGCGACAGGATGCATAATATACGGCTCGCCTGAGCGGCGGCGCTGGTCCTGATGCGCTGTCTTAGCCAGTTGATAGGCGCGCTCGATGCGTTCGCTGTCATAGCCCTCTGTTTGTCGGACCTGCTCCAGCAGCTCATCAAAACGGTCATTATAGACTTCTGCCTTTACTTCTTCACTCAATGTTCAATCTCTCCCTCAGGGTTTTGAGTATCTTTGTTTCCTCCAGGTTTACTTTTTGCGACGACGGAAGCAGCGTAACGCCGTCCCCGACCGAGACAAGTCCTGCTTGCTGAAAAGCAGCCAGTGCAAACAGCAGCTGTGCATAATTCACCTGCTCCTGCAGGCGGAAATACAAGTCGTCACGGTCGTACGGCCAGCCGCCGTTTGCCTTTAAGTAGCGGTATACCACCGCGCATTTTTCCCGGCTCGGGTACATACTGCTGTCCGCCCTTCCGGTCAGCCGATAGCGCTCGTACGCGTTCTTTTCACGGAAATAGCGGTCATCATCTGTTCCGTTCAGCCGGATATCGACCGCCTGAACAGACAGGTAATCCCGTTCCTTGTAATTATTCTTTGAAACCTTAACGGCAATATCCACCAAATCACCGGCATGATACGGAAATGCTTCATAGGCAGTGCCGAATTTCACGACGCGCAGCTTTTCGCCCTTCTTTTCACATTCAAAGCGAACGTGCTTGCCTTCGCTGAGCGGCGTAACCGACAGCAGCTTCATTTTATAGACGCCGAATACCGCCTGCGGATTCATAGCGCCGTAAGGTTCGAGTGCGCGCAGGCTTTCCGCCAGGGCAAGGCTGATATATTGAGGCGAAATCTTGCAGTCCAGCGTCAGCGTTGCCGGCGGCATTACCTCATAAGCACGCAGCGCATATTGATTGATGCTTTTTCGGAAGTCGTCAATTTTTTCTGCTGCCAGCGTGACACCGGCCGCCAAAGGATGGCCGCCGAAGCGGATCAGGTCTTCACTGCAGGCGGCAATCGCGTCATGAATATTAAAGCCCTCGACGGAACGGGCGGAGCCGCGTGCCTCGCCGTCGGCATAAACGCCGATAACGATCGCCGGCTTTGCATAACGTTCTACAATATGGCTGGCGACAATGCCGACGACACCGGGATGATAACCAAGACCGGATACCACGATCACACGCTCGGCTGCCAGCCGCGGATTCGCCTGCAGCTGAGCCAGTACATCCTCCAAAATTTCCTTTTCAAAGGCCTGACGCTCTGCATTTTTGTCGCACAGCGTAGCGTAAAGTCCCTCAGCCTCCAGATAATTTTCCGCCATTAAGAACGCCACCGCACCGGCCGCGTCGTCCATCCTGCCCATCGCGTTGATGCGCGGACAGAGCTGGAACGCAATATCATTCGCAGCATATTCCGCTTTGCCGCCGTTGTTTTTAAACACCTCGAGCGCCGGACGCGGCTGACGGTTAATTAAGTCTAAGCCGGCCTTGACAAAAAAGCGGTTTTCACCGAGCAGCGGAACCACATCGGCTATCGTACCGATCGCCACCAGGTCAACATACCGGTTGATCAAATTCTGCACATCGCCGTCGTACAGCGCACAAATCAGCTTGAAAGCGACGCCGACGCCGCAGTAATCGCGGAAGGTCAGCCGGTTTTCAGGGCGGTGCGGATTGACCACCGCCTCCGCCTGCGGTAACGTATCACCCAGCTGATGGTGGTCCGTCACCACCAGCCGCATACCGAGCGAGTAGATATACGCCGCCTCGTCTACGGAGCTGATGCCGTTATCCACGGTCACGATCAGCTGTGCGCCGCGCGCATGGATCTTGTCGATCGCCGCTTTGTTCAGACCGTAACCCTCCGCGTCTCTTGACGGAATATAGTAGAAGGCGTCTGCTCCCTCCTCACGCAGGTACTGCAGCAGCAGCGCAGTGGAGGTCACGCCGTCACAGTCATAATCGCCGTAAATGCAAATTCGCTCGCCACCGTCGATCGCTTCCGCGAGCGTCAACGCCGCCTGCTCCATATCCTCAAACAGAAATGGTGATACCGCCTCAAGGCTTTCTGACAGAAAGCTTGAAACGGCAAGCTCGTTTTGCATCCCTCTTGACACCAGCAAAAAGGAAATAAATGGGTCAATATTAAATTTTTCGCTCAGTTCACTGGCAAGCAGCTTATCTGCACTGCGCAGCACCCATTTTTTATGTGACATTATGAATTTTTATCTACCTTGTGAAAATGTTTTAAATTGCCAGCCTTTTCAGCACGCTTGGCAAGCACAGCCTCCACGTCGTCCACGGTAATTCCCTGATCCACCATCATCACCAGCGTATGGTAAATCAAGTCGCAGATCTCACCGACTGTCTCTGCGTTGTCACCGTTCTTGGCAGCGATCACCATTTCAGTGCTTTCCTCGCCAACCTTTTTCAGAATTTTGTCCAGTCCCTGTTCAAACAGGTAACAGGTGTAGCTGCCCTCCGCCTTAGCGTCCTTACGGGCAAGAATTGTTTCATAATCGTTTCTGATATAATCCATAGCTTATTCCCTGTTAAATAAAATATCGTTAAAAAAGCAAGTGTGGTTGCCGGTATGACAAGCCGCGCCTGTCTGCTCCACCTGAATTAAAAGCGTATCGTCGTCACAGTCACCCTTAATATCCACAATTTTTTGTACATGACCGGAGGTAGCGCCTTTGTTCCAAAGCTCTTGGCGAGAGCGCGACCAAAACCAGGTGTAGCCGGTTTCCAGCGTTTTCTGCATCGATTCACGGTTCATATACGCCAACATCAGCACCTCGCCGGTGGCAGCTTCCTGAATGATCGCCGGAATCAGCGGCGCTTTTTTAAAATACTTTTCAATATCCGTCATGTTTATTCCCTGCTTTTCTCAATTGCTTCCTTTAAATCCAAGGTTCCTTTATAAATCGACTTGCCGCAGATTGCACCGTAAAGCCCGTGCGTGCGCAGCGCGATAATATCGTTGATGTCCGTCACGCCGCCGGAGGCGACAATGTTGCAGCTGACCGCTTCGTTCAGCCGCACCAGCTGCTCTATATTCGGACCAGTCAGCGTTCCGTCCCTGGATATATCTGTGTAAATCACCGTGCGCACGCCGACGGCCTCCATCCCCTTAGCTAACTCGATATAATGGATACCGCTTTGCTCTGTCCAGCCCTCGGCCGCCACATACTCATCCTTCGCGTCAATGCCGACAGCAATACGATCACCAAAAGCCTTTACGGCCTCCTTAACCAGTACCGGATCCTTCAGCGCCACAGAACCGAGAATCATGCGGCGAATACCGTTTTCGGCATAAAAAGCGATATCCTCCATCGTGCGAAGACCGCCGCCGATCTCAACGTTCAGCTCCGTCTCACGTGCAACGGCAAGGATCGTATCACTGTTCACTCTTCGTTTTTGCAGCGAACCGTCCAGATCCACCAGATGAATCCACGTTGCACCTGCCGCCGCGAAGCGCCGCGCCGTTTGCAGTGCGTCGTCCGCCACCTGTTCTGCCGTGGCAAAATCGCCCTTATAAAGCCGCACCGGCTTACCGTCTATGATGTCAATTGCCGGTAAAATAACCATTACAGTACTCCTTTGGTAGACAGCGTGCCGCCGTCTGCATTTTGCTTTACAGCGATCTTCAGCGCATGGCCGACCGCCTTAAAGATGGCTTCAATCTGATGATGCGCATTACTGCCGTAAGGTACATTGATATGTAACGTGATACCGGCGTTTTCGGCAAAGGCGCGCCAAAACTCCTCCGTAACGCAGGTTTCGTAATCGCCGCAGCGCTCCTGTAAAAATTGCGCATGAAAGACCAAAAACGGACGGTTAGAAATATCCAGATCCACCCTTGCCAAGCTTTCGTCCATCGGTACGGCAAAGCTGCCGTAGCGCTCGATACCGCTCTTGTCGCCCAGCGCCTCTTTGAACGCCATGCCCAGCACGATACCGATATCCTCCGCCGTATGGTGTGTATCCACCTCCAGATCACCGACCGCCTTCAGCTCCAGCCCAAAGCCGCCATGCACCGCCAACGCTGTCAGGATATGGTCAAAAAAGCCGATACCGCTTGATACGTTCACCGCGCCGCCGTCAAGGCAGAGCGTAGCTTTGATCTGCGTTTCCCTGGTATTTCTTTCAATCGTTGCTGTCCTCATAGTATTTCCTCCGTTCGTCAGCCGTTAATCAAATCTGACTTTAATGGAATTCGCGTGAGCCGTCAGTCCCTCGCTTTCAGCTAACGTAATAATATCGTCCTTCGCCTTGCGCAGCTCCGAACAGGTATAGTAGATAAACTGCGACTTTTTCACAAAGCTGTCGACGGACAGCGGCGAGAAGAAACGCGCTGTTCCCGAAGTCGGCAAAACATGATTCGGACCGGCATAGTAATCGCCCAGCGGTTCCGGCGACCAGTTGCCGAGGAACACGCTACCGGCATTATCCACCTTCCCGATATATTTCAGCGGCTCGCTGATGCACAGCTCCAGGTGCTCCGGCGCCAGCTCGTTCGCAAAATGCAGCGCCTGATCTAAATTCTCACATACAATAATTTCACCAAAACGCTCCAGCGATTCCTCAATGATCGTCTGGCGCTCTAAGTGCTTCACCTGCTTGTCGATCTCATGCAGCGTGGCTCTGGCGAGGTCGCCGGAGGTCGTCAGCAGGATCGCAGACGCCAGCTTGTCATGCTCTGCCTGGCTCATCAGGTCAGCTGCTAAAAAGGCAGGATCAGCTGTTTTATCCGCTACGATCAGGATCTCACTCGGACCGGCCACCATATCGATGTCCACCGTTCCGTACAGCAAACGCTTCGCCGTAGCCACAAAAATATTGCCGGGGCCGACGATTTTGTCCACCTTCGGGATCTTCTCTGTACCGAAGGCAAGCGCCGCCACCGCCTGCGCACCGCCGACCATGAACACCTTATCCACACCGGCTACGGCAGCCGCAGCCATAATATTCGGGTTCGGGTTGCCGTCCTTGCCGGGAGGCGTTACCATAATGATTTCCTCAACGCCGGCAATTTTGGCAGGAATGGCGTTCATCAACACAGAGGACGGATACGCAGCCGTTCCGCCGGGCACATAGATACCAACGCGTTTCAGTCCCCTGACGCGCTGCCCCATGATCACGCCGTTGGCTTCGGTCGTCATCCAAGACTGCTGTGCCTGACGCTGATGAAAGCGATAGATATTGTCCCGCGCATTAATGATCGCGCGCCCGAAGGACGCATCCACCTGTTCCAGATAACCGTTCAGCTCCTCCTTTGTCAGCATGGGCTTGTGCGGCACCACACCGTCAAAACGAACGGTATACTCGCGTACGGCATTATCGCCGTTTTCCTTAACACCGTTAATGATGCCCTGCACAATGTCCAGCACCTCTTGGCTGGTTTCGCCGGCTCTTTTTTTCAGATTTTCAATGACGGCATATTCTGCCTTGCCGTTAGCTTTTGTTATTTTCATATTCTCACCTACACCTGACTGGCCAGCTCAAGGTCATTCAGAAAGCCCTCAATTTCAGCTTTTCTGAGTTTCATTGACGCCATGTTCACAATGACTCTTACCGAGATCGGCAATATCTCCTCCACAATTTTCAGCCCGTTTTCCTTAAGGGTAGAGCCGGTTTCAACGATATCCACAATACCGTCCGCCAGTCCTAACAGCGGCGCCAGCTCAACGCTGCCCTCAATTTTAATGATCTCTACGTCCATACCCTTGCCTTCAAAGAATTCCTTGGCGACCTTAGGATATTTTGACGCAACGACCTTGCGCTTATAACCGGCGAAAAAATCGCTATCCTTCGGACAGGCAAGCGCAAAGCGGCACTTGCCGATATTCAAGTCCAGCACCTCGTAGAAGGCGCTGCCGTGTTCAACGATCGTGTCTTTACCGACAATGCCGATGTCGCACACGCCGTGCTCCACATAAGTGATCACATCCGGCGCCTTCGACAGCACTGCCTCATACTTATCCACCGGCAGGATCAGCCGTCTGCCCTTATTCTCCAGCTCCTTGGTATCGAGCCCCATCGTTTTGAACAGGGCAACGGAGCTTTTCTCTAGCCGGCCCTTCGTCAGCGCAATGCGCAACGGCCGTTCGACGTTGATGACCTCGCGCATGGCCTCGCATACAGCAGAGACCTCTATGCCAAAGCCGATGGCCGGAGCCGGCATCCCGAATTCACCGAGGAGATTATCATACCGACCACCCGAGAGAATCGTCAGTCCCGAACCCTCAGCATAGCCGCGGAAAACCACACCCGTATAATAATTATTACGGTTTACCAGTCCCAGATCGAGCATCACGCTGTCACCGAGGCCGGCTTCCACCAGGGCCTCATAGACCGCTTTCAAATACGTCAGCGCGCGGTACGCGTCAGGGTCATCATACAGCTGCTTTGCCTTTTCGATCACCTCTACGCCGCCAAACAGACGCGGCAGCGCTTTGATGGCGACCGTCTCACGGCTGTTGCCGAGCTTATCAAGCTTATCCCCGAGCGCAGCATAATTTTTTTCCTCAATCAGGTTACAAATATCCGCCTTGTCCTCGTCCGTAATCGCCATCCGATGCAGAATCGCATTGAAGAAGGCGGCATTGCCGATTTCGATTTTAAAATTATTCAGTTGGCAGCGCTGCAAGGATTCTACCGCCAGCTTAATCGCCTCAATATCCGCTTCCATGCTGCCGTCGCCAATCAGCTCAATGCCGCTTTGGGCAATTTCATTCGTCTTACCGGCCAAGTCCTTGCTGCGGATATAAACGCTTTGGTTATAATACAGTCTAACCGGCAGATCGTCCGCCGTCAGACGGGTAGCCACCATACGGGCGATCGGCATGGTATTATCCGGCCGCAGCACAGTGGTTCTTCCCTTCGCGTCTGTGAGCTTGAACATCTCCTCTGCTTCCACACCGGTATTATCACTTTTGAACACGTCAAAGAATTCGATCGCTGGCGTCATTACCTTACGGTAACCGCTGTCCTTAAACAGATCCGCGAGCGTGTGTTCCACGACGCGTCTGTCATCACATTCTTCAAACAGAAAATCTCTCGACCCTTCGGGGGTGATTCTGGAATATCGTTTCATATCGTTCTTGCAGCCGTCAACAACGGCGCTGCCTTTCTCGGATTACTTTAGTGTGCTAATATGTTAACACACTAAAGTAATCCTGTCAACTATTAATTATTATTAAAAGAAAGATATTTGCTTGCTGGCCGGCAAATCGCCCAAGGCGCCGACCTCTCTGAGGGCGTCCACTACGGAATTGCCGACACCGGGTTCACTCGCCAGATCATCGGCAGCAATAAAGCCGTCGGGATTGCGCTGTACAGCCTCCGCAAGCGACATAGCAGCGGTAGCGCCGATGCCGGGAACCGCCGAAAACGGCAAGCGAATTTTCCCATCTTCGATCTTGTATACGCGCCAGTCTGACTTGTAAAGATCCACCGGCAAAAAAGCAAAGCCGCGTGCCAGCATTTCATTCACCAGCTGATTGACGACGTAGGTATCCTCTTCCTTTTGCGTTATCTCAAGCTTATTGTCCTTTTTGGCGTGGTAATCCTTCATCTTTTTCTGTACCGCTTCACGGCCCTCCACCGCCGCTTTTGCGTCGATCGCATCACCGCGCACGGTAAAATAAGCCGAATAAAACTGCAGCGGATAATAGATTTTATACCACGCGATCCGCAGCGCGGCGATAACATAAGCCGCTGCGTGTGCCTTCGGGAACATATACTTGATTTTGTAGCAGGAGTCAATATACCACTGCTCAACGCCGATGGTTTTCATCGCTTCCTCGTAAGGCGGCAGCTCCTTTGGTGCCTTTCCCTTACGGGTATATTCCATGATCTTAAAGCAGTCAACGTTTTTGAGCGGCGATTCCTTGCCGGTTTCTTTTTCGTATTTCTCTGCCTTATGGATCAGGTAGGTCATAATATCATCACGGCAGCCGATGACGTCAGAAATCGTACACGTACCGTTTTGAATCAGATCACGCGCATTGCCGAGCCACACGTCGGTACCGTGCGACAGACCTGAGATCTGCAGCAGATCGGCAAAGGTTTTCGGTTTTGCCTCCAGCAGCATACCGATAACGAAGCCGGTACCCATTTCAGGGATCGCCAGCGTGCCGGTTTTACAGTCAATTTCCTCCGCGGTCACACCCAGCGGCGCCGGTGAAGTGATCAGCTCGTACAGCTTCGGGTCAGAAAGATCCACATCCATCACCGGGATACCGGTAGCATCCTCAAGATATTTATAAAGCGTCGGGTTATCGTGACCAAGCTCGTCGAGCTTCAGCAAGGTATCATGCAGTGAATTTTTAAAGTCAAAATGGGTGGTATAGGTACCCTTCTTTTCATCGTTTGACGGATATTGAATCGGGGTAAAATCCTCTACCGTGTATTTATCGGGTACAACGACCATACCGCCGGGATGCTGACCGGTGGTACGCTTAATACCAGTACAGCCAACCGTGAGGCGGTCAATTTCCGCCTTTGGCGTAATATTCAGCAGCTCGCGCTCCTCCAAATATTTGCGCACGTAGCCGTAAGCGGTCTTATCCGCCACCGTCGCCATGGTGCCGGCCTTGAATACGTATTCCTTGCCGAAAAGCGTTTCGGTAAAACGATGAATTTTTCCCTGCACTTCACCGGAGAAATTCAGGTCGATATCCGGCTCCTTGTCTCCCTTGAAGCCAAGGAAGGTTTCAAACGGAATCTCATGCCCATCACGTTTCAGCGGCTCGCCGCAATGCGGACAGTTTTTCGGCGGCAGATCAAAGCCGGAGCCATATTCGCCATGCGTAAAGAATTCGCTGTATTTGCACTGCTTGCAATAATAGTGCGGCGCCAGCGGATTTACCTCTGAAATACCGCCAAAGTGCGCGGCCAGCGAGGAACCGACAGAGCCTCTGGAACCGACAAGATAGCCGTTGCGCTCGCTCTCCTCTACCAATCGCTTAGCAATAACATAAAGCACGCCGTAACCGTTAGAGATGATCGAATCCAGCTCTCTTGTCAGACGGGACGCCACATACTCCGGAACCGGATCACCGTACAGTGACTTCGCCATGCTCCAGCACTTTTCACGCAGCTCGTCGTCAGCGCCTTTAATGTACGGCTGGAAGGTGCCAGGCGGGATCGGCGGAATATTGTCCTGAATCATATCCGCAATTTTGTTGGGGTTGTCCACAACAAATTCCTTGGCGCGCTCCCCTGCCCATGCAAAATCCTGCAGCATTTCCTCCGTTGTTTTAAAATACAGCGGTGCCTGATTATCAGCGTCGGTAAAGCCCTTTGACGCCATAATGATCGCACGGAACTTGGCGTCCTTTTCGTCCATAAAATGAACGTCGCCCGTTGCTACCACCGGCTTGCCGAGCTTATCGGCAAGCTCCACCATCCGCTGATTGAGACGGATCAGATCCTTTTCGGAATTAATGCTTTGATGCAGCTCCTTTTCTGAGCGGATCATGAAAGCGTTGTTACCGGTCGGTTGGATCTCAATATAATCATAAAAGGAGGCAAGACGTTCAATTTCCTCCTGCGATTCGCCGCGCAGGATTGCCTGAATAATTTCACCCTGCTCGCACGCAGAGCCGATGATCAGCCCGTCGCGCTTTTGCGCCAGCATGGACTTGGGGATCAGCGGCCGTCCCTTAAAGGATTTCACGTTGGAATAGGAAATCATTTCATACAGGTTTTTGCGGCCGTATTTACGTTCCTCCGGCGGAATAGATTCATCCAGCGAGTTATCCTCCTTCACCAGCAGAATAATATGGTGGCGGCGGTACTCCTTATTTTTTAGGTGCATATAATCGGGGTACAGCGAATCATCAACCAAATAACCCTCCATACCAAGGATCAGCTTAATCTTGCTGCCCTTACCGGCGGCAGCATACGCCTCCGGCAATGCCTGCACCACGCCGTGATCGGTCACAGCAATGGCCTTATGCCCCCACTGAATCGCACGTTCAATCAGCTTTTTCGGAGCGGTGATACCGTCCATTTCGGACATAGAGGTATGCAAGTGCAGCTCCACGCGCTTTTCGGGTGCGTCGTCCGTTTTCACTGCCTTCTTTACCCGTTCAATGCTCCGCGGCTTTAGGATAAAGCCGCCGACATAATCGTCATACGTATAGACGCCGCTGACGATCACCGTGCCGGCACTTTCTACCTCTTCAATCACCGGATTGAGCGTTGAAGCATAGTCATACATACGGCAGGAAACCGAGGAGGTATAGTCGCTGATGTCAAAATTGAAGGCCTTAGAGCCGCCGCGGCGCATATCCCGCGCTTCGCTTTTGAGCACATCGCCCCACACGGTGATCACGCCGTCGTCCGGATCAATCTCCGCCATCGGCTTCGGCTTTTCCGAAATCGGACGGCCAAAAATTACCTTGCGCGTGTCCTTATAGATCGGCAGCGTGCCCCAGCGCTGATGGACGGCGTTTTTCTCCGCCTCCTCAGCCTCCTGCTGCAGCTGCTTCTGTCTGGCTGCTTCCTCCTGCCGTTTTTGCTTTGCAGCCTCCTTCACAGCGCTGTCAATATCATACGCCTGCGTTTCAAGGAAAGAAACAGTATAATCAAGATCAAACTGCTTGCTCAGCAGCGAGGCAATCGCGCTGTCGATCTTCTGCGCTTCCAGAATATCCTTGCCGCCGCGTTTCAGACAGACTGTCAAGGTGTCGTCCACCAGCTCAGCCTCTGCGCCTTCAAAGAAGCCGTTGACGACGGTATGCTTGCCGCTGATATGAGACAGGATCTTTTCAATATCCTCTAAACGGAACAGTGACGGGTCGTAACGCACTTCCACCGTCGCTTTCTTCAGCGACAGCGCCTGCGCCAGTGCCTGCTCTGCTTTTGCGATCACGGCATAGTCGATCAGGGTATCGGAAAACAGTCCCAGCGTCAGCTGACGCGAGGCGCGCCGCACCTTAAACTGTTCGATATATGTATAAGTCAGCTGCTGTAATTCGTCGCAGTTAATATAATCAGAAAATATTTCATAAAACTGTGTCATTACAGTTTATCTACCTCTTTCATTAATTCGTCTAAGAGCTTGTCCTCCGGTACTTTACGCAGAATTTCGCCCTTCTTAAAAATCAGTCCGCAGCCGTCGCCGCCCGCTACGCCGACATCTGCTTCTCTCGCTTCGCCGGGGCCGTTAACGATACAGCCCATAACGGCTACCTTGATCGGCTTTTTACAGTCGCGCAGGCGTTCCTCCACCTGCATTGCGAGGCCGACCAGGTCAATCTTTGTTCTGCCGCAGGTCGGGCAGGAGATCAAATAGGGGCAATCAGTTTTCAGCCCGATTGCCTTCAGAATATCAAAGGCAGCATAAACCTCCTCCACCGGTTCGTCGGTCAGACTGACGCGGATCGTATCACCGATGCCTCTCGTCAGCAGCGAGCCGATACCGATCGCGGATTTGATAATACCCATCCGCTTCGTACCGGCCTCTGTTACGCCAAGGTGAAGCGGATAGCGGCAGCGTTCCGCCGCCAGCTCATAAGCCTGCAGCATGGTATTGACATTCGAGGATTTAATCGAAATCACAATATCGTCGAAATCAAATTTTTCCAGCAGCGAAGCATGGTACAGCGCGGACTCCACCATTGCCTCCGGCGTCGGTGAACCGTATTTTGCCAGAATATGCTTCTCCAGTGAGCCGGAATTGACGCCGATACGGATCGGCAGTCCATGCTGACGGCAGCTGTCTGCTACCGCCTTCACGCGATCTTCACTGCCGATATTGCCGGGATTGATGCGGATCTTATCGATCCCCCGTTCTGCTGCGCCGAGCGCCAGTTGATAATCAAAATGAATATCCGCCACCAGCGGCACGGTAGTTGCTTTTTTAATCGGCTCGATCAGCGACAGCGCCTCCTCGTTCGGCACCGCAAAGCGAATGACCTGGCAGCCGGCCTTTTCCAGCGCTACCGCCTGTTCAACAGAGCGTTCAATATCGTCAGCTGGAATATTGAGCATACTTTGCACCAGTACCGGCGCATCACCGCCGATATAGGTATTGCCCAGCTTGATCTTTTTTGTATTTTTATTCATAACATCTCACCGTCAGTTATCGAAATAGCTTGGTTATATCAGAAAAAGTGATCACCGCCATCAACCCGAGCAGCAGTACCAAGCCTGCGCCGTTGATAGCCCACTCCCATTTATCGGGCAGCTTCCTACGGAATATGCCCTCAAAAATCAGCAGGAACAGCCGCCAGCCGTCCAGAGCCGGTATCGGGAACAGGTTGAAAAGTCCCACGTTGATCGTCAGCAGCGCCATAATACGCAGCATCGGCGTGAACCCCACCTTCACAGCGTCTGACACAACGCCGACAGCACCAACCGGTCCGCTCAGATCAGACAACCCAAAGCGCCCGATGATAATATCGTGCAGCGACAGGAACACCATACGTGCATAAGACATCCATTCCGTCGCCACGTTTTTTACCACATTACTGAAATTTTTCTCTACACCGAGCAGCCAAAAATCCATCTTAATGAACTGTGTACCGTCGACGTCCTCCATTTCAAAGGGAACGCTGAGCTGCAGCTCCTCGCCGTCGCGCAGCACCGTCATCTCCAGCGTACTGTCTGCACTGCGTGAAAGGCCGGTGGAAACATCGCTGGGGCAGTACACACGCATACCGTCGATCGCCTTGATCGTATCGCCTTGCTGCAGCACAGCGTTACTGACAGCGTTATCGTCAAACTTTGCAATCGACGTCGTGCCGATCAGTCCCTGTGTACAGCTCAGGATGGCGATGATGACCACACCAAGAATGAGATTCATCAGCGCGCCGGCTACGACGACAAAAATACGCTGCCACACCTTCTTTTTTGAGAAGGAGTTTTCGGCGTCGCTTTCCTCGCTCTCGCCCTCCATCGCGCAATAACCGCCAAACAGGATCAGCCGCAGGGTGTATTTGGTTTCGCCCTTTGTAAACTGTATCAGCTTCGGTCCCATACCGACGGAAAACTCATTGACCTTGATCTTCATCATCCGTGCCGCTGCAAAGTGGCCGGCCTCGTGAATGATGATAATCAGCTCAAAAAAGAGGATGGCAATGAGTATCGGGTAAACCGTGTGCCAAATTGTTGAAATCACTTCACCGTCTCCAAAACGTATTTTCTGGCGGCTTTGTCCGCAGCAAGCACATCCTCCAAAGTAAAGTCCTGCTTCTCCGGAGCCGCCTTCATCGCTTCATAATTAAGATATGCAATATCCGTGAATTTAATTTTTCCGTTCAGGAATAATTTCACGCTTTCTTCGTTTGCGCCGTTGGCGGCTGCCGGATGGAGACCGCCTAGTGCGATCGCTTCCTTGCAGACATTGATGCAGCGGAAGGTCTCATAATCAGGCTCAAAAAAGGTCAGTTTACCGTAATCCGCCAAGCTGAGCGGCTTCACCGGACTCGGTTTACGCTCCGGATAGGTCAGCGCATACTGAATCGGAATACGCATATCCGGCACACCAAGCTGTGCGATCACGGAATTGTCCTGATAAACGATAGCGGAATGCAGCACCGATTCTCGGTGCACTACGATCTCTATATCCTCACCCGGCATATCGAAAAGCCACTTGGCTTCAATAAACTCCAGTCCCTTATTCATCATCGTAGCAGAATCGATGGTGATTTTTGCGCCCATATCCCAGTTAGGATGCTTTAATGCGTCTGCCGCCGTCACGTTTTCCAGCTCGTCCAGTGTCCGGCCGAAGAACGGACCGCCGGAGGCCGTCAAAATGATTTTTTTGACTGCTTCCTTGCGCGGACTGCCCTGTAGCGCTTGGAAGATGGCGGAATGCTCACTATCCACCGGCAGAATGTCTACGCCGTTTTCTTTTGCCAAATTCGTCACCAGGTGACCGCCGGCAACCAGCGTTTCTTTATTCGCCAAGGCAACTGTCTTTTTGGCCGCGATCGCAGCCAGTGTAGGCTCCAGACCGACCATACCGACCACCGCATTCAGCACCGTATCAGCGCCGTCGTAGGTAGCGCAGGCAATCAAGCCATCCATGCCGCTGACGACCTTCGTAGCCGTATCGGCAATACGCACCTTCAGGTCAGCCGCCGCCTGCTCATTCATCATGCAAACAAGCTCCGGCCGAAATTCTCTTACCTGCTGCTCCATCTCCTCCACACGGGAAGAAGCGGTCAGGCACTTGACGCCGTAGCCGTGCATCCGGCATACGTCCAGCGACTGGGTTCCGATCGAGCCGGTAGAGCCGAGTAATGCAATATTCTTCGTCATACTGTCACCCCATTTAAAATACGATGATCGCCACGCAATACGTCAGCGGAACGGTAAACAGCGAAGAATCCATTCTGTCCATCACACCGCCGTGACCGGGGAAGATCTTACCGAAATCCTTTACGCCGAAATTACGCTTCAATACAGACGAGGCCAGGTCGCCCATCATGCCCATAAAGGACATAAACGGTGAAGCAATCAACAGCGCCGTCGCTTCCCTTGCCGTCAAACCTACCGTCGCAAAGCGATTGTATAACAGCAGCGCTACGGCCTGTAAAATAATGGCAAAAATCACACCGCCGACAGCGCCCTCCACCGTCTTTTTCGGGGAAATGTTCGGCGCCATCTTTGTTTTGCCGATCGCCATGCCGGTAAGCTGTGCGCCGCTGTCCGTTGCCAGCGCGGCAATCAACCCGTAAAACATCAGGTAGATACCGATCTGCGTCTTGTAGCCGGTGAGGTCGCGCAGCATCCCGAACATAGAAAAAGCATAAGGCACTAGCAGTGACGCAAACACAGCGATCGCCACATCCTCAAACTTCGTATGGGAATACCCCTTGAGCATGGCGAGCAGGAATGCCAATATCAGCACGACGGCATACACCACTCTCGGCACAGCATTGATCACGTTAAACCATACTTCTGTCGGTACCAGCGGTTCTAAAATGCTGGCGCTGGAGAAAAACGGAACGATCGCCGCCGCTGCCGTTCCGACGATCAGAATAAAACGATTGCTGATTTTAGCACAGCGCATAATCTCATTTGCCGCGATGGCGGAAAAAGCAGCAATGACAGCAATAAACACCGGCGTATAAATACGCCATACCAGTACGGCGACTAGTGCCAGCAGTGCAAACGCCGTAATCAAACGTTGTTTCATATTACCCTCCAAAGCGCCTGTTGCGCTTTTCAAATTCTCTTAATGCGGCATACAAGTCACTTTTTTTGAAATCCGGCCACAGCACGTCGCTGTACCAAAATTCAGCATAAGCAGCCTGCCACAGCAGGAAGTTAGACAGCCGCTGCTCGCCCGACGGTCGGATGATCAGGTCACACTCCGGAACAGTATAGATACTGTCTGAAATATCCTGCTCTGTCACTGCTGTTTTTCCTTCAGCTATCAGCCGATTAACGGCACTGACAATCTCCTGTCGGCCGCCATAGTTGATCGCCAAATACACGGTCGTACCGGTATGTCCGGCGGTTTCTGCCTCCGCCTCATCCATCAACTCCAGCAGCTCCGGCGAAATTCCCTCACGCTCACCAATGAACTTGATCTTGTTGTTGCCGGCCTTGACAAAGTCTTGCTTTGCCTCCAGCAGATAGTCCTTAAACAGCGCCATCAGCGCGTCCACCTCTTCCTGCGGCCGTTTCCAGTTCTCCGTAGAAAAGGCATAAAACGTCACGTAACGGATGCCCAGGTCGGCACATTCCTGTGAAATGGTACGGAACACATCAGCGCCTTGCTTATGGCCGGCTTTACGCGGCAGACCTCTTTTTTTTGCCCAGCGCCCGTTGCCGTCCATAATGATTCCGAGGTGATTCGGGAGCACCTGAAAGGACGGGCGTTCCTCATCTTTTTTCTTTGTAAATAAAGCCATGACTTCCGCTCCTAAAACAGTGATTAGTCACAAAACGGAGCGATGATGACATCGCTCCACGTTAACGTCAGGTCAGATAGAAAGAACCTCTTCTTCCTTTTTCTTCACCATGGTGTCTACCTGCTTAATATACTTGTCGGTAATATCCTGCAGCCTTTTCTCGCCGTCCTTTTGCTCATCCTCAGTGATCTCGCTGTTCTTCTTGAGCTTCTTGATGTCGTCCATGGCGTCGCGGCGCACGTTTCTGATCGCTACCTTCGCGTCCTCACCGCGCTTGGAAACCTCCTTCACAAGGCTCTTTCTGTGCTCCTCTGTCAGCTGCGGGAAGGCAAGGCGAATGATCTTGCCGTCGTTTTGCGGATTGATACCGATGTCGGAAACATTGATCGCTTTCTCAATGTCCTTCAGGATCGACGGATCGAAGGGCTGGATCGTCAGCAGCCGTGCTTCCGGAACAGAAATAGATGCCAGCTGATTCAGCGGCGTAGGCGTTCCGTAGTACTCCACCGTGATGTTATTTAAAATTTTCGGATTGGCTCTGCCGGCTCTGATGGTCTGGAAATCTCTGTCCAGCGAGTCAAGGCATTTATCCATTCTGCTTTCGGTTCTTTCAAATACTTGTTCCATAATTTACTCCTTTATCGTTCAATTAATTTCTGACGGTTGTGCCGATCTCTTCTCCGTTAACCACTCTCACAATGTTTTCCGGATCGTTCAGATTGAATACGATGATCGGCATATCATTATCCTTGCAGAGGGAGAAGGCGGTAGAGTCCATCACCTTCAGGTCACGTGTGATGACCTCCTGGAAGGACACGGTATCAAACTTGACAGCGTCGTCAAACTTATTCGGGTCTTTATCGTAAACACCGTCGACGTTCGTCGCCTTCAGCAGTGCGTCGGCGTTGATCTCAACGGAGCGCAGCGCAGCGGCGGTATCCGTTGAAAAGAAGGGTGAGCCTGTACCGCAGCCGAAAATCACGATTCTGCCTTTTTCAAAATGACGGATCGCCTTATTGCGGATATACGGCTCTGCGATCTGGCGCATTTCGATTGCTGTCTGTACACGTACATCAGCGCCAAGCTGCTCCAGCGCGTCACAGAGCGCCAAAGAGTTCATGGCCGTAGCCAGCATACCGATATGGTCGGCACGGGTTCTGTCCATGTGCTCGCTGGTTCTGCCGCGCCAGAAATTGCCGCCGCCGACAACAATCGCCACCTCTACGCCCAAATCAGCCACCGCCTTCACAGAACGGCAGATATTCAGCACCGTGGCATTATCAATTCCCTTTCTGGCTTCGCCCGCAAGCACCTCGCCGGATAACTTAAGCAAAATTCTTTTATAAGCTATACCCATACAAGTATACCTCCATATATTTATTTATTATATAATAATATAATTGCTATTTATTGTAAAGAATATTACTCAAAAAATATATTACAAAACGGTAAAAACAGGCCGCCGCAAAAGCAGAATGCCCCGAAAGCAGCGTGTTTTCAGGGCATTCTTTTGATGATATTTTTGTATGTGGAGAAAGAGACAAAGCGTGCTGTCGCCACGGATAGCCGCGGTGCTTCGACCGGCTCAGGACGCCTTATGCGTGTAAATAAGCATATAGTCTGCGAAAGACCTCCTCCTTTTCCGCCTCGTTCAGCTGATCCGGCTTATGCGGATCGTAATGGTGGCTGAATTCCCCATCAACATAGCTGTTGTCCAGCACCTTCACCGCGTCTTGATAGCGCGGACGAAAGTGCAGATGCAAATGCGGATTAAATTCCGTCTCCTTAAAAGCGTCGTTCATCAGGCACGACCAGTTGAAATTCGTAGCGTCAAAAACACTTTCTGCCGCCTTTTCCAGCAAGCGCACCACCATCATCAGATCCATAAAATCCTGTACCGTGGTATCGCTCAAGCGGTCAAGATGCTCACGGTGCACCAGTACGCAGTGGCCGATATAATCCTGACGCTCTGCCAAAAACACCAGCCAGGTGCCCTGCGTCAGTAACAGTCGGCGCTGCTCCTGCGGCGCGATGTAGCAATACGGGCAGCCGTCTATTTTCTCTGACATTTCACTCACTCCAAACCGATATACGTCAGCGTACCGTCCTCGGTCCATTGCACCGCGGTAGCACTGTAATAAACATTTTCGTCCGCGTCGAGCCACTGTCCGTGCGCTGTCTTGGTCAGCGTGACAGGCTCCGGTGCCAGCAGGTAGCCGTTTTCGTCAACAAACGCGTTGCTGCCGTCAATTTCCTCGCCGGTCGTCAGGTTCGTAAAGACGCCGGACGTTTCGCCGGAGGCAATCGAAAAATAATATTTGTCACCGGCATTATTGTAGAACGGCACATTGCTGTAAACATAGGCCTTTCCCTCACGGTCATAGTAGGGCTTTTGGTCCACAAACTCCGTTACATAATCGCCGTTGCCGTCCAGCTGAACATAACGCACCGGACAGTATACGTTCCCCTGTCCGTCAACACAGTGACCCTCTGAATCCACCGTAATATTCATATCCCCGTCAAAGTAAAGCAGGTTATTGCTGTCCAAGTAGCACAGGTCGGCATCGAGCGGCTGCGCTTCTTCATCAAACAGATAATCAAAGCCCTTGTTTTCAAAATCGAACTGATAGGCATTGTGCTCAGCGTCATAGAAGGTGATATTTTCGTCAAAATAGGTTTCCTCTTTGTCCTCGTCCAGACGGCGAGCCGCACCGTAAGCCGTCAAGCCGCAGAGAACGGCAAACAGACAGGCAGCAACGACAAAATAGCGCAGACTCCTGCGATAATCATCGTTGTTTTTATCTACTTTCTTTTGCTGAAAGAGCAGCACAAAGCCGGTGATCACCGGAAAAAATAACGCCAATACGAAGTAGAGCGCAGGTCTGTTTTTTGACAACGCCTTACTATTGGCGTAAATCGCAAATACATAGAACCACCGGCACGCAACTGCCACAAAGGTGGTAAGCAGCAGATACCAGTTTTCCTTCAGAAATTCCATAGTGCCTCCTAAAATGCATAGTTTATATATGTATTATAGCACAGTTCTCCCCTTCTGTCAACAGATAGACATTGCCACGCCTGTGTAATGAATTTCCACAATTATGTTGACAGGAAACACACCAAAATGATACAATGATATTAAATAAAAAAGGAGGTAAACCTTATGGAAATTTGTCAAGCTTGTGGAACTACCATCCCTGATGGGGCAGCCTTTTGTCCCAATTGCGGAAATGCCGCTACTGCTACAGCACCGCAGCCGCCGGTACAAGACGCTGCGCAAGGACAGTACGAGCCGCAGCAGCCATACTATCAGCCGCCGGTACAAGACGCCGCGCCTGGACAGTATGCACCGCAGCAGCAACCATTCTATCAGCCTCAGTACACACAGCAGAACGCCGTACCAAGCGGCCCGATGCCGAACAAAACGGTTCACACCGTGCTTCTTGTTCTCGGCTTCTTGTGCGGAATCCTTTGGGGTCTTTTAGCATTGGGTCCTTACAAAAAGATGAGTGCTGCCATTGATGCCAACAACAGCATCGAAGCAAACAACCAAGCCAAAAAGGTTAGAATTTTTGCCATTATCGGTATTGTGCTGAATGTTTTGCTTTTAATTGGTCAATTCGCAGGAATGCAATGAAACAAAGCGAAATGGGGTTGTCTCTCAGAAGGCAACCTTTTCTTTTTCAAACACTCATCAATAAAATAAGGTTCTATAATAAATGTTGGGGTAGGAATACCTCAACATTTGTTTTTTTGTAAAAAAGGAAACAAAAAACGAGACATATTCCGAAAAAGCCATTACAATAGAGTCGACGAAAACCAAATAGAATGGAGTGAAGAATATGTCTCAAAAGAATATTATCAAAGAACTCGT
>JAFUEH010000018.1 GCA_017463985.1 Eubacterium sp. | reverse complement strand
ATTCATAGATTTCTTTTGAATACTGCTGTATGTTTCGGTATTGTCGTGCCATTATTTAAGCCTCCTATGGTAGTTCCTTTAATTCTACCATAGGAGGCCCTTTTTTGTCATTGTCTATTTTTTACGGACTTGTTCATTTGCTTCAGTCACCCTTGTTCATTTATGGAACACAATAAAAATTACTTTCCCACGCGGGGATGTATTGGGAATGGCGGAAGTAGATTCGGTAATCGCGGTTGTATTCCCAAATCTTCAGCGGCAGGGTGAACAGATCCTCGTTACGGTGGTAGGCGCACACGTACAGCTTCGGGCGACAGGTGCGGATCGTTTTTTCACCGCCCTCCAGCGCCTTTAGCTCGCTGCCCTCAATGTCCATCTTAATAAAGGTCGGCGTCAGTGCCAGAGAGTCGATGTCGGTGACCGCCACGCTGACGCCTTCGGCGGACAGCTTAGAATTACGCCCCGCTTTTTTGGCAAAGATCAGCGTGTCCCGTTGGTTCCAGGCGCCCATATTCAGACAGGCAATATTGTCCAGCTCAGCGGTGTTTTTCAGCAGCTTGGCAAAGTTCTTTTCGTCCGGCTCGAGCGCTGTAATATAGCGGTAATTGCCGCCTGTCGCAGCGCAGAATTCGCGAATAGTATCGCCGTCATAAGCGCCGAGATCGAGGATATTCTCCTCACCGGTGAGCTGTAGGATATCACGGTAGACCACGTCCTTATCTGTAAAGGAGCGCAGCAGATATTCGATCTTTCCGCTGACCTTGTAATGCAGGATATCCAGATAAACACGGCGGCTCTCCTCATCGGCAAGACGGTCGTATACGCGGTCAAACGACGCCTCGTTTTCAGCGATAAAGGCACGGTTAAACAGGCCGCCGCCGGCTACGGGTACATCCGGCGCAAATACTGTATGCTCGCGGTTGATGGCAGCGATACGGCTGATCACACTGTCCAGCCGGCTGGCAAAGCACAGCACCACATTAAAATCATCATATTTTTCACAGACCTCTTGGTATTTCAGCACCTGATAGCCGCGGAAGGAATGGCCTCTGACAAATTCATCGGAAGCAAATATCGCTTCGACCGCGATACCGTACTGCGCCAGCGTGTCCATGATTTTTTCAGCACCGAGTCCCATGCCGTACAGCACCACGGGTTTGTTGCTGCTCTTTAACGTGTCCCACACGTTTTGCTCCTGTATTCTTTCTAACATAATATCACCTTCTGTATCATAACATATTTGCTGACACTTTACAAATAAATAAAAATAGGCTATAATGTCAAATTGAAATATTATAATTTGGAGGTATCGGCTTTATGGCTGGCGGTCTAAGAAGACTGTTCCGAAAGGAAAATTCCACAGAAGAGGAAATCAAGCAGCTGATCGATGAAAATGAAAACGAGCTGGCGGTTTCTACCAAAGAGCTTATCAATAATATTTTTGAATTCAGTGAAACGACGGCAGGGGATATTATGACCCACCGCACAGATATTGTGGCGGTGTCGGACGAGGACACACTGCTGGATGTGGCGAAGGCGGCAATGGACGAGGGCTGCTCGCGGATTCCGGTATTTCACGAGGATCTGGACGATGTGCTGGGCATTATCTATGCCAAGGATCTGTTGAAATTTGTCGGAACGGAGATCCCTAAGGAGGAAAGCCTGAGGGATTATATCCGCACGCCGCTCTTTGTACCGGAAACCATTCCCTGCGGCAAGCTTTTTGCCCAGATGACCGAAACGAGGATTCAACTGGCGATCGTTGTGGACGAGTACGGCGGAACTGCCGGACTGGTCACGCTCGAGGACGTACTGGAGGAGCTGGTTGGCGATATAGAGGATGAATATGACGAGGAGGAGGAAAGCATCCGCCGGATCGATGACCGCACGGTGATCATTGAGGGTATTACCGATATTGAGGACGCTGAGGAGGCGCTGCAGCTGGATTTTCCGGAAGGCGATTATGATACGCTGGCCGGCTTTGTGATCAGTCGCCTTGGCTTTGTGCCGAGCGGCAAGGAGGATAACGCTGTGGTAGAATACGGCGGCTTCCGCTTTACAGTATTAAAGGTGGATGAACGCCGGATAGAAGAAATCAAGGCGGAGAGGATTATATGACGGAACAAATCATCACGCTGGAGGCGATAGAGCAGGCAGTGTCTCTGTTCGGCTCCTTTGACGAAAATATCAGAATGGTGGAACGCGAATTTTCCGTTTCGATCGTGTCGCGCGGCGCTGACCTGAAAATCATGGGCGATACCGAAAACGTGGATAAGGCCCTGCGCGCGATCCGTTCACTGCTGGTGTATATCAACCGCGGCGAGGCGCTGACGGAGCAGAATATTCGCTATGTGCTGTCACTGGTCAACGAGGGAAATGAGGACAAGCTCAGCGCTATGACGACCGATTCGATCTGCATTACCGCCAAGGGCAGACCGGTGAAGCCGAAAACGCTTGGCCAAAAAAGGTACACGCAGGCGATTGCCGAGCACACGATTACCTTTGGCGTCGGTCCTGCCGGCACCGGTAAGACGTACCTGGCGGTAGCGATGGCCGTAACGGCCTTCCGCGCCAAGGAGGTCAACCGCATTATTTTAACGCGTCCTGCCGTAGAGGCAGGCGAAAAGCTCGGCTTTCTTCCCGGCGACCTGCAGAGTAAGGTGGATCCATATCTGCGGCCGCTGTATGACGCGCTGTTTGATATGCTCGGCGCTGAGAATTTTCAGCGGTACCAGGAACGCGGCGCGATCGAGGTCGCCCCGCTTGCCTATATGCGCGGCAGAACACTGGACGACAGCTTTATTATTCTTGACGAGGCACAGAACACTACACCGGAGCAGATGAAAATGTTCCTGACCCGTCTCGGCTTCAACTCCAAGATGGTCATTACCGGCGATATCACGCAGATCGACCTGCCGGACGGCAAGCGCTCCGGCTTAGTCACCGTGATGAAGATCCTGAAGCACGTTGAGGATATTGATATTGTAAAATTCAGCCAAAAGGATGTGGTCAGACACCGCTTGGTGCAGGACATCATCAAGGCTTATGAAAAATATGACGAGGAGAAAAATAAGAAATGAACCAGGTAAAAGTTATTATCTCCAATGAACAGAAGGCGGCCAAGATCCCTTCGGGCATCCGTTTGCTGATCCGCCGCTGCTGCCATGCCGTGCTCGAGGAGGAGGGCTTTACGGAGCCTGCCGAGGTCAGCGTTACCTTCGTGGATAACGAGCGTATTCACACGCTGAATCGGGAATACCGCCAAGTGGACAGACCCACGGACGTGCTGTCCTTTCCGCTCGGTGAAAACGGCGTGTACGATAAAAATTTAGACACCGGCGCGCTGCTGCTGGGCGATATTGTGATCAGTGTTCCGAAGGCGATGGAGCAGGCAGAGCTGTACAATCATTCGCTGCAGCGTGAGATCGGCTTTCTGACCGTCCATTCGATGCTGCACCTGCTGGGCTATGACCATGAGCAGGGCGGTATGGAAGAGGTGCGTATGCGCGAAAAGGAAGAAACGGTGCTGACAAAGATCGGCCTGAAAAGAGATAATTCCTACTATATGGAAGAGGAATAAGCAGATGACAAAAACAGCATTTATTGCGATCGTCGGCTGCCCGAATGTCGGGAAATCGTCGATCCTGAACCGATTGCTCGGACAAAAAATTGCGATCGTGTCCTCCAAGCCGCAGACCACCCGTACAAAGATCATGGGTGTGCTGACGCAGGGCGAAACGCAGTTGGTGTTTACGGATACGCCCGGATATCATAAGCCGCACAATAAGCTGGGCGAAAAAATGAATAAGGCCGTCGGTGATTCTATCGGCGGTGTGGATGCCTGTCTGTTCGTGACGGAGGCCAAGGGCGAGCTAAAAAAGGGAGAGGCAGAGCTGCTGCAGCGTTTTAAAAGCCTGCAGCTGCCGGTGATCCTGGCAATCAATAAAATTGATATGCTGGCGGATAAAAAGGAACTGCTGCAGCGGATCGTGCAGCTCAGCGCCTTGTATGATTTCACCGCGGTGGTGCCGGTGTGCGCCACGAGCGGCGAGCATATCGACGAGCTGGTGGAAGAGATGGAAAAGCTGGCGGAACCGTCGCCGCACTTTTTCCCTGACGATACGCTGACAGATCAGCCGGAGCGCGTGCTGGCGGCTGAAATGATCCGTGAAAAGATCCTGCGCCTGATGGATAAGGAGGTGCCGCACGGCATTGCTGTTTCCATTGAAAAAATGCGTGAGCGCGAGGATGCGGATATTTTGGATATCGAGGCGACTATCTATTGCGAGCGCGAGAGCCATAAGGGCATGGTGATCGGCAAAAAAGGCGCGATGCTGAAAAAAATATCGACTTATGCCCGTCAGGACTTAGAACGCTTTTTTGATATTAAGGTGAACCTTCAGACCTGGGTAAAGGTGAAGGAGGACTGGCGCAACCGTGAGGGCTTGATCCATAATTTCGGCTTGGATTAAATTCCCACATAAGTCGCGACCGCCGCAGGGTACAATAACGGTGGAGGCGGTAATGTGGATCGGTTATGGCATCAGTTTATACAAACAGGGAGCGTTGACGATTATCTGAAATATAAGGAAAATCAGACGCAGGAGCTAAACCATGCAGACAACAGTCAAGGGCTTGATCATCAGGGAACAGACCGTCGGGGAGAGTGACAGACTTGTCACTCTTTTAAGCGATGAATTCGGACTGATCAAGGCCTTTGTACGGCGTGCGAAGAATTTCAAAAGCAACAACCTGTCCGCCACCTCGCTGTTTGCCTACGGCGAATTCCGACTGTACCGCGGCAAGGATGCTTTTGTAGTGGACAGCGCGCGTCCGATCGAGATGTTTTTTGAGCTGCGGCAGGATATTGAACGGCTTTCGCTGGCACAGTATTTTGCCCAGCTTACATATTATTTAGGCAGCGAGGAACAGCCCTCGCATGAAATGCTGCGCCTGCTTTTAAATGCGCTGCACCTGCTGTGTAAGGGTACGAAAAACGGGCAGCTGCTGAAGGCCGCACTTGAGCTGCGAATGCTGTGCCTCGGCGGCTATATGCCGGACGTTTTGGCCTGTTACCGTTGCGGCACCTTTGAGAGCGACCCGATGTTTTTTGACGTGCAGGAGGGCTGCCTTTACTGTAAAGACTGCTTCCGCAATAACGCGCTGACGGCGCCGCTCAGCGTCGTGACCGCCATACGCTATATCTGTCTGACAGAGGATGTTGCGAAGGTGTTTTCGTTCCGGCTCAGTGAGGAAAACACTGCCATTTTGGCCGAAATCTGCGAAAAATACCTGCTGACGCGCGTAGACGGCAAGCTGACGACGCTGGAGTTTTACAAATCACTATTCCGATAAAGGAAATGCTTATGAATAAAAATTATGAAACGCTGGAGCTGGATAAAATTCTGGCGCTGCTGAAGGATGAATGTACGTGCGATGACGCCAAGGAGCTGGCGGACGCGTTGGAGCCAAGCAGCGATTTTGTCGAGGTGTGTACACGTCTCAACCAAACGGAGGACGCCTTTTCGCTGATCGCGCGCTTTGGCGCACCGTCCTTTTCGGGACTGCGTAATATCAATAACCCGTTAGCTCGGGCGAACGCCGGCGGTGCACTGAACCAGCGTGAGCTGCTGCGGATCGGTTACACACTGCGGTCGATTCGTACGCTGTATGAGTGGCGCTCACACTGCAGCGGCGTGAGCACTTCGCTGGATTACTTATTTGACGCCATTACGGTGAATAAATATTTAGAGGATAAGATCTTTTCCTGTATCCTCAGTGAGGACGAGATTGCTGACAAGGCCAGCGAGCTGCTGTCGGATATACGCAGAAAGATCAGAGCCAAAACGGCGTCGGTGCGTGAAAAAATGGACGCGATGATCCACTCGGCGCATTATACGAAGTTTTTGCAGGAGCCGATCGTCACGCAGCGCAACGGCCGCTTTGTGGTACCGGTAAAAGCAGAGCACCGTGCCGATGTGCCCGGCTTGGTGCATGACACCTCCTCCAGCGGTGCGACGGTGTTTATTGAACCGATCAGCGTCGTGGAGGCAAATAACGATATTAAGCTGCTGGAGGGCAGGGAACGCGAGGAGATTCAGCGTATTTTATTTGAGCTGTCAAGTGAGGCGGGGTCATTCGCTACGGCGATCCGTGCCGGCTATGACGCCGGCGTGCAGCTGAATTTTGTTTTTGCCAAGGCGCATCTGGCCTATAAAATGAAGGCGAATAAGCCGATCGTCAATTATGACGGCGAGATCAATCTGAAGCGCGCGCGCCATCCGCTGCTTGATCGGGAAAAGGCCGTGCCGGTCGATATATCGCTTGGAGAGGACTTTGATACGCTGGTGATCACCGGACCGAACACCGGTGGCAAAACGGTATCGATCAAAACGATCGGTCTGCTGACGCTGATGACAATGTGCGGTCTGCTGATACCGGCCTCTGACCGTTCCAAGATCTCACTGTTTGAGAAAATACTGGTGGATATCGGTGATGAACAGAGCATTGACCAAAGCCTGTCAACCTTTTCCTCTCATATTACGAATATCATTCGTATTATCGAAACAGCGGACAACAGCTCGCTGGTGCTGATTGATGAGCTTGGCGCCGGTACCGACCCGGTGGAGGGCGCAGCGCTGGCGGTCTCTGTGATCGAAAAGCTGCGCAGCCAAGGCGTGATCATGGCGGCAACGACGCACTATGCCGAGCTGAAGGCTTATGCGCTCGATACGCCGGGCGTGACGAACGGCTGCTGTGAGTTCGATGTAGAAACCCTTTCACCGACGTACCGTCTGCTGATCGGTGTCCCCGGACGCTCTAACGCCTTTGCTATTTCTCAAAGACTGGGCATGAGCGAGGACGTGATCGAAAATGCCCGCCGTATCGTCGGCAGCGATAACCGCGATTTTGAAGCGGTGCTCGAAAAGCTGGAGGCCACCCGTCAGGCGCTGGAGGCAGAGCGCAAAACAGCAGAGCTGGCTACCGAAAAGGCCAAAAAGCTGCAGGCAAAGGCGCAGAGCGAGCGCGACAGAGCCGAGCAGCTGCGTAAAAATGAGTTGGAGAAGGCAAAGCGCGACGCAGAAAAGCTGATTGCTCAGGCGAAGCGGCAGTCTGCGGAATTCCTCCTGGAGCTAGAAAAGATCAAGCGGGAGCAGACCGCCTCCAATGCCACAGAGCTGGCGCGCAAAACCAGACGTGTGATCAAAAATCAGCTTGGTGAAATGGACGATCTGATCAATCCGCAGGAAATTGCCGAAAACTGGGATTATGATTATAAGCTGCCGCGTGAACCGAAGGTGGGCGACGCGGTTATCATTCGCAATATCGGTGAGGGTGAGATTCTGGAGATCAAAAATGATCGGATTCTGGTCAAATCCGGCATGCTGAAAACCCGGGTGAAGCTGTCCGATATTATGCTAACGGAAAAGAAAAGCAAAAAACCGACGCCGCCGCAGCGCCATGTTTACCGTACCAGCTCACGGGCGGACGCAGACGTGACGACCGAGCTGGATCTGCGCGGACAAACGGTGGAGGAAGCGCTGGCGAACCTCGGTATCTTTATTGACAAATGCCTGCTCAACGGTATTGCGGAGGTCCGCATTATTCACGGTAAGGGCACCGGCGCGTTGCGTACCGCTGTCAGCGAGGAGCTGCGCCGTCATCCGAATATCGCGGAGTATCGGCTTGGAAAATGGGGCGAGGGCGACAACGGCGTGACCGTCGCCGTGCTGAAATAGCAGTGAAAGGACGATTCCTTTGAAGGTTGTTGAGTTTTATAAAAGTAAAAATGCATTGACGCAGATCCTGTGGATTCTGATCTATCTGCTGGCTGCTGCGGTGTTCCTCGGGGGACTGGCGCTGTATCTCTTCTATCCGCTGATACCGAAGTATTTAATAGAGCTGTTTCCGTCGATGAAGCTGGATCAGGTGCTTGTCAGCCTGCGGGATTATGACTATACAACGCTGTCGCCGGAGGTGCTGGCGCTGATTCAGCATAAGCTCAAGGTGCTGGCTGTCGGCGCAGGGTGCTTTGCATTGCTGCTGCTATTCTGCATCAATTTTGTATTTCCGCGTAAAAACGGCAAGCGCTTTGTGCTGCATACGAAGCCGCTGAAACGTGTGACGGCGATCGTACTGGCGGCGTTCTCTGCCTGGTACGGCTTCAGCACGGCGGCGCAAGACCCGATGTTCACGGAATTTGTGAAGGCTTATTTTGAACCCTCCGGCTTTATTGCCGAAAACTATGTTGATCCGGAGACGGCGACGGTTGTCTTTCCGGAAAAGAAGCGCAACCTGATACATATTTACCTGGAATCGATGGAAAACAGCTTTCTGTCGGAGGAGTACGGCGGCTATATGCAGGAGAACCTGCTGCCGCACCTGACGGAGCTGTCGTACAGCGGTACGGTGTTTTCTGATAATGACGGCTATTTCGGAGGCGCAGTGCGCGCTACCGGCGCCGACTGGTCCGTTGCCTCGATGGTGAACCAAACGAGCGGCCTGCCGCATATCGCACCGGGCTATAAGAATTACTACGGCGAAGAGGGGAAGTACCTGCCCGGCGCCTACACCCTCGGAGAAATGCTGGAAAAAGAGGGCTATGAGCAAACCGTTATGTTCGGCGCGACAGCCCGCTTTGCAAAGCTGCAGTATTATTATCAGACGCACGGTAACTGGAAGATTTTTGATTACGACTATGCGCGCGACAACGGCTATATTCCTGCCGATTACAAGGTGTTTTGGGGCTTTGAGGATGAAAAGCTGTTTGATTTTGCCAAGGAGGAAATCACACGCCTCTATGAAACCGGCAAGCCGTTTAATTTTACGATGGAAACGGCGGATTCCCATTATCCTAACGGCTATCTCAGCAGCGGTGATGAGGAACCGTTCGGCAACGCTTATGCGAATGCGGTGTATAACAGCGATCGGCGTGTTGCGGCGTTCGTTGAGTGGCTGCAGGCGCAACCGTTTTACGA
The DNA here is from genome assembly GCA_017463985.1 of Eubacterium sp. GTDB lineage: Bacteria > Bacillota > Clostridia > Oscillospirales > Acutalibacteraceae > Eubacterium_R. Next base: position 79,816 of record JAFUEH010000018.1, on the reverse strand, counting down.
GAACACGACGGTGGTGCTGATCGGTGACCATCTGTCTATGGCCGGCAATTTCTTTGAGTATTATGAATTTGACGACAGTTATCTGAGGACGCAGTACAACTGTATCCTGAACCCTGATCCGTCTGTGCTGCAGGGGTTGGACGAAAGCAAAACCAGGAACCGATCGTGGGCGAACTGGGATTATTTCCCGACCATTGTCGCGTCGCTCGGCGCAACGGTAGAGGGCGATCGGCTCGGCATCGGTACGAACCTGTTCTCCGGCAGCCCCACGGTCTTTGAGCAGTACGGCGTGGACGCGGTCAATGAGGAGCTGACAAAGCTCAGTCCGCTGTACGTGCGCGACATTCTGGAGGTTAAAAATCCGTTTGACGCGGTTTATCTTAACAACTATTAACCGGCTTTGCAGGGTGCTTTACTAGATAATGGTTGAATATTTTGTGCAGACGTGATATAATATACCCAATATTTGTGATTTTGGAGGCAAGAGTATGTTTTTGTTAGGTGCCACAGCGGCTGCGCTGATTATGGCAGTTCTCGAAATTATATTTGTTGCAGACAAGAAAAAGGTTTTGCCTTGCATCGGTATTGTATTAAAGAATATCGTGGTGATCGATGTAGCGTCGATCGCTGTACAGAAGTACCTGATGAAGTACCAGCATTTTTTGGATACCTCAAAGTATAACACCGGTCATTTCGTCAAGTTCTTCTTTGTGTCGCTCGTCGTCGGTATCGGCGTGCAGGCGGTCTTTGCCGTATTGAGCGGCAAGCTGATGTTCCAGCGACCGGCGCCGTATAAGAAAAAGTGGGTCAAGGTGGTTGACATCGTGATCAAGGTGCTGGCCATCCTGCTGTTTGCAATCGGTGCGATCGCAAAATACGGTTCCATCTGGGCGCGTGAGGCGTTTGGCTCGGTGACAGCGGATCAGCTGATTATCAACATGACCTCCGGTACGGAGGGTACGGAGCTGAGCGTGTACATCGAAGGCTTTGAAGGCCCGTTTTTCCAAATATTGGCGGTGACGGTGCTGTTCGGTGTTGTGCTGTTTTCACGCTTTGATATTCTGTTTAAGTGGGGCAAGCGCAAGCCGATCAAAACTTTCTGCGATCTGCCGAAGCGTATCCTTTGCTTAGTCTTTGCGGCGGTGTTCTTCTATTCCGGTATGAGCATTGCCGACCAGAAGCTGGACCTTTATATGGTCATCAATTCCTACTTTATCAATTCCTCCTTCATTGAGGATAATTATGCCGATCCGGAAACCACGCCGATCGAATTCCCTGCGCAGAAGCGTAACCTGATCCATATCTATCTGGAAAGCTGGGAAAACAGCTATCTGAAGCCGGAGCTTGGCGGCTTTGAGGGGCTTGGCACCGACGACCTGATGCCGAACCTGACGGAGCTGTCTTATGAGGGAATCATCTTTTCCGATACCGATAATTATTTCGGCGGTCCGCATTACGGCACCGGCACCCAGTGGTCGATCGCCTCGATGGTGAACCAGACTACCGGTCTGCCGATGAAAGCACCGGGCTATAAGAACACCTACGGCTCTGACGGTAACTTCCTGCCGGGCGCCTTTACGCTCGGTCAGATCCTTGAGCGCGAGGGCTATGAGCAAACCATGATGATCGGTGCCAGCGCCGGCTTCGGTGCCTTGGATCAGTATTACCTCACGCACGGTAACTGGAATATCTTTGACTACAATTACGCCAAGGAAAACGGCTATATTCCGTCAGATTACAAGGTGTTCTGGGGCTATGAGGACGATAAGCTTTACGAATATGCCAAGGAAGAAATCACGCGTCTTTACGAGACCGGCAAGCCGTTTAACTTTACAATGGAAACCGCGGATACGCACCGCCCGAACGGCTATGTAACGCCCGGGAAGGAAACACCGTTTGAAAGTCCTTATGCGAATGCGATCTGGAATTCCGATCAGGATGTGGTTGCCTTTGTCAACTGGATCAAGCAGCAGCCGTTCTATGAGAATACGACGATCGTACTGATCGGTGACCACTGCTCGATGGAAACCAAGTTCTTTGAGGATTACGGCTTTACTGACGATTACCTCAGAACGCAGTACAACTGTATTCTGAACGCTGATCCGACGATGCTGGCGACCTTTGATGCTGCCAACACGAAGAACAGAAAATGGGCAAACTGGGACTATTTCCCGACGATCATTGCTTCTATCGGCGGCAAAATCGAGGGTGAACGCCTCGGTATCGGCACCAATCTGTTCTCCGGCGAGCCGACGATCTTTGAGGAATACGGCGAGGATAAGGCGAACACAGAGCTGGAAAAGAAGAGCACTCTCTATAACGAAAAGATATTGGAAACGGACGATCTTTCCTCTGTCGTCGGAGACGGTCCGTACTAATCAAACAGAATCATTTACAAAATAAAATGCCTTGCAAGCTTGACGTTTGCAAGGTGTTTTTTTGTGGTTGCTTTGGCGTGTTGATACTACAATTTGTGTCAAGTAATTTTGCAAAAATTTTGTGATAAAAATTATTGAATTTCGCCTTGACATTACCGGTTTCTTCTAGTATAATAATTCAGCGTTGTAAAGATAAATCACTTTACACTAAAAAGAAAGGAGAGGTGACGGTGGCAAAGAGTCTGGAAATATCCCTGCTGCTCGATTTTTACGGCGAGATGCTGACGAAGAAGCAGCGCGACTTTTTGGATCTGTATTATAACGAAGACCTTTCCCTTTCTGAAATTGCTGAGAACGAGGGGATCACCCGTCAGGGCGTAAGAGACGCGATCAAGCGTGCCGAGGCGCAGCTGTTTGATATGGAGAGCAAGCTGAACCTGGCGAAGCGCTTTGAAACGCTGAAAAAGGGACTGGCTGAGATCAGTGAGTGCGCCGAGGTGATTTATCGCTATAATCTGGAGCACAGCCTTTCGATGGAAATCAACGAAAACTGTGCCAAAATCAAATCCATTGCCGATTATCTGGCAGAGGATGAAAGCGCTGATTAAGAGGTGATAACTTGGCATTTGAAGGATTAAGCGAACGTCTTGAAAATTCATTTAAAAAGCTTCGTGCCAAGGGAAAGCTGACGGAGGCCGACGTTAAGGAGGCGATGCGCGAGGTGCGCCTGGCGCTGCTGGAGGCCGACGTTAACTATAAGGTATCGAAGGAATTTACAAAAAAGGTAACCGAACGTGCGATCGGTCAGGATGTGATGGAAAGCCTGACGCCGGGGCAGATGGTTATCAAGATCGTCAACGAAGAGCTGACGGAGCTGATGGGCGGCAATGAAGCAAGGCTGGCCATCGCTAAGAATCCGCCGACGGTGGTCATGATGTGCGGCCTGCAGGGAAGCGGTAAAACCACACATTCCGCAAAGCTCGCCCTGAAGCTGAAAAATGAAGGCCATCGGCCGCTCTTGGTAGCGTGCGACGTATACCGTCCGGCTGCCATCAAGCAGCTGCAGGTGGTGGGCGGTCAGGTTGGCGTGCCGGTCTTTGAAATGGGACCGGAGGATCCGGTAGTCATTGCCCGTGAGGCGCTAAAATATGCAAAGGATCACGGTAACGACTATGTGCTGCTCGACACGGCCGGCCGTCTGCATATCGACGAGGCGCTGATGGCGGAGCTGACCAATATCCGCGCGACCGTGCATCCGCACGAAATTTTGCTTGTCATTGACGCCATGACCGGTCAGGACGCGGTGAATGTGGCCAAAAGCTTTAACGAAACGCTCGGCATTGACGGCGTAATCCTGACGAAGCTCGACGGCGATACCCGCGGCGGTGCGGCGCTGTCTGTCAGAGCGGTAACCGGTAAGCCGATCAAGTTCGTCGGCACCGGCGAAAAGCTCGATAACCTGGAGACTTTCCATCCCAGCCGCATGGCTTCCCGTATTTTGGGCATGGGCGACGTGCTGTCGTTCATTGAAAAGGCCGAAATGGCGCTGGATGAGAAAAAGGCGGCGGAGCTGGAGGCGAAGCTGGCTAAGAATAAATTTGACCTGAACGACCTGCTGGATCAGTTTGAACAGATCGAGCGCATGGGTTCGCTCAAGGACACGCTGAAGCTGATTCCCGGCATCGGTAAGCAGATCAAGGACGAGGATATTGACGAAAAGGCGTTTGACCGTTTCCGTGCCATCATTTATTCGATGACAAAGGAGGAACGCGCCCATCCGGAAATTATCAATCCGTCCAGAAAGCGCCGTATTGCTGCCGGCTGCGGACGTAAGGTAGAGGATGTGAATAAGCTCCTTGCCCAATTTAAGCAGATGCAGAAAATGGTCAAGCAGATCGGCGGCGGTAAAGGACCGAAAATGAGCAAGAAAATGCGCCGGCTGATGGCGCAGAATCCGGCGATGGCGGAAAAGATGATGGGCAATATCAAGGGCTCTAATCCGTTTGGCCTGTAAACAGTCAATCACGTGTTACTGCTTGCGCGGGGCTAGCCCCGTCAGGAATGGAAATACGTAAAATAAATCATTAATATATTCTTTTGGAGGTAAACAAAAATGGCAGTTAAAATCAGACTTCGCAGAATGGGCGCAAAGAAGGCTCCCTTCTACCGTGTAGTAGTGGCAGATTCCAGATATCCCCGTGACGGTCGTTTCATCGAGGAAATCGGTACCTACAATCCGATGCGAGACCCTGCAGAGATCAAGATCGACGCAGATAAGGCGAAAAAGTGGATCGCTAACGGCGCGCAGCCGACCGACACTGTGAAGAGCATTTTCAAGAAGGAAGGCATCCTGTAATTCTTATTCCGCAACAATAAGAGCTAGGAGGTGTTTTCTTTGGAGGAATTGTTAAAATCAATTACGAAGGGCTTAGTAGATAACCCTGACGAGGTTTCGATTGATGTTGACGAGCCGAATGAAGAAGGCGTAACCGTGTATCATCTTCATGTTGCTGACGGCGACATGGGCAGAGTGATTGGCAAGCAGGGAAGGATCGCAAAGGCGATCCGCGTGGTCATGCGCGCTGCTGCCAACCGTAGAGATGCAAAAATATCAGTTGAAATTGATTAATGAAAAGCCCCCGAAAGCGGGGCTTTTTCTGTGTGAGGAAAAATATGGATCAGTACTTAGAGCTTGGCAAGGTGAATAATACGCACGGCTTGCGCGGCGAGGTAAAGTTTGAATATTGGTGCGACGATATCAAATATCTGAAGCAGTTGAAGAAGGTATATCTTGACGACGAGGGGAAGGAAGCGCTGACGCTCGTCAATGCCAGGCCGCAAAAAAATATTGCTATTCTGAAATTGGCGGAGATCACCGATATTGAGAAGGCAGAGGCGCTCAAGGGCAAGGTGCTTTACTGTGACCGCGATGAAGCCGAAATCGAGGACGGCGCCTTTTACCTGGCGGACGTGATCGGCTGTTTTGTGGTTGATGACGAAAACGGCAATGTCTATGGTAGGATCACAGATGTGATGAATTACGGCTCCTGCGATATTTATGAGATGTCCCTGCAGGGGATGCGCTTCCTGCTGCCGGCAACGCCGGATATTATCAAAAAGGTGGACGTGGAAAAGCAGGAGATCCGCATCAAGCCGATGAAAGGATTATTCCATGAGAATTGATATTATGACCCTGTTCCCGGCCATGTGTACCGCAGTGCTGAACGAAAGCATTATCGGCAGGGCAAGGGCAGCCGGTAAGGTGACGATCAACTGCGTCGATATCCGCGATTACACGCCGGATAAGCATCGCCGCGTAGACGATAAGCCTTACGGCGGCGGCATGGGTATGGTCATGCAGGCGGAGCCGATCTACCGTTGCTTTCAGTCGCTGTGCGAGACGGTTGGCCAAACGCCGCACCTGCTATATATGACGCCGCAGGGGAAGCTGTTGACGCAGGAGCGCGTCAAAGCGCTTGCTGAGATGGAGCATATTGCCATCCTTTGCGGCCATTACGAGGGTGTTGATGAGCGCGTGATCGAAGCGCTGCAGCCGGAGGAAATCTCAGTTGGCGATTATGTGCTGACGGGCGGTGAGCTGCCGGCGCTGATCGTCGCGGACAGTATTGCACGACTGCTGCCCGGCGTGCTGTCGGATGAGACGTGCTTCACCGAAGAGAGTCACTATGCCTCGTTGCTGGAATATCCGCAGTATACGCATCCGGCAGAGTGGCAGGGACGCGCTGTGCCGGAGGTGCTGCTGAGCGGACATCATGCGAAGGTGGACGAATGGCGTCGACGCGCGTCGTTGCAGCGAACTTATGAACGCCGACCGGAGCTGCTGGAAAAGGCTGCGTTGACCGAAAAAGACAAAATATACCTATCGACCCTTTCAACAGACACAAAATAGGGCGATCGCCGTCATTTTTTTGGCTTTAAAATTATGTTAAAATTGCACAAATTGCAGCCGACAATTTTGTTAATAATTAATGAGTCATACGAAGTTTAAAAAATGCCGTTGACGATTAAAAATTTAATGCTATAATATAGCAGAAAGGTTAAATTAACGCTGTTAATCTAACTGTTTGAATCACATATTAGAGGTATTTTTGAGAGGTATAGGGTATGTTCGTTAAAGATGTAACTGTTGAAAATCAGGTTGGTTTACATGCTCGTCCGGCCACCTTTTTTATTCAGAAGGCTAACGAGTTCAAGTCCTCCATCTGGGTGGAAAAGGAAGAGAGAAGAGTGAATGCAAAGTCACTGCTCGGTGTTCTTTCCCTCGGTATTATGGGCGGCACAGATATCAGAATCATCGCTGACGGCGCAGACGAGGAAGAGGCTGTTAACGGTCTTGTAGCACTGGTTAAGAGCGGATTCAACGAATAAGGATCGCAATAAGAGCGCAGTGACAAGCTGCGCTTTATTTTTTTTGAAAAATGTGGTATAATAGCACTATCAACAGGAGAAGGAGGGGATCGCCTTGACGGAAAAGGAGCTGCGCAAAAAGGCAATGGCACTGCCGCTGACGCCCGGCGTGTATATCATGAAAAACAAGGATAAAAAAATTATCTATATCGGCAAGGCAAAGGCGCTGAAAAACAGGGTTTCCTCCTACTTTGGCTCTCATGCAAACCATTCGATGAAGGTGATCAGAATGGTAGAGAATGTAGACGATTTTGACTACATTCTTTGTGACTCCGAATTTGAAGCGCTGGTGCTGGAGTGTTCTTTAATCAAGCAGCACCGACCAAAATATAATATTCTCCTCAAGGACGATAAGGGCTATAACTATATCAAAGTGACCAAGGGCGATTTTCCGCGGATTCAGGAATGCTACCGCATGGATGATGAAACGGCGGAGTATATCGGCCCGTTTATTTCCAATTTTTCTGTGAAAAACGCCGTGGAGGAAACGCTGAAGATCTTTAAGCTGCCGCGCTGTAATAAACAGTTTCCGCGCGATTACGGTAAAAGCCGTCCTTGCCTGAACGGCTTCATGGGCTTGTGCTCCGCCCCCTGTCACGGCGACATTACGCAGGCGGAATATGCCGCGACTGTCAAGGACGCCGTTTCTTTTTTGAAGGGCGGCAGCAAAAAAGCGGTGGCAGAGCTGCAGGAAAAAATGACGCAGTATAGCGAAGCGCTGGAGTTTGAAAAGGCGGCTAAAATGCGCGACCGTATCAAGGCCATTAAAAATTTGGAGGAACGCCAAAAGGTGGTCTCTATCAATGTGCCGGAGGAGGACGTTTTCGCCCTGGTCAACGGCAATAAAAAGGCGTGCTTTGACGTGCTGCGCTTCCAAAACGGACGGCTGACAGACAGCGAGCATTGGCTGATCGACAGCGTGGATAGTCTGCCGGAGGCGCGCTTTGAGCTGATCGAGCGCTATTATTCCATGCGCAGCCGGATTCCGTCACGGATCGCTGTCGACGGCGATATTGCCGAGGAGGAGCTACTGCACCGCCATCTGGAGACCCTGCGCGGTAAACGGGTGGAGCTGCTACATCCGCAAAAGGGCGAACACCTGGCGATTGTCAATATGTGCATTAAAAATGCTAATGAGCATCTGGCACAGCAGCAGGGGAGGCTCGGTAAGGAGTTGGCTGCGCTGGAAGAGCTGGCGTCGCTGCTCGGTTTGCCGAAGCCGCCGGAATATATCGAAAGCTATGATATATCCCATACCTTCGGTGCCGATAACGTGGCCGGTATGGTGGTGTTCCATAACGGCCGGCCGATGAAAAAGGCCTACAAGCGATTTTCAATCAAGGGCTTTGACGGTCAGAACGACGTCGGCTCGATGAACGAAGTGCTGACGCGCCGCTTTAAGCATTATTACGAGGACGAAGAGGACAGCACTTTTAAGCAGTTGCCGGACCTGATCCTGCTTGACGGCGGTGAGCCGCAGGTAAAGGCTGTGCTGCCGGTGATCCGTCAAATGAAGCTGGAGGTGCCGGTGTTCGGCATGGTGAAGGACAGCAAGCACCGCACGCGTGCGATCGCTTATGACGGCGGTGAAATTGCGATCAATTCTCACCGCAGCGCGTTCACGCTGGTTTCTGTGATTCAGGAGGAGGTGCATCGCTTTGCAATCACCTATCACCATAAGAAGCACCAAAAATCGAGCTTTTCCTCCGGTTTGATGCGCATAGAGGGTATTGGCGAGAAAAAGGCAAAGGCACTGTTGAAGCAGTTTAAGACGGTCACCGCCATCAAGGCAGCGAGTGCCGAAGAGCTGGCGTCTGTTCCCGGCGTCAGCAGGAAGAATGCAGAGGCGATATTTAATTATTACAATTCATAAATTTCTGAAATTTGCCTTGACTAACATTTGAATGCTCTGTATAATATTAAGGGTATAACAGTTTTACTAAGGATTATTTTATGAGAGTGATTACCGGCTCCGCCAGAGGCAGAAACTTAATAACGCTTGCCGGTGAGGAGGTCACTCGTCCTACCTCACAGAGCACGAAAGAGGCGCTGTTCAGCTCCATTCAATTTGAGCTGGAGGGAGCGCAGGTGCTGGATCTGTTTGCCGGCTCCGGCCAGCTGGGGATCGAAGCGCTGTCAAGAGGCGCGCGCTTTTGCACCTTTGTTGAGAACAGCCGCGAGGCGTATAAGGTGGTCGCGGAAAATATCAGGACCTGCAAGATGGAGGACGTCTCCTCGCTGGTGCTGTGCGACGCGGCGGCGTTTTTGCTGCGCCACGGGTCGTACGATATTGCCTTCCTTGATCCGCCGTATCATAAAGAGCTGATCGCTCCGTGTCTGGAGCGGCTGACGGATAAGATGAACGCCGACGGCGTGATCATCTGTGAAACCGCACGGGATGAAGTCCTGCCACCGTCTGTGAACGGTTGGTCTGTCACGAAGGAGAAGAACTACGGTAAAACAAAATTGACCTATTATCGAAAGGATCATGACGAATGAAGATCGCAATTTGCCCCGGCAGCTTTGATCCCATAACCTTGGGGCATTTGGATATCATCGAGCGTGCTGCGGATATCTTTGACGAGGTGATCGTAGTAGTTGCCAGCAACAGCACCAAGAAAACGCTGTTCAGTGATGACGAGCGTGTGCGGCTGATCCGGCGCTGCGTGAAAGCCGCTAATGTAACGGTGGATACGCACGACGGTCTGCTGGTGGATTATGCCAAGGAAAAAGGAGCCGCTGCCATCGTTAAAGGACTGAGGGCGATGTCTGATTTTGAATATGAATTTCAGCAGGCGCTTACGAACCAATCGCTTTATCCGGAGGCGGAAACGGTATTCCTCTGCGCAAGAGGAAAAAATATGTTCCTCTCCTCCAGCATGGTAAAGGAGGTCTGTAAGCTCGGAGGCGACATCAGCTCGTTTGTTCCACCCGAAATAGCACAGGATATTTATAAAAGATGTAAAGGAGATAGCTAACATGACAAACACCGATATTTTATTGGAAGATCTTGAAGACGTACTGGACGACGCAACCTCGATACCCCTTTCTAAAAAGTCAGCTGTAGACGTTGAAAAAATTAAGACGATTATTGAGGATATCCGCCTCAACACACCGCAGGAAACGAAGCAGGCCAAGGCGATCGTTGACTCCAGAAACACCATTTTGGAGGAGGCTAAGCGCGAGGCTGACGAAATCATCAAGAAGGCGCAGGCAGAGGCCAGAGACCTTGTTGCGCGCGATGAAATCACCAAGACGGCGCAGGCGGAGGCAGCGGATATTATTGCTAACGCTAACGAGCAGTGCAAGCAGATGATTCAGGAGGCGCAGGATCAGGCTTCTGAGATCCTTGGCAATGCTACGACGCAGGCGAACGAGATGGTTACCTCCGCACAGAATAAGTCAAGAGAAATGCTGACCGCCGTGAATAACTATGCGGACGATACGCTGCTTTCTATCGACGACGCACTGTATAAGGCGCTGACCGATGTTCGCCGTATCCGTGACGGTATTTCTAACGCACAGCGCAAGGGCTAAACGAAATAACCGCGCTTCATTACAACAGTCATAAAAAGCAGCTTCTTCTGAAACTGCTTTTTGTATTTTTTATGCTAAAGGAGAATACGCATGGATAACAATTATCAAGGCAACAACTTCCCACAGAATCCGCCGCAGGGTCAACCAATGCCGCAGGGTCAACCGATGCCGCAGGGTCAGCCAATGCCGCAGGGCCAGTACGCACCGCAGGGTCAGTACGCACCGCAGGCACCGCTATATCAGCCGGTACCGGGAGGCGCCGCAGTGATGCAGCAGCCGAAGAAAAAGAAAACAGGCCTGATTATCGGCATTATTGCCGGCGTGATCGTCGCAGTGATCGCGCTACTGGTAGTGATTGGGCTGGCCGGCTCACAGGAGAAGCAGTTTTACGGAGACTGGCAGACGACCTTTGACGCCACGGACAGCTTCCTGGAGCAAGCGGGCGAAATGAGCCAGTATATCGACGACGATTTCACTTACACGGTCGACATCGATGTCAGCTTTTACGATGATAACACGTACATCATGTCGGTTAACAAAGCATCCTTTGATCAGCTGTCGCAAAATGTATCAGAGCAGTTGAAACAAGCAGTGCTTGCCAGCTTGAAGGAGGAGCCGGAGCTGGCCGGTTATACCGACGAGGAGCTGATTGCGTTTTTAGATGATTATCTCGGCGAGGACTTTGATACCTATTTTGATGACTATTTAACCGATGAAGATTATCAACAGCTCGTTGACTCCGTCAACTGTGAGGGCAACTTCAAGGTCGACGGCGACAAGGTGATGCTTTCCGCCGGCTTGGATTACGCTGTGGACGAAGAGATGTACTATGTCTATGAAGTGGTCTCCGACAACGAGATCGACATGAAGGAGTACTATGATCACGGCGTGTTTGACCCGGATGAATACTTTGACCTGATCAGAAAATAAGCGGAAAATACGCTACCCACCAAACGACCCGTACACGGGTCGTTTTTTTTTGCAAAAGTCAGCCACCGGCAGATTGTTTTTTGTCCCAATACCTCTTATAATTAACTTATATTCAAGGAGGGATATTGATGAAAAAAGTATTGAGTATTATTTTAGCACTTACCATGCTGCTGAGCATCACAGCAGGCATTGACTTTTCTGCGTTTGCTACGAACAGTTATGTGGAAAAGGCGGTAAACTGGGCGGTATCCATAGCCAACAACAATGCATACGGCTATTCTTGGGGTAGCTGGGGCACTACCGGTTATGATTGTTCCAGTTTGGTTTGTACTGCATTTAACCAAGCCGGTATTAATGTTGGAAGAAACGGCACTTCGACGATTTTGAAAAGTTTTCAAGCTGCTGGTTTTACTGCGTACACAAAGGGAAGTGTGTCTCTTCAGCGTGGTGATGTTCTGTTGAATCCGGGAAGCCATGTTGAATTATATATTGGTAATGATCAGTGTGTTGCAGCACATGACAATTATGATGGAGTAGCCGGAGATGGCAATGGCCATGAAATAGAAGTGCGACATAAAAGTGCGTGTACGTTTTGTAAAACACAAAAATATACTTATGTGTTGCGATATGCCGGCACACCCAGCGGTGGATCTGGCTCGTCTTCTTCGATCGGCATGACGTTGGATAAAAGCTCGGTCAGCCTTAACGGCAGCACAACCTCAACGACCATCAAAGTTACTTGCTCCGGCGGTGCACTGGATGCTTTTAAATGGGAGTATCCTTCCGGTGTAGTTAAATGTGCTGACGGCGGATGGAACGTTAATGTGTTTACGCTAAAGGTCACTGCCGTGGCTTCCGGCAGCGGCAATATCAAATTCACCGCCACAAAGGACGGCAAAACGGTAACAAAAAGCATTCCTGTCAGCGTGAGCCTTGGGAATATGACAACACCGACAATCACCTTGAACAAAACGTCCTATACTGTTGGCGAAAAGGTGAGCATCAGCTGGGCAAAAACCAGCGCGAACACTGACTTTTATCAGTATTGGCTGATTATCAAAAACAAGACCACCAATAAGCAGCATTATGCCGGCTCGCCCGGTGCTGCCGGCAATGTGAATGCCAATACCTATACGTTCACGGTACCGGAAAAAGGCGATTATTTGATTACGGTATATGCTGTACCGTACAATGATAAAAATACGCGCCAGAAGGTGGCCACTAAGGAATTCACTACCGACAGCTATAAGGTCACCTTTAATGCCAACGGCGGAACCGGTGCGCCGGCAGTACAGGATGTGCCGCATAGCGGAACGCTGACCCTTCCATCCACAAAGCCCACCTCTAATACAAAGTATACCGTCACCTTTAATGCTAACGGCGGTACTCTCGCAAGCGGTTCAAAAACCGAATATCCAATGGAGTTTGATTATTGGTATGATAATGCGGGGGACAAATACTATCCCGGCCACTCTTATAGCTTTAAAGCAAATACAACGCTGTATGCGCATTATACTTATACTAGATTATCGGCATATAACGCGACTAAGAATGGAATGTACTTCCTTGGCTGGTATGATTCTGATCAAACCGGTGATGCCGGTCCCACGGGTGTGTTATACTCCTCCGGCTCAACAGAAATCAAGAAAAATGTCACGCTCTATGCGATGTGGAGTGAAAGCAAGACAAGACTATTTGGCGATGTAAATAATGATGGTAGAGTTAACACTGCTGATGGATTAGCAATTTCGAGAATTGTATCTGGTGCCTATACTGGAAACACGGCACATCATTTCTTTGCAGATGTAAATGGTGATGGTAAAATTACAGAATGTATTGTGAATTCACAATATGCAAACAATATCACCGGTTCACCTAATCTGTTCGACGGAGATTCTAATATTGTCGGTTGTTACACTGTAAAAATTATCAATTATAGTGATTTTCCTGTTGTAAAATATTTTAACAACTTCACCATTAGCTCTTATCCGAAAACAACTTATGAATACGGTGAAGAATTCGACATGAGGGGGTTGGTGTTGCAGGCGAATTACAGTAATTCCAATATTCACAACTATGTATCTGACGAAATCATCGTCAGCGATTACGATCCGTACAAAATAGGCAAACAAACGCTAACAGTGCATTTTTACCAGTGGTCAGTGCCGCTGGAGGTTACCGTTAATGCACCGGCTTATACGCTGATTTATGACGCGAACGGCGGTTATGTCAGTGAATCTTCTAAGGCGATTCAGTACAATCAGGCTTACGGCACGCTGCCGACGCCGGTTCGTGATGACTACACCTTCCTTGGCTGGTATACGGAAGCAACCGGAGGCACAAAAGTCACCGCTTCTACTGTCAACAGTACCCTTGGCGATAAAACCGTTTATGCACACTGGAGACAGAATACCTTTTCCGTTACGTATGAACTCAACGGCGGCTCCCATTTCTCAAACGACCAATATAATATTGCCTACGGTAGCAATATCACCGTACCGGCGGAAGTCCCGTATCAATATGGTTACTCCTTTAAAGGCTGGGCTGTACAATGCAATACTGACAAGATTGTATTACCAGGTGAAGTTTTAAATATTAAGGAGAACACCATACTGGTAGCAGTATGGGAAAGCCCAAGTGCTATTGAAGAATACGACATCGTGTATGATTCCTTGGAATACGCTAACCAATGGAAGGGCTATACGTTTACGCCTGATGAAGACGGTCAGTACTATTTCTATTCTACCAGCAGTATGCCGCTTACGCCTACTTTGAGCTACTGCGGCAAGGATTTGACGATCTATGAGGTCGAGAACGGTGAAAACGGTTTTGCCTTTGTTGGCTACTTGGAGGCGGGGGAAACCTACACTGTTTATGTAAACGGTGAAGACGCCAACACGATGTATAACTTATCTGTTATCAAGTATCAAGATGAAGTTACTTCAATGTCATTTGAGCCTGTTTATGACAAAACAGTCAGCTCAGATCAGCTGGAATTCAATGACAACGGCTATCTTATCGGCATTGATTGTACGGTGTTTGATGACGGCGATATTATTGCCTTTGAGTATGTAGACGGAAGCGCAAAGACATATAAGTATTCTGAAGATAGCGAAGAATTTATAGTCGGCCCCGGCGATACCATTACGCTGGATGAACTGGATTATTCGTATGATATTGATACGTCAGACGGTACGGCCATCATCTATGTTGGCTATAAGAACGGCGAAATAGCGGTTACCTTCAATATTGAAGACTATTTGACAGTTGAAAAACTCAGCTATAGACAAAACAAGCGTTATTCCGTCAATCAAAGCGATATCGAATATGACAAGGACGGAAACATTACGGATATTTATATCAATCCGTTCCGCGCAGGCGATTATTTTACAGTAGTCTACAGCAACGGCGGCAAGGAATCGTTTGAATTCAGCCATACTGACAAGAACGGTCATAACTGGTTTGTATCCGATTCCGGCGAGGAAACCGATGAGATTTATTATTGGGCTAACCCGTGGATTGAGAGAGACTCCTGCTCCTTCACCGTAAGCTTCCGCGGCTGTGAAGACAATGTTTACTTTGACATCATAGATTGTGAGCACGATGACTCGTACTTTGAATTGGATCAACCGGCAACCACCTCTGCCGATGGACGTATTGCAGAATACTGTGACAACTGCGGAGAGCTGTTAGCTGTTTATAAAATTCCGGCTATTAAAGAGGTATCTTTAAGCACCACCAAATATAGCTATGACGGAAAGGTGAAAACGCCAAGCGTTAGTGCGTACAATGCTTATGAAGAAACGCTGGAGGAGGGCGTAGATTATACGGTATCGTATTCCTCCGGAAGAAAAGAAGCCGGTACCTATTATGTTACCGTTACCTTTGAAGGCCTTTATTCCGGCACTGTCAAGAAATCGTTTACGATCACCAAAAACGGTTGGGTCAAGGAAAGCGGCAAGTGGTATTATTACAAGAATAACGCCAAACTGACCGGCTGGCAGAAGCTGGGCGGCAAGTGGTATTACTTCAACGGTTCCGGTGCAATGCTGACCGGTTGGCAGAAGCTCGGCGGCAAGTGGTATCTGTTCAATTCCTCCGGCGCGATGCTGACGGGCTGGCAGAAATCCGGCGGTAAGTGGTATCTGTTCAACAGCTCCGGCGCGATGCTGACCGGCTGGCAGAAATCCGGCAGCAAGTGGTATTATTTCAACACCGGCGGCGACATGGTTACCGGTTGGAAGAAGATCGGCAGCAGCTGGTACTACTTTGAATCGAGCGGCGCGATGCGTACAGCGAACCTGACGCAGGGCGGCAAGACCTATCGCTTCAACAGCTCCGGCGCCTGCCTTAATCCGTAATGTGAAAACAAATAAAAAATCGCTTCAGCGTGAGCTGAAGCGATTTTTTTGTATGCTTGTTTAATTTTTATTCCTCTGTTTCGGTGTTTGCTTCGGTTTTGTTTTGTCTGGCAACGATGTAATCGTGTACCTTGTCCGCCAGCTCGCCGTGGAGCTTGAACTTGGTAGAGAACACGATCAGGGACAGCAGTACCAAAATTGCCGGAGCGCCGAACGCGATGAAGCCGATGACGCCCTTGGTGGTGTCGTTGATCTTTTTGGAGGCAGAAGTGATCTGTTCGTTATAGTGCACTAAGCCAAGTCCGCCGAACAGGATAATCGTCTGGATGGTATAAGCCATTTTCTGCAAAAAGCCCTTCATGGAGAAGGTGATGCTTTCGTTGCGTTCACCGTTTTTAAATTCGCCGTAATCTACGATATCCGCGAGGAAAATCGTTTGTGCCACGAACATAGAGGCGATACCGGTGGAGGAGAAAATATAGGCAATGCTCAGCAGCAACGCGTTGCCCATCACCGGACCGAGAATGTACATCAGCACATAGCCAAGGATGGTAATGCAAAGGGAGATCTGATAGATCTTCTTTTTATTAAACCATTTTGATAAGATCGGAATCACGCCTAAGCCGAGGATAGAACCGGCGGCGCCGATCGTCTGGAAGGTGGATTGTTTGGTCGGATCGCCCAGCACATCCGTAAAGTAATAAACTGCGGTGCCGCTGGTCAGATACCAGCCGGCATTGGAGAGCATGGCGAAAATCATAAAGACGACCAGCTGGTCGTTGTGTGCAATGACCTTGAAGATCTGCTTTAATGAAAACTTTTTCTTTTCGCCGTAGACGACGTTCTTTTCTTTCGTAGACAGCACGCAAATCAGTGCAAATACTACCAGTAGGATTCCGCAGATGCCTGCCCAACGGGAGAAGCCGGTAGCGCTGTAGCCCTTGTCGGTCGTCATGCCGGAGGAAAGCAGCGGCAGTACAATCGGTGTGGCGATCGTGATAATGCCCTGGCCGAGACCGGAAAAGGTTCTGGCAACGGTGGAGACCATGTTCCTGTCCTTCGGCTCGCTGGTGAAGGAGGGGATCATGCTCCAGTAGGGGATGTCCGCCATCGTGTTGGTCATGCCCCAAAGAATGTACATCACGCCGATGTAAATATACAGCGGCAAGCCGGACATACCGAAGCTGGTGAACAGTAAAAACAGTACCACGCCGTTGCACAGTGCGCCGATCAGGATCCACGGGCGGTATTTGCCGTACTTTGTTTTGGTATTATCCACGATCGTGCCCATCATCGGGTCGTTGATGCCGTCCCAAATACGCGCCAGCGGCGTCAGCAACAGCAGAAACGCCTCTTTTAATCCCAGCACGGAGGAAAGGTAATAGCTCAGGAAGGAATAGAACATACCGTAGCTCAGATCCAGCCCGACGGCGCCCACTCCGTAAAAAATTTTTTCACGCCATGTTGTTTTTTGTTCCATGCGCTCAGCTCCTTATATAGTAATTGTATAACGCCAGTATACCATATATCGGCACAGTTGACAAAGCTTTAAAAATTACAAAACAGTTACAATCTTTTTTGGCCAAAAGAATTGCTTGACAATGGGTTTTTGTCCTTATATAATAGAGTCAAGTGGTGAGGAATCCCACAAAAATCAATATAAATCCCTAAAAAATCACCAAAGGAAAGGAGGAGGCAGCATGGAAGAATACTTTGTAAGCCATAAGGCGTATAAAATTGACGCCAAGGGCAGAATTTCCATACCGGCGAATATGCGTACAGCGCTCGGCAACGAGTTTATTGCATCGCGCGGCGTCGGCAAATGCCTGGCTCTTTATCCGATGGAAAAGTGGAACGCCTTTATGGCCAGCATACAGGAAAAGGTAACGCAGTCCGACAGAAAGAAGCTGCAGTTTTACTTCAGCGCGAATGCGGAAAAGCTCAGTCTTGACGGACAGGGCAGAGTGCTGCTGAACGAAACACTGCGCAAGCAGGTCAACCTTTTTGGTGAAACGCAGGCGGAGATATTTGGCAATAACGATCATATCGAGATCTGGAACTGCGACCTGTTCAACGAACAGCTGAACAGCATCAATGAGCAGGATGTGGAAGGCATTCTTGACAGCTATGGAATTTAATCATAAGAGCGTGCTGTTTGACGAGGCGATCGCTTCGCTGAACCTCGATGAAACAAAGGTGATCGTTGACGGCACTGCCGGCGGCGGCGGACATTCCAAGGCGATTGCAGCGCGTGCGAAGCGGCTGATTGCGATCGATCAAGACCCGGACGCGATCGCGGTGCTGCACGAACGGCTGGACGAACTCGGCAACGTCACGATCGTTGAGAATAATTTTGAAAATCTCCGCAGCGTCCTGGACGAGCTGGGGATTGAAGGAATTGACGGCTTACTGCTGGATCTGGGCGTCAGCTCTTTCCAGCTGGATACCGCAGAGCGTGGCTTTTCGTACCACGCAGACGCACCGCTCGATATGCGGATGAGCAAGAGCGGTCTGAGCGCAGCGGATGTGGTCAATACGTACAGTGAGTCAGCGCTGGCTGATATCCTGTTCCGCTACGGTGAAGAAAAATTTGCGCGGCGTATCGCTGCGAATATCATAAAAGCACGAGAGGACAAGCCTATCGCCACCACGCTGGAGCTGGTGGACATCATCAAGGCGGCTTATCCGGCGAAGGCTATGCGCGACGCTCATCCGGCGCGCAAAACCTTTCAGGCAATCAGAATAGAGGTCAATGCAGAGCTGGACAGGCTGTCGCGTACGCTGGAGGCGGCGCTGGAATGTCTGAACAGCGGCGGCAGGCTTTCCGTGATCACCTTCCATTCGCTGGAGGACAGAATGGTGAAGGAAACGTTTGCTCGCTGGGTTAATCCCTGCACTTGCCCCAAAGAGTTTCCGGTCTGCGTTTGCGGCAAAAAGCCGCTCGGTACGGTGCCTTTTAAATTTAAAGCACCGACAGCGCAGGAGCTAAAGGAAAATCCGCGCGCCAGATCCTCTCGACTGAGATGCTTTGAAAAGTATTAAGACAGATGTGATTTTGAGGAGTGGACATCGTGACAGATACAAGAGAGTACCGACAGTACACATCATATAGTCAAGCCTCCAATTTAATCAGTTCCTTTGATTTTGACCGCAGTGCAGCGGCAAAAGCACGGCCGTTACGCAGGCCGGAACCGGAGCAGGGACCGCGGCTGCGTGAGGGAGAGGGCATTAAAAGCCGTCAGCAGCTGCAAAAGGAAGAACGCCTGTCCAGAGCCGGTATTATCCGTATCGCGGTGGCAGCGGTGCTTTGCCTGGCGCTGATCGGCGCCGTGCTAAATTCCTTTGCCCTGAAAAACCAGCTGACGCGTGAAAATTCAAAGATGGAAACAGAAATTGCCAATGCCGAAAGCGAATATATCTCGCTGGAAAGCAAGCTGAATTCGCTGGTGTCGATCAGCATGATCGATAAGTACGCCGTAGAGCAGCTTGGCATGACGAAGGTGCACTCTAACCAAATCCAGTATATGGATGTGGCAGAGTACAAGGACGCACGCGCTGCGGCGCTGGCGGAGGCAGAAGCCCAAGCCGAGGCAGAAGCAGCAGAGGCGGAAGCGACGGCAGAGAATGCTGACGCAGCGGCTGCGGCAGCAGAGGACAACACAGAGTCACCCGCCGAGGGCGAGGTTATAAATGAATAAGCAATGCGTAATTATATTATGAGAGTTTGGTGAATACTAAACTCTCTAATGTGCTATATATAGGGACATAAGACGACGGTCGAATCGGGCGAATGAGGTGTGAGGATGAAAATCAATTTCAAAAAGCAAACAAGAAAAAGACTGCTGGCACTGCTGGTTTTTGTCCTGTTTTGTTTCAGCCTTGATGCCTTTCGCATCGGCTATCTGCAATTTGCGCGCGGCGAGGAACTGAAAGCCAAGGCGGAGTCGCAGCAGCTTTACGATACCGAGGTGTCGGCTATGCGCGGAACGATCTATGACGCGGAGGGCAATGTGCTGGCGCAGTCCGCAACGGTTTGGAATATTTTCCTCGATCCCGGTAACATTACGAATGAAGAAACGCGCAACCTTGTGGTGGATAAGCTGGCGGAGATCCTTTCGCTTGACGAAGAGGGCAAGGCGGAGCTTTATGAAAAGTCCGCGAAGGAAACACGTTATGTTGTCATTGCCGAAAAGGTTGAAAACGACATTAAAGAAGAAATCAGCGCTTTCATGGCGGACAAGGAATATAAAAAATATGCGCTCGGTACGATCATCGGCACAGAGCAATCGACGCGCCGTTATTATCCTTACGGCAACTTCGCTTCGTCCGTGATCGGCTTCGTTGGCGGCGACGATCAGGGACTGAGCGGACTGGAGGCTTATTACGACGAACAGCTTACCGGTACGAATGGCCGTATCGTCACGGTTAAGGACTCTAAGGGCAACAAGCTACCGACGGATTACGAAACCGCCATTGACGCTGTTGACGGCTGCTCGCTGGTCAGTACGCTGAATCCGACGATTCAGTATTATCTTGAAAAGGGCTTGCGCTCAGCGCTTGAAGAGTATCAGTGTAAAGGCGCTTACGGCATTGTACAGGATTGTAACACCGGCGCTATATTAGCGATGAGCTCACTGCCGGATTACGACTGTAACGACCCGTACACGATTACTTATGATAAAACGATGACAGAGCTGGAGGCCATCACGGACAGCACTGAAAAAACAGAGGCGCAGAGCTTGGCGGTGCAAAACCAGTGGCGTAACTTCAACGTGTCTGATACGTACGTACCTGGCTCGGTATTCAAAACCTTTATGGCCTCCGCCGGTCTGGAAGAAAACGTCGTCACACTGGATACTACCTATACTTGCACCGGCTCCATTCAGGTAATGGACCGCGTCATGAACTGTCATTATCATGCAGGCCACGGTACACAGGATCTGACAGAAGGACTGATGAATTCCTGTAACCCATTTTTCATCACGATCGGTCAAAAGCTTGGCGCCCATAACTATTATAAATATTTTGATGCCTTCGGCTTTACGCAAAAAACGGGCATCGACCTGCCCGGTGAAGCGGCGCCGCAGTACTACAAGGAGGATGAATATACCACCGTTGTACTGTCCTCCGCCTCCTTTGGTCAGACGAACTCGCTGACCCCGATCGAGGTTTGCAACGGCATTTCTGCGATCGCAAACGGCGGCACGCTGCTCAAGCCTTATATTGTATCTGAAATCAAAGATGCCAACGGTAATACCATTCAAAAGAACGAACGCACTGAGGTCAGACGCGTGATCAGCGAGGATACCTCGGAAAAGGTCCGCGAAATGATGAAAGCCGTTGTTGACCGCGGTACCGGTAAAAACGCTTATGTTGCCGGTTACAGCGTTGGCGGTAAAACCGGTACCTCTACGAAGCTCGGTGAATTTAAAGAGGGCGAAAAGACTAAGTATATTATTTCATTTGCTGGTATAGCGCCGACGGATGATCCGCAAATTACCTTGCTGATCATCTTAGATGAGCCTAATCAGGACCTCGGCGGCGGTGCGCTGTGTGCGCCGCTGGCGCCGGAAGTCGTTGAGCAGGCGATGCGCGTGAGAAATATTGAACCGAAGTATGATGAAGAGGAGCTGGAGCAGCTTTCTATTCCTGCACCGAAGGTGATCGGTGAAAGCGTCAGCGACGCTAAGAGTATGCTGGAAGGAAAGAAGCTCAAGTGCCGCACAATCGGTGACGGCGACACGGTTGTCAGCCAGTCTCCGATGGCAGGCGCCACCGTGCCGGCCGGCGGTACCGTCGTGATCTATACCGAAAAGGATGCTAAGACGACGGTAACAGTGCCGAGCTTCATCGGATTGACGGTCAGCGAGGCTAACAGTGTTGCTGCAGAAAACGGTTTGAATATGGAAATCAGCGGCAATAACCTTTCCTCCTCCAGCGTGGTGGCCTTCCGCCAGTCCGTTGAGGAGGGAACAGAAGTGGAAATCGGCTCTGTGATCACAGTAGCCTTTAAGAATACCAACGCAGTACTGGATTAATGTACGCGCTACATCGGAGGAACAGATGAAGCTTTCACAAATTCTGAACGGAATTCCCGTTAAAAATCAATATACTGATGCCGAGGTGCGCGAGGTCACAGCGGATTCGCGCCTGGTAAAGGAGGGAACCCTCTTTATCTGCGTCAAGGGCGCTGTGTTTGACGGCCATACCGTCGCAGCGGAAATGCTGGAAAAAGGCGCCGTCGCCGTTGTTTGCGAGCGTGATCTTGGCTTACCGCAGCAAATTTTGGTGGAGGATTCCCGTGCGGCGCTGTCACCGATCTGCGCCAATTTCTTCGGCAACCCGGCAAAGCAGCTGAAGCTGATCGGTCTCACCGGTACCAACGGTAAGACGACTACCAGCTTTCTGATCAAACAAATTTTGGAAAATTGCGGTAAGAAGGTCGGCCTCATCGGTACGGTGCAGAATATGGTGGGGGATGAAATCTATCCGGCGCACTATACTACGCCTGACCCACACGAGCTGCAGCAGCTGTTTCGGAAAATGGCGGATGCCGGCTGTGAGTACTGCGTGATGGAGGTCTCTTCACAAGCGTTGGCGCAGGGGAGAGTGAACGGCGTTCATTTTACGGTAGCCGCGTTTACGAACCTGACGCAGGATCATTTGGATTATCATAAAACCTGGGAGAACTATTTTGCCGCTAAGCGGCTGCTGTTTACGCAGTGTGAGACGGCGGTGACGAATGTGGACGATCCGTACGGACTGGAAATCGTGAAGGATTTGCCCTGTCGGGTAGTGACTTATGCTGTCAATAACCTGCAGTCCGATTATACAGCGCGCAACGTTAATTTTGCCACGGACGGTGTGAAATATGAGCTGGTGTGTGATCGCATTGGCAGAGTGTATTGTCCGATCCCCGGCCGCTTCTCCGTTTATAACTCACTCTGTGCCGCGACGGTGGCGCTGGCGCTCGGTCTGGATTTTGCGGAGGTGGTGCTGTCGATCGCGCAGTGCAGC
This sequence comes from Eubacterium sp., assembly GCA_017463985.1. Lineage (GTDB taxonomy): Bacteria > Bacillota > Clostridia > Oscillospirales > Acutalibacteraceae > Eubacterium_R. The sequence continues at coordinate 57,165 of JAFUEH010000018.1, read as the reverse complement.
GGCGTAAAGGGTCGGATCGAAGTCGTTCCGACGGACACAGATTATACCGTGATCATCGACTATGCTCACTCACCGGACGGATTAGAAAATATTATCTCCTCACTGCGCGAAATCGCGAACGGCAGGATCGTAACGCTGTTCGGCTGCGGCGGTGACCGTGATAAAACAAAGCGTCCGCTGATGGGTGAGATCGCGGCAAGACTTTCTGATTTTTGCGTCGTCACGTCAGACAATCCGCGCAGTGAAGCACCGGACGCCATCATCGAGGATATCCTCGCCGGTATGCACGGTACAAAAACGCCTTATAAGGTAGTGGTGAACCGCCGTGAGGCGATTCGCTGGGCGATGGAAAACGCACAAAAGAACGACATCCTGCTGTTAGCAGGCAAGGGACATGAAACCTATCAGATCTTACCGACGGAGACTATTCACTTTGATGAGCGTGAAGTCGTGGCGGAAGTGCTGGAAGAATTGAAAAAATAAACTGAGACAATAGCATACAGGAGATTGAAATGAATACAACAGCAGCAATGATTATCAGTATTGTGATTGCCTTCGGCGTTACGGCGGCGCTGGGCTTTGTGATTATCCCATGGCTCAGAAAGCTGAAGTTCGGACAGACGATTTTAGATATCGGCCCTTCCTGGCATAAATCAAAGCAGGGTACCCCGAATATGGGCGGTATCATGTTCATCATCGGTATTGTGGTGGCCTTTGTTGTCGGTTTACTGGTGGTGCACTTTACCGGCGGCACGCTGGAATCCGCTTATGCAGCAGAGCCGTTTGAGGGCAGGGATCTCGTCCTCCTGATCGCCGGCGCAGGCTTGGCGCTCGGTTGCGGTATTGTTGGCTTTACAGATGATTTTATTAAAATTAAAATGAAGCGTAATGAGGGCCTCTCCGCAAAACAAAAAACTGCCGGTCAGATGGCCGTCACGGTGGGTTATGTGCTGACGCTGTGGCTTTCTCATAACACCGTTTGGTATCTGCCGTTTATCGGCACGGTAGATTTTTCAAAGAATATCTTTACTGGTATCATCTTTTGGCTTCTTTCTATATTTATCATTTACGGCTGCGTCAATTCTGTTAACCTGACGGACGGCATCGACGGCCTTTGCTCCTCTGTGACAGCCACGGTTGCCATCACCTTTATCATTGCCTCTTATTGGCTGCAGTTTACCGGTCTTTCGATCTTAGCCGGTGCTCTGCTGGGCGGTGTGTGCGGCTTTTTGTGCTGGAACTGGAATCCGGCAAAGACCTTCATGGGCGATACCGGCTCGCTGTTCCTCGGCGGTATGGTGGCTGCGCTTGGCTATGCAATCAAATGCCCGCTGCTGCTGCTGCCGATCGGCATTGTTTATGTGTGTGAAACAATGAGCGATATTATCCAGATCGGATATTTTAAGCTGACGGGCGGCAAGCGCGTATTTAAAATGGCGCCGATCCATCATCATTTTGAGATGTGCGGCTGGAAGGAAAAGAAAATCTGCGTTGTCTTTTCTTTGGTGAACGCACTCGGCTGCGCCGTGGCGCTGGCGCTTTTGTATTTCGGTCAGAATAAATAAATCTATTTAACGATATAATAAAAAGAGGTGAGTAAATATGTCAGACAGGCTGGAGCCTCCAAAACCGAAAAGAAGCCGCGAGGCGGAAGCAGCACCGACGGCGGAAATTATCAAAAAGCCAAAAGGAAAGTGGCAGCTGTTCGGATTGGATGTATTTACCATCGGCGGCATCGACCTGATATTCTTTGGTATCGTCATTGCACTATTGACGATCGGGCTGATCATGCTGTTTTCCGCAACCTATCCTTACGCGTTGTATAAGTACGGCGATTCCTATTATTTCATCAAAAGACAGGTAGCCTTTTCTGTTGGCGGCGTGGTGGTTATGCTGCTGATCTCTAAGCTGAATTACCGTCTGCTGTTAAAATTTAAATGGGTGATTTTTGCGGTGACGGTCGGCTTGCTTGGTTTGGTACTGGTTTACCATACGAATGTCCCGGGCGGCTTCCGGCGCTGGATGCAGTTGGGACCGATCACGATACAGCCGTCGGATATTGCTAAGTTTTGCCTGGTGCTGATCCTGGCGGACTATATTTCTAAAAACTATAAGCAGATGCATAAGCCGATCCAGGGTATCGTTTATCCGGTATTGATCACGGCGCTGTTTGCCGGACTGGTATTTTTAGAACACCACAATTCCGGTACGCTGCTGCTGTTTACGATCGGCGCGGTGATGATGTTCAGCGGCGGCTCTAACGGCAAGCTGTTTGCGATCGGCTTTGCGATCGCGATCGCTGCCATCATATTTATTATTTTCAATCCCAATGTGATGATGGAATATGCCGGTGAGCGTATTGTTGCCTGGCTGGATAAGGATTACGATCCGCTCGGCGCCAGATGGCAGACGAATAACTCGCTATATGCCATCGGATCAGGAGGCCTGTGGGGTGCCGGTCTCGGCAACTCACGCCAAAAGTTCCTTTATGTCTCAGAACCGCAGAATGACTTTATTTTCTCTATTGTCTGTGAGGAGCTTGGCTTTATTCGTTCGTCGCTGATCATTGCGCTGTTCGGCGCGCTGTTTGTACGCGGTATTAAAATTGCAACGCATACCGGCGACCGCTTCGGCAGCTTTTTGGTGATCGGTATCGTCTCGCAGGTGGCGATTCAGACGATATTAAATATTTTAGTCGTAACCGACTGGTTCCCGAACACGGGTATTTCCTTACCGTTTTTCTCTTACGGCGGCACAGCGATACTCATGCTGCTGGGTGAAATGGGCATTGTGCTGTCGGTTTCCAGAAAATCAAATCAAAAAAAGGTATAAGCGTATGAAATTGTTATTTGCAACAGGCGGCACGGCCGGTCATATTAATCCGGCGATCGCCGTCGCCTCCTACATAAGGGAAACCGTACCGGACAGTGAGTTTTTGTTTATCGGTACGGCCGATCACATGGAAGCGCGGTTGGTACCGAACGCCGGCTTCAATTTTGAAACGATCGAAATCAGCGGCTTTAAGCGCTCCATGAAGCCGAAGGCGCTGATGGATAATGTCAAGACGGTCGGTAAGCTGCTGAAGTCAGAAAAAGACAGTAAGAAAATTATACAGCGTTTTCAGCCGGATGTGGTCGTCGGCTTTGGCGGCTATGTTTCCGGTCCGGTGCTGCAAACAGCGGCAAAGCTGGGCATACCGTGCTGTATTCATGAGCAAAATGCCTTTCCGGGTATCACGAATAAGCAGCTGGCCAAAAGCGTCGATCAGGTGATGCTGACGGTCGAGGACGCTACAAAACATCTGGAACCAAAGCATGAGCCGGTGGTAACCGGTCTGCCGGTACGCGGTGAGCTTCTGAAAAAGGATAAAGCCACTGCCCGTGCAGAGCTGGGAATACCGGAGGACGCGCAGCTGGTGCTGTCGTTCGGCGGTTCGCTCGGCGCTGCGCCGCTGAATAATGCCATGCATGATATCTTGTTGGCGGACGCTGATAATCCACAGCGTTATCATATCCATTCTGCCGGTACGAACGGCGATGCGTTTTTAGCGCAGCTGGTAGAGGAGGGCTTTGAGCGTATTGACGAAGCGACGCTTCGCCGCGGCAATGCAGAGGTCAGACGGTATATTGATAATATGGATGTTTGTATGGCGGCAGCGGACGTGGTGATCGGCAGGGCAGGCGCATCCTCGCTTTCTGAAATTGAGGCGATGGGGAAGGCGTCGGTGCTGATTCCGTCCCCTTATGTGGCTGAAAACCATCAGTACCATAATGCCATGGCGCTTGTCAACCGCAATGCCGCAAGAATTATTGAGGAAAAGGACTTGACCTCTGATTCACTCAAGGCGATGCTGGAGGAGCTGCTTTCCTCACCGGAAACTCTTTTTGAAATTGAACGAAACGCCAAAGCTATGGCGATATTAGATGCCCGTGAGCGTATTGCTCAAATCATTTTGTCGCTGGCAAAATAACGGTTAACAATTCCGCTTTTCTCTTCATAGTATAGCTTATGAAGAGGGTGGAAGAATGGAATATTATCAGGTCGTTGGCGGCAGTCCTTTGCGCGGTAGCGTGAATATCCATGGCGCAAAAAACAGTGTGTTGCCGATTTTAGCGGCGTCGCTTTTGGTTCAAGGGGAAAGTGTGATACATAACTGTCCCTGTCTTTCCGACGTGGAATATACGGTTAAGATATTGCAGTACCTCGGTGCTTCTGTCAGTCGGGACGGCGCAACACTCACCGTGAATACAGCGACTATCGGGCGCGCAGATATTCCCGAGTCTTTGATGAAGGAAATGCGCAGCTCCATTATTTTCCTCGGTGCGCTGGCAGCAAGACAGGGGCGAGCCTGCGTCTACTTGCCCGGCGGATGTGAAATTGGCTTGCGCCCGATCGATATGCATCTCAGCGGTCTGCAGGCGCTGCATTATGCTGTATCGTTTGACGGCAGCAATATATGTCTTTCTGGCGAAGCTGCCGCAGCTGATAAGGTGGTATTGCCGTTTCCCAGTGTTGGCGCTACGGAAAATTTGATTCTGTCCTCGGTGTTTTTACCGGGGAAAACAACGATTATTAATGCTGCCAGAGAACCTGAAATTGAGGATTTATGCAACTATCTGAACCGTGCCGGCGCGAAGATCCGCGGTGCGCTGACGCCGGTTATTGAAATTGAAGGTGTGCAGGCCTTGCACGCCACAGAGCATACCGTCATACCGGACCGCATTGTTGCGGCCACCTTTCTTTGTGCTGCCGCAATCACCGGCGGCGAGGTGACAGTCCGGCGTGTATGCCTTAGCCATCTGGCACCGGTCATATCTGTATTTCAGCAAAGCGGTTGTCAGCTGCAGCTGGATAAAACCGGTGTGTATCTGAAAGCACCGAAGCGGCTGCGTCGCGTAAAGCATATTGAAACCATGGCCTATCCGGGATTTCCGACAGACTGTCAGGCACCGGTATGTGCCATGCTGGCTACCGCTCACGGCACCTCGGTGCTGAGTGAAACGGTATTTGAAAATCGGTTTATCTATGTGCCGCAGCTAAGACGGTTCGGTGCCGATATTACGGTAAAGGACCGCGTTGCTGTCATCAGCGGTGTGCGTCGGCTTCATGCAGCGGACGCCGTGTGTACCGATTTGCGCGGCGGTGCAGCCGTACTGCTGGCGGCGATCGCGGCAGAGGGTGAATCCGTTATTAAGAATATTCATCATATAGACAGAGGCTATGAAGCATTAGAAGCGCAGCTGACAGCTGCCGGTGTTACGGTCAAGAGGATAAAGGATGAAGAAGTCTAAACAGAAACCGAATACAAAACGTCCGCCTGAACAGGATGATGCGGCGAGCGAGCTGGACCGTGCGCTCAGCTCCTTTGGTATCGATCCGCCAAAGCGCTACCGGCGTGAGGACGTGGTGGAGGAAGCACCGCAGAGGTCACGTCAGCACCGAGAAAAAGAATTGCCAAAGACAAGACAACAGCGCCACGCTGAGCAAAATAAAAAGAGAAAGCAAAATAAGCTTTTGCGTAGGATCGTGGCCATCATTAGTCTGACGCTCGGCATCCTCGCGGTGTTAGTCGTATTAAGTCTGACGGTTTTATTTAAAATTGAAACCGTTACGGTCGAAGGCAATCAACGTTATGCAGAGGAAGAGATAACGGCTGTATTGCCGATCACCTATCAGGATAATCTCTTCTTAGCGGATACTGAAAAGGCGGCGGCAAAGCTGGAGCAAAATTTGCCTTATATCTATGATGCGACAATTAGCCGAAAATTGCCGTCAACGCTACTGGTCAATATCACAGAAACACCGACAGTCTATGCGATCTTGACGGAGGATGAAACCTATATTCTCACGGACGGCCGCTTTAAAGTGCTGGAGCTTGGCGTATCGGAGCTGCCGGAGGGTGCCATCACTGTTACCAACGCCACCGTAACGACGGCAGTTGTCGGTCAACAGATCGTGTTCGGTGATGATAAAACCGCTGAAAACCTGCAGCTTTTGGCAAACGCCGTGACAGACCTGCAGTTAACAGAAATCACCGGCATCTCCAGCATAGATATTAATAATAACTATATGGTATATGAGGATCGTATCACCTTTAAGCTCGGCACCGTAGAAAATTTAGAGAACAAAATCTATACGGCGCTGACGGCGGCCGAAAAGCTGAATGAATCCAATCCGCAGGTGAGCGGCACGATGACAATCACTGATGACAAGCAAATATACTTTACAGAGAATTGATCAATAAAATGCGTAAAGTAATATCCCTTTACAAAGTCTCCTTTTAGAGAGGGGACTTTGTTCATTTTGCACAAGGAATCCCTGATCTTGACAAAAAATATTTTTCAAAATGCGAAGAATATTTTTGAAAAAGTATTGCAAATTAGTTACAAAACTGTTACAATAGCATTTGTAACGGTGTCTATCACCAAACGATACTATAATTAAGGAGAAGAAATATGGGCAGATTTGAAATCGATTTGGACGACAACAAAGTTGTAAACATTAAAGTTATCGGCGTTGGCGGCGGCGGCGGAAACGCTGTAAACCGCATGGTAAAGTGTAATATTAAGGACGTTGAATTTGTGGCGATTAACTCCGATAAGCCGGCTCTTTCCAAGTCTACTGCTACGCAGAAGATTCTGATCGGTGAAAAGGTAACGAAGGGCAGAGGCGCCGGCGCAAGACCGGAGGTTGGTATGAAGGCTGCTGAGGAATCCCGTGAAATGATCACGGACATTCTTACCGGCTGCGAAATGGTATTTATCACTGCCGGTATGGGCGGCGGAACCGGTACCGGTGCGGCACCTGTTGTTGCAAAAATCGCTAAGGATATGGGCATCCTGACCGTTGGCGTTGTGACGACTCCGTTTGCTTTTGAAGGCAAGAGAAGAATGGATCAGGCACAGCAGGGTATTGCTGAGCTGGCGCAGTATGTTGACTCCATCATGGTTATTCCGAACGAGAACCTGAAGCTCGTTTCTAAGGAAAAGATCACGTTCCTGAATGCTTTTGACATTGCTAACGATGTACTGAGAATGGGCGTTCAGTCTATTTCTGACCTCGTGAATGCGACCGGTCTTGTTAACTCTGACTTTGCTGACGTAACCGAGATCATGAAGGATGCCGGCTATGCTCACATGGGCGTTGGCCGTGCAAAGGGCAAGGACAAGGCAGAGTCCGCTGCACAGCAGGCTATTTCTTCTCCGCTGCTCCAGACTTCTATCGACGGCGCTCGCGGCCTTCTGCTTAATATTACGGCGTCTGCTGATATCGGTCTGGAAGAGATCGACGCTGCTTCTACCGTTGTCAGAGAAGCTGTACATCCTGATTGCGAAATTATCTTCGGTGCGAATATTAACGAAGAGCTTGAGGATGAGATGGTCATCACTGTGATCGCTACCCGTTTTGGCGAGGATGGCCCCGGCAAAGAGATCAAGTCTACGACTGCTAAGAAGCCTGTAGAGCCGCCGACAGAGGTTTCCGGCGCAACGTCCAGCTTTACGTCCAAGGATGATTCTGCTTTTGATGAAATTGTAAGCTTCTTCAAGAAATAAACAATTTACATACAAGTGTAAAAGGGAGGTACGAAACCTCCCTTTTACTGTTTTACGCTCTGTAATCTTATATTCATCTTGTTAAAAATTTGACAAATTGAATATACAACACCGCCTGTAAAGGTGGAAAACCCTTCATAAAGCATGGAAACTTTACAAGTTTTCAACATATTACACGTAGTTTTCCACGTGATGGCGAGGTTTTTCACTTTTTCAACGCATTTTTCCACCTGGCATCGGATGTAAAGTAATACTGCTTTACAATTAGACTTTGGCAAAGAATAATCCCTATGCATTTTTTGCATAGGGATTTTATACATTTTCTATTCAGCTTTTCAGTTTACCATTCACTCTTTGTATAAGATCGAATGATATTGGTGATCGGATTATTGCGCTTCAGGCCTTTGCCCTTGCCGCCTTTCACCTGATCCTGAATTTTACCGGCGCGGATGGTGACAAAGTCTGCCTTGTCAATCAGCTTATCGATGGGCGGAATCTCACCGAAGCGATAGCCCTCCTCAACAGTGTCCGTCAGCGACGTTGCCAGGACGGTGTTAGAGAAGCGTTTTACGGCTGTCATGGCAAGAATAGCGATCTTACTCTCCTCCGGCATCTGTAGCGTTTTGCAGTTGCGGATATCTACCTCGTAGAGGAAAAAGCAAGCTTTCTGATTCGCTAAATTTCCCTCCGGATGGTGCGTGTGTGTAAGCTCCAGCGCTAATTTTGCCGGCTTAATTTTGGCCGTCTGTGCCAAACCTGCCATATCCCACTGGCCGATCGGTTCCTTCATATCGTAGATCGGCAGCGTCCGCTCTTTATTATCCGCCTTTAGCGTCAGCGTCTGATCACCGAGTGTGGCTGCCGCCAAAATGTAAAGCTTCGTCATACCCTTCGGGAGTTCGATACCCTCGCCGCGCGGAATATAGATATGCTTATCCATGCCGGCGTTCGGCATTTTAAAGGTAATGCCGTGCACCGTGAGCGACGGCGGAATCAATTCGTCCGGCAGGGAACAGCCGCTGCCCTGCAGGATGCAGTTGACCTTGCAATCATCAGCAGTGATCCCGATCGCGTTGTAGGGCAGCTCCAGCTTTTTATAGCTCTCCTTCGCTTTGTTTCGTTTTGCGTTGAGCTTGATACGGAAGCTTTTGATTTCATAAGGCTTGAGGTCAAATATTAAACGGCCATCCTTCAACCTGGCAGGCCTTCTGAATTCTTCAGAGGAAAATACCTCTTCCGCTTCTGTCATATCCGTAAAGAAGCTGAGGGAAACGTTTTTCTTTTCCTTGCCTGTTCCTTCGTTCAAGCGGATAATGATGCCGTTTTGATCCTCCGCCATCTTCACGGCACGCAGCAAAACGCCCTTGCTGCTGATTTTCAGCAGTGAGAAGCTGTCGCTCAGACTGCCTTCACGACGGGAGGAGGTCTGGAATGCAGCTAACGGCTTGCAAAAAGCTTCTGCTGCCGTCTGTGTGGTGGAACCGACATTGCCCTTGTGAGAGCAGAGCGCGAACGCAAAACGGTTTCTGCCGATGTCCTGCAGATCCTGTCGTGCGTTCTTGGTGAACGCGCCGGCCGGTGTGTGCAGACAGGTGAGGCGCAGTGTGTTATCCTCCGGCTTGTCCCAGCCGTATTTACAGTCAGATAAGATGCTGACGCCAAAGTCGCCGGTGTGGTCGGTAATATCCGCCCATTTCTGTGCCGGCACCTCATACAGCTGGTGGCGGTTGTTGCCCCTGACGATGGCGCCGAGTCCTAAATCGTACGTGGCTTGCGGATTGCTGCAGCTGAGCGGGAACTGTGCTTTCAGCATGGCACGCCGCTCTTGCCAATCGATCTCGTTTTCGATGCGGATGTCGTCTCCTTTTGACGACAGGGAAATCACCTGTACTACCTTCGAGGAAAACAGCTTTCTGGTAACCTTTAAGGCAATGCGCGCCGGACCGTCCTCTATTATTTCAAAGATCGGCGTATTCGCGTAGCCGTATGGCGCGGCGTCGAGATCCTCCTTGCGCAGCTCCCAGCTCGGGTAATTCAGCTCACCAATGTCGTGGAGCAGCGCCAGCTTGAGCGGCGCCGATAACAGCTGCCGCTGCAGTTTTTTGTCCGTGATCGATGCAATATCACCGTTTTTATTCAGTATGAGTCGGTATTTTTCATTTTCCAGCGTGTGCTCCGTAATACGGAGATCCGTTGCTTTGGCGTAAGGCTTCTCCGCCGCCTGTACATCGTATACACGGTAACCGACGGGCGGTACATCGGCAAGAAACACGATGTCGAATTCCTTGCCCTGCTTTTTGGTTACCTGACTCGGTACCTCTTTTCCTTTGCTGTCAAGGACCTTTATATACGTCGTGTTGTGCAGCAGCTTGACGTGCGCCGTCACTGCCTCCTTCCGGCGAAAGGCACACGGATTGTTGACAACCACAGCGCTTTCTTGACAGAAGGCGGTGTCCAGCTCATTAGCGATCGCGCCAACAGCGCCTTCATATTCGTTCGTGAATTGTGAAAGCGACAGGAAATAGTCGTTCCAGGCATTATTATAAACCAGCATCGTAGAGGTACCGGTGATGTCGTCGTGGAACTGATGCTGTATCACGCGCTTCCACGCTGCGGTTAAGACATGCTGCGGATATTGATAAGAGGTGAGCAGGTCAGCGGCAACGCAGGCCTTTTCGGCATAATCTGCTAACACCTCGTTTTTGGCATTCAACCGCTTGCTCATCGCGCGTGAGGTGTAAGCGCCGGCACCGTGCGAGCGCATGACCAGCTCGTTGTTCCAAACCGGCAGCACCAGCCGTTGCTGCTTTGCCAGTGCGTCCAGCTCATTGAATATCTGGTCAGAACCGGCAGCAATCACCTTTGTATTTTTATCTGTATCATTAGCGGCGATGCTTTGTTCTACTGCCTGAACGCTTTCCTCCGTCGGCGCGCCGCCCCAGTCACCGGTTCCGTAAAAGCAGTTTGTCCACGGTAATCCGTACTGTAAGCCGTTTTCAGCCAGCTTGTCAATGACCCTGACATCGCCGCGGACATCGCCTTCAAACCGGTTGCGGTAGGAAAGGGGATTCAGACTGGCATAGATCTTAGCGCCGTCTACACCGCGCCATAAACCGATATTAAACGGCCGCTCGTAAGCGCCGCCCCAGCTGAGCTTTTGGGTCGTAAAGCCTTTCAGATGGGCTTGCCGAGCGATCGACGGCAGCGCATAGCCAAAGCCAAAGCAATCCGGCAGAAAAATATCTGTCGAGGTCTTGCCAAGCTTTTCTTGAAAATAGCGGTTGCCGTATAAGAAGTTGCGCAGTATAGCCTCCGGTGAAGGAATATTCACATCACCGTTTTCATAAGCAGAGCCGGAGGGCAGCCAGCGACCCTGTGCGGCATATTCCTGAATCATCCGAAACGCTTCCGGATAGTATTCCTCGATCAGCTCATAACGGAACGCGCCTTCAAAATTGAACCGGTAATGCGGATATTTTTCCAGCAAGGCGAAATTCTTTTCGAGCGTGTCGGGAAGAAACACGTCTATGGTTTTCGGCAGCTCCCAGCGCCAGACGGTGTCCAGGTGGGAGGTTGCTACGGTATAAATTCTGTTTTCCATTGTGTTCACTCAGTTATTTCTCAATAATTTCGTAGGTGAATTCATACTGCTCCTGCAGTGCCTTTACCTTCTCCTCGTTGTCCTCAATAAAGGTAGGGGAGTAGATGCTTTTTCCGTCAACAGAGTATTCCTTGACAATCTGCTCCAGCGCCTGCCAAGCCTCTGCCTGCTTATCGTAGTCATCCTCAAATTTAATTAAAAACTCTCTGTGCTTCGGAATTCTTACCTTCATAAAGCGTTGCTCCTTTATTTATAATTCAAAAAATATTATATAGTATTCTCCGCATTTTGCAAGATGCATTTTGATTTTTCCGTGAGGATTTCCGCTGCGTGCGCCATAGCGGTTGCCGCGTCCGTCTTTTCATCCGTCAGACTGAGCATCCGGTCGCCAAAGCGTACCTCTTCCACCGTACCGCTGAGAACGACGCATTGCTTACCGTGCTTTGCCGCCAGCTGTGCAACACGGTACGGCAGCTTGCCCATCAGCGTCTGTCGGTCAGTCTTTCCTTCGCCGGTGACAACCAGATCACACGCGCTGATCCGTTGCTCCAGCGCGGCGTATTCCGCCAATATCTCAAAGCCGGAGCGGATGTCGCCTTGGTAGACAGCGTATAATCCGCCGCAGATACCGCCTGCCGCACCGGCGCCCTTTACCTGAGCGATATCCCGTGGGAGGAAGGCGTTCAGCCGTTTCAGTCCCTCGTCCAGTGTTCGCACCTGTGCCGGCGTAGCGCCTTTTTGCGGCGCAAATACCGCGGCTGCGCCGTTGCTTCCGTAATATTCGTTATCCACGTCACAAGCGAATGTAAAGTGAATATCCTTTACAATATCGCGAAAGCCTGCGCCGAAAATACTGTTCAGATCATTGCCGCAGGGACGGCTGATAGGACGGTAGTTTTCATCGTAAAGCTTGGCTCCCAGCGCGACCAGCGCACCGGCGCCGCCGTCGCAGCAGCCTGTTCCGCCAAGGCCGAGGATAATATCGCGAAAACCCTGTGATACCGCGAATTTTATCAGGTCTCCAGTGCCGTAAGAGGAGGCGCGCATGACGTCCTTCCGCTTTTGTAGACCGCTGGCCGCCGCGCAGTCGATCACGGCACTGCCTCCGACCACACCGATCGCTGCCTTGCATCGGCGGCCGTAGATGTCTGTCGTTTCAGTGTAAAGCTTATTGCCTTTACAAATATTTAGCATACATTCCGTAAATCCTTCGCCGCCGTCCGCGAGCGGCAGCAGCTCTGTGACGCATTCCGGCGCCGCTTGGTGAAGACCGGCGTCGATACAGCGGCACACCTCCTGCGCGGTCAGTGAGCCCTTAAAGGAATCGGGAACAATTAAGATCCTCATCGTATCACCTCTCTGCTTATTGTAGCACATCGTCCGCCGATAGTAAATACATGTTTCGCCGCTCTTGTGTTGAATATGCGATCTGACATGCTATCATATAAGATGAAATGATAAGAAATTTCAAAAAAGTGCTTGACAAATCGGAAATATTGATGTATTAATAAATTAGGATATGTGTTGAGCCTTGACCATGAGCACATATCCGAATGCTTAATTTTGTATGCTGATCACATAAGAAATTAAGTTCGATTATTGGGTAGCAAGGTTTTGCTATCCTTTAATTTTGCTTTTTTTGAGGAATTGCTAATTTCCTCTTGACATATCAAAAATATCTGCTATAATAGTGTAGCACTGAGGAACAACATTCTCGGTAAAGTGAATATCGCGGGGTAGAGCAGTTGGTAGCTCGTCGGGCTCATAACCCGGAGGTCGTAGGTTCGAGTCCTACTCCCGCAACCACAAAAAGAAAAGCACCTTTTGGTGTTTTTCTTTTTGTTGATAGAGATAGATCTGTAGGACGAGAAACGAACTCCAAATTTTTCGTGCAACTTGATTGCTGGGAAAATTTGGGAAAAAGATCCGGTGGATCCTTCGATAGTTGAGAAGAGAGTCCAACTCCCGCAACTAAAATTGAAAAACTGTGTAAGCCTTGCAATCACAGGTTTTTTCTTATTTTTTGTACCAGTTAAAACTGGTCAAAATCGGACGGTAGGTAACACGTTGGTAACAAGTAGGAAACACAAGGCTTTTCCAAGAAAGTGAGGTGGTGAAAATGAAGGAGATTATTGAAGATCCCAATTATAAAGAATTTGATGGCATATATTGCGGAACGCCTGAACTGACACTTGATCCTTCAGAATACAATCTTGCAATGTTGGCAAGGTACATGAAAGAAAACAATATTGAATTTTCGGATATACCGCACGAAACACTTGAAGTGTTTAAATTATAGTTTTTAATAGAAAAAAACAATGCTATGAAGGTTAATATTTCTGAACTGAAATCACCGGAAGATATAAAAAAGTATCCTGAAGATACGGAATTTGAATTTGTTGAAGGTTCAAGCGAAAACCCGATTGATTTAATTACGGGCAAGCCTAAAAAGCTTATGTCACAAACCGGTAAGGGCAAGGCGAAACCGTAAGGAAATCGCCGTACTTTTTATAGATAACGGGGCCAGAACGATCAATGGCAAAGGGCTACCAAACAATATACAGATGAAAAATCCCCACGTGTTCGGCGTGGGGATTTGTTTGTAACAGTGTAACAGGTTGTAACAGGTTATTTCAGGTTATTTCTCAAATCACTTTCTTTTAGGGGAATTATGGTTTTAACCTGTTACAACCTGTTACATACATTATTCAGGCTTAATGTGTTACTGAATTATATTCATTTTCGGCTCGTCAGCTTAGTAGCTGGACGATGTGCTGTACCGTCTGATAAGACAAATTGGCGTTGCCTGAAAGGATATATTGAAATAGCTCCTGTGAGGTGGCGACGGTGAAGATCGGGATGTCGTTCGGCATACCGGTAACGTTGACAGACGCCTCGGGATTAGAAAAATAGACCGCAGCGCTGACGTGCGTCCTGACGCGGTTTTCACGCAGAAAATGCGCTAGCCGGTACACGTGCGTGCCGACCTGCTTCACCGGACTGTAAAACGTTTTGCTGTAGGGCGTGCCGCCTCTGCCGACCTTGTGCTGCGTCCAGTCGTGCGCACCGTAGTCAGCATAAATCGTGCCGTTGTGGTTTTTCGTCTCCACCACAAAGACGCCTGTCGGGCCGACGATGATGTTGTCGATCTCACTTTGCTCGCCCTTGTAGGTCACGACAGCGTTCATGATCACCGTGTAGCTTTCCGGCAGCTGTGCCAGCAGATTGCCGGTGACCGTTTCGCCGGTTTTGCCGGCCATTTTTATGTTGGCGTTCGTAGCAGCCTTTGACAGCAGCGACACGAACAGGATGATCGCCATCAGCACAAAGCCGACCGTTACGGCATACAGCACCGGCCGACCGGTAAGGTGACCGACCACGCCGGCCGCGACAGCGCCTGCGAGCATTGCCAGCGCAATAATGAGCTGCGGCAGATTACTGTGACTGTTGGGTGTTCTGAATTTTGTATCTTTTTTAATCAGTGTTGCCATTTTGGTTCTCCTTTTTGCCTTGGGTTTTGGCGTCTGCGTGACACCGTTTCATAATCGAATTATAATATACGGCGGCAAAAAATGCAACAGCGCGCCGCATTTCGTCGTATATTGTCGCGCGTCACGATGCGCCCTTGCAAAAAGGCACAACGTTCGTTATAATGAAGGAGACAGGCTTGTCAACACAGCTCTATATTGTAATGATATACTACTTAAACAAATCAGTCTATTATATAATTATAATAATTAAATACATTCTATTAGTAATGCAAGATCACGATATGGTGGTGAAAGAATGATATACGACAGCTGGATGCACTATATAAGGGATGATGTCAAAATGACGGCGCTCGTGATTCCCGGGGCGCATAACGCCGGTAGCTGCGGTATGGGTAAAATGGCGGAATGTCAGGCGGATAGCGTCTATACCCAGTTTTGTTACGGCGTCCGTCAGTTCTGTCTGCGGCTGAGCACCGATCGGCGCGGCAAGCTTGTCTTAGCCCACGGCCTCAGCAAAGGCGAGCCCCTGGAGAAGGTGCTCAGGGAATTCCGCCGCATCCTGCGCGAATTTCCGGAGGAGGTGCTGCTGCTCGATCTGAGAGAATATTATCCGCAGCAGTTCGGCCCCGTGACGGTGACGTACCGTGCCGCGCCGGACGCGGTCAACGCCCTGCTGGCCGCCTATATTGACCCTGAACAGTACGCCTATACAGATTTTGGACACATTAGCGAGGTCACCCTTGGTGATATCAAAAAAGCCGGTAAGCGCTTCCTGCTCATTAACGATGAGGAGGCGTATGCGTATAGCAAAAACTGCGATCAGATCTTGCCGTGGGAGAAAGCGGTGAACGGTGCGCTCGCAGCTGACTTTTCCGTAGAAACACTACGTTTTTTCGACGATTATACCACCGACGGACTCTATTGGTTCCAGACCCAGCAAACGCCGAATCCCGGCACGCCGGTCGGGCTGACGACGCCGCGGCGGCTCGATGAAACGCTCCGCCCGTATTTCCAAAAAATAATCGACGGTATTGCCGAAAATCCGCGCTATCTTGCCCGTGCGAATATCATCGCCGGCGACTTCATGACGCTCGATTATGCCAAGTGCGCAGCGATCCTCCGGCTGAACCTGTTAAAGGGGAATGTCGTGCCTGATTGGGAGGCGGAATTTGCCACCGGTTTGGACGGAAAATAACCGCCTTTTTTGCCGAAAATAACAATTAATACAACAAAAGCTATAGAATGTCTATTTTATGTCAGTTTTGCAGATCTGTAAAGCTGGCATAAATTTTTTTTAAAATTTCACAAATTGTTCAAAATTCGCTTGACATTTACTTATAATATGCTATATTTATAGTGTAAAATTTTAATTGGGGAAAGTATGCCTGTTGACCCTGTCTTGGCGTTCCCCCGAACAGGAGCCAGCGGCTGTCCGGCGCGTAGTCAGTAAGCGCAGCGCAGCAGGCGGTACCTGAAGAATTAGGAGGTTTTTGAATGAAAAAGATGAGTAAAAGATTGCTGTCCGTCCTTTTGGCGGCGCTGCTCGTGCTCACCACGCTGCCAATCGTGGGGATCACTGCCTTTGCAGACGCTGAAAGTGATTTGCAGAATGCCTTAGATAGCTTTGAAACGGACTATATCGTTCCGCTTGCTACCGAAGGCTACAGCGCGCTGAAAACCAATATGTACGACGCGTACGAAGCGTACCTCGTTGCGGCTGAAATCCGTAAGGACGGTACTGCAGCGGAAATGAACGAAGCGCGCGAGTACTTAGAGGGTGCCATCGCTGCGATGGAGGAATTTGAGGAACCGACGGCTAACGCTGCTGTAAAGATCGGCACCGGTACGTCACAGCCGACGACGGACGATTATGCGAATATTTTGTATTCTGACGGTGAGACGAATGCAAAGTATGACTCAACGAATGGCGCTACTTACCAGTACGGTACCACCGGTGCGCTCGGTATTAACTGGGAATACGAAAACTTTTATTATTTCTATTATCCGAATACGGTTATCTTCTATGACGGTGAAACAGACCCAAAGATTCCGGTTATCGTCGGTATGCACGGTAATGGCAGCAATGCTACACTGATGCCGCAGAATATCTATCTTAGCTCTAACTATTTTGAGTTAACGAAAGATTGGAACGGTACAACAGAAGGCGGTTATGCTACGTCATCGACTCGGTTTAATTCGCCTGCATGGCCGGACTTGGATACCAAGGATGGCTCATATTTGGATTATCCTGTCAGCTATCGTCCGGCTGTCAGACCGTATGTTGCGCTGGATGAGTACAACGCCGGCAGATATCGTTGGGCAAGCGAAAGCACCTCGAGCATGATGGCGTTCAGAAACAGCTTAGTATACTCATTGGCTGGCGCAAACGAGCCTTTGACAGGTTATTCCTCTGTGGACGCTGTTAGGTTCATGGGTGAAGGTTCTTATGTTTGGAAAGTAACCAACAGCTGGAGCGTTAAGGGTTATCGTGCTATGGAGCCTTGCGACTATACAGCCACCAAGGTTCATGTTATTAACTATAAGCTGATTAAAGATAATTTGGTAGCACTGTTAAATAACAATGCTAGCAATTTTGCCAATACCGATTATATCAAAGACGGTGCACTGGAATCCATCTTCTTTGCGATTCAAAAGGCGACGGATTTTGACCCGAACAGCTACGATTATGCCGCCGGTATGGAAGAAGCCGCCGTTAAGTGCGGTGACGAGATTGACTCGATTGTAATAGCACTCTCCACCGCAACGCTCGATGACGTTGACGCAGTTGTGCAGACGCTGGATAACGTTATCGACAGATATGTGGATATGATGGGCAATCAAGTTGTCTATACGAATATGCTGGATGCTTATCAGCTGTATATGACGGCGGTGCAGTACAGAGATGCGTTGAAGTACGGCAGACGTTTGGACAATAACTTTGACCCGTCGATATCTGAGGTCGTTTATGAATTTGATATGGCAATCAAAAACATGAACGAAGTCGGTACAGAAAATTCTTATACTTACGTTGCGCCGGAGGCGTTCGATGGCGATAACGCCGGTTCGGTCAAGACAGAAGCTTACAAAGAGACCTTTAATAATCTCGTTTATGCCGGTCATACGCCGACCCGTATGCGTGCATGGGGCGGTGAAACTGAGGGCGATACAGGTAACGGTACTGTTTTAAGAATTAACAGTGACTATGCAACTACATATTTTTATGTACCTAAAGCAGTTGCAGTGTATGATGGTACAAATGGTACAGATACCAATCCGTTTACGGTTCCTGTATTAGTCGGCTTTGATTCCGAGGGTGGCGTGGCTCTACTGGGTGATGATATACGTTCCCTTTTCGGTTATGTTTCCAACACTGCAGATCTGCCGTTCCTGTATAACTGGAAAACAAGAACATATACGCCAGGCGACGAAGATGAATATGTTGAGGAAAATGCCGATGAAACCAGTCGCTATGTATTTGATGTTAATACAAAGGTTTCAGAAGGTCTGAAAGATGCAGTAAAGAATGGCACAGTTACACCTACAAGAACCTATATTGAGGTTGCCTCTCTTAACGAATTACTCAATGCTGACAGTATTGCTGAAACAAAAGATGCTTTCCGTAATCAGGCAACATTTACCTCGGGTTTAGTATCTGCTGTAAGAAATGACCATCAGGGTAACAGCGATGACCCCGAACAGTTCTATGCAAACGTAATGCGGATTAAGAATCCGTATACCGATTCTTCTAAGACCTTTAACACTGGATGGCAAAAGTATTATTACAAATATACTACTATCAATACAACAATGAGAGGAACTCGTGCAGGAAGCAGTGTTTATGCCGCTACCAGTCAAGATGATTATTCCCGTGGAATTTTTGGAGTAGGCGGCTATCAGACGTATGCGAGCGGAACATTATCTAATCTTGCGTTGTATGTAATCAATTATAAACCGGTACTTGACAGAGTACATGCTGCGGACAGTTTATTGACGGACGCTCCTCTTGATATCAGCAAATTTACCGAGGGCGGTCTCGAGGGTTACTTTGAGGATATGGATAAGCTGACCGCTTGCTCCCCGAACAATAGCGCGAGATATGAGTTCGATAACGATAAGTACCAAGCCTCTGATAAGTACCGCCTTGATGATCTTGGTGTTTCCGGTGCAACAGCGATCGCCGATGGTTACGTAGCCTCTACTGAGCAATGCGCTTATGATATTTGGGCGCTGCTCGATTCCGATACAGACGAAGCGTTGCAGCACCTTAAGACGGATGACGGCGGTTATACCTACGAGGATGAAGACGGTAATGTTGTTACCTTGACTCCCGAAAACGCGCTGGAAGAGCTTGCTGACGACAGAAACGGCACAGACGGCGACTATAAAGATCTTAAAGAGCAGCTTGAAGAAAAATCTTCTGAGGAATGGGAAGCAGTTGGTACCTGCCAGTCCGGTGTTTACTGGAACATTTATGAGGCTGCTGTAGAGGCAGGTCGGACGGCAATGAGCAATATTGCTAACCCGATCAAGGACGGCGACACGGTTGTCGGTCACGAGGGTTATGTTGATCAGACCATTACCTACACTTATCTTGACGATGACGGCGAGGAGCATACGGTTACCGTTAACTCCATCGAAGATGCCGCACAAGCAATTGATGCAGCCTTCAAGGGCTTAGCTAATGCTGAAAAACGAACCAGACACACCGTTAAGTTTGACCACAGAGCAGGCGATAAGTCTGACCGTCAGGCTTGGGATACCGGTGTATTCATCTGTAACGCGGATAATTCTCATAAATGGCTCTATCCTGAGGATTGGGAAGAGGAACACGACGAGGACTTTGAGGATAACACCGCCGACATGGGCGTATATGACGCGCTGCAGTTTGCTTACACGACGATCGACTTTGAGCGTTACGCCAACGACTTAGTGATTGAAACCGGTAAGGCGAAGTTCGATACGGTTATTAACGGCGGCATCGGTGATCCCGGCGAAACACCGCAGGAGATGGTTGACCAAGGTATTACGGAGCTGCTTACTGCGATTACAAATGCTAATGACGTGAAGTATTCGGTTACCTATCCTATCGAGCTGTTTGTTATCGACGGCGACGGCGTAACAGAGCTGATTGACCTTGACGTTAACGACATTTATGAGCAAGGTCTGTTACCGGCAGATGTCTTTAAGTTTGACGAGAACACCGGCGAAGCTAAGGAAGTGCTTTACGGTTCTACGCTGACCTTCAACGTTCCTGATGCCTACAAGGGTAAGATTTACAAGTGGGAGATCTGGACCGATAATAACCGTGACGGCGTCTACAGCGACTGCAACACGAAGCTCGTAAAGGACGGCACTGTAACAGGTCAGGCGACAACAAGCGCCTTTGATCTTGCGGTTCAAAGTCCTGTGAAGGTTAAGGCGTATGTAGCGCCTGAGGCAACATCAGAAAACGATGTGGCTGTCATGATTGAAAATCAGTACGGAAAATCGGCGTATACGTTTGTTGCCGATAAGACTACCGAAATTGCGGTAGATGAGGCAAACGGAACCTTAACCGTTGGCGACAGAAGCTTTGATATCAGCGACGATCTCTTCAAGATTCCGAACTACACAGTTAAGGGCTTTGATATTGCCGTTACTGACGAAAAGAAAACGCTGGGTGATTTCGTTAACGATAAGGGCGTTGTTGAAATTCCGATTAAGTACGAGCTGACAAATAAGGATAAGACCTTTACACTCAAATATAACGGCGTAGTGATTAAAGAGGGTATTCAGTACGACGAAAAGGTTAAGGTAACCTCCGATGCAGGCAGCGATTTCGTAGCGATTGTTATGAAGAACAACGCTGGCGAAGATCAAGTATTTGATTATCTCCCGATTAGCTACACAAAGAGCTTTGACTACTTTGCTGTATGCGATATGGAGCTGTACGATTTAACCAGTCCGGAGATGACGGCGGACACCTTCAATCTTGAAACGTTCTATATTACTACGGAAAACGGTCAGGAAGAGCTCGACATGACACCAAAGAGCACAACCGATTACGACGATATGGACTACTTCCGCTTTGCAATCGAACGTCGTAAGACAAAGATGCCGTTCGTTTACACCATTATGGAAAAGATGAGCGAAGCTGACGGCAGGAGCAAGTACGCCGCTCATACCTACTTCACCAATATTGAGCAGATCGAGGGCGACAGCAGCCAGGCAGCGGAATTTGTTGAGGCGGGTACGGTGTTTACTACCAACGCTACCATTGCCGCTGACCGCGATGCGTTTAAGGAAGGCACTGCCGGTGTTTATACCTACAAGGCGGATAAGAGACTGCTTGATTCTTACTTCTATATCACGGCAAGCTCAACCAAGACCGTATACGCAAGATCCTATGTGAAGTATAAGTATCAGTTTATTAATTCACGTGATGACGGCTCAACGGATACAACTGAGATTGAGGCAATCATCTACGGTGATGTTGTCAATTCAGTAGACAACGATAACGGCGTATACCAGGGTTAACTGTAAAGGAGGATTTTTGATATGATAAAGAAATATTATGATGCTCCTGAAGCAGAGTTTGAAGTATTTACGATAACGGATGTTGTCACAGCCTCAGCCGGTATCGGTGATGGCGGTAACGATGGTCCTGACCTCGACGCTGTGGGCGAGGCAGATGCTATCGTGATCGATAGCTATTCCGGTGAAGTGAAGTATTATCTTGACCAGAATGCCGAGGTGCTTGACGCACAGGATGTAGAATCCATCTATTAAAAGCAAAACCCCGGGCGGGTACGCCGCTCGGGGCTTTTTATATGCAAAAAGCCCTCTCACGTGTCGGCGCGAACGCCGGTGAGAGGGTCGTTTTCTTATTCTTCGTTGCTGAAAATACTGTTGATCACGCTTTCGTAAATCTTGACCGGATCGGTAATGAACTTTTCCTTGATCATTTCCGCCTGCTGCATGGTCGGCGCCAGAACAGACAGCGTCATCAGATCTGACTGCGGACCGTTGATGTGCATCACAACAGTAAAATTCGTTTCGTTTTTCAGGATCTCCACCTTGTTCTCACGGCGGTAGGTTTCCTTGGCGATGATCTTTTGACAGAGGTGGATTGCTGTTTTCCGCAGGGTATACGGCAAGTCGATCTCCACCAGCTCAATATCGGCGTTCACGTTTTCATTGATGCTGAGTCCGCCGTCCGGCGCCTCTGTGATCACGCCGCTGGCCTGCAACCGTGACAGCGCGTTCGTCACCTCAAAATGATTGGCGATCTGACCCTCCGCCATGGCTTGTACAATGACATCCGCCGTGACCTGGCCGCTCAGCGTCGAAACGATATAGCAAACCATTAAGTGAACGGTACTGACGGTGCGCAGACCGCCGTCCTTTACGCCGGCCATGAAGGCGTCAAACTGCAAACGCGGATTAGACTGGATCGCGCTGTTTTCCTCCAGCTTTTTTTCCAGCTTTTCTATTTTATCGTTATCCATAAGGTCACTTCCTTTTCTTGCTTAGCCGAGACATTCCAAATCCAAACACGGTTTAAAATGGCAGATTCGGCTTAACTCTGTGTTAAAAATACTTACTGTGTATAAGTTCCATTAACCAAATTATAAATTTGGAATGTCACTTACGGAATACAAAAAGTATTCCTGCGTTTTTTGCCTTGACCTAAACCAAATCTGCTCATTTTAAACTGCGCAGCACCTAAAACGCTTGGAGTTAAGATGAATTTTGGTATTTGAGGGCGCAGCTTTACTGGCGTAAAGCAAGAACGAAAATGCCAAAGTTCGCTTAAATACTGCGTTTTAGGCGGTTCGGATTTGGAATGCCTCGGCTAACTGTATGGGACTTGAACCCGACGAGGCTAATTATAGCACATTCAGCTA
This sequence comes from Eubacterium sp., assembly GCA_017463985.1. Taxonomy (GTDB): domain Bacteria; phylum Bacillota; class Clostridia; order Oscillospirales; family Acutalibacteraceae; genus Eubacterium_R. Next base: position 34,634 of record JAFUEH010000018.1, on the reverse strand, counting down.
TAACTTGCAAACCCTTTATGAATATAGTATAATAAGGATACAATAATCAGGACTGTGGTATGGAAAATGAAATTATCAAAACGATTACAGGCGTGCGCCGCGCTTGTCACGCCCGGCTGTCGGTTAGCGGACATTGGCTGCGATCATGGCTATATACCGGTATATTTGGTGCAAAGCGGCCGTATCACCGCTGCGATCGCGTCAGATATTAACGAAAGACCGCTCTCCGCTTGCCGCTCGCTGGTGGCGCAATGCGGCTATGAGGCGCAGATTACGTGCGTCCTGTCGGACGGAACCGAAAAGCTGGATTTAGACGCGGTGGACGATCTGCTGCTTGCCGGAATGGGCGGCGAGCTGATCGCGAGCATCCTGTCGGCTGCTGGTGACCTGCGCGGAAAGCACCTGGTGCTCAATCCGATGACGCATCCGGAGCTGGCACGCCGCTGGTTATACGAAAACGGGTTTGAGATCGCGCATGATCTTATTTTGGAGGACGCAGGCCACCATTACAGCGTGTTGGACGCTGCTTATACCGGCCATTACACAGAGGCGGACGATGTGCGCTGCTTTTTGGGCAATATCAACGATTTCAGCGACCGCGCCTATTTTGAGCACCTGCTCCGCTACCTGCGAAAAAAACAGAAAGGCGGTTTTGATTACCGCGAGGTGATCGCCGCAATAGAGGAAAAAATCAATGACGACTGTTAAAAATATTTATGATTATATTAATAGCATTGCGCCGTTTAGCACACAGGATGACTGGGATAATTCCGGTCACCTGATCGGTGATTTCAGAAAGCCGGTCAGGCGCTGTGTGCTCGCGCTGGACGCGACGAAGGACGTATGTGCGTTTGCGGCGGAGATGTGCGCAGACCTGCTCCTGACGCACCATCCGGTCATTTTTAAGGGCTTGACGGCGGTGAAGCAGGACAGCGCGGTTTACACACTGGTTCACGGCGATGTGGCGGCCATCAGTGCGCATACTAATTTTGATTTGGCGATGGGCGGCATTAACGATAATTTAGCGACGATTCTCGGCTTGCAAAACACGCGCCACTCTACCCGTGAGCCGCTGCTGGTCGTTGGGGAGCTGGAACGCGAAATGAGTATTGACGATTTGGCGGAGCACGTTGCGAATGTGCTGCACAGCGGCGCGCTGCGCTATACCGATACGGAAAAGGTGATCAAGACGGTTGCCGTCGGCGGCGGTGCTTGTGAGGAATTTTTGGACGCTGCGCTTGCGGACGCTGACGTGTTTATCACCGGTGATATGAAATACCATCCGATGCTGGAGGCCGCGGAGGAGGGGAAGCCGGTAATCGCTGCCGGTCACTATGAAACGGAAAATCTGCCGTTTTTAATGCTGCAGGATAAGCTGGAGGTCATGTTCCCTGACGTGGAATTTATTGCTGCGCCTTATGATAACCCGATTCAATCAGTAGGATAACGCTATGTCTTTTGACGGAATTTTTTTACACCTGACGCTTCAGGAAATAAAGCAAAATTTATTAGGCTGTCGGGTCGATAAGATCTATCAGCCATCACGGGATGAGCTGCTGTTTGCCTTCCGAACGCCGGAAGGAGCCAAGCGGCTGCTCCTCTCTGCAAAGGCGGATGCGGCACGGATTCAGCTGACAAAGCAGTTTGTAGAAAATCCTAAGCAGCCGCCGATGCTGACGATGCTGCTGAGAAAGCATCTTGGCGGCGCACGGCTGACGGATATTACGCAGGACGGCTTTGAGCGGATTGCAACGCTGCATTTTGACGCTACCAATGAGCTGGGCGATCCGGTTCAGTTCCGCTTGATTACAGAGATCATGGGGCGGCACAGTAACATTATTCTCGTTAACAGTGACGGGATCATCGTGGAATGTGTGAAAAGAATCGATGCGCTGAAATCCAGCTTCCGCGAGGTGCTGCCGGGGCTGCCATACATGCTGCCGCCGCAGCAGCATAAAATGAACATCCTGAAAGATCCTGTGAAGGAGATCGATAAAGCGATCGCCGCGCTGCCGATGAAAAAAAGCAAGGCGGCCGCCGAGGTGTTACAGGGAATCTCGCCCATCGTTGCCAGGGAGCTGGAAAACGGAATGGGTCTTTTTGAGTTGCGTGATGCCGTAAAGGCGCCGACGCCTACAGTCGTTCTTCTTGACAAGCCGAAGGACTTTACATTTTTTGTGCCGAGGCAATACGGCGACCTGTGTGTGCTCAAAAGCTTTGATACCTTTTCGGAGCTGATCGATTACTTTTTCTTTGAGCAGGTCAAGCTGGAACGTATTCGTCAACGCTCGGACGATCTGTTTAAAACGCTGACGACGCTGCAGGAGCGTGCTGTCAGGAAGGCGCTGAACCGCCAGCGTGAGCTGGAGGACTGTAAGGATAAAGAAAAACTGAAAATGTACGGCGACCTGATCAACGCGAATCTTTATTCGCTCGAAAAGGGAGCGCTGTTTTATGATTTGGAGAATTTTTACGACGCCGGTTCACCGGTGAGAATACCGGCAGACCCAACGTTGACGCCGGCGCAAAATGCCCAGAAATACTATAAAGAATACCGCAAAAAACAGGTGGCGGAGCAAAAGCTCACCGCCTTTATTCAAGAAGCGGAGGATGAGGCCATTTACCTGGAATCGGTACTGGACAACCTCTCCCGTGCCCAGACGGACAGCGAAATTACAGCCATCAAAAACGAGCTGCGCGACGCAGGCTTTCTGTCGAAAAGAGCCGTCAAAAAAGGCAAGGAAAAGAAGCTGCCGCCGCGTAAGTATAGGACAGCGGAGGGCTTTACGCTGCTGGTGGGCAGGAACAATGTCCAAAACGATGAGCTGACGCTGAAAACGGCTAAGAATTATGATCTGTGGTTTCATGTTAAGGATGCGGCCGGTACGCACGTGATCGCTATCGCTGACAAGGCAAAGCCCTTTACGGATAAGCTGATTCGGCAGGCGGCGCTGTTGGCTGCAGCGAATTCTAAGGCGGCGCAGTCCTCTAACGTGGCAGTCGATTATACCATTGTCAAAAATGTGCATAAACCCAACGGTGCGAAGCCCGGTATGGTGATCTATGACAGTTACCGTACGGAATACGTGACGCCCAACGAGGAAGAATTGAGTGAGGTGACGGAGATTGAGTAATACAGCGATCATTCTCGGTGCCGGTTCCGGCTCCCGCATGAAAAGCCAAACGAATAAAATGCTGCTGGAGATTATGGGCAAAACGGTGCTGGAACGCAGTGTTGAGGCTTTTCTGGCAGTGAAAGAGGTGGACGAAATCATTGTAACAGCGCGCGAACAGGAGCTGGAAGCCTATATCGCATTATTTGAAAACGAGGATAAGGTGTCCTTTGTGATCGGCGGCGATACGCGCCAGCAAAGCGTTCGTAATGCGGTGGAAACGGTTGACGAGGCGGAGCTGATTATCATCCATGACGGCGCCCGTCCGCTGATCCGTCAGCAGGAAATTGAGGCGACGATCGCGGCGGCAAAAAAGTATAAGGCGGCTGCCGTCGGCGTACCGGTAAAGGACACGATCAAGGTGCTAGACAGCAAGGGCTTTGTGCGTATGACGCCGGACAGGAGCCGCTTGTTTGCGGTACAGACGCCGCAGGTATTTAACTTTGAGATCTATCAAGAGGCAATGCGCCGTGTAGAAAAAAGCGGCGCGGATTATACAGACGACTGCCAGCTGATCGAAGCGGCCGGCGGTAAGGTGAAAATGGTGACAGGGGATTACAGTAATATCAAAATCACCACACCGGAGGACATTGCGCTGGCGGAAAGTATTTTATTGCAGCGCCTGAAAAGGAGTACAGTATGAGAATTGGTCACGGATATGATGTTCACCGCCTGACGGAGGGCAGAAAGCTGATTTTGGGCGGCGTGGAAATTCCGCATAATACCGGTCTGCTCGGTCACAGTGACGCAGATGTACTGCTGCACGCTATTGCTGACGCGCTGCTCGGCGCTTGCGCAATGGGCGACATCGGCGGTATGTTCCCGGATACAGATCCTAAGTGGGAAGGTGCGGATTCCCTTCAACTGTTAGCAGCCGTGGCGGATCGGCTGCATGCTGCCGGCTATACCGTCGGCAATATCGATGCAACGATCTTGGCGCAGCGGCCAAAAATGAAGCCGTATATCCTGCAGATGCGTGAAAATATTGCGGCGGCTTGCCAAATAGAGGTGTCGCAGGTCAGCGTGAAAGCCACGACAGAGGAACGGCTCGGCTTTACGGGCAGAGAAGAGGGCATTGCCGCGCACGCGGTCTGCTTGGTGCTGTAAAAAAATACTGATGTTACAGTGGAACCTGTTGACAAGAATAGTAATAATTATTATAATACAATTAATTAACAGAGTTAATCAATTTGTAAGGAGTGAGAGCTTTGCTGAAATTTGAAAAGGACGACAGAAAACTGAGGATCGTAAAAGACGGTACTGAAATTTTTGCCATTGACCAGTATGTGGCGGCGCCGCTTGAGGTGGGCAACGGTGAAAACAGCTATTCTATGAGCCACGGCAGCTTTAAAATCAAGGAAGCGCTGGAGGAACGTAAATTTATTAAGATCAGCAATATTGCCGCCAGCGACAGCAGCGCGCTCATCTCCACCTCTGCCGGCGATGTACAGCTGGATATTGAAAAGAACAGGCGTTTTCGTGTTTCCTTTAGCGGCTTTGACGGCTATAACAGAATGTGGCTGACCCTGCCGGCTGTGAAGGCGGAATGTGTTTACGGCAGCGGCGAGGTGTTCAGTGAATTCAACCTGCGCGGCAAGCACGTCAACGTATGGGTGGCTGAGCATATCAACGCGCTGCAAATCGGCAAAAAGCTCGTGAAGCAGGTGATCGGTATTAAAAATACCACACGCAAGCAGGCCTTCCATAAGTACGAGACCTATTATGCGCAGCCAACCTTTATCAGCTCCCGCAAGTATTTTTACCATTCGCTGGCGACTGCCAGAAGCGAGTTTGATTTCACGGCTGAAAATAAGCACGTGATCAAGGTAGATGAAATTGCACCGTTCTACATCGGCTTCGGTGACGATTTCCCTGATTTGATGAACAACCTGACCGAGCTGACCGGCAGACAGCCGGCGCTGCCGGATTGGGTCTACGACGGCCATATTCTCGGTATCCAGGGCGGTACGGACACCCTGCTGCAAAAGATCAAGATCGCGCAGGATCACGGTATTCCGGTCAACGGTGCCTGGATTCAGGACTGGGAAGGACGCCGTGTGACGGCTGTCGGTAAGCAGCTTTACTGGAACTGGGAATGGGACAGCGAGCTGTATCCGGGACTGGATGAAAAAATCAAGGAGCTTGGTGAGCAGGGCGTGAAGGTGCTTGGCTATATCAATCCGTTTTTGGCAGTGGAAAAGCCGCTGTATAAAGAGGCGAGCGAGAAGGGCTATACCGTCAAGAATAAGGACGGCGAGGACTACTACGTGACGATCACTACCTTCCCGGCTGCCATGATCGACCTGACGAATCCCGAGGCGTGGGAGTGGACAAAGGGCGTTATCAAGAAGAATATGATCGACTTTGGTCTGGCCGGCTGGATGGCGGATTTCGGTGAATACCTGCCGACCGACGCCGTACTGTACAGCGGCGAGGATGCCGAGCTGGTACATAATACCTGGCCGGCACGCTGGGCGCAGCTGAACCGGGAGGCTGTAGAGGAAGCCGGTAAGCTGGGAGAGATCATGTTCTTTACCAGAGCAGGTTACACGGCGACGCCAAAATATTCTACTATGATGTGGTGCGGTGATAACCATACCGATTTTTCCATCGATTTCGGTCTGCCTTCGGTCATTCCGGCTATGCTGTCGCTGACCTGCTGCGGTTTCGGTATATCCCACAGCGATGTGGGCGGTTATACCTCCTTCTTCAACCTGAAGCGCAGCGAGGAGCTGTATATGCGCTGGTGTGAAATGAATGCCTTTACGCCGGTGATGAGAGGACACGAGGGACTGAATCCTGATCTGAATGCACAGCATGATGCCAGCGAGGCTGTGCTGAAGCATAATGCAAAAATGGCGAAGCTGCACGTGGCGCTCAAGCCGTATATTCAGCAAGCGGTGCAGGAAAATGCCGAGAAGGGTTTGGCAGCGATTCGTCCGCTGTTCTTCCATTATGACGAGCAGGAGGCGTTTGAGGAAGCGTATGAGTTCTTGCTTGGCAGAGATATTTTGGTTGCGCCGGTATTGAAGCAAGGCGCCGAGGAACGTACCGTATATCTGCCGAAGGATGAATGGGTTCATCTCTTTAGCGGCAAGGAATATAAAGGCGGTCATGTCACCGTTAAAGCGCCGCTTGGTCAACCGCCGGTATTTATCCGTAAAGGTTGCCCGATGCTGAATACCTTACGTGATACATTAAAATAATTGAACATTATTTAATCCATGGAGGAAAAACATGAAATATTTTTTAGACAGTGCAAAGATTGATGAAATCAGAGAAGCGTATGACACCTTTGGGATCGATGGCGTTACCACCAATCCAAACCATATCATGAATTCCGGCAAGCCGTTTTACACCGTGCTGGATGAGCTGGCTGATTTTGTCAGAGAAAAGGGCATCGAAGGCTGGGAGAGATTCCCGATTTCAGTAGAGATTAATCCGCACCTTGACGAGGTGGATGAGATTGTGAAAATGGCAACGGAAATTGCTTCTATGAGCCGGAACTTCGTTATCAAGATTCCCTGCACTATGTCGGGTATTACGGCGGCACGCCAGCTGGAACAGAAGGGCATCAGAACAAATGTGACCCTTGTGTTCTCTGGCTCGCAGGCGCTGATTGCCGCGAAGAACCATTCGCTCTTTGTATCGCCGTTCATCGGATGGAAGGAGAGCAATGGCGAGGATTGCGTACCGTATATCCAAAATATTGTTGATATTTATAAAAACTACAATTATCTTGGCAAAACTGAAATTATCTGCGCCGCTGTCAGAAACGGTAAACAGATTGTTGACTGTGCTGTTGCCGGTGCCGACATTGTCACCGCCGGTTTACAGGTGTTTAAGGACAGCTTCAACCATGCGTTCACCGATTTTGGGCTGGCAAAATTTAAGGCAGCCTGGGACAATACGATTACAGACTGACAGACGGGGTATAACAAATGAAAATTGGTTTTATCGGGCTCGGCATCATGGGCGAGTCTATGTGCGAGAATATTGTAAAAAAACATGACGATACGGTCTATTGTTCTGATTTGAATAAAGCGCAGGTGGCCAAACTGGAGACCGTGGGTGCTATCGGCCTTGACAGCAATATTGAGGTGGCAAAGCAGGCAGATATTATTATTACTATGGTGCCTAAGTCTGAACACGTGAGGGCGGTGTATACCGAGCTGTTACCGTATATTGACAACACAAAAATTTGTATTGATATGAGCACCATTGATCCGTCCGTTTCGGTAGAGGTGGCAAAGCTGATCAAAGCAAAGGGCGCTCAGTTTGCCGATGCTCCGGTTGTGAAATCAAAGCCGGCAGCGATTGCCGGAACGCTTGGTGTGCTGGTAGGCTGTGACGAGCAGCTTTTCCCCGTGATTCAGCCGATTCTGGCGTATATGGGCAGCAATATTATCCGCATGGGTGAAAACGGCAAGGGCTTAGTTATGAAAATTTGTCATAATACGTTGGTTGCCGAAATCCAGAACGGCGTGAACGAAACCATTGCGCTGGCGCAGAAATTGGGTATTTCCATCGAAGATTATGCAACGGCAATTTCTTACGGTGGCGGACAGAATTTTTACCTTGACGGACAGTGGAAGAATCTGCAGGAAGAAAACTGGACGACGGCCTTCTCTTTGGAAAACGAGCATAAAGATCTTGGTATCTGCCAGCGGCTTTCCGCCGAAGCGCAGTTCCCGATGCCCGGCATGGAAAACGCAAAACGCGTTTATGACAAGGGTATGCAGCAGGGGATCGGCAAAGAGGACTGGCGTGCTACCTATAAAATTGTAAGAGGCGATTATGATGCTTGACCGTTTGAATGCGAGTAACGATGTTAAAATCTATTCAGTTTTTGATGAAGTTTTTTTGCCTTACGGAAGAATTGTAAAGGGTTATGACTTTACGGATTTGCTTGCTTATATGGAACAGCAGACGGAAATCCCTGAAAACGGCAATATCTATTATCCCAGTATTGAGGCGATGGAAAAAACAGCCGTGTTTGAAAAGGTGCAAAACACGTTGTATGGCGGTATACCGATTCAGATTGGCTACTGCAATGGCCGCAATACCACCTATAACGGCTTTGAATATCACAAGGGAAGCGAGATCAATATCGCTGTGACCGACTTTATGCTGGTGCTGGGACATACCTGGCAGCTGCAGGATAACCGCTTTTATGTCGGAGATGAAACGGTGTTCTTTGTACCAAAGGGAACAGCGATTGAAATGTTTCAGACGACCCTGCATCTGTCACCGTGCCGTACCTGTGACGGGGGCTTTAAGGATATTGTTATTTTGCCGCGCGGCACGAATACGCCGCTCGCGGTGAAAGAGAAAAACGGCGATCCGGAGAGTGCGCTGCTGCTGCAAAAAAACAAGTGGGTGATCGCGCATCCGGAAAGAGAACCTCTTGTAAAGCAAGGTGCCTTTACAGGATTGATCGGTGAAAATAAAGAATTGTATTATTAACGATATAGGAGAAACGAAAAATGGCTTTTGAAATGATGTATGTGCCTATCGGCGTACCGACTTTTCATCTGGAAAGTGCGCAGAAGGAGTTTGAAAAATCCGTTGCACTGCTGCAAAAAATTGACGCGGATGTGATTGTTCCCGAGGAAATGCTGCTCAGTATTGACAAGCTTAATACCTTTACAGAAGGCAAACACCCCGATCTGCTAATCGTGCAGAATATCACCTTTGCCAACGGGGCTTATATTGCCGAGGTACTGCGTCAGTTTGACTGTCCTGTGCTGCTGTGGACATTGCGTGAGCCGGTGATCGACGGTACGCGTCTGCGCCTGAATTCACTGACAGGCGCCTATTCTGCGTCGAATGTACTGCATGAATTCGGCAGAGCGTTTGAGTATATTTTCGGCTCTCCGGAAGAGGCCTCCGTACAGAAAAAGGTGGCTGCTACCGTGGCTGCCGCTAAGGTAAAGAAGGCGCTCAGAGCGCTGAATATCGCCCAGGTCGGTCATACGCCGCAGGGCTTTGGCTTTGGTAGAGCGTTGGATATGGAAATGATGACGACATTCGGCGCTAATCTTGTTTCTGTGGAAGCGCGCGAGCTGATTGACAAGGCCAAGAGCTTTACAGATGAAGATGTGGCAGCTTACCTTGCGGACGCTCAAAACCGCATCAACGGTTTGGATCGTATCAAGCCGGAAAACGTGGCTGATTTTGCGCGTCTTTACAGGGCCTACGATGAGTTCGTAAAGGAGCATCATATCGGTGCGCTGTCCTCCCGTTGCTGGCCTGACTTTTTCACCGCCTTCGGTACGCCGGTGTGTTCCGTGCTTGGTATTTTGAATGATCTCGGCGTGGCTGCCGCCTGCGAAGCAGATACCTACGGCGCGTTGACGATGTTCATCAGTATGTTCCTTACCGGCAAGCCTGCCTTCTTTGGCGATCCGGTTTCCATGAACGAGGCGGAGAGCACGCTGACATTCTGGCACTGCGGTATGGCGCCTTGCTCACTAGCAAGGGAGGATACCGGCGCTTGTGCCGGATTGCACTGCAACAGAAAGATCGGCCCGACGCTCGAATTCGGCTGTAAGGCGGCGCCGGAGGTGACGATCGTTCGCGTCGGCAAAAAGGCTGACGGCTCGTTCCGCTTCTTCCTGTCGAAGGGTGAAACGCTTGACAAGCCGCAGCAGTTCTACGGTACCTCGTTAGTGGTGAAAACAGAAACGCCGGCGGAGCAGGTCCTGAACGCCTCTGTTAAGGATGGCTGGGAACCGCATTTTGCTGTGGCGATGGGCGATATTTTTGATGAGATCAAAGCGCTTTGTACGATGCTTGGTATCGAGGTAAACGTGTACTGATGATAGACGGTAAGGACATACTATTTTTTATCATTGTTTTTGTATCGAATGTGATTCAAAGCATCACCGGCTTTGCCGGTACAGTGCTGGCAATGCCGTTTTCCCTGATGCTGGTGGGCTATAATACTGCGAAGCCGATTCTGAATGTGCTGGGTATCGTGATTTCCCTCGGCGTTATCGGAACGAATCATAAATCGCTGAATAAGAAGGAATTCTTTAAAATCATTGCGATCATGCTGGTCGGTATGGTAGTTGGGTATTTTGTGACCCGTCAGTTTGAAATCAGCGCCGGATTGCTGTATCACCTGCTTGGTGTGATCGTGCTGTCCTTTATGTGTATCGGCGTTTTTAATACCTTTTCGGAAAAATACCGTAAGCGGAAAAAAGAGACCAATTCAAAAACCGATATTCTCGCTTATATCGTTTTGGTGCTCGCCGGCATCGTGCACGGTATGTTCGTTTGCGGCGGACCGCTTTTGGTGGTCTATGCGAGCGAAAAGATGAAGGGAAGAGACGAATTCCGCGTGACGGTATCCGCTGTATGGGCGGTGCTGAATACGGTCATTCTTTTCAGTGATATCAGGGACGGCTACTTTAATCCAAAGCTGTTTGTGCTGCTCGGGATTTCGATTGTCATTCTGTTCGGTGCCCTGTGGGTCGGGAATATGATCTTCCGACATATCAATAAAAAATGGTTTATGATCATTACGTATATATTAATGGGTATCAGCGGTATATCCCTGCTGGTCAAATAAACGGAGGCGGTCATGGTTAAGGGAATGAATATGCAGTCCGTCAAAACCGAAAACCGTTCGCAGGTGCTGTACCTGCTGAACGCCTGTAAGCAGCTTTCCAGAAAGGAAATTGCTGTCCGGCTCGGGCTGACGCCGGCCGCCGTCACCAAAATCTGTAACGAGCTGATGGAGCGCGGCATGATCTGCGAGAACGGTGAAACGAAGTCACAGGGAAAATCCGGCAGGCGGGAGATCCTGCTGTCGCTGTGCTTGGAAGAAAGGCGCTGCTTTGGTATTCACGCCGAAACGGATGAAATCACCTTTTCAATCTGCGGCTTTGACGGTACGCTATATCAGCTGGAAAGCATTCCTTTTACGGATAAGGTGGAGGAGGTTGTGCAGGCTGCACGCCGCTTTTTATCCGACAGCGGCTTCGGACCGACCGCACTGGAATGCTGCAGTATCTGCATTATCGGTTCACCGAAGGAAGATGATTTCGGCGTATGGAAGGAGCCGGAGCTGGAAAAGCGGTTTGAGCTGGCGCTCGGGCTGCCGGTCGTGCTGGAAAACAACGTCAGGGCTTTTGCGGAGGCGGAGCTGCTGTACGGCGGCCGTAAGCGTGATGATTCCGTGTTGCTGCTGAAATGGGGGCCGGGCGTCGGCTCGGCGATCGTGACGGACGGGAAGGTATATTCCGGCGGTGACAGCTCCGTAACGGAGATCGGTCATTATATCGTAAAGCCGGACGGTAAGCCCTGCCGTTGCGGCCGCTGCGGCTGTCTGGAAACCGAGGTGAACGAGGCCGCTTTGCGCAGTGCGTTCGGCTATCACGACGAACTGCCTCTTGACGAATGGCTTAAAAACTGCGATAATAAAGCTATAGAGCTGATGGCGGAAAAAATAACGATGGTGGCGCTGGCACTGACCAATACTGCTACGATTCTGAACACCGGACACGTGTGCCTGTTCGGCAGCGTTTTTGCGTATCAACCCATCGTGGATAAACTGAGGCAGCAATGCTTCAGCTATCATTCGTTCCTTGGCGAGGACAACCTGGTGCTGTCGTCGCTGAATGATAAACGCACCTATATCGGCGCTGCCGCGATCGGTGCTAAGCACTGTTTTTTTGAGGGAACAGTGTAATAATGGAAAAGGAGTAATTTTATGGAAGAAAAAGCTTTGACACACGGCATAAAGCTGAAGGACAAAGTCGGCTATGCGCTTGGCGATGCGGGCGGCTTGCTTACCTTCTCGCTGATCGGTTCGTTCTTGACGGTATTTTATACCGATGTACTTAAAATTCCGCTTGCACAGATTACCGTGCTGATGTTGGTGGCGCGTATTTGGGACGCTATCAACGACCCGATGTGGGGTGCGTTCATTGACTCCCGCAAACCCACTAAGTGGGGCCGTTTCAGACCGTATATCTTTTGGTTTTCTATTCCAATGGCAGTTGCCGCAGCATTGATGTTTACTCGGTTCAACTTTATTCCGGAAACCAAGTATATCGTCTATGCGTATATAACTTATATCCTTTACGGCATGATGTACACCGCGGTGAACATTCCTTACGGTTCGCTCGCTTCTGTGGTGACCGATGATGAAATGGAGCGTTCTTCGCTTTCGATGTGGCGTTCGATCGGCGCCGGCGTCGGCGGTCTGCCGGGTCAGATTTTACTGCCGATGTTTGTCTATTCCACTGTAAGCGACGCTGCCGGCAATCCGGTAGTCGATGCTGCCGGCAACACCGTTAAGGTGCTCAACGGCAACATCTTTACCATTGCTGTGGTGGTACTCTCGGCGCTGTCTGTGCTGGTTTACTATCTCCATTTCAGACTGACGAAAGAAAGAGTTACCCTTCCTGCTAAGCAGGCTGAAAAGAAGTATAATCTTTTCAAAACGATTAAGGACTTATTCTCGAACCTGCCGTTCATTATTCTCTGTATCGTATCGATGCTGCTCATCGCCTTCCAGATGTATTATCAGACGGCTTTCAACTACCTGTTCAAGGACTATTTTGCCAAGCCGGGATTGTATGCCGTGGTGACGGTTTGTACCTACGGCCCGATGGCGATATTCCTCCCCTTTATGGGAAAACTGATCAAACGCTTTGGCAAGAAAGAGCTTTGCGCTGTTGGACTTGGCTTTGCAGCCGTTATTAACCTAGTGCTGTTTTTTGTCAGAGGCACGGCACTCGCCCATAATCCTTATGTCTTCCTTGCTTTTACCTTCTTCTCAGGAATGGGACAAACCTTCCTGGTGCTTGAAGTTTGGGCACTTGTGATGGACGTTATTGATTACCACGAGCTCAGAACCGGCAGACGTGAGGAGGGAACCTCCTATTCTCTCTATTCCTTTACGCGTAAGCTCGGCCAGACGCTTGCCGGCGCAGGCGTACCGTTATTGCTGGCAGCAATCGGCTACGATACTGACAAAGTTGGTCTCGGTCAGGATGAAGCCGTGTTGAATAAACTTTACGATATTTCCACGCTTGTACCGGCGATTACGCTGGGCGTAATGTGTGTGCTGTTGGTATTCTGCTATTCGCTTTCTAAGAAAAAGCTGGTGCAGGTTCGTGCACAGCTGGACGCGCTCAGAGCAGGCGAAGGCCAGACGCTGGATCGCATGGAGTCTGACGCGAGCTATGAGGAAGCGGTAGAGAACACCGATAAGGCGCTCAATTTCCTGAACACCGAACTGCTGAAGGCTGAGCCGAGCGGCGAGCCTGCTGCGGAGGAACCGCTAAGCGAGGCGACGACGCCGGCAGATTTTGTAGCTGACAGCGCTGTTGAAGAGGAACAGACGGTGCTCCTTGATGCTGACGCTGACGATACTGAAGAATAATTGATTTGTTCCGATTGCGGACTGTTTTGCCAAACGGCAGGGCAGTCCGTTTTTTTATGAACAATTGCTCATAAGTTGATAAGATTGACAAATCAAAAATTCATGTTATGATGAAGACAGAACAAACGATGGGGCGGACAATATGATTCATAAACGGCAACGGTTCATAGCGTTAATAACCGCTTTGGCTATGGCGGCAGCGATGGCCTTTTCCGTCGTGTTCGTTGTGCATTCCGCTGAGCATGAATGTAAGAAAATCGACTGTCAGCTCTGCGCAGCCGTTCATGTCTGCCTGGAGCGTTTTCAGGATACGGCACCGAAGCCGACACAGCTTGGCGCGGTGTCTCTTACAGTCTTTGCTGTTATTGCGCTGCTTGGCGCCGTGCGTGAAGCAGCTGGCTTAAAAACCTTAATAACATTAAAAATAAAGCTTTCAAATTAGTCTGCTCTTTTGCCGAAAGGCAAGAGAAAACAGCACCAAGGGTGTATTGCGTCCCGAAAGGGGCAGTGCGCCGTTCAGACTGATTTGGAGGTTATTTTTTATGAAAAAGAGATTCAAAAAATGGATCGCCGTTTTGATGACGGCTTTGCTGGTGGCTTCTGTGTTTGCCGCCTGCGCTAAAACAGAGGGAGAGCAACCGGCCGGCAGTGACGGTAAGCTCTCCGTAGTGACGACAATTTTTCCGGAATACGATTGGGTCATACAGGTGCTAGGCGACCGTGCCGAGGCGGCAGACGTCAGGATGCTGCTTGATAACGGCGCCGATCTGCACAATTATCAGCCGACGGCAGATGACATGATTGCTATTTCTACCTGCGATCTGTTTATCTATGTCGGCGGTGAGAGCGATGAATGGGTGGAGGATGCTTTAGCCAATGCCACTAATCAGAATATGCTGACAGTGAATCTGCTGGAAGCGCTCGGCAGTCAGGTGAAAGAGGAAGAGACTGTCGAGGGTATGCAGCCGGAGGAGGAAGAAGCGGACGAGGATGAGCCGGAATATGACGAGCACGTCTGGCTGTCGCTGAAAAATGCGCAGCAGCTGGTAAGCGTGATCGCTGAAAAGCTCGGTGATGCTGATCCCGATTACCGTCAGACTTACTTGGATAACGCCGCTGCGTATTCGGAACAGCTGGCGGCGCTGGACGGACAATATCAGGCCGCTGTCGACGCTGCGAACGTAAAGACGCTGGTGTTTGGCGATCGCTTTCCGTTCCGCTATATGACGGATGATTACGGCCTTCGCTATTATGCAGCCTTTGCCGGCTGTTCAGCCGAAACCGAAGCCAGCTTTGAAACCGTTTCGTTCCTGTCACAGAAGGTGGACGAATATGGCTTGAACTACGTCATGACGATCGAGGGAACGGACCACAAGCTGGCGCAGACCGTTGTGGAAAATACCACTGCCAAAACGCAGCAGCTGCTTTCGCTCAATTCTATGCAGAGCGTTACGGCAAAGGATGTTGAGGCAGGCAATACGTATTTGGACATTATGCAAAGCAACCTGACAGTGCTGACGCAGGCACTGAATAATTGAGACGGCTGACGGAGGTGTATGATGGCTTTATTAGCGTGTAAAAGCTTATCGCTCGGCTATGACGGGCGAACGGTTATTGCTGATCTGAATTTTGAGGTTCATCAAGGCGACTATTTGTGTATCGTTGGTGAAAACGGCGCCGGCAAGTCCACCTTGATGAAAACACTGCTGAACCTGCAGCCGGCACTCAGCGGCGAGATCATCACCGGCGGCGGCCTGAAACGCAACGAGATCGGTTATCTGCCGCAGCAGACAGTCGTACAGAAGGATTTTCCTGCTTCGGTGTGGGAGATCGTACTGTCGGGCAATTTGGCTGCCGGCGGTCTCAGACCGTTCTATTCCAAGGAGGATAAAAAAAGAGCGGCGGAAAATCTGGAACGAATGGGAATTTCCGACCTGAAAAAGCGTTGCTACCGTGAGCTGTCCGGCGGTCAGCAGCAGCGCGTTTTGCTGGCGCGTGCGCTCTGCGCTACGAAAACTCTGCTGCTCCTTGATGAGCCGGTATCCGGCTTAGATCCCAAGGTGACGGCAGAAATGTATGCATTGATTGAAAGCCTGAACAAGCAGGGGATCACGGTTATCATGATCTCGCATGATATTGCGGCCGCCGTGCGGTATGCCAGCCATATTCTTCATATTGGTACAGACACCTTTTTCGGAACCACAGCGGCTTACCTGCAGAGCGAAAGCGGCAGGCAGTTTGTCACGACGGAAGGAGGCGCGCTCTCATGACGGAATTGATCACTAAGCTGGTGCAGTATTTAGATTACCCGTTTGTACGATACGCCTTGATTGCCGGCGTGCTGATTGCCCTGTGCTCTTCGCTGCTTGGCGTGACGCTGGTGTTAAAACGGTTTTCCTTTATCGGTGACGGACTGTCGCACGTGGCTTTTGGCGCCATGGCGATCGCTGCCGTCCTGAACCTGACCAACGAGATGCTGCTTGTGCTGCCGGTAACGGTGCTGTCAGCTATTTTACTGTTGGCAGGCGGTAAGAATAGAAAAATCAAAGGCGACGCGGCGATCGCGATGATTTCGGTTGGCTCGCTTGCGATCGGTTATTTGATTATGAACCTGTTTTCCACCTCGGGCAATATATCCGGCGACGTGTGCTCCACACTGTTTGGCTCTACCTCTATCCTGACGCTGTCTAAGCTGGATGTTTGGCTGTGCGTGATTTTGTCCGTCGTCGTGGTAGCGGTGTTTGTCCTGTTTTATAATAAGATTTTTGCGGTTACTTTTGATGAAAGCTTCGCGAAGGCTACAGGTACGAATGCCGGCGCGTATAATTTACTGATTGCGGTGATCATTGCCGTGATCATTGTGCTGGCGATGAATTTGGTCGGCTCTCTGCTGATTTCTGCTTTGGTGATCTTTCCGGCGCTGTCAGCCATGCGCGTATTCAAGAATTTCAAAGCGGTGACGGTATGCGCTGCGGTATTTTCCGTCGTCTGTGCACTGCTGGGTATTTTAGTTTCTGTGCTGGCTGGTACGCCGGTTGGCTCGACCATCGTCGGCGTCGATATGCTCGGCTTTGCCGTATTCTACATCATAGGACTGATCAGGAGGAAATAACCATGAAAAAGCTTTTCGCTATTCTGACAACCGTTTTAACGGCGGCTGTGCTGTTGGCAGGCTGTGCAGGCAATACAGCCGGCTCGTCGGAGGGAATGCCGACGGTGCTGAGCACGACGGAATACAGCCTTTATCAGAATATCTTTTATAACGATATGGCGGCGGATTATACCGACAAGCAGGTGACCAAGGAAGGCACCTTTACGACGCTGTATGACGCCTTCTACGATACAACGCGGTATTATGTTTGGGGCTACAACGATGAGACCAAGTGCTGCGACTGGCAGTGGGAGCTGGATATCACGGATACCTCGTCGCTGCCCGCTAACGGATCGCTTGTCAGCGTGACTGGTACCTTTACGGGCGACGAAAATGCACTGGACAAGTATTGGATTATTGATCCGGTTATTACCGTCAAAACAAAGTATAAGGGAGAGGATTGCGATATTGATATGTCTACCATGTCCGGAACGCTGGAGCGCGTAGAAATACTAAATATACAATATAATCCTACCTACTTTGACGGAAAGACGGTGGTCGCCTACGGAAGGGTAGGCGGTCCTACCTCCATTGTACATCCGTATTATGACGGTGCTTTTGAGGTAGAGGTGATTGCTGAGGAGGCTTTGCCGGATTTCGGCACGATGGTGCTGGTACAGGGCGTTGCCGAGAACGGCAGTATTATTCAAGCGACAGCGGCAACAACGGATGCCTATTAAGGAGTATTTATGAAAAAGATCATGACAGTGCTGATAGCTGTTTGTCTGGTGGTATGCAGTTTTTCCGGCTGCGGCCTGGCAAAAGCGATCGAGCAATCTAAGACGGTGCAGAAAACGGCGGCGGATGTTGACCTGACGACGCTGACCTCCACCATGGTGTATTCCGAGGTGTACAATATGCTGATGACGCCGGAGGAGTATGAAGGCAAAACGGTACGGATGAAGGGCGCTTTTACCAGCTTTGAAGATCCGGATACCGGCAATGTTTACTATGCCTGCATTATTGCCGACGCCACCGCTTGCTGCCAGCAGGGACTGGAGTTTGTGCCGCAGGCGCAATACCGCTATCCGGAAGATTATCCGGAGGAATACGGCGATATCGAGGTGTACGGCACCTTTGAGCAGTACGAGGAGAACGGGCTTAATTACGTTCGACTTGTGGATTGCGAGCTGGAACCGCTGCAACCGGCTGAGGAATCATAAATAATACCCCTGACGCCAACGAATGGCTCAGGGGTGTTTTTCTGACTTCGTGTCTTTAATACTTAGCGATAGATTCTGACGGCCGCCACCGTGCGGCTCTTTTTTGTCTGGCGAACGGCGCCTTCAAAAATAAAGCGTCCGTAGCCTCTGACGGATACGGTGTCGCCCTCCTTCAGCAGCGTGCTGTCCTTGTGTGTCAGTACGGCGTTAATAAACACCTTTTCGCTGTCAAACAGTCTTGCCGCTTCGCTCCGGGACAGCTTGTAAACAGCACCGATTACGGCGTCAGCCCGTAAGGAGGCTGCTACCAGTTCCGTAACGGCAGGCTTCTCTGTTAACAGCGGCGGCAGTCCGTCGGTGACCGTGCAGCTGACTGTTGTATGGCGCACACGCGTCAGCGTTTGGCAAAGGTAAGCGGCCATGCTCTCGGTGCAAAATACGTAGGCGACGTTCTCGTGCAGCAAAATATCGCCCAGCGTGTTCCGGTTGATGCCGCTGTTCATCAGCGCACCCAGTACGTCGCGGTGCGTCAGCGCGTCGGCAAACATTTGCTGCAGCGGCTTCAGGCTGACGCAGACGATCGGAAAAGCGCTGAACTCCGGCGGATCACCAAAGGCAGCCATGCAGCGCTCGGCGCCTTCATAACCGCCGTATAAGGTGTAGCCGCAGGATAACCGCATACTTTTCAGTATGCTGATTTCGTTCATATTCAGAAAATCGGAAAATACCGTGTAACCGCGTGAATAGGCACGGTCTGCAAGGTCTGTCATCCTTGCTTTAATTACTTCCTGTTCGTTCATCGTATTTCAAGGACCGTCAGCGTGTTTGCCTCCACCCTGAAGCGGATTTCTTTGTTCGCAAAGGAGAAGCCGTAAACGCGGCTGTCGTCCTGTTGATAGGCGGGACGCGGATCGCTGGCAAGGATCTCTTTTAAATACGCCTGCTTCTCGACCGGCAGCTGCGCCAGCTGTGCGTCGTCGATCACGATTTCCAGCTGCCGGAACGGGACGGTGTCTGCGATGCCGGACACGGCGTCCTCGTGTGAGTCGGTAAATTGGATGTATGGCTTGATGTCATAGATCGGTGTGCCGTTGATAAGGTCTGCGCCGCTCACGGTCAGCACGGGATGGCGGTGCTCGTCGTAGTCTACGCTCAGCAGCCTGACGCTGGACAGCCCGAGGTTGTTCGGCCGGTAAGGAGATCGTGTAGCAAAGACGCCTCTGCGCTCGTTACCGCCAAGGCGCGGCGGCCGCACGGTCAGCGACTGCTCTTCGCGGATGTTTTTGCTGAAGCCCCAGATCAGCCATAAGTGCGAATAGGCTTCGATCCCTCTCACGGCATTGGCGTCGTTATACGCCGGTTCAAACAGAATACGCGAGGGGAGGGCAGCCAGTCCGCTCTGCCGCGGCACAGCAAATTTGTCAGTGTAGTCGTTTTGTATAAACGCAATCGGCTTTATTGTCATCATACTTGACCCGCGACCTCCTTTTTTGCTATCGTTTCGGTACTATTATAGCATATATTTTCCTAAATTTAAAAAAAATTGTTGAATTTGTCAAAGATTTCATGTATTATAGAAAAGTAAAAGCGTTAGTGCGCATTTTTTGAGATTATTTTTAAGGAGAAATAGTATGGCAAAGACAAAGATTAAAGCTAAGACGGGTCTTAGCAAATTGAATAAAGCACTGTTTATCATCTTTATTATCCTGTTGGTTGCGACTATTCTTATTGTTGCTCTTTCACCTGCTAAGGTGCCGGTAAAGCCGGCGGAGGAAGCGGGCGAATTTGAGGATGTTGCTGTGATCGATGAATTTGTTCCCGGCACCTACGGCGGTGTGGAATTCACCAGCGTAGAGGATGTTGCGAATTACTATGTAGAGTGCTTCAATTATACGAAGACACTGACCGCGCCGTATACCGATAACGGCGAAGCGAAGAATTACTACAAGCTGCTTGGTGACGAAAATCTGGAGGTTAAAGAGCTTTTGATCGAGGGCAAAGCGAATTCCACGATCAATTCACTGGTTCCCGGTATCCTGGGCAGCCTCTTTAACGGCCATCCGAAGGGCTTGCCGCCTGCCGCAGAGGCCGATCCGCTGACCGACTACCGTGATGACGGTACGATCCAGCAGCAGGTTTCGCACTTCACTGCGGAGGACATCCTCGCTTGCAATATTGTTGATAACGGCGACGGTACGATCACGATGACCATTCAGCCGAAGTATGTGATCCTTTCCATGGCGGATCAGGACGCACAGGGTCGCTTCTTTAACGTACTGGGCGATATTACCGGTACAGTATCACAGATCAGCGTACTGTCCTTCTCACAGGGCGATGCTAACGACAACATTACCGTAAGATATGCAGGTGGTACCGGCACGGTCACTATCGACACGGCAACGAAGGAAATCACTGCTGCTGACTATGTGATGAAGGTGCACCTTGACGTTACGCACGCAAACGTAACAGTTATCAAGGACAAGAGCGCTACCATGGAGCTGGAATACACCAACCACTTCCCGGCTGACGATGAATGGCTGGCAGAGAAGGGTGTAACCCGCAACTAATTCAATGAAGGAGCCTAGGGCGGTCCTTGTGACCGCCCGCTGTTTTTACCATGAAGTTTTTGACGAAGCCGGTGAATGTGTGGCTGACGGCAGCGCTATGCTGCTTGCTGTGGGGCTCAGCCTTTCCGGCCATCAAGACGGGCTACCGGCTGTTGCAAATTACCGCCGCGGATGTGCCGTCGATCCTGCTGTTCGCCGGTGTACGCTTTACGCTGGCCGGTGTGCTGACGGTCGTACTGTTTTCGTTGATTGAAAAAAAGCCGCTGCTGCCGCACCGCGGCGCTGTTGGCAAAATCGGTGTGCTGGCGGTATTTCAGACGATCCTGCAATATATCTTTTTTTATCTCGGATTGGCCTATACGACGGGAGAACGCGGTTCTGTTATCAATGCAACCAGTGTGTTTTTTGCCTTGCTGATCTCCTCACTCCTGTTCCGGCTGGAGAAGCTGAAATGGCATAAAATCCTTGGCTGTGCAGTTGGCTTTATGGGAGTCGTGCTCGTCAGCCTTGACGCCTTTCACCGTACGGGCGGCACGCTGCTCGGAGAAGGGATGGTGCTGCTGTCCAGCATCTCTTACGCTTTTTCCTCTGTATTTATGAAGCGTTATGCCGCAAAGGAAAATCCGGCGATGCTGTCCGGCTGGCAGTTTATGTTGGGCGGACTGGTCTTGACAGCGGCAGGGCTGCTATTCGGCGGTCGCCTGACGCAGCTCAGCCTGCGCGTGGTGCTGTTGATTCTGTATTTAGCGCTGCTCTCAGCGGTTGCCTATTCGCTATGGAGTTTGTTGCTGAAATATAATGACGTGTCGCGGGTAGCCGTCTGTGGTTTTATGATACCGGTATTTGGTTTTATCCTGTCCGCGCTGTTTTCTGGCGGTGACAGCGGCTTTGGGCTGCCTGCGGTAGCGGCGCTGTTGCTGGTAACCGTCGGCACGGTGACCGTCAATTTACCGGAAAGAAAAAACGGTGATCACTAATATAATTGGAGGCATTTTTATGAAAGAAGTAACGATTTATGATGTGAAGGAAAACGTCGTTGACCTGCTGAATCATCAGTGGGGCTTGATCACTGCCGGTTCGGCGGATGGCTATAATACCATGACGGTCTCCTGGGGTGCGATCGGTGAGCTGTGGGGAAAGGATACTGTCACGGCTTATATCCGTCCGCAGCGTTATACAAAGCAGTTTTTAGATGATAATGATTGCTTCACACTGTCCTTTTATCCGCCGGAATATAAAAAAGCCCTGGCGCTTTGCGGTTCTGAGAGCGGTCGGGATATTGACAAGGCGGCGGCAACCGGTCTGACGCCGGTGTTTGACGAGGCGGCGCCGTATTTTGCGGAGGCAAAGTTGGTGATCGTATGTAAAAAACGGGCTGTCGGTGGCTTTTCACCGGAGCAGTTTCTTGATCTGGCGATCATGAAGGAATATCCGGCGAATGATTTTCATGCGATTTACTACGGCGAAATTATAAAGGTGCTTGTTAAGGAATAAAATCAGTAAAAAACTATTGATTTTAAGATTTCTTTCGTGTATAATATTTGCGAAAAGAGTGCTTTGATGCTTCTTACGTAGCGTATGGGCCCTGTGCGACGGGATGCTACGAACCTTGTCAGGCGGGGAACCGAGCAGCAATAAGTGGATTATTCTGTGTGCCTCAGACAAGTCTGTACGTTACGTAAGGAGCATAAGGCACTTTTTATTAAAGTTTGCACCGGTTTTCGGGGAGATGTGATATGTATCAGGTTTTATACCGCAAATACAGACCGAAGGTTTTCAGTGATGTCTACGGACAGGATCACGTAACCTCCACCCTTCAAAATGAAATAAAGAATAACCGCATTTCTCATGCCTACCTGTTCACCGGCTCTCGCGGTACCGGTAAAACCACCTGTGCCAAGATCCTGGCGAAGGCGATCAACTGCCCGAACAGTCATGACGGCGAGCCGTGTAACGAGTGTGAAATCTGTCGTGCCATCGAAAACGGCTCAATCAATGATGTTGTGGAAATTGACGCGGCCTCTAACCGCAAGGTGGACGATATCCGCGAGCTGCGCGATTCTACCAATTATACGCCGTCCACAGCAAAGTACCGTGTGTTTATTATCGACGAGGTACACATGCTCACGCCGGAGGCGTTTAATGCGCTGCTGAAAACACTGGAGGAACCGCCGGAGCACGTGATTTTTATCCTTGCTACAACGGACATTCATAAGGTGATACCCACCATCCGTTCCCGTTGTCAGCGCTTTGATTTTAAGCGTATTCAGCCGGAGACGATGGCGATCAGACTGCAGCAGGTTTCTGCGCAGGAGGGGTTGACGTTGGAGGAGGATGCCGCTGTGCTGATCGCGCGCATTGCGGACGGTGCGCTGCGCGACGGTCTGTCAATTCTGGATCAGTGCGCCAGCCGCAGTAAAAGCATTACGCCGCAGCTGGTCAGCGAGGTATCCGGTCTGGCAGGTAAGGAAACATTGTATCAGCTGTCTGACTGTATTACGCACGGCCAAAGCAGCGAGGCGATGGAAATTATCAGCGAGCTGTATCAAAACAGCTATGATATGGAGCAGCTTTGCGTGGAAATGATCAACCACTTCCGCAACCTGCTGGTCATGAAAACCGTGCGTAAAAGCCGTCCGCTCATGATCTGCACCGACGATGAATATGAACGTATCGCCGCTATGGCGGAGGATTATACACTGGAAAACGTGATCTATTCGCTGGATCTGTTTCAGGATACACTAGTGAAGATCAAAGGCGGCGCAGCTGCCAGAATTGAGCTGGAGATGGCGCTGATCAAGCTATGTGAGCCAAAGCTGGAGCGCTCCGAAAGCGCGCTACTGGACAGGCTTGCGAAGGTGGAACGGGCGATAAAAACCGGCGCTGCCGCTTTGCAGCAGGTGCCGGCTGTACCGCAGACAGCTGCCGTATCCTCACCGTCGACCGCGGAGACGCCCTCTGTACCGTCAAAGCCGGAACCGCCAAAGCCAGAGCCGGTGATACCGGCGCAGGAGAAAACAGCGCCGCCTGAGGAAGATCTGCCGCCGTTCGATATGGATGGTGTTAAAGAGAAAACACCGAAAGCACCGGCGCCCGAACCGGTTCTTCCATCGCCTGAAGAACCGTTACCGCCTACGAGTGTAACCACTCCTCCGCTGCAGCAAAGCGTCACCGTGCCTCAGCAGGAGACGACTGTTACGGGAAGGCTGCCGTTTACCCAGTGGGGCGATTTTATCGATGAAATTAAGAAAAGCGATATTTCGTTATTCAGCGTACTGAACGGCGCAAAGGCTTATGTGGAGGGCGACCGGTTTTTTGTGGATAGCCCGAACAAGAGCCTGAGCGATTTTATCAAAATTGAAAACCGTGCCCGTACGATTAAACAGGCTTTGCTGGCCGTGACCGGTAAGCCGTACCGGCTGTTTATTGTCAAGCATGACAGTACCGATCAGCCAAAGCGCGATCCGCTGGAGGATCTGATTCGCAATGCCGGCGGCCGGATGAATATTGACGTAAAATAATGACTGAGAATAAAGGAGAAGATTATGAAAGCGAGACTTCCTAAGGGAATGGGCGGCGGCCCGCAGAATATGCAGTCTATGCTAAAGCAGGCACAAAAAATGCAGGAGCAGATTGAAGCCAAGAAGGCTGAGCTGGAGCAGAAGGAATATGTTGTTTCTTCGGGCGGCGGTATGGTTGAGGTTACCGTTACCGGCAAGCATGAGGTCAAGGCGATCGGTATCAATCCCGAGGTTGTTGATCCTGAGGATGTGGAAATGCTGGAGGATATGCTGATGGCTGCCCTGAACGAAGCGCACCGTCAGATCGACGAGGAATCGGAACGTGAGATGGACGCCGCTACCGGCGGCCTGAATATCCCGGGACTTTAAGCCGTAACAGGAGGGCAGTATGGCATACAACTTAGCGCCTCTGCAAAATTTAATTGAACAATTTGAGCGTATGCAGGGAATCGGACATAAAACGGCACAGCGCATGGCGTATTATGTGTTAGGGCTGTCCGATGAGGAGGCGACGCAGTTTGCTGCCGCGATAACCGACGCGCATACAAAAATCAAGCAGTGCAAGGTGTGCTGCGATTTGGCGGATGACGAGCTATGCCCGATCTGCAAGGCGGATAACCGTGACAAAAGCGTTATCTGTGTGGTAGAGGACCCGCGCGATGTGGCGGCGATTGAGCGCACGCACGAATACCGCGGACTGTACCACGTCCTCCACGGCGCGATCTCACCGATGGATAACGTCGGACCGGATCAGATCAGGATCAAGGAGCTGATTGCACGCCTTGGCGACGGAACAGTGGAGGAAGTCATTATGGCGACCAATCCCACGGTGGAAGGCGAGGCGACCGCTATGTATATTTCGCGCCTGTTAAAGCCGATGGGGATTACCGTCAGCCGTTTGGCGTACGGTGTGCCGGTTGGCGCTAACCTGGAATATGCAGATGAAATTACACTCGGCAGAGCGCTGGAGGGTCGGTCGCTGATATAAGCTGACAGCGGCAGACGCAGGAAAGGAGTGAGGGGCTTGGCGGAGAATATTCAGGTAATTGCAAGGAACAAAAAGGCCTATCACGACTATTTTGTGCTGGAAACACTCGAGGCAGGCCTTGCACTGTTCGGAACGGAAATCAAGTCCGTCAGAGCCGGAAGAGTGAATTTAAAGGACGCGTTCTGTTCGGTGGACGACGGCGAAATGTACGTGATCGGTATGCATATTTCGCCTTATGAGCAGGGTAACCGTTTTAACCGTGATCCGCTGCGTAAGAAAAAGCTCTTGCTTCATAAAAGAGAAATTATGAAGCTGTTCGGTGAAGTACAGCAGCAGGGGCTTTCGATTATTCCGCTGGAGCTTTATATTAAAAACGGCAGAGCTAAGCTGCAAATCGGGCTTTGCAAGGGCAAAAAGCTTTATGATAAACGCGCGACGGAAGCGAAAAAAACGGCGCGCCGCACCATGGAACGCGAATTTAAGGAGCGCTATTGATCCCTTAATAACGCCAGTAATCAATTGTTATATAATACCAATCATAAGCCGTGATAGCAAATTTTGATTAAAGAAACCCAATCAAAAAGCAGCGCGGTGAAAACTGGTAAGATAACCAATCAAAAAGCAGCGCGGTGAAAATTGATAAGATAACCAATCAAAAAGTAGTGCGGTGAAAACTGGTAAGATAACCAATCAAAAAGCAGCGCAAGCGAAATTTTGATTGGAGGATGAGTCGTGACGAAGTGATTATTAGCAAAATGCTTTGTATTTTGCTTCGATCACGCAGTCACTGCGAAGACGGGGCTGAAAGGCTTTCGACAGGGTCACCGAACCTCGGTCAGCGGGTAGCGGAGTTGCACCGCTTTAAAAGTAACACCTTAAAATTAACTGACAATAATAAGACAGTTCTTAAGGCTGCGTAAGCGCGCCTTCGTTCTCATTTAGCAGTGCCGCGGGCTTTATGAGAGCGTCGACTTAGCGGCGAACATGAACGGGAGAGCGTCTCGGCTCCCGTCAGGTAACAGAGACTACCGTAGCAGGCAGGCTGTTTGCCGCCGGCCTGTGAGGGGAAGCATAAAGGACAAACTACACCCGTAGAGCCCTTGGCAACGTGGTTTTGGACGTGGGTTCAAATCCCACCAGCTCCACCAAAAGTACCTTACTCGAACTTTTATTACCAAAAAAATTTTGGTTTTCCGAGTAAGGTACATTATTTTTATCAAAATCGCCACACCCGAAGAAATCTCGGATGTGGCTCTTTATTTTGCCTATGTATTCATTTAATTTGTCAGAGCAGCTATCAGCGGCACTGTTTAATTCAGAAAGATTTTCAGTAAAAGGCTCTATGATTTGATCATATGGTGAATTAAAGGTTGCAGTGATATGAACATCCTCTCCTGCATTATTGCTCACAAATATTTTATCAAAAATTGCTTGGTTAAGCAGTCAGCATACATACTAATAACTTGATTAATTAAGTCTGTACGCTTGACTTTTTCTGTAGTTACCTCAATACCTTGCTTTTTCAAATTACGGCT
The DNA here is from genome assembly GCA_017463985.1 of Eubacterium sp. Taxonomy (GTDB): domain Bacteria; phylum Bacillota; class Clostridia; order Oscillospirales; family Acutalibacteraceae; genus Eubacterium_R. The sequence continues at coordinate 8,137 of JAFUEH010000018.1, read as the reverse complement.
TATCGTTGAACGATGGCAGTTGAATTCTTTTGCAAGGTCATAAGTGGAGGCGCCTGCTTTGTAGCGCAGTACAATTATTGCAATTTCCTCATCGGTTAATTGTTTGTGTTGCTCTTTTAGTTCCGTTATGGTATAATCTTTTGCAGATGAGGTTCTCTCATCTGTTAGCAGCAAATTATTGGGGGATTCTTTTAACTTGGCTTTTTGTGCCAATATTGCTCGATAATTTTTCGAGTTAATTTCCGATAGTCCCACCAAATCGAAAAGCCTGCCGCCCAACAGCGGCAGGCTTTTCAATTTTTTATCATCCTGCGTCAGACGGCACAGATTATCACCGTCGCGAAGGCTGTTGACTTGACTATTTAGCGTATTTGTGATTATAATAGGGTATGAGATATACGGTGGTGATAGTATGTGTACGAGAAGTCAGTTGAATATTATCTCTGGTGAGGTAGCAGAGGAAGCAAAGCGTTTGCTTGGCGATAAGCTCGACGCTGTTGTCCTCTACGGCTCTTATGCTCGTGGCGATTATGATGATGAATCTGATATTGATATTATGGTACGCGTAAAGTGCGGTAAGGATGAAATCAAGGATTATAAGTTGATTTTTGTTGACAAAGGTAGTGACCTTTCGCTTAAACATGATGTTACTGTTTCAATATTAGTTTATGATACAGAAACCTATGAAAGATATAAAAACTATCTTCCGTTCCTTGAAAATGTTGAGAGAGAAGGTGTTAAAATTGCCTGAACAAATACCTTATGAGCTTTCAGCGCTGCAATTAAGCCGAGCAAAAGAAACATTAACGTATATTCCTACAATGATTGATATCGGGGATTATAACACAGCTATTAACAGAGCGTATTATGCAGCATTTCATGCGATCAAGGCACTTGAAATACTGGATAATTATGACTCAAAAAAGCATTCAGGTGTTATAGCCTATTTTAGACAGCAGTATGTTAAAACAGAAAAATTAGATGTAAGCCTTTCAAAAATTATTGATGTTTTGCAAACACGCAGGGAAGATAGCGACTATAATATGATAATTAAGTTCGATTCCGGCGATGCGTATGATGCACTTGAAAAGGCAAGAATCTTTGTGAGCGCTGTTGAGGAATATCTAAAATCAGACAAATAACCCATTAGAGAGGTAAGTATGATTTTTGCCATTTCTTCGTCTGTGAATTATTTGTGTTGCTCAAATAATTAAGAAAGAGGAGTGAATGTATGCAAGCACAGGAAGAAGAACTGAACCTTTACGCAGATATAAAACAGCGACTAAAAGAAGCTGAAAAACTATATTTTTCAGATGCTGATGCCGGTACATGGGAAGCGAATTGGTATTATGACTATATCACAAATCAGCATGATGAAGACATTAGAATGTGCGTCGTTATTTCGCTTGCGGTATATGAAATTGAAAAAGACAATATTTCAAAAAATATGATTGAGGAAGTGGATTATTACTTTGACGAGGTCTTTGTACAGCGGTCGTTTGATAATGTCTTTACCGACAAAGAAGCGGAAAAGGAATGCTTTGAAGCAATCAGATGGTGTTATGAAAAGTTAAAGGAAAAAGGTCTATTTTAAGCGCCGTGCAATCATATTGAACTGTGATATAATTATAAGGGTGATATTATGAAGAACACGGGAACGGTGACGCTGCATACAGCGCGGCTGACGCTGCGTAAAATCAGACTGTCGGATTATTTTGTGATGCGCCGGTGGTACTGCAATCCGGCGCTGGGGCGTTATTCCCAAAAAAATAGTGTCAATACACGGGGAGACTGTATTGATTTCATCTTGCGCCGTGTGTATAACTATTATTTTAAGCGCCGCCTTAACTACTATGCTTGGGCGATCGTACTGGACGGCAAAATGATCGGCTTTGTTGTGTTGAACGGTGGAGAAAAGGATCTGTACGCCATTTACTATATGCTTTCTGAAGCCCACCAACGGCAGGGATATGTCAAGGAGGCGGTGACAGCGGTACTGGCATATATGAAAACACAGCGCTGCCGCGCTATTTTCGGGAATTGCGACAGTAATAATCTTGCTTCTGCTTCTATTTTAGAAGCCACCGGCTTTCGTTTTTATAAAAAGGTGGACAATTATTATCATTACCCTGACGGCAGAACCGGCGACAGATTGCGCTTTGTATATAAACTAAAAGAAAAAAGAAACGATTGACCTTATAAAATACGGCTTCCGGCACATACTAGTGTCGGGAGCTTTTTCTGTACATAACAATTGAAGGAATGATTGTGTGCAGTATTATAATAAGGTCGAAATCTGCGGCATTAATACCAGCCAGCTGAAGGTGATGAAGGAGAGCGAAAAAACCGAGCTGTTAAAGAAAGCGCGCGCCGGTGATATGAAGGCGCGTGAGCAGCTGATCGAGGGTAATCTGCGTTTGGTGCTGTCGGTGGTACAGCGTTTTGCCGGACGGACAGACAGTATGGACGATCTGTTCCAGGTCGGCGTTATCGGACTGATCAAGGCGATCGATAACTTTAACCTCGAGTTAGAGGTGAAATTCTCAACGTACGCCGTGCCGATGTGTATCGGTGAAGTGCGCCGCTATCTGCGCGACGATAATCCGGTGCGCGTCAGCCGTTCTATGCGCGACACCGCCTATAAGGCCATGCAGGTGAAGGAGCAGCTGACGAACGAAACCGGCAGAGAACCCTCCGTGGAGGAAATCGCTGACAAGCTCGGGATGAAAAAGAGCGACGTCGTGCTGGCGCTGGAGGCAATCGTAGAGCCGGTATCGCTCTATGAACCGGTCTATAACGACGGCGGCGACACGATCTATGTGATGGATCAGGTGGGCGACAGCAGCACGGACGCCGACTGGGTGGATGAAATGATGATCAAGGAGGAGCTGAACAACCTCAGCGAACGGGAAAACAAAATATTATATATGCGCTTCATGCAGGGCAAAACGCAGATGGAAACGGCGGAGGAGATTGGAATCTCGCAGGCACAGGTCAGCCGCTTGGAAAAGAGCGTGATCAATCGGATCAAAAATAAATAACCTGTATGGCACAGGCAATGCAGTCTTAAACTGACACATTTTTTACCACCTCCCGACTATAATGAAAAGCGGGAGGTGATTTTATTGTAATTTATGCCGACGTGCTATTTATTATCAATTTTTTTATTACCTTCTTTCTGCTGCAGGTGACCTGCCGTCTGACCAAACGCGAAGCGAAAACCGACAGGCTGGTGTTGGCCTCTGCTGCCGGCGGACTTTATTCGTTTATTCTTTTGGCCGGTCGGTTGCCGGCGGCTGTCAGTGCTGCTTCCAAGCTGGCGGCGGCAGTGGTGATCTTACTGCTGGCACTGCGGTTTTACCGCGTGAAGAGCTTTCTGGCAACACTGTTGATTTTTCTGTTTGTGAACTTTGTTTTTTTAGGCGTGACCGTCGGCGTGTATCTACTGTTCCGTTCTGAGCAAATTAAAGTGAACAACGGCGTTGTCTATTTTGATATCGGCGCGCGCGGCTTGCTGGGCTGTGCCTTCCTCGCCTATCTTCTCTCGGCTGTTATTGTGCGGATCTATAACCGACGGACTGCCAAAAACGCCCTGTTTTGGGTAACGGTCAAAAAGGACAGCCGTTCTGCTTCCTTTTTTGCTTTTGCCGACACAGGAAACCGGCTGCGCGAGCCGTTTTCCGGCGCGCCGGTGATGGTGGCAGACAGCGAAAAGGCCGCGCCGGTGGCCGCTGACTGTCAAACAAGAATGATCCCTGCAGCAACGATCGGCGGTACAGGCTGTTATCAGGCCTTTAAGCCGGATTGCATTATCATTAAAACCGATAAAGGAGAGGAAACGGTGGACAATGTGTACGTCGCTTTGAGCGAAAATATGAAGGCTGACGGCTATTCTGCCGTGTTTAATCCTGAAATTTTAAATGTATGAGGTGTTAGTATGCTGATGAAGCTGCTGAATTTTTTGATTCAAAAACTATTTTATGAGCAGTATTGCTTTTACATAAACGGGCCGGAAACACTGCCGCCGCCACTCACGAGAGAGGAGGAGGAAACCGTCATGAACGAGCTGCGGCAGGGTGATAATACGCACCGTGAGCTGCTGGTGATCCATAATTTGCGCCTGGTGGTGTATATTTCTAAAAAATTTGAAAGCCCCACCGCCGGCGCAGAGGACCTTGTCTCGATCGGTACGATCGGTCTGATGAAAGCTGTCAAAACCTTTGATCCCGATAAAAACATTAAGCTCGCTACGTATGCTTCGCGCTGCATTGAAAATGAGATACTGATGTACCTGCGCAAGGCCTCTAATTCCAAAGTCGAGCTCTCCTTTGACGAGCCGCTTTCCGTAGACTGGGACGGCAATGAAATGACCCTGTCGGAGGTGCTGGGAACAGAGCCGGATGAAATCAGCGAGGAAATTGAATATGACGACGAAAAGCGGCTGCTGCGGTACGTGGTGGCGCATCTGCCGCAAAAGGAGCGCGAGCTCATGGAGCTGCGCTTTGGGCTGAACCGACAAACACCGATGACGCAAAAGCAGCTGGCGGACAGAATGGGTATTTCACAGTCCTATATTTCACGGCTGGAAAAAAGAATTCTCGGTAAAATTAAGAACGAGATGCAAAAGCATCTGGTATAAAACTGTTTTTTGACATAAGATAAGATTGACAACACCTCATAAATCGTTATAATGATTTTTGAGGTGTTGTTATGATAAAGGTGATTTTATGGGATTTGGACAATACGCTGTTGGATTTCCTGTATGCCGAAAAAATGTCGCTGCGTACGGTTTTTAAAACGCAGGGCTTCTGGGAGCTGACCGACGCACAGGTGGCTGCCTATTCTGCTATCAACAACCGTCACTGGGAGAAGCTGGAACGCGGTGAATGTACAAAGGAACAGGTTATGCATAACCGTTTTGCAGAGTTTTTGCAATATTTAGGCATTACCGGCGCCGATCCGGACAGCTTATGCACCGCTTACGAGCAGGGGATCGCTGATCATAACCGCTTTATTGAAAACGGTTATGACGTCGTGGCCTCGCTGAAAGGACGCTACCGTCAGTATGTGGTAACCAACGGCGCTTACGACGTACAGACAAAGCGCTTGGCAGGGACAGGACTGGACAAGCTTTTTGACGGCGTCTTTATCTCAGACGAGGTCGGCTTTGAAAAGCCGTCGGTTCATTTTTTTCAGACGGTGCTGTCGCAGATTGAGCCTTGTGCAAAAGACGAGATCCTGATGGTAGGAGACTCGCTGAGCAGCGATATGCAGGGCGCCAACAATATCGGCATCCCGTGCTGTTGGTATAATCCGCAGCATAAGGTCAACACCTCAGCAGTGAAAACAGACTGTGAAATCCATAGCCTGAACGAAATTTATCAAGTTTTAGGAGGACAATGAAATGAAGGTTGCGGTAAGGTATTACACAAAAACGGGTCACACGAAAAAACTGGCGGAGGCGATTGCAGCAGCGGCCGGTACAGAGGCGCTTGACATCAGCCATCCGCTGACGGAGGATGTGGACGTTCTGTTCCTCGGCAGCGCAGTATATGCCGCCGGATTAATGGACGATTCGATCGAAAAGTTTGTGAAGTCGATCGATGTACAGGTCGGCAAGCTTGTCAATTTCTCTTCGGCGGCGCTGCTGGGTTCCACGAAAAAGCAGGTGACAAAGTTTGCGCAGACCAAGGGTATTCCCGTAGCGGAGGAGGAGTTTTTCTGCAAGGGAGAGTTTAAATTTATTGCCAAGGGCAGACCGAATGCGCAGGACGTGGCGGACGCAAAGCGCTTTGCCGAAAAAGTATTGGCGCAATAACGGTAATTTTTTGGAAAATAATGCTTGCAATTTGCCGGTCGCTGTGTTATGATAATACGGCATCAAAAGGGACAAGTGCGTCCCGATCGGTGCAAACCGCACACAAGCCTTCGGACCATAGGTGATAAAAAACGGTCTTTGCCATCGGGCTTTGTGGAGGAAAAACCTAAAAGGAGGAATAAAAGAATGGCAAATGTAGTTTCAATGAAACAATTACTCGAAGCAGGCGTTCATTTCGGACACCAGACAAGAAGATGGAACCCTAAAATGGCGGAGTACATCTTCACGGAGCGTAACGGCATTTACATCATCGACCTTCAGAAGACAGTGAAGAAGCTGGATGAGGCTTATATGTTCGTTCGCGACCTCGCTGCAGAGGGCGGCAGCATTATCTTTGTCGGCACGAAGAAGCAGGCGCAGGAGTCCGTAAAGGAAGAAGCTACCCGTTGCGGTATGCCTTATGTTAACGCCAGATGGCTCGGCGGTATGCTGACCAACTTCAAGACCATCAGAACCAGAGTTGCCCGTCTTGCTCAGCTCAAGAAGATGCAGGAGGACGGTACCTTTGATCTGCTCCCAAAGAAGGAAGTTGCCGGTCTTGAGCTCGAAATTGAAAAGCTTGAGAAGTACCTTGGCGGTATCACCGAGATGAAGAAGGTTCCGGAGGCTATGTTTATTGTTGACCCGCGCAAGGAGAGAATTGCTGTTGCCGAGGCTATTAAGCTTGGTCTGCCGATCGTTGCGATCGTTGACACCAACTGCGATCCTGATGAAATTGACTACGTTATCCCGGGTAACGACGATGCTATCCGTGCCGTAAAGCTGATTGCCGGCGCGATGGCTAACGCAGTAATCGAAGGCAGAGACGGCGCTGATGCCGAGGCTGCTGAGGAAGCTGCCGCTGAGGAAAAGGAAGCAGAGGCTGAATAAGTAACTATATAGGGGCGGAGTCTATCCGCCCTCTTGAATGATATTTAAGGAGGAAGAAATTATGGCATTTACCGCTATGGACGTTAAGGCGCTGCGTGAAAAGACCGGCGTTGGTATGATGGAATGTAAAAAGGCGCTTGTCGAGGCTGACGGCGATATGGATAAGGCAATTGACTATCTGCGTGAAAGAGGTCTTGCTGCCGCACAGAAGAAGGCTTCCAGAATTGCCGCTGAGGGCGTTGTACTGCCTTACTATGACAGCGCGTCTAAGAAGGGCGTTGTTGTAGAGGTTAACTCCGAGACTGACTTCGTTGCGAAGAACGAAAAGTTCATGAGCTTTGTAGAAGGCGTTGCTAAGACCGTGCTTGCTACCGATCCTGCTGACGTTGAAGCGCTCAAGGAAGAAAAGTTCAACGGTACTGACAGAACTGTTACTGAGACGCTGAACGACCTTGTTCTCGCGATCGGTGAGAATATGAAGGTGCGCCGTTTCGAAAGAATGGAAGGTATCGTATCGACTTATATTCATGCCGGCGGTGCTGTAGGCGTTATGGTTGGCTTTGACGTTGCTGACGAAGCGAAGGCTGCGAACGCCGATTTTGTGGCAATGGGTAAGAACGTAGCAATGCAGATCGCTGCTATGAATCCGGAATACCTTGCTAAGGACGATATTTCTGAAGACGAGCTTGCTAAGATGAAGTCTATCACGGTGGACAGTGCGCTGAACAAGCCGGATTCACTGCCGATGCCGATCCTGACCAGCCTCATCAACGAAGCGATCGACGGTAAGAAGTGGAGCGACGAGGACATCACGATCTATCAGGGTCTTGACAATAAGCAGAGAAAGAACTTCACGAACTTTATCTCTAAGGAAGCTTTTGAAATTCTGGCCGGTATCGCTGTTTCTCATAAGGCTGAGATCAGCGAAAACAAGATCTTTATCGGTCTTGTTCAGGGCAGACTTTCCAAGCAGATCAAGGAAATCTGTCTGTTAGAGCAGGATTTCGTACGTTCCGATCTGTTCCAGGGCTCTGTTAAGGGCTATATCGACAGCGTTGCAAAGGCGCTCGGCACGGAGATCAAGGCAAACGGCTTTATCAGAATGATGAAGGGCGAAGGCCTTGAGAAGAGAGAGGAAAACTTTGCTGAGGAAATTGCGAAGCAGCTCAACGGCTAATTTGCTTGCAAAGAGATTATCGTAAATAACAAAACAGGCAGATCGGGAATCGACCGATCTGCCTTATTTTAGGCTCTATGTCAAATGTTGGGGTAAGCAAAAAATAAAGACGAAGAAGGATAACACAGCAATGGCTGAATTCAGCCATTGCTGTGTTCGCCGTTTAAGGGGCAAACATAAGCAGAATTCTGATTCTAAAACGGTCAAAGCGT